>JAGVOQ010000039.1 GCA_020052645.1 Candidatus Omnitrophota bacterium
AGGAAGCACACGTTCAATGGTCTGCTGAAGCAAAGACGCCTTGCCCTTAAAGCTTAAAAACTGCTTAGGCTCTAATTCCCTGCTCAATGGCCAGAATCGACTCCCTATTCCACCGGCAAGTATAACTGCATAAACATTATTCATAGAATCATTATCCTCGAGATTAGAAGTTCGAAGTCCGACAAAACCAATACTTCTTTTCAAGGCTAAGCCTTGCGTCTACGGATTTAAACCTTCTCTACTAACTGCAACACATTTTCTTGCGTAAAGACTTTTAAGTCTGCTGGATTTTCTAAAAAATTCTCAACGTCCTCTTTGACCTTATTCCAATTGGTATTTTTGACAACACCGGCCAATAAAATGCGCCAGGTCTCATCAGTTGGCATATCTTTGGGCCAACTCGTCTGAATCAAGGCATTACGCAGCAAAGCCATGTTAGGAGCAAAACCTTTCCAACGTGACAAATACCAACCTAAATCAAAAAAATCCCTGCCTTTAGTATATTTTCTGCTTAAAAGCGCGTGGATCTTTCCCGCAAAGAGTGAAGGCGCATCATAGGACAAAAACGTAATGGGAAAATATTTATTAGCAACATCAGTCTTTAAGATAGCTCCTTCCGGAGGCCGTGTATCCACATCAATTTTGATTGAAAATTTCTGGCTAGCCATTGGCGAAAGGCCAGCCTCAAACATAAGCTTTTCAAACTTGATCATAGCGGAATGTACTGTTTTATCATCACTATAGCTAATATCTGCATCATAGCCAGCCAGCGTCAGCTCCTTTTTAATCTTCTTCATCAACGTGTCAAATGCGTAACCTTTTTCATCTGACAAAGAAAAATCCAGATCTTCAGAATAACGCGGCAGGCCATACAAAAACCGTAAAGCCGTACCGCCCAAAAACGCAGCGCGGCGAAAAAAGCCATCATCATGCATAACGCGCAAAATATAGGCCTGCAAATACTCTCGCATGATATTTAGCTTGGCATCAAAACCGGTTTTTTTAGAAACTAATTCAAGACAATACTCTTTCATAATTTTTTTTCCCGCGTGATTTCGATCTCAATGAATTTTTTGATGACTTTGGCCGAACGCTTAATCCCAGGCCTGCCAAAACGTTGCGCATAAGCCATCAATTTTTTAAGATTGATTTTGTCAGTATTTTGTAGCCTTAGCTCTTCCAAATATCCGGGTGAAACCCGAATATTCTTTAGATAGATCAGATCCAACAGCGCTTTCTCAGGGCCGGCAATAAAAGCAGTCTGATTGTTGAGAGTCATTGACTCATAGCCCCAAAAATAAGAAGTTTTGATATGCCGATAGTCAAAAATCCCGATCGGCGTTTCAAAACGGCCCTGCCGCTTAGTCGTTACACAAGTATAAACAGCGACAGCTTCCGGGATCAGATCATGATACTCAAGCGCCTTTTCCATAGTGACATAAGATGGTTTTTTCAAAAGCGAAGCAACATAAAATTCCTGCGGCTCAACTTTTCGGTAAGCGTCAGCAAGGATATAAAGCCCATTCTTCAGAGAGACAAGCTTTCCGCTTTTTTGCCAACGGCTGATATGAACTTTAAGAGATTGCGGGTTTTTCAAACCCACCATCAAACTCTCTAAGTCAATAACTGGAAAATTCTGGACTTTTTTAATGAATTGTTCTAATTTCATAACACTAAATTAACATATTTGTTAACTTATTGCAATAAAATATTTTAATGGCGAAGCTTTCGCCACTTTTCGAGGTCGAACCTTGCTGTTCGGGCCCGAGGTCCGACCTTGAGCTTACTGCTTTTGCGAAGATGCTTGAGCAACAGCCGTCAAGCTTAAAATCTTTACTTTCTGTTCATTAAGCTGTTTTTCCAGAGTCTTAGCTCTTGTTTCACTTACTTCAAGCTTCCGGCTAACTGTCAAAAATTTTAATTCAGAATCTTTTAGCGCCTTTTCAACGCTCTGTAATTGCTGCTTAGAACTCGCTAACTCTTTTTCAACACTGTTTAAACGCCTGAGAACCTGTATTCTCTCAGATCGCGCTTCGCGAAGCATATGCGAAAGAAATAAAGCTTGTGCTAAAATAATCAAAATCGAAACAATTAAAAAAACTTTGCTTTTTAATCCTTGGCCTACAGAAACCGTATTAACCAAAGCAGGTTCTTTTTGCTCCTTGCCTTCGGCTGAAACGCTCCCCTTTTTGCTCAAAAGATCACTGACATACTTATTGCAGGTCTCTTCGCTAGCAATAGGCGAAACCTTAGGCTTCTGGTGCCGTTTTTGAAATTCTCTGATCTTGTCGTAAGTTTTACTCATGATTACTTAGTGTATTCTTTATGAAGATAGAAGATGGAAAATAGAAAATGGATTAAAACTACTTGCTCTTTCTCTCTTCTATCCTCTATTCTCTAACTTCTTGAAATACTCTACCGTCCTGCGAAGTCCTTCTTCAAAATTCACCGTAGGGTTAAATTTGAGGACGCGCTTGATCTTAGCAATGCAAGCGCTGGTCTTAAATACATCACCCGCGCGTACAGGTAATAATTGCGGCTTGATATTTTTGCCGATAATCTTATTTAAATATTCAACAAGTTGCAAAACCGTATTATCCTTGCCATTGGCAACATTAAATACTTCATGCTTAATGCCCGGGGTAATTGCTGCCAGCATATTGGCTTGAACCACATTGTCTATATAGGTAAAGTCCCGCGATTGTTTGCCTGTGCCGAAAATAGGCGGCTCTTGGTCATGCAAAATGCAATGAATGAACTTTGGGATAACAACAGCATATTCATCATCTAATGCCTGCTTTGGGCCGAACACATTAAAATAACGCAAGCATACCGTCTCTACTTCGAAAAATTCAGAAAAAATCTTACAATAATATTCATTGGTAAGTTTGGAAAGTGCGTATGGAGAAATAAGCTTCGGTAAAAAATCTTCTCTTTCAGGAAACTTGTCCACATCTCCATAAACCGAGCTAGACGACGCCATAACAAAACGCTTCACTTTATTTTTTGACGCAGCCTGAAGCATGAAAAGAGTGCCATTGATATTTACGTCATTGTAGCTTTCCGGCTCTTTTAAAGACTTTGGCACTGAACGAAGCGCTGCCTGATGAAGCACATAATCAACGCCCTGGCATGCCTTATTGCAATCCTCTTTATTACGGATATCCCCTCGGATAAGCTCGAACTTATCCTTGCCTAATCCTTTTGTAAATTCAATATTTGATTCTTTGCCGCTTGAAAAATTATCCAAGACGCGCACATAATGGCCTTCTTTAATCAATTTTTCGGCAATGTTAGAGCCAATAAAGCCCGCACCGCCGGTGATTAGGTATTTTTCCATAATATCTCCTTTTTTCAGGGATCAAGGAACAGGGATCTGGGATCAGTTAAAGCTTGCTGTTGCCTGTTGCCAGTTGCCTGTTGCCTGAAAATTAAAGTTTTACTACTTTCGAATTCTTCGCCTTAATCGCATTTCTCGTATCAACAATCAAGCTCGCGTTCTTTACAATAAAATCATAGTCATGCTTATCATGATCTGTGACGATAACCACGCAGTCGGATTTCCTTAACACTTCAGGTGTTAATTTAACGCTTTTTAATTTAAGGCTATTTTCTTTAAACGATTCAACATAAGGATCGTTGTAAATAACTTTTGCGCCCTTTTGATTCAGCTCATGGATAATTTCAAATGCCGGGGATTCACGGCAATCGCTGACGTTCTTTTTATAAGCCACGCCCAGAATAAGGATTTTCGCGCCATTAATACTTTTGCCTTTGGTATTAAGCGCATCACCGACCATACGCACAACATGCTCGGGCATCTCCCCGTTAATCTGGCTGGCGAGCTCAATAAATCTTGCTTCAAAACCATAAAGACGCGCTTTCCATGAAAGATACAATGGATCAATGGGAATACAATGACCGCCTAAACCCGGCCCGGGATAAAACGCCATAAAACCAAATGGCTTTGTTTTAGCCGCATCAATAACTTCCCAAACATCAATACCCATCTTGTCGCACATCTGCGCCAATTCATTAACAAGGCCGATATTAACTGAGCGGAACGTATTTTCAAGAAGCTTAACAGTCTCTGCCACGCGCGTTGAAGACAATGAATGAACATTATCAATAGCCAATTCATACAAGGCCTTAGCTGCCTCTGTGCAAGCCGGCGTCACACCACCAACTACCTTAGGAATATTCTTTGTAGTGTACTTAGGATTGCCCGGATCCACACGCTCAGGTGAAAATGCCAGAAAGAAATCTTTGCCAACTTTCAAACCTTTAGCTTCAAACATCGGCAAAAGCACTTCATCGGTCGTTCCTGGATAAGTCGTGCTTTCCAAAATAACAAGCTGACCTTTCTTAAGGTAGCGCGTGATCTGTTCCGCGGATTTAACGATGTAAGAAATATCAGGCTCTTTAGTTTTGCGCAAAGGCGTTGGCACGCAAATATTGATCGTATCCACATTCATAAGCGCGCTATAGGCGGTGGTTGCCACCAACATGCCCTTAGATACAAGCTCTTTAAGACGCGCAGTCGGCACATCCTGAATATAGGATTTTTTGTTGTTGATGGAATCAACTTTGGATTTATCCAAATCAATACCCACAACTTCAACACCGGCTTCCGCAAGCTCTACAGCTAACGGCAAACCCACATAGCCAAGGCCGATAATGGCGCAGCGCACTTTTTTTTGTTTGATTTTTTCAACTAAGTTCATTGTATTTCCTCCGATTTTTCAGTGATCAGGGATCGGGCATCAGGTATCAGAAAACTTAAAATATTTTTTCTTGCTGTTGCCTGTTACCCGTTGCCCGTTGCCTAAAAACTTTATGTTTTAGCTATCAGTTTTACAATTCTTGGAACAAAAATAAGCAACCCAATCGCAGCAGCGCTTAAGGCAGCGATAAAAACTCCGCCGGCAGCTACGTCTTTTAATATTTTTACATCAGGATGATATTTATCTCCGTGCACAAAATCCAGCAAAAGCTCAAATGCTGTGTTAGCGGCCTCGGCAATCAAAACAATGGTGATCGCAAAAATGACGAATAAAAATTCCAAATTACTGATTTTAAGAAAAATGGAAGCTAAAATAGCCAACGTCGCAAAGGCTAAATGAATCTTCATGTTGCGCTCATTTTTAAGCACAAATTTTAAACCCACCAACGCTAATATGAAACTTTGAGCAAGAGTACGTTTATACATTGCTATCTCCATTCTCTGGAAACAGGGATCAGGTAACTGGCAACAGCAAACTAAACTGCCAGTTTTTGAATCAACTTATACAACATCCCGCCAGTCTCGTCTTTTAACCTCATTAATCTATTAAAATACTCCTCATTAACAAACTTTAAATCTTTCGAAAGCAAAATTTGAGTCTCAAGTTCTGCTAGAGAACTATAGGCGATAGTTAAAAAACGAGCATATTCTACTGAACCCCTCCTCGCGTATCCCTCAGCAATGTTAGAAACAACGGATATGCTAGAACGCCTCATCTGGCTCGTCATTCCATACAGCTCATCTTTAGGAAACTCTTTTGTTGCTTCATAAACAGATAAAACCAATACATAAGCCTGTTTCCAAACTCTTAAATCTTTAAAGCTTTTTATTATTTCAGCCATTTTTTCTTTCTGTTACCTGATACCTGTTGCCTGATGCCTGGTTAGTGACATGAAAAGTACTTACTGCACTTCTCACAACAAATCTGTTCTTCGCCTTTTTCGCCGCGATGCCAGCGCGTTGAACAATGTTCAAAATCCTGGCACTGGTCACAGCATAATGTCTTTACATCATCGCTAAGTTCCCTCAGTTTTAAAAGAGACTCATTGACCGCTTCCAACATCATGGCTTTTGTGATCTTCTTCTTTTCATAAACAAAGCCTGTCAGAAGCGCGTTGTCACAGGCATAATTGATCAAACGCGGAGTTCCTTTGGAAAACTGATAAAGGATATCGAATGATTCCGGTTCAAATATTTCTAGAGTACCGTTTTGGGACGCGATGGAAATCCTATGATGCACATAACCGCGTGTTTCATCCTTAGTCAAAGGATAGAGATGATAATGAATAGCGATCCTCTGCCTAAACTGCTCTAATTCTCTTAACTTTAATTTTTCTTTGAGTTGCGGCTGGCCCATGAGAACAATCTGAAGAAGTTTTTCGGTATCAGTCTCTAAGTTTGAAAGCATGCGGATCTCTTCTAAAACAGACGGTGTCAGATTCTGCGCTTCATCAACGATCAAAAGGACATTCTTCTTTTCTTCCATCTTGGTCAAGAGAAAATCATTAAGCTGAGAGAGAAGCTTTATCTTGGTGCCTGATTTATACGGAACGCTCATGTCTTCTAAAATCGCAATGATCAGCTCTTTGGCATTCAAATGTGTATTGGTAATAAGACAAATATCATTATTTTCATCTAATTTATTTAAGAGAGCGCGGCAGACCGTAGTTTTACCCGCGCCGATCTCGCCTGTAATAACAACAAAACCTTTCCGCTCTGTCACAGCGTATAAAAGCCTATCTAAGGCCTCAGCGTGCTTAGGACTCGGATAAAAAAACTTTGGGTCCGGGCTATTATTAAATGGTTTTTCTTTAAATCCGTAAAATTGCGTATACATAGTCACTCCGCTCCGTTTCACTTCAGGGATCAGGGAACAGGGATCGGGGATCAGCTAAAGCTTGCTGTTGCCTGATGCCTGTTGCCAGTTGCCTGAAAACTACAAATACCTGTATATATACTCCGGAATGTGATATTCGATGTTCGTCATCACAAATCCTAAGATATTCGCCTTAACCGTACGCAGGCGATCCTGCGCATGCGTCAGGACACCTCTCTGTGTACGCCCTGCCTGCAAAATCATCACCGTGCCATCGCATTGTGGCGCTAAAATGCTGGCATCTGTTACAGGAATAACAGGCGGACAATCAAAAAATACATAATCATACTTCTTTCTGACCTCAGCTAAAAAATCCTTCATCTTCTGTGACCCTATAAGCTCAGCCGGATTGTGAGGCTTTTTGCCTGAAGGAAGAATATGAAGATTCTCGCGGCCTATGCTTAAGAGAACATCTTCAATTTTTGTGCCATTGGTCAATATGTCCGAAAGTCCTTTATCCGCATTTAATCCCAATGTTTTTGTCAGCGTCCCTTTACGTAAATCCGCATCTACCAAAAGAATCGATTTTTTATTCAAGTCATGGGCAAATGTGATACCTAAGTTGATGGAGGTCACGGTCTTGCCCTCTCCGTGAATAGAACTTGTCAATGCCAGGACTTTCGGGGCACTAGGCTTATCAATAGCCTGAAGATTTGTGCGCAGAATCCTGTATTGCTCGGAAATAGGCGAGCTCGAATCAAAGTAGGCGACAATATGCGGATCTATCCTTGAATCTGCTACCGTCCTTATGACATAAGGCTTAATCTCTTCTTTTTTTTCAACACGCTCAAGCCTTCGCTCTGCTGCTTTTTTTAATGCTTCTGTAAATTTACCCATTAATTTCCTCCTAGTTAGATCTTTTAGGGATCAGGGAACAGGGATCGGGGATCAGCTAAAGCTTGCTGTTGCCCGCTGCCTATTGCCCGTTGCCTGACTTTATCTCCTATACAACAACGAATACAAACTCGATAAAATGATCAGCAATAAACTTACAACTGTAAACGTCACGACGCGATACTGCCCCTTACTGCGGGCAACAGCGATGTCTTCTTCAGTCAGGATCTTTGAAATACCGCCTAAAAGAGGATATTCCAAAAATTCTTTGGTTTCATCAATACCTAAAAATGAATGGTCAGTGAATTCCATCAGAAGCACCAAGCCGAAACCGGCTGACGCGCCTAAAAATATACCGATGATCATCACTAAAAGTTTATTGGGCTTAACAGGTTTTAAAGGTAACCGTGGCGGATCGAGGACGGTATAACGCGTCCCTTGTTTTGATGCCTCTAATCTCTGGGTGATTTTTGCTGTTTCCAAACGCTGCAATAACATATTGTAAATGCTTTCATTGACCTTGGCATCCTGCGCCATGGTCTTATCCATCTTGTCTAACAAGAGAAGATTATAAAGACTCTCGTCAGAACCGGTTTTTCCAGGATTAATCTGATCCAGAGGCTTCATGCCGGATGTACTGGAAGAATCTTGAGTCATCTGCTTTGTTACTTCATCTAATCTTTGCTTGACCAGGTTTTCATAAACAGGATTGGTGTTCGGGATGGGCTTAGCTCTCTCAACATCAAAAGTTGTATCTTCTAAATCATTTTTGGCCTGAGCGATCTTTAAACGCAGATCCTTAACCATAGGATGTTCGTCTGTCGAATCAATAAGAAGATTTTTCAGCTGATCTTGCATATCAGAAACTTCGGATTCTTTGATCTTACGACGATACACCTTGATCTGATCTTTTAAGAATTCAATGGCAACCGAGGATTCTCTATTTTGGGATTTTAAATTCTCTTCAACAAAAATATCATTAACCGTCTGGACCACTTTCTTGGCTTCCTGAGGATATTTGCTATTGTAAGCGATCTTAATAAGATCCGGCCCTTTCATGCGAACCTGGATCTTATCGCGCAGTGATGTGATAAGTTTTTCATACTGCACCTGAGACTTAACATCTTTATCGAGATTCAAACGCTGAACCAACTGGACCAAGCTGTTCCATCCCAAGATCTGCTCTCGGATCGTTCGCATGCGCGTGCCCAAATCAACAGAAACCGCCAAGCCGCTGATCAAAGGATTGAGAGTTTTCTCCTCCTCAACCATGACAACACTGGAAGACTCATAAACTTTAGGCAATACGCCGCCAATAATAATGCCACCGATAAGGCCGATAACCGTCGGGATAGCTAAAAGCCATTTTCGTCTAAAAAATATCTTTAAATACCGTAGCGGCAGCTGGGTTGCATTTAAAAAAGATTCATTCATATTTGAACTCCTTTGTTTATCGACTTTGAAAAATTTTCCATTAAATGCCACCCGTTGCAACTCTTCTCATGCTATCGGAAGTCATGACTGGCTGAGCTACAGGATTAATAATGCGCATAACCTTTGCAAAAACAGTCGCCGGAACTACCAAGACATCCCCAGGCATCATATCTAAATCCAAATTCAGCTTACCCTCATAAAGAAGCGCGTACAGATCCACTCTCTTTTCTAACGGCTTGCCGCTCTTATCGGGCCTGATCAACTGTGTTTTTCTCATAGACGCTGATAAGGTAGGTAAGCCTGCCTGGACAACCGCTTCTCTTAAAGAAATTTTGTCCGCCTTCATATAATATTTCCCGGGAGCACCGACTTCACCAATCACGTAAATAATTTTGCTGCGGTATTCGTTGATCGTCACATCAACATCCGGATTAATGATAAACTTACTTAATATTTTTGCGATCTTTTCTTTCACCTCAGTCTTTGTAAGACCCTTGATCTCAATATCTCCGACAAACTTGTATTGGATTTTTCCTTCAGCGTTGATGGGATATATCCCGCTGAATTCCGGATGACGACGAACAATAATCTCGATAATATCGTCAGGCCCGAGCGTGTAATGCGTAGGCTCTCCCATAGAAGACGCTGGAGCGATTGGCGCAGGCATGGGCATTACTTTTTTAGAAGGCGCGTTTTCCTGATCCGTAGCACGTACGATTGAAGCCCCAGTTTCAGAAACAACAGGCGCAACAGTTGCTGTTGCTTCTTGTTTCACTTCCGGCTGCGGCTGAACCTCTGTGACCACAGCAGGCGTCGTTAAATCTTTTTCAACAACTTCTAAGTCAGACGCCAAAAGATTGGCATTCCCTAAAAAAACGAATAAACCTAAAATTATAAGCAATCTGTGTCTCATTTTTACTTCCTCCTTTAAATTCAAAAGTTTAATAAAATATTGTTTCACGAAAGGCTTTCAATTTTTTCAGGTCTCTGTCGTCAAAGACTCTCCATCCGCGGAAATCGCGTTTAGAACGCTTGACCTTACCGGCCTTTTCCCAACGAATGATGGTCTTGGAAGACACGCCGATAAGACGAGCCGCCTCTGTGATTGTCAAGAATGAACCATTACCGTTTTCCATCTTAGTCTCCTTATTATTAGGAAAGATTGATTGTAGCATAGCTTTGTCTTAATTTGTACTATTATGTCTGTATATGTCCTAGTATGTCTATATTTGTCCAATATTGTCGCAGACAGTTACTATCTATTGCAGGTTCCATGCCAAACGGCATTTTTTGAAAATTATATTTTCGTCAGGAAGCTAACTTATTGATATACAAAGGATTGGAGAGATTAATAATTTTTGAGCGAAATTCCGAGGATGTGCGAATTGAACGAAATTGGTCAAAACCTTAGCGCTTACCTTCTCCTGTCTGTTGCTTTATTGGACACAAAATTGCCGTGTTGCTTTTTCTCAACACATCTATATCGAGGTCGAACCTCGCCAATCGGGGTCAAGGTTCGACCTCGAAGCTAGACTGACCTCGAAGCTAGACTTAATCAATCTTAATAAATTGCAATACCTTCAAATCGCATTCCGTATGATTCGATATATCTCGCCTATAATCTTCAACGCTTCCGATATATTTAAGAATGGTCTCCTTTTGAAGGCTTACTATTGACAAGCGATCTGGCTCAAGATAAAAAGGCAGACTCGACCATTCATAATTAAAAAGGTCCTTCAGGACACTCCCTTTCTCTTGACTTTTTAAAATATCGACTGGATTCAGATGCACATAACGTGACAAGTAAAACAAATACTGATCATTTTCTATGTGTTTTGCCTTGAATCCTCCCTGGAACAAAACACCTGAGCGCTCGTATCGTTTGTTAAAATACATCGTATACCCTGTCGCTAAACGCTGAATATACTTTGGAATCCCTCCATCGATCTTCTGCTGAAGTATCAAATGAAAATGATTTGGCATGAAACAATATGCGACAACTCCTACCAGGGCCGTTCTCTCCTTTGGCTCGGGATTGAAAGCTAACTCATCATTATTATTAAATTTTTCTAAATTATTAAGGAATCGTGAATAATCAGCATAATCATAGAATATATCCCGCTTCTCAATGCCACGATTATATACATGATAATGCTCTCCTGTAAAAAACCTTATTTTGCTCATAGTAACCCCTTCTTTTAATGTGATTTTTTAAGGAATTACTCGAGTGCGGGAAGTTAGGATTAGAACACCAAAATCCTAAATGCGGAAAATCGAATAATGCAGAAATCTTTAATTATTGTACCATTATTTCAATATTTTTCAAATCTATACTCAAGGTCGAACCTCGCCAATCGGGGTCAAGGTTCGACCTCGAAAATTGTTGTTACAGGAGTTCAACCATCTTGTCAATGGCTTTGCGGGCACGACGGCGTATTTCATCAGAAACGCGGACTTCGACCTTATTCTCTTCCAAGGACCACAAGATCTTTTCTAGCGTTACACGCTTCATGTTAGGGCAAATGGCGTGGTCTGAAGCAGGATAAAATTTCTTTCCAGGATTGTCTTTCTGAAGCTTGTGTATGATGCCGTTTTCCGTACCAATGATGAATTCTTTCGCAGTTGAATTCTTTGCGAACGTGCACATCTTGCCTGTCGAAAGAACTTCGTCAGCTAATTCAATCACCTCAGGACGGCATTCAGGATGGACCATAACCTTGGCTTGAGGATGAAGACGCACTATCTTTAAAATATCTTCGGGCAAGATCTTTACATGCGTCGGGCAATACCCTTCCCACGTGATCAAGCGACGGCCTGTTTTTTTAGACGCGTAATCTGCCAAGTATTTATCTGGAATAAATATAATCTCACCGTTTTTAATTTTAGAGATGATCTCAACGGCGTTACCCGAAGTGCAACAAAAATCAAGCTCAGCCTTTACTTCTGCCGATGTGTTGACATAACCTAAAACAGTGGCCTTAGGGTACCTTTTTTTAAGCTCACGCACATCCTCGACGGTAATCATATTAGCCATAGGGCAGCCTGCCAAAGGATCGGGCGTCAGAATAGTCTTATCCGGACAAAGGATCGACGCAGTTTCCGCCATGAAATAAACACCGCAAAAAACGATGAGCTTATTTTCAACCTTGGCAGCAATACGGCTGAGCTCCAAAGAATCGCCTGTATAATCCGCAATCTCCTGCACTTCAGGAACTTGATAATTATGCGCAAGAATAATAGCGTCTTTTTCTTTTCTTAGCTTATTTATTTTTTCTATGATTTTATGAGGCATATATCCGTCTATGGTCGATAGTCAATGATCTATGGTTAAAAACTTTCAATAATTTTTGCTCCGGCAACAACAATGTCGCCTTTATAAAAAACAACGAACTGGCCTGGGGTTACTGCAAACTGAGGAGAAGAAAAACGTACCTCGATCTTATTGCCTGGCAGAAACTCCACCCTTGCGGGACTTTCCGGATGATTATACCTTATTTTTGCTTTTAGGAACGCTTTTTTCTTAAAAAAACTTTCTGCCAGAATATTAGGTTCTTGAGCCACAAGACTTTTGGAATAGACATCGTCTTTTTTACCGACCACGACCTGATTCGTTACTTTATCCAGCCTTATCACATAGAGCGGATGCGCTGCAGCAATCCCTAAGCCCTCTCTCTGGCCTATGGTATAGTTAAAAACTCCTTCATGATGCCCCAGCACTTTTCCTCGCCTATCAACGATTGAACCTTTTCTGAAAAGATCTTTTTTTACATGTTGGACCAAAAATGACCTGTAATCATTATCAGGAATAAAACAAACTTCCTGGCTTGCGGGCTTATCTGCCACATAAAGCCCCTTTTGCTTAGCCAAATCTCTCACCTCATCTTTTGTCATATCCCCAACAGGGAAAACAAGATGAGGAAGTTGCGCTTTATCCAATTGACACAAAAAATAGGATTGATCTTTTTTAGGATCAACTCCTTTTTTTAGAAAACAGCTCTTACCCTTTTTTTCAACCTGCGCAAAGTGGCCTGTGGCCAAAGTTGGGATTTTTAAACTTTTGGCTCTTTGGAGAAGAGCGCCAAATTTCAAATTCTGATTACAGCGCACGCATGGATTAGGCGTACGGGCGCTTAAATACTCCGAAACAAAATCCTTGATCACTAACTTCTGCAGTTTTTCTCCGAACTGAAAAACATAATGAGGGATATTAAGCTGATGCGCTATTTTTTTGGCATCTTCAATACCCTCGATGCCACAACAACTAGGCCTTTTTTGGCCTAAATTTAAAGCACCTCCGCCGAAGGCGGATCCGCCTGCGGCGGAAAAACACATCGTCACCCCGATGACGTCATACCCTTGCTCTTTCAAAAGAAGGGCTGCAACCGAAGAGTCCACCCCGCCACTCATAGCAACTAAGATTTTTTTATTCATGATGCTTTCGCTTATAAAAAAATAATTAACAATGAAAAATGAACAATGAACAATTTAAAAAACAATGCCTACCGCACTCAATTATTCATTGTTGACCCTTTTTTTACAAGGAAGAAAAAAGGTCCAACGCTTTCTGCATTAAATTGTTAACTGCACTCTACCACTTGAATGTTGTTCCGACTTTAACCTGCCTACCTGCCTGAGGAATTCCTACAATCTCCTCATAACTTACATTGAAAAGATTATACACTTCCAAGAATACTTCACAATTCTTTTGTGCTTTCCACGTCAGGCGGTCATTCACTAAAACCCACTCTTTACGGCCGGGTTTCTTTTTAATGATAAAATCCAAGCGGTTAGAACCAAAAGGAAGCATCTGGTTATACCCTATATTGACCATGTGCTTTAAATAATTAATCCCATACTTATAAATCAATCCATCGCTCTTCTGGCGCTTATTGGCAAAAAGGTATCTCGCGTCAAAAGCCGTTTTTTCAGTCATTCTCCATTGGCCATAAAGATTCAGGCCATGCGTCGTTGCCTGGCTAATATTGCGCGCGATGAATTTGGCATCCAGAGGCGTCATCTTAGTAAAATCTATTGTGTCATATTCCTGCCGGACGAAAAATGAACCGGACACATCCACGTTATCTTTTATCTTTTTATTCAATCCCGCTTCCAGATGATAGGCGTGTTCGGGTTTTAAATCCGGATCGCCGGCAGTGGTAGGATCGCTGTAATAAAGTTCTGTGAACGTCGGGACACGGATCGTACGGCCCAAACTGACGAATCCATCCATGCTTTCGCTCAAAATATGTTTTAAAGACGCAGAACCTGTCCACTCTCCGTTTATGCTCGAGTAATCATCCTGGCGCATGGTTACCTTAAGCGTTGTTTTTTCGTTTATTTCAAACATCGGACTTAAATAAATATCCCAATGGCTTCGAAAATGTTTTCCCATTTTATCAGAAACCATACTTTCTTCTCCGTAATCCGCACCCAACACCGCATCAATATTAAAAACAGTAAACTTTAATTCTCCACCCTCTTCATTCATCTGCGTATCCGTATGATTTAAAAAATAGCTGGGCCTTGTAATATCAAGGATAAACTTATCGTGATGCTTACGAAAAAGAAACCGCGGGGAAAAAGTAAATTTCTCTTTTCTAAAGTTGCTGCGCAGGTTGAAAAATTTAGTGTTCGTCCATTCCTTAGACGGCAGATTACTTCCCGGCGTATAAAAATCGTAAGCGCCGAATTCCTTTTGATTATAGCCTGCGTCAAAATACACATCCGCATTATCATCCTCAAACGCAGAAGAATGGAAAAACGTATCCGTCTTGTAATCCGTATCATAGCTATATCCATTTGAAGAAGCATGCGACGCGCTTAAGGAATTATGAAGCTCTTTTAAAGAATAAAAAAGATTTAACTTTTCTTCAAAAGTTTCGTCGTTGCCGCCAGATAAAGTAATGCTATTTTTCTTTTTTTTCGGTTTTTTCAAAATAAAATTGATGGCGCCGCCTGAACCATCCGGCCCATAGATGCTTGAGCTCGCCGCAGGAATAATCTCAACGCGCTCGACATCCTCCATATTAAAGAATAGATCCAAATCATGGTGGGCGGTCTGAGGGTCTTTAACACGCATGCCGTTAACGAGAATCAAAACCTGCTGAAAAGTTGAAGCATTGAAGGAAATATCTGATTTGACGCCATAGGAGCCGCGCGATTGGACATCGCCTCCCAAATAAGTAACGAGGTCTTCCGGGGTTTGAGCAGGGATCTTTTGTATATCATCCTGATCCAGAGTCGCAGACACAACGCCGTGACCTGACGCCTGATCGGAATAACGCGTAACCACAATGCGTTCCAAATCCGTAACAGCCTGAAGTTTTAGCGAAAAGACCCCTTCGAGGAGAACAAAAGCAGTGAAATAGACGAACTTATTTCTGATCATATAAGGGGGACATGGCACGCAGCTTCGCGACAACCCCAGGAAACGCGTCTAAGAAGCTATCGATATCTGATTCTCTGGTGAATCGTCCAAGGGTTAAACGGATAGAGCCATGACAGAGCGCATGAGGCCTGCCAATGGCGAGTAACACATGCGAAGGTTCAAGGTCTCCTGAAGTACACGCCGAGCCTGTAGAGGCGGCAAATCCCAGCATATCCATATTCAACAACATAGACTCACCTTCAATATATTCAATTGAAAAATTCACATTGTTGGGAAGACGCTTTGTCGGATGGCCGTTTAGATAGACATGATCAATTCTTTTTTGAATCTCAGAGATCAATTTATCGCGCAGCCTCTCCTGTTCCTTGGCCTCATCCTGCATCCGGTCTTTACAAAGATCCACCGCTCTTCCGAGTCCGACGATGCCCGGTAGATTTTCCGTTGAAGCGCGCCTATGGCGCTCCTGGCCACCACCACGAAGATATGCTTGGATCCGCGTACCTTTTCTGACATAAAGGCACCCAATCCCTTTAGGCCCATAGAATTTATGCGCGGATAAAGACAAAAGATCTAAATTAGATTCATTAACATCAATGGGAATATGGCCAACGGTCTGTACCGCATCCGTATGAAAATAGACGCCCTTATCCCGCGTAATCCTGCCAATTTCGCTTATTGGCTGAATAGTTCCAATCTCATTATTGGCGTGCATCACAGAAACTAAAACTGTTTTATCCGTAATGGCATTCGCGATATCCTCAGGTGAAACCAGCCCGTTTAAATCCGGCCGTACATAAGTCACTTTAAATCCCTGTTTTTCCAAAAAATTAGCCGGCTCTAAAATCGCGTGGTGCTCAATGGCGGTTGTCACAACATGATTCCCCTTAGCGCTGTTGGCCCAAAGCACGCCGAAAAGCGCAAAGTTATCAGACTCAGTTCCTCCTGACGTAAAAATAATTTCTTCTTCTTTTGCGCCTAAAAAACGAGCGATTTTTGATCGCGCTTCTTCAATGGCTTTTTTAGCTTCCTGGCCAAAAAAATGAATACTCGAAGGATTGCCGAATTTATCATAAAAATAAGGCTGCATCGCCTGCACCACAAGAGGGTCAGTCGGTGTTGTCGCCGCGTAATCCATATAGATACGTTCCATTTTGTCCTCACTCTCTTCACAATATTTCGTCGTTCGGTTACGGTGACGATGCCCGTTTCGTAGTTCGGTTAAGGTGTTCGTTTAAAAGATTTTTCATACATTACCTAATAACGTTACCCAAACGGGCTTCGTTACCATTACCTTAACCTAATTTTATTTTGCAATTAACGAATACAAATATCCCAATGACAGAGATATTATACTTAAAAGAAATAGATAAACAAAGAGAACTTTTAACCCGAATTCTTTACGCATGACCAAGATCGTGCTGTAGCTCGTCACAGGCCCTGCCAAGAGCATCACCATGCCCGCGCCGACACTCAAGCCTTGTTTGATCAGCGCATCTGTCAAAGGCACGGTCGCTGTTGAACAAATATATGTCACAAGGCCAAAAACAAGGCTAAAGACATAACCCGAAAAACCAGCGAGGTATTGATTGATTAAATTCCCTAAAGGCATATAAGCGGCCACAAAAGCGGCCAAAAGAATCCCACCCAAAAGCTCTAAACCCATTTCTCGCGGCATTTCCCAAAAACCATATTTTAAAGCAGACGTCATCCGGCACTTAACATCTTTCTGATGAGAACAGATACCTGCAGATTCGTGACAATGCGGACACTCTTCCTGAATATCAAGTTCAGCTCTTCTTTTATAAGGAAGCATATTGCCAACAATCCCGACAAGGACACCCATAAGCATAACCGCGAAAAAGATAAACACAGCGAACTTTATCCCTAAAATCGCAGTAGTCACCAATAACGAACTGATCGATGTTGCCGGTGTTGCTATTAAAAAAGCTAGGATAGGCCCGAGTTTCGCGCCTTTTTTATAAAAACTGATAGCTATAGGCAAAGAACCGCAACAACAAATGGGCAAAAGTGTCCCTATAAACGTTGACATAACAACAGCTCTTAAGCCACTATTCCCCAGATTTTTATCGACCCATTTCTGGGGGATAAATTCATGCGCCAGCCCGCTTAAAAAAAACCCAATGATCAAGGCCGGAATAATCTCTATGGAATATGCTTGAAGATTTGAAAAAAATTGTGCCATCATCTAATATACACCTTTTCATTCATCGCCCCTGTGCGATACCCTTGCGGGTCAATAACAACTTCATGATACTTTAAGGGTTTTAAGCAATCCTTGACCAGCGCTATATTCTTTAATTTTCTTTGCTCCCGTCTATCAACTTCGACAGACGCATTTGTTCCGTAGTCCCTTACTCTTAAATTTCCCCTAAGCCTGAATTTTTTCCTCAACAGCTGCTCTGCCCGATCAATCTTTTTAAGGCGTTCCTTTGTAATTTGAGAATCATAGGGAACGCGTGACGCCAAACATGCCAATGCCGGCTTATTCCAGGATTTTAGGCCAAGGTTTTTAGAAAGCCTGCGGACATCTTTCTTGGTCAAGCCCGCTTCTTGCAAAGGCGAGACAACCGCACATTCTTTTTTTGCCTGTGTCCCGGGGCGATAATCCATGAGATCGTCGACGTTCGAACCGTCTACAACAAACCTTAATCCTTTTTTCCTTGCGATGCTTTTTAAATTAACGAACAATTCTTTTTTGCAATAGTAACATCTGTTGCGCGGGTTGCGCTTAAAAAAAGGATTTTTAAGTTCCTGGGTCCGGATGAAAAGATGGCGAGCTTTTATTTTTTTTGCAGACGCCTTCGCGCCTTCTATTTCACTGGCAGGATAAGTCTCAGAAATCGCCGTAACCGCCAAAACATCATCTCTTAAAACTTGAGAAGCGATTTTTAATAAAAGAGTGCTATCCACGCCCCCGGAATAAGCAACACATACAGACTTAAGCTCTCGCAGCCTCTCTTTTAATTTTTTTAATTTTTTATCGAGCTGCATTATACCCAACTTTGCCTATAAACCATATCTCATTAGCCCGCAATAACCTCTTTGACCTCAGGAACAGATTTCTTCAGCATGCGCTCAATCCCCATCTTAAGCGTCATTTGAGACATCGGGCATGAACCGCAAGCGCCCATTAGCTTCACCGTTACTTTCCCGTCATCGCTAACACTAATAAGCTCAACGTCGCCGCCATCCGCCTGAAGCATAGGCTTTACTTCCTTCAAAGCATTTTCAACTTTTTCCTGTAACGTCATGAAACCCTCCTTAACTTTGCCTATACAATGGTTTTTTTCCCTACAAAGTTAACTCCGCAGCCTGCTTATAAATTTTCTGCCCAAATGTGCTGGCGAGAAAATTTATAAGCGCATAGGCCAGGAGTTATTCCGCTATTTCTTAACTTTACCTATATAATGGTTCTCTTTCCTCACGCGCCCTATTATCTTCTTTTTGCTAACAACGACTTCAGCGTCTGTTTTTCGAGATACCCTTCTATCATTCCTTTTAGATAAAGCCAAACATCTTTTAAAACACACTCTCTGGAGCCCTTGCAATTCTTTTTCCCCGCATGTTTATTTCTTGTGCAAATAACCTCGAAAGCATCTCCTTCTACCGCCTCCAGAACGTCCTTAATGCTAATCTGGCTTGATGGCCGACTTAAAACATAACCACCCTTGACGCCGCGGATGCTCTTGATCAGCCTATGACGCCTCAACTTCATCAACAACTGCTCAACATAGTCAAGCGGCAAACCTTCATCGCTGACAATGCAACGGATGGTCACGGGTTTTTTGCCTGCGTTACGCGCGATATTTAAGATGCAACGTAACGCGTAATCTCCCTGTGTCGTGATTCGCATTTAATTTTTGATATTATAACATTAAATATGTCTATCTCTCGGAGTAGACAAAGAGCCAAATTCTTAGTCCACAGCAAAAAGTATATAATACTTGATATAAATTGTCAAGTATTATCTATCCACTTTAGCAACCTTTGCTTCGCAATCATTTGGAAAAGCTTTTTTAACAATTTCTCCATATTCGTCAGGGTGTTTATCTTCATTTTAACTTGGTTGTGAAGATGGAGCCCACCTAAGACTAAAGCCTAAGGGTTCCTTTAGGGCGGAATGCCCAAGCGACCAACCTAAATGTGATTTTAGGAAGTCCTGCCATGAGCAGGGCGGCCACAACCATTCCTGCCTGCAGGCAGGCGCGCCTTTAAAAAGGCTCAGGCTTATAGGCCGCGGGGCATAAACAAAAAGAGCGCTCTTAAAAAAATCTTTCAAGAGCGCTCTTTAAAACAACAACTCTTCTATATTCTTACTTTTCTTCACCCGCTGATACGAGGGCCTCTTCGCCAACTTCCATCTTTTCGCCAGAGTATTCCGTTGCATCAACAGCCGGGGCATCTTTTCCCTGCTCAAGCTCTGTTTCAACTTTAGCTACATAAGCCGTGGGGTTTCCTAAGAATGTGTCTTTGCAGGTCTCTGAACAAAGATTGTATACCTTGCCTTCATATTCAACTATGTATTTGCCAGGTTCTATAATAAGCATGCCAGACACCGGGCAAATCTTGTTTCCAACCTCAACAACATCCATAGGAGCCGGAGTTACCTCAGGCTCTGCTATTGCTGTGGTTGTGGCCTCACCTTCTGCCGCGACTGTTTCATTCTCAGCCGCCATCACAATGCCTGCCGCAAAAAATAAGGCAACGAGCATACACATAACGATTGCACATCTCTTCAACATCAGACCCCTCCTCGTTTGCATCTGCGTCTATTGACGCAGTGATTTTCACCATGAAAAAACTTAAAACTCTGATTGCGGATATATTAGCACTTAAAGGCTTTTCCAGCAAGCGCAAACCGTTAGCTTTATCGCTGGATAACCGCCGACACAAAGTCGACGGCTTTCTCTAACGGGGTAAAACGCGGCTAAAACTTCACCAAACACTGCTTGGCTGACTTGCACCAATAAATACAGGAATCTTTCTCCGTATACATCACATCTTTTTTGCATGACGGACAATTTCTTTTCAGCTCATCAGAAAAAAATTCTACCTCAGCACCGCAGTGCGGGCATTTGATGTAGCGAACCCTTAAGCCTTTATCTCTTCCAGGACATTGAGTAAACATCATCAACCTTCTTCAGGAATCAGGGAACAGGCAACTGGTAACAGCGAACAAAAAATCTTTTTCGTTTTCTGATACCTGATCCCCGTTGCCCGTTACCTGAAAAATCTATATCAGGTACTTCTTTGTTTCTTCATCCTTAAGCGGCGCGACCTCTAAAATCTGGCGGCTGCCATTACGAATAACAACTACCTGCACTTTTTCTTGCCCTCTTTTTTTATCAAAATACCGCGCCGTCATTTGAGCCGAAAAAACTATATCACTATCAGAAAAAATACCTCGGCCCAACGCGGAAGCGCCGGCGATTTCCTCAGACGGCGAAAAAAAGATATCATCTTTTTCTATCAGACTCATAAGGGCGCTATTGTTCTTTTCGTCACGGCCTATGATAAGCTTTGCCTGATCATTGAGACGAAACATGCGGCCGCTTTTTAAAAGCTTGAGGTTTTCAGACGTCAATTCGTTATGACTCATCAAATCTTTAACGCGCTTGGAAAAACATGGATCTGTTAAAAGACAGCCCCCGGCAGGATTCTCGTAAGCGCCAATATTAAAATCGAGAGCCAAGCGCATTTGCGACTTACGACTACGGCCGGAAATATCCAAAAGATCACTCCTCTTGATCCATCCCTTCTCTTCAGCAAGAGTTTGCGGCAAAAGCTGGGCTGACAAAGGCCTCAAGACCAAACCTTCCACATCCGCCCTTCTTTCAATGAGAGAAAGCGTCTCTCTCTTTTGCGACATAGGCCGCTGGCCCACGACCTCTCCAGTCACCAGAAAAGAAGCTCCCAACTCAAGCATCATCTCTTTGGCTTTTTTAAGCATGAAAATCTTACAATCAATACAAGGATTCATATGACTACCATAGCCGTGCGCCGGAGATTTTACAAGTTCTATAAAATCTTTTGAAATATCTACCTCTTTATACGCTACTTTAAGCCTGTCTTTAAAATAGCAGCTCTCTCCTTTTGTATCTTTTTGCCCACAACCAAAAGGAATAATAAAATTGACAGCGATCACCTCAATCCCCAAAGAATGGATCATGGTGGTTGCCAAAGCACTATCAAGACCGCCGGAAACAAGTGAAATAGCTTTAATCATAACAAGTTTACGAGTTTATCGAGTTGCGAGTTTAACGAGTTAAAAAATTTACAAAATAATATTTAAGAGACAGCCTACAAGCAGATATCATTTTAAGGTTTCGTCATGTTCCTTAAGGTTTCTTTGGGTTGCTTAATGTTGCTTTTTGCAACTTCAAGAAACTTTATGCAACTTTAAGAAACTTCCCGTAACCTAAAAATTCTATCTTCCTACAATATAACGTTAAGGAAACCGCCTACAAGCAGGGTCGCGGCTATCATGATCGCGGTTGCCGCAAGAAGGTACTTAAGCCCGAGTTCTTTCAAAAAAATAATAAATGTCGCGATGCAGGGAAATGACATGGCCAATACCACGCAGGAAATGATCAACTGTTTCAAAGACAGGTTCAACGGGATCAAAAGACCGGCCGCGATATCTTTTCTTAAAAAACCGACCAATAACGGAAACACCGCTTCATTCGGTAAACCTAAAAACGTCCTCATCACAGGCTCAAAGAATTTGCCGATTGAATCAAAAAAACGAAAAGTATGCAAGAGATTCACGAACAAAACGCCTAAGATGACAAGCGGAAAAGCATCGACAATAAATTCCTTAACCCGCATCCAAAGCTTCGAAAAAATAATGTTGAGCGGCGGCCATCGATAAGATGGAATCTCTAATACGAGCTCCGGGCTATAGCCTTTTAAAATCTTATTTAAAATAAAACCGATGATGATCCAACTCATCGACAAAACCGCGAAAACAATAAGTAATGGCCCCATGCCAAAATCGCCGAGCAATTTTATGATCATTGCCTGAAGCGCGGCGCACGGAACCGCGATTGAAATAAGGGTCGAGGCGATGAACCGCTCGCGCTTGCTCTCCAAAACACGCGTGGCCATGATCCCGGGCACATTGCAGCCAAATCCTAAAAGCACAGGGATAATGGCAAAACCATGGAGACCTACCCTATGCATAAATGCATCCAATAAAAGCGCGAAACGCGGCAGATACCCGATATCTTCCAACAACCCCAAAACCAAATAAAAAGAAATGATATAAGGCAAAACCATGTCGAACTCCACATAAGGAGCCGTGGTTAAAAGGCCTAATGAATTTTTAAAATCTATCTTTCCGGACAAAAGCTCGCCGATCAAAATATTATGTAAAAAAGTCCCTTCCTTCAGAAAAGAACTAACTTTAAGAAGAAGGGGCGCGTAAAGATTGTTAAAAATAGGATCAAAAAGATAGGTGATCAAACCTTCGCCGATAAACCTTACCGTCTTAAAAGTCGCGTATATCACGGCCAGGCCGGTCAACATGCCGCTAAAAGGCCTTATAGACCAATCTTCCAGCAATTCCCTTAAAGTATGATGACGGTGGGTCAGGTTCTGCACATGACTTATGAGCACACCAACAGCCTTCCAGAGCTCGTCATGGGAACGCAACTGAACCGGACGGCTCGTTGCCTCTTGGAAACGCTCCCTTAAAAGCTTAATGCCTAAACCTGTCACGGCACACGCCGGAATAACAGGAACTCCAAGAAGTTCCTCCATTTTTTGTATATCCAAAGCAATGCCGCGATGCTTAAGGTCATCGCACATATTTAGAACGACGACCACTGGAAACCCCCTATCGATCAAATCTAATGTTAAATGCAGATTACGCTCTAGATTCGTCGCGTCGAGAATATCAATGATAACGCAGTCTTTTTCCTGCGCACAGGTATCTTTTAAAAATTGGTAGGTAACTTCTTCCGCCTTCGACGTCGGCTCAAGGCTATAGGTGCCCGGCAAGTCGATAACTTCGAAATTCTCGCCGCCGAAACACATCTCGCCCTTACGATATTCAACGGTTGTCCCCGGATAATTCGACGTAACAACCTGAATACCTGTCAGACGTGCGAAAATAACGCTTTTACCAACATTGGGATTTCCGAGAAGGAGGATCTTTCTCATGGGATTTTACGCGTGAGATTCTACGAATATTTTTTCAGCCATGCCATGGCCTAAAGCGAGGGTCGTCTGCCCTACCTTGACGGTGACGGGGCCTTTTAGAGCAAACGCACTGATCTTAGTCAACCACATGCCGGGCCGAAGGCCCAGAGACGAAAGCCGTAGCGCCATCAGCTTGCCTCCGCCAACTTCAATGATTTTGACTTTTGTATTTTTCTTTATTTTTGTAAGAGTTACCCTGCGCATGTGTTAGATTATAACCGAAGAACCCGTCTATCTCAAGCTTTTACCTTAAAAGCATGTGCCGCTGCCTCATGCGTTCGGATTTCTTCTTAGGCACAGCGAGCTGCTCGCCTGTGTCCGGATCGCATCCGGAGTAATACATGACATTGGAACGCGTCATAGGAAGCGGAATAAAATCCTGAATCTGTTCAGGGACAAACCCCGAACGTTTGGCAAAATCCGCCAATTCTTTTGCTTCGTTGTCGCCACAACCAGGATGTGCCGTAATAAAATAAGGAATCAAATATTGCTTTTTCCCAAATTCTTTGTTCAGGTGTTCATAAGCTTTAACGAATTTTTCATAAGAACTAAAAGAGGGTTTATGCATAAGCTTTAAAACTTTACTACTGACATGTTCCGGAGCAACTTTCAACTGGCCTGACACGTAATGCCGGCAAAGGTCGTGGAAATATCCACTGGCCTCAGGCCGCAGCAAAAGATCATAACGTACGCCGCTCTGTATATTGACCTTTTTTATTTTTTTCACCCCTCGCACCGCCTCAAGAACCTTTACGCATTCTTTTTCGTTAGATCGGTACTCAAGACAAAGACCGGGCCAAAGACAATCAACCTTAGCGCAATTATTCTTTATGGCGCAGGTCGCGCCATACATGTTAGCGGTCGGGCCGCCTACATCAGAAATAACACCCTTAAAATCTTTCATCGAAGCTATTGTTTGCGCTTCAAGCACAATAGATTCAAGACTACGGCTCTGGATAACACGACCCTGATGCAATGATAATGTGCAAAAAGAACAACTGGCCGCGCACCCCCGGTGGCTCGTAATCGATGTTTCAACAGTCTTGAGCGCCGGGACACCACCGTGCCGATCATATGATGGGTGCGCGCGCCGCGTGAACGCACATCCATAAACCCTATCCATTTCCTTAGTCTCTAAAGGCAATGCCGGCGGCAGTTGCACGCAATAACGCGTATCGGTCTTCTGGACCAAAGGCTTCGCGTTAAAAGGATTTAGGTGTTTTGAGGTGAGTTTAAAGGCTTCCAGAAATTTGCTCTTGCTTGAAACCACTTCATCAAATGATGGCAGCAAACAATAATCTTTCAAAAAAGAAATATCTTTTTTCGCGATCACCGTGCCGCGGATATCGTTCATTTCTGAAATGGCCGCACCGGAATTAAGTTTGCGCGCGATTTCTAAAACGGCCCTCTCACCCATCCCATACACCAGCATATCCGCTTTTGAATCAAAAAGAATGGAACGCTTCACCTTATCTGACCAAAAATCATAATGGCTCAGCCGACGCAGACTCGCCTCAATCCCGCCGATGACAACAGGAACGCCCGGAAACAATTGCTGGACTTTATGCGTATAAACGATCGTCGGCAATTTAGGCCTAAGTCCCGCCACCCCACCTGGAGAGTACTTGTCTTCTTTTCTTAAATTCATGAAAGACGTATAAAGATTAAGCATGGAGTCAAGGTTGCCGGCGGAAACCCCAAAAAACAGCCGAGGCCTGCTTAATTTTAAAAAATCTTGGACACTACGCCAGTCTGGCTGCGCAATAATGCCTACCTTGTACCCTTCGCTTTCCAAAACCCTAGAGAGAAGAGCTACTCCGAAACTCGGATGGTCACAATACGCATCAGCTGTCACAAAAATAACATCGACTTCAGACCAGCCGCGTTCCTTCATTTCCTGCTTATTAGTGGGAAGAAATTGTGTGTCTTTCATGGCATATGATACTGGAGGTCGAACCTCGGCCCCGATTGGCGAGGTTCGACCTCGAAGATTTCGTTCTTTGAATTTTAGGTAAGAAAAATAACCGAGGCTTTATTGCTTACACGCCCAACCAAAGGGCAATGCCCAGCGCAAAAAATATAGCCGACATCGCGATTTTAATAATCCCCAGATGCCTACGGGCAAAAGCTTCAAACTGTTTCGAGGTAATTCCCGTAAGTGCTAATAAGAAAACAACAAGAAGGGGAACAACAAACATAATATTATATATCAAAAGATATAAAAAAGCCCTTGCTCTTAATGTCCCGTCTTTTAAAACATACATAATCGTAGGTAGATACAACTGCCCTGTGCAAACCGCTTCCAACAATGACACCAAAAATCCAACAGCCAAAGCGCTGACAAAAAGACCCCAAAGGGCTTTCTCTTTACCTGTTTTATCTTTGCGATAGTACGCACCGACAATGTGATGAATCTTATTCTTAATCGCTTGAGGCAGCTGCAAAGCCATCCCATCCGTTTTTTGGGTCTTTTTATAAACAATATAATCTCTGAATGCGAGAAATCCTAAAAATATGCTCAAGCCCCCAACAACAAGATAAACAATTCTCGATACAACATAAAAAACCTTAAGACTGTAGAGTACTTTAAAAAAGCCGAACCCTAAAGCCAGGTACGTCAAAAAAACAGCCAGGATATAGGCTGTTGAGATAAGAACAAGCTCACGTCTTTTGTAACCCATGAGCGTCAGAAAAGAAATAAAAAATACGATGACCGTAAACGCACAGGGGTTTACACCGTCGATCAAGCCTGCGGCCATAATCGCGAATAACCCAAATGATTTAAAACGTTTCAATACATCAATTCCTATGGGCTCCAAAGACAGCGGAACCTGGGGCGTTTTCAGCGCTTCGACGATAGACGATTCCAAAGAATCTGCGGCTTCTGTCAGGCCGACCAAAATTTTACTACCAACAAGGAGCGTGGGCGTTTTCAGATCGCGTCCGGACAACTGTTCAAGCTTAAGAAAAGTTTTATAATTTTCGGGGTCATCGATGTCCACATAATCCCAGACTACGCGATCCTTAAATTCTTTAGCGATTGAGGGAATCACGTCATGAATCGTTTTAACGCATGCCCCGCAATGCGGCGTGTGAAAAACCCTGACCAAAAGCTGTTTTTGCTGTCCCGCAAAACAAAAAAAAGGCATTAAGATAAAAATAAAAAGAGAACTTAAGAAAACTTTTTTTATAAATTTCATTTTTTCTCCTTTAAATAAAAGCTGCTTTTTTAAAGACTTTTGGGGGCGGTAAGCTTTAACG
The DNA here is from genome assembly GCA_020052645.1 of Candidatus Omnitrophota bacterium. GTDB lineage: Bacteria > Omnitrophota > Gorgyraeia > Velamenicoccales > Velamenicoccaceae > JAGVOQ01. The sequence goes on from JAGVOQ010000039.1 coordinate 26,800, forward strand.
TGATGTCTTCCATGAGGTCTTCCATTGTTAAGATACCGATCATCTCGTCCTGTTTAAAAACAGCTGCCATGATCTCTTTATTAGGCTGCATTTTGGAAAAAACTTTATCCAGGCTCTCTGTCGACTCCACTCTCATCAAAGGTCGAATAAAAAGCTTCCAATCTTTAGCCTGACCTGCCGCGTAAAAAATATCGAAAATATTAATAAGGCCTTCGGGTTTTTTCATGTAAAAAACGGGAAAACGCGTAAAACGGGAAGCGCGGCACTTCTCTTTAATGCTATCCGTATTTTCCGCCAGGTCCACGCCAACAATCTCATTCAAAGGCACCATAACATCTGCCGCCTTCTCAAGAGTCAAATCAAAAATCTTATCGATAGCTTCTTTTTCATGTGGCTCCAAAATACCTTCTCTTGAAATATCTTTAATCAAAGACTTAATGTCATCTTTGGTTAAAAACGGATTCTTCCTTAAACCCCTTGGATTCACCACTTTAGCGATAGCATTGGCGATAAAACTAAAAAAATGAACAAAAGGAAAAAATATTTTTTCACTGAATTTTAAATACGGAGCCAGATACAAAGAAGCACGATTGGCGTGATAACGTCCAATCGTTTTAGGAAGAAGCTGACAAAATACAAATGCCAGAGGCGTCATCACGAGCGTCGTCAACAAAGCGGCATAGCCGGGATTTATTTGAGCGAACAAGGCCGTAGCGCACGCGGAAGACGCGACCACAGATAAATTCGTACCGATCAATGTCGTTGTCAATAACCAATCCGGCTTTTTGATCAAATCATGAACCATCATGGCGCGTTTGTTCTTTTTTTCGATCAGATGCATGAGCTTTAAAAAATTCACCGAGACGAAAGCTGTTTCCGCTCCGGAAAAAAACGCCTCTAAGCCCAACGCCAAAACGATAATTAAAAACAAAAAAATCACATCCTCTCCAACAAAATAGTTTTGATGCGACGCCCGACAATCTTTTCAATGGTAAAAAATCCTTCTTTTGTTTTAAGCCGTTCTCCTTCCTGAGGAATCTTGCCGAAAACGTCTAAGAGGTAACCCGCAATCGTCTCATAATCACCAGGCGCGATATGAACCAGGCACTCTTCATTCACTTTGTATATCGGTGTTTTGCCGCTGATACGATAAACATTATGCTGCAAACCCTCGATCAACTTTTCCTTAATCTCAAATTCATCATAAATCTCACCGAAGACTTCCTCCAAGACATCTTCCATTGTCACCAGACCACTTGTCCCGCCATATTCATCTACCACAATAGTCATTTTAGACTTTTGCCGATAAAATTCCTGTATAAGTTCGGCGATCCTTTGGGTGCCCGGAACAAATAAAACAGGCCGAATCAAATCCGTAAGCGGCTTCCCTTTTTCAAGAAATAAATCTTTGGCGTAAACCACACCTAAAATATTATCATAGGAACCGCGATAAACAGGAAACTTGGCACACTTTGCTTCTTTAGCAAAGTCAGCCGCCTGCGCTAATGTCCATTCCGCAGCAACCGCTTTAATGTCCGTGCGAGGCGTCATCACTTCATAAGCGGTAGTTGTCATAAGCTCTAAAACAGAAACAACCATTTCTTTTTCATTTTTTCCAACCACGCCATGCCTGTGCCCCACTTCTATCACGGTCTTAAATTCTTCTTCCGTCAATGTCGGTTCGCTTTTAGTGCCCAGTTTAAAAAAATTAATGATCAAATCGCAAGTTTTTGACGCCAAAAACAAAAATGGAGTGAAAACTTTTGAGAAAAAATATAAAGGTCCCGCGACAAGGCTCGACAATCGTTCATTATTATGAATGGCGATAGTTTTCGGCGTCACTTCTCCAAAAACCAAGAGAATAAAAGTTGTCACGCCAATCGAAAGCCCTACACCGGCCGTGCCGAACATATCGATCAACAGCGACGTGATAATAGCGGATATCGCGATATTGACAAGCGTATTGCCGGCCAAAATTGTTGTCAAAGACCTCATTGAATCTTCCAATAGATGTAAAATAAAAAAAGAATTCCTGTTTCCGGTTTGAGTAAGGCGTTTGGCTTTAATCGGATCCAATGAAAAAAGGGCTGTTTCCGATCCAGAAAAAAAAGCGGAAAGAGAAAGGAAGAATACTAACAGCGAGGCTTTCAGAATAAAGAATAAATCTAAAGACATAAGTTATTAACCAAGTTTAAAAGACCAACTATCTGAATCTCCAGCTTAAGTCAAGAAGCGTACGCACTAAAAACGATTTCAAAAATATCAATCCTAAAAGGACGATCAGAGGCGATAGATCAACGCTAAACTTTAGAGAAAACGGCAAGAGCTTTCGGACAGGCGCGAGAACAGGCTCTGTCAGATTCTGCAGCAATTGAACAATCGGATTAAAAGGATCCGGGTTAACCCAGCTTAAAAGTGCTCGTATGATAATGATCCAATAATATACCGAAAGAACAACATCCAAGACTTGAGCCGTAGCAGCCAATAGATTTGATAAAACGAACATAAAAACTCCTTTTAATGAACAGACACTTTATGGAACTTTGGTGAACATAAAGTGTAGACCGTAAGGCCGTCTGTGAATTAAATCCTTTACATGTACCTTAAAAATTAATTTTAAAGGTAAATGTAAAGGATCAAATTCGACCAAACGATTTATGTTTGTTCCACATCCATAAATCGTGGTCTCATTCGAACACTCTCTTTATAACAAAATGCGCAGAACCGGTCAAGGGCTAATCGACACCTCATGTCATGTTCCTTAAGGTTTCTTTAAGTTCCGTAAGGTTACATCATGTTACTAGTGGAATCCCCCAGTTTAAAGCCCGGGGCTCCTTTTTTCTTTCAAACAATCAGAGAGAATAATTCTAACAACACCTTCCCGGGGTTCCCTCCCAAAGGCAACCTGCATTCATCCCCGGCCTAAAGGCCTTAGGAATCCTGCCGTGGGATGAAAAGCAACATCAAGAAACATAAAGCAACTTCAAGTAACCTCCATAACCTTGCCGCGTGGTCCTATGTTAAAGCTTGCCCTTAACCACAAAACTTCGCAACGCCTTGAGATTTTTAAATAGAAATGTCGGCTTTGCTTTTTTTAATTCCGCATATGTATTGGAACCCGTTGCAATAGCTATAGTTGTAATATGCGCGCGCTTTCCTGTCTCCACATCTAAAACCATATCCCCACAATAGATGACATCCTCTTTAAAAACATGAAAATACCTCATAAGTTCATTTAAGATCAATGGATGAGGTTTACGAAACTTAATCTTATCGGCACATAAAATTTGATCGAAAAATTTCTCAACGTGTAAAGCTTTTAAGGCAATGCGCGCGAAAAGAGTTGGCCTATTGCTGGCAACACCAAGAAGAACATTCCGATTTTTGAGAATTTTAATAACATCCAAAGCCCCTGGCATAAGCCTGGAATAACGCTTAAGCGACCAGGCATGACGTTTTCTGTAAATGCAGATCGCGCGCGACAAATCCCGTTGATTTACAAATAATTTTAACAGATAAATGTCACCCCGGCCTACCGCACGGCGGATCATATTCTTGCTCTCTAAAGGATACCTTAATCGATTAAGAGTAAAATTCAACGAGTCTTCAATCGCTCGATAAGCGTCTATTAAAGTGCCATCCAGATCAAAAATAACCAATTTTTTTTTAGAAATCATATGTGCCTTCATAGTAGCAATCGCATTCCTATTTTTACCTTGGTTAGAGAAAGCCGCCGACACAAAGTCGGCGGTTATCCAGTGATAAAGCTAACGGTGGTTTAAGACATCAGTTGAGCGCAAACCGTTAGAGAACGAAGTTCTCTAACGGGGTTTACTAGAAAAAAGGGTGGTTGGGCTCATGAAAATTCGTGAAAAAATAAGGCGGGATCAAGAAATAGATCCCGCCTTTTATCCTATCAAAATGCTTTATTGTTTTGTTTCGTTTAAAACCCCGCCCATTGAAGCTTCCGAAGTAGCGATTAATTTTTCCGGCATTTGACCAAATGCCCCCTGCGCTCCCTGGGTAAAATTCATCACCCCGGAAGGCGCGGTACCCATGACAGGGCTTTGTGAACTATCAGGAATCGTTGCTGATGTCATATTGGCCACTGCAGTTTCAGCAGACTTATTTTCTTCTTCCAAGGCTGTTTCTGCTTGAGGCGTACTGACATTCTCCGATGTTTTTGAATCACCATTCTTCTCAATAACAATAAACTCGCAAATGTTGGCTCCATCTTTAACATAATAATCCACCGTGACATGATCTTTAAGACGGATATCCTTCAATTGGGACGCATTTTCAAAAGACGTCTTATCCGTTACAACAAGTGCCATCTGAACTTCTTCATATGTCTCATAATCAAGATGTTTAATGATGATTTCCTTTTTTTCCGGAGCTACTTCAATAACTTCTCCCCAGACCCACTCCAATGCCTTTTCCGGTGTTTTCTCCGGTTCTTTTGCAGCCTCAGTCTGATTTAAAGGAACAGGGGCAACTTCAGGGCTCACCACAGTTTGTTCTGCGCTCATAGCCGGTGGCGCTTGGAGAGGAGTAGAAACAAGGGGTTCTTCGGGTTGGATTTGCACTAAAGACTCCGCAGCTGGCGCAAGCTCAACCCCAGCCCCTTCATTGGCTAGTGGTGCCGACGCAACTTCCTCATTGTCCTGCGCTAAAACAACGCTACCACTCAAAAAACATAAACAAAATAAACACAAAACAAAACTTAAAAATCTACGACCAACCATTAGACACCTCCTTGATTTTGAATCTTTTGGGTATTTTTTCTTACAAAATAAGACCTTACCCTTATTTGGAACAGGCTAGGTCTATCCTTTTTGGATAAGGCCCTACCCTTATGTGGTATTAGGTAGGCCTACGCTTTCTGCGTTAGTCCCTTCCTCTATTTGGAACCAGGAAGGACCATCCCTTTTGGATCAACTCCGAAATTTACAAGTGCTCAAACAAGGAGCAGAACAATTAACAATTAAAAATGAACAATGAACAATTAGAAACTAAAGACAAAAACTGTTTTTGATATTCTCAAATCCTTCTTTTCAAATTTTATATCTTTTTCTCTCAATTGTTAATTGTTTCCGCCGTAGGCGGATCCCTGACTGCCGTCAGGCAGGCGCTTTCGGCGGAAATTTTTCATTCTTCATTGAATTTTAGGCGTCTAGATCCTTGACGCATACCTCTGAATTTTTTTAGGGTAACGTCAAGGATAAATTCGGACACATAATTTGCATTCACTCTCGTTCTGCAATTTATGTCCTCATTTAAAATTCAGCTTTAAGTCTTTCTGCCAGACGCACGCACATATCGATGGCCGTTTTAGACACAGCCTCCGACAAACCGCTCAAACCGCAACTAGGTGTAATTAAAGCGCCATTTGTTAAAAATTTACTGTGTTTTTTCAACACGTCAAAAAGCTTATCTTCCAGGCCCTCCGTCAAAAGATCGTCATTAGTAGGGACAATCCCTAAAGCCGGCATCCCTCCTTTTTTTAAAAAGGCCAGAAGGGATTTTTCATATAAAGCAATTTTATCAAAATAACCGTAGGCGTCAAAATTTAATATATCAATTTCCGTTGATAAAACCAGGTCCCAGTCCGTATTTCCGCAACAATGCAAACCCGCTAAGGCGCCGTTGGCATGAATAAGACGAACCACAATATTGATCTTATCGACAACCTGTTGCCGCGTCAGAGTGTTTTGGTCGGTTCCCACCGCGACCAAATAAGGTTCGTCGATAAAAATAATAATCTTCGTCTTAACATGAACCTTGATCTGCCTGATCATCCAAGACACTTTCAAAGACAAAAACAAAGGCAGCAATTCCGTCAATTCCGGATTATAAAGAATAGGCTTTTTATTTTGATCCAAAAGGCTCAAGCCAAAACTAAATGGGCCTATGATCTGAGCCTTAACCCACCCCTGCCACCCTAAAGCCATCAGGCGCTGAGTAAATAAGTGAAAACTTTGCGCATGACCGTTGGATAGTGAAAAATAATCCACATCATCAGCTTGAACTTTATTAAAACATTCCTCAAGGGCATCCATATACGGTTGCCCGTCGGTATTCACAGAAACGGTCTTTTGTGCTTCATCAACCACCAGCCCCGGAAATTTCTCTGAAAATTGTACGTACATATTTTCAAGAAAAGATTTTTGAGGCAATTGCGGCCAAAAAGGAATCTGATAAGAGAGTGCTTCAAATACAAAATTAATGGCAGATAAAGCATCTTTCTGAGGCAGACTGCCGACACCTGTAACTAAAAAACTTTTTTTTAATTCTCCCAGATATCCGTTCATCGCACTTTTAGAATTTTTTATGATTTTAACAGCGGGAATAACACAAATAAGGAAAGCCAGGTATTATCGCCAACACTACGCACGCGCCGGCGGCTTCACAGAATCACGAATAACCAACTCTGCCGATAAGAGAATGCGATTGACCGGGCGTTGTGGTTCTTTCATTTTTAAATAGAGTTCTTTCACCGCCATCTGAGCCATCTCCTTCAAAGGTTGTCGAATCGTAGTCAAGGCTACTTGCCCGTAAAGGCATACTGGATCGTCATCAAAACCAATCACCGAGATATCTTCAGGGACTTTTAAGCCATTTTCCATAAAGAAACCTATGATTTCCATGGCCATGTCATCAGAGGAAGCAAAAACAGCTGTCGGCCGATCTGATAATTCTAAAATCTTCTCTGCAGCCGCGCGCGCGGATTTACGCGAATAATCTCCTTTTAAAATAAAATCTTCCCGTAAAGGTATCTCTGATTTTTTTAAGGTTAATCTAAACCCTTCTAAGCGCTGCTGAGCCGCTTGGCTCATTATATCTCCTGTAACAAAAGCGATTTTTTTATGGCCTAGATTAACAAGATATTCCGTTGCCGTCTGAGCCCCTTTGACATTATCAATGCTAACGCTTGAAACTTCAAGTTCAGGAGCCAGATAGTTCATAATCACCGTCGGCATCCCTAAGTTTAAAAGTTCCTGAACATGTGTTCTATTATTAATAACATCCGCGAACACGACCCCACCAACGGCCGATGGATTAACAAGAGTCTTACCGTCCGTCAAATGCAGAAGAAGGTCTACCTTCAATCCGTCGCAGGCGATGCCCACAGAACGAAAAATTTCCATCGCATAAAAAGAATAGAACATCCCCTCATAGTGTGGGATTTCGAGACCGATCGTGTCATTCATGCCGCTCGCCAACCGCTGAGCCGCGAGATTCGGCTTGAACTTAAGGCGCTTAACGACCTCTTCAACTTTTGCGCGGTTCTCTTTCTTAACAGTAGGAAATTTATTAATAACACGGGAAACCGTTGTTATAGAAACACCGGCCGCTTTTGCAACATCTTCAATACTAATAACTTTTGATTTGGCCATCGCCTTTAAAGGTAAACCCCGTTAGAGAGATTCCCTAACGGGATATAAGTTTAACAACTTGGTTTCCACCAGAGGTAACTTTTTAACTCGCTACTTCCTTGTCGACACTTCCCCTCTAACGGGGTAAAGCCCGCAGGGGGTCCCGCAGGCTCTCAAATCACAAAAATTCATCAATTTTTAAAACACCTTAAAACAAGAACACTAGCTGATAATATCCCCGACCTTAATCTTCGTTCCGGAAGCTACGCTCTTGATGTCGGCTGCGGAAATTTCTTTACGCGTCTGGATAATTTCAACAGATGCGATTTTTTGCGAGTTTCTGACAACATCTAAAATCTGTCCAACCTTAGCGCCGTCATCTTCACCTAAATCGATAATTACAAAATTATTATCTTCATTGATAGCCAATACCTGGCCCGCGGCTGCCGTCATCGACTTTCTCATGGGTAGCTCTTCGGCAGCTTTAACCACAATGGGCTGCAACTGAACAACGCGGCTATCCTTGGTATTTGTTTCTGTGGCCTGAGTTTTAGCGGCCCTTAAATCATCCTTAACCTGGATGATCTGATCCACCCGTTCATTCATGATCTGATCCAATTCAGCTAAGCGCTTGGATAAAATCTCCCGCTCTTGCTGCAAATCAACCAACCGGGTTTCTAAAGAGCTCTTCTTGTCGCCTAAAGCCACCAGGCGGCTCTTCATTTCGTAGTTTTCCTGCCGGAGTGTATCAATTTGGTCGCTGATCGCTTTCTTATCGCGTTTTTCTCTTACTAAATCTTCCGATAATGTCTCGGCTAATTTTTCATTATAAATAACCCGACGCTCTAAATCCGTCTTAGTGTCAATGACGGTCTTATTCTGCATATCGAGCTTACGGCCTTCTTCCATCGCTCTTTCGGCTTTCAACTGAAGATCCGAAAACTGAGCGTTCAACTGTTTTACCTGAATTTCCAGGGCCGCTTTGTCTTTTAAAACATTGGCCCAATAGGCATCATCTGTGGGAGCGGAAATAGATGCTTGACCGCCTCCTTCTTGGCCCTTCCCTTCTTCCTGGGCTTTCTTAAGCTTTTCTACTTCTTCTTCAAGATCTTTATTTTTCTTAGCAACAGACTGAACTTTTTCAACTAAACTCGCCCGTTCCTTGGTTACAATGTCAAATTTATCTTTGAGAGAGTTTCTCTCTTTGGTCATAGAATCAAACTTGACCTTGAGATCACCAAGTTCAGCATCCAATTTCTTTTTACTTTCAAGCGCACTAGCTAATTGCTGATTGAGAGTTTTTTTCTCGTTGGCAAATTCCTGTTCCCTGAGGGCAAAATCATTGCGGAGTGCTTTATTGACAGCGTTTAATTGAAAAGCAATAATTAAAGCAAAAGCGCAGAGTGCCGCTAAACCGATGAGCAGAATTTTTATCTTGGTACTCATCCCACCTCCTTATTGAAGATAGATATATCATATTATAGAGATGAGTGCAAGAAAAAAATTCATCATTTTTAAAATGACAACTCTCTGTCTTGCAAATAGATACAAAGTTAACGCGTAACTCTTGCGTTATTCGTTGATCGCGGCGAAGATATGCCGGATCACCAGGCTTGCGGCCCCCAATGCCACTGCCTCATCTCCCAACCGTGAAGAAACAATCTTTACTGCTTGCGCCGATTCCGTGAAACACCACTCACTCACTGACCCTTTAACCTCTTCCATCAAAGCTAAACCGGCTTCTTCGATACCACCGCCGATGATAACCATCTGCGGATTCAACAGATTAACCAGATGAGCCACGCGAATACCCAAACGATGGCCGGCTTCCCGAACCACGTCGACAGCGATGGCATCTCCTTTTTTTGCAGCATCAAAAATTTCTTTTAAACTTAAAGGAGCCGCTTCGTCCTGAGCCCCCTTGCTATTCTTAATGCCTTTTTTCCAATTAACAAGTTTTAAATAATTCTCCCTGATCCCTAGGTCCGCCTCCCAACGCTCCAAAAAGTAAGGCGAATCTTTTTTATCATTATGAATAGCCACTTCTCCGGCGCAACCCGAGGTCCCGCGATAAATCTCGCTGTTCAACATAAGACCGCATCCGACGCCGGAAAACATATAAACCAAATCTTTAACATCAGACTCAAGCGCCAACCACTGCTCTCCAAAACAAGCCAGCGTCGCATCATTATCGATCATGACAGGAAAATTAAATTCTCTTTCTAAAATATCTTTTAGAGGAACTGTCACATCCACATAGTGATAGGTATTGCCGACTTTTTCCGGCCACCGGACTTTTTCCCGATCCCCATCTACCACGCCCCCGATTCCAATGCCTATGCCGCGGATCTTCGTATGGACATTTTCTGTTTTTGCTAATAACTCGGAAACAATCTCAATGATCGAATCCACGGCCTCCTTGACGCTGTGGCTTGTTTTTTCGCGCCGAACCTTCAAGAGCACCTTACCGCTTAAATCTGTCACGACACCTATCGTACTCAACAAATTGATGCCCACGCCCAGGGCATAGCCCGCCTGAGAATTCAAATCCAGAAGCAAGGGCCTGCGCCCGCCCTTAGAAACGTCGAATTCTTTTTCAAAAATAAGTTTTTGCCTTAAGAATTCATCGACATAATTGGAGACCGTCACGACGTTTAAACCGATAAGACTTGAAATATCAGTCTTACTGATAGGGCCGCGCCGACGGATAGCATCCAGGATGAAAAGATTTTTTCTAGAGCGCTCCGATAAATTCTCGATTTTAAAATAAGACTCTCTGTTCATAAGCTCCTTAGTCCCCAATAAACTTCTCTATTTTTTTATCTTTTTTCGCAAGCGAAAAAAGTAAGCACCATATCACCATATTTCTCATTTCATGGTCACCGAATAAATAATTTCCGTCATAGGAAGAAACCATATCCGGCTGATTCCAGGGATTTAAAGCATGAAGCGCCGCGTTATCCCAGGCTTTTTTAGCCAACTCCAACCCTTCTTTTTCAAATCCTTCGTAAATAGCTAAGCAGGCAACGCTGTAGGTGATGCCGAACCAAACATTTTCGGCATGAGGATTCGTCTTATCTTTTTCACCGTTTGGCCCGACACTGTTAACCGCACCAAAAGAAGATGCACCACCGTTTAAATTCAAAATCGTCGCGAGCGCCTTCTTAACCTTATCCTCTGAAACAATATACCCAAGTCCCAGCAAGTGCGCGACCCATTGTCCTGTCAGCTGTGCCGCCATACAGGAAATATTTATTTTCTGAGCCTTAACCTGATGGGACAACTGATAGTTAGACAATCCATTCCTACCATTATTATAAGCCATAAAGTAGTGTTTATGCCATAGTTTTTTCTCAAAAGAAGCGCGGCCTTTTTTAAACCATTCCTTAGCTTCTTCTTCCATGTCCGTATCTTTCAATAAGCCCGCCATTTTCTCCAAGGCCAAAAGGCCCGCTAAAAACAATCCTGCTGTATAGGAATTCGTTCCATGAAATTCCCAAAGATCAAATGTTTGATCCGCTCCTTCATTGTCAGGCAAAAAATCTTTATTTTTATCGGTTGCGACCAACCAATAAAAAGCCTTTTTAACAAACGGATACATTCTCTTTAAAAAACCTTCATCTTTTGTAAAAATAAAATCCCGATAGGTCAAAAGAATAAACTTAGAATTTAGATCTTTCCAGAACAGCCCATTGGTGCTGTTGGAAGGAAGGTCCGTACGCCTTGATCCCAAATCATGCGGGATATATCCCTGGGGCCTCTGTGCTTCAGCAAACTGAAGCATTTCTTTCAATTCTAATTGAGGAAATAAGTAAAGAAGCGGCCACGAACCATAAAAACGAACATCAAGCGTTCCAGATAACGGAACAGTCTCAGGAGATTCTATTAAACTGAATCGGGCGCGCTTGGTCCATATCGAACCGGAACTCAAAGGATAGAGATTATTAACAAGGGCATCTTTAAGCCAGCCATCAATGCCTAAGCCCTGCAATTCCTTAAGCCACCCTTTTGTTTGATTATGAAGAAAAGTATATTTTTCAATCCCGTAGGCCGCGATATCGGCGACGTTGCGAAACCATGTTTCATACATTCTACCTTCACCGAAATTCGGGAAAAACCAGGAATAAACAAAAGTGACGGTCACGGAAGTTTTCGGTTTCAATAGTATTTTAGCCGCGAGCGCTCCGGCCAACTGTGTGCTTTCCGCTTGGACAACTTTCTCGGAATTTGAATTCGGAAGCGCGCCTTCAACACTTAAAGCATTCAACATGTCTTCCAAAGAAACACTCAGCCTATCAAAAACAAAAGGCCTGGCCTGCATATTCCACTCGCCCAGATAAGATGCCTCAATATGGGCATTCTTTAAAAGGCTTAATGACATCTCACCCGCCGACGGGTCTTGACTTTGGGTTTTTTTATTGAAAAAATAAAGATTGAGCGCGCCCGTTGTATCGTTAATCTGGTTAAACCGTCCCAGAGGCCATTCACCAATAATGTTGCGTCCTGTGGCAAATAAAGTCACTGGGATCGTCCTTGAGAAAGGGTTCGTCAATTTGAATCTGAAAAAAGCCAAAGGCAGGCCGGAATTTTTCTCATCACGGCGAATGAGCGGCGAAAAAGCCTCGAGCTCAATTTTAACAGGAAGCTCGTCATCCAAATACTCGCAATGCGCAAAAGGAAAAGACCCGTTAAATTTGATAGAATCAACTGTTGAATATTGCGCCAAGGGAACAGTCTGTAAAATTTTCGTGATTTTTTTTCCTTTATCTTTGACGAATGCCCCAAAATGAAAACCACAAATCCCTGAGGGCGACTTTGGATCCTCGGAACTTAAAGGCTTATGCGCGTTATTCAAGAATGTAAAATGATCCAAGACACCTGACGGCATCAACTCAAATTTACCCGCGCCAAGGCCACCTAAGGGTATTCCGGATTTTATGTTTTGATCTGAAGTATATGTAGGCATCTTTTCCGCTTAACTTTCGTCGCACGTCACAGGTCACACGTCACACGTTAAAAGCTTTTTATTTCTTGTTTTGACGTGGTACGTGATACTTGATACGTGAAACAAATTTTATTTACTTTCAATCTGCGTTATTTCAAACCCGACTCCATCAAGCCCTTGAGCCCCGATCACAGCAACATGGGTCACCTTGACCCCGGGCTCAGCATAAGATGTCGTCAATTCAGGGCTATTGGGAATATTAGACATGCTTCCGACCTCACCCGACCATTCATAAGAATAGGACGGCATCATACACCCTGTCTGAGGATTTGAAGTAGTAACAATAAGTTTAACCGCTTCATTCGAAAAAGCTTTAGCCGGATGAGCCGTCAAATCCACCACAAAAGAAAGATTCGGTTCTTTATCTGTTTTTAAAACCCCATCTAGAAATATTTTTAAACCATGCTTGATATCTTTGGCATCTTCGATTTCTTTAAGGCGTTCCTGGGCCATAAGCACCAATTCGTTTTTCGTCATATCAACGCCCACGGCCTGAGCCGCCTCAAGCAAAGCCTGATAAAATCCTTTAGCGCGCTCTTTTTCTTCTTTCCACTGATTTAATAAACCTAATTGATAAAGGGCGGATAAAGTATGGGGCCCTTTAGCGGCATCTTCGCTGATCTTTAAAAAATACGCACTTGCTGTATCGATATCCTTTAACGCGTAAGCGGACAAAACGCCAAGACGAAAATTAATCTCATTCAAAAGCGCTGTATCCGAAAAACGTGCAATTAAATCCTTATACAGGTCATAGGCGCTTTTAAATTCTTTTAACCGTTCCAGATTATAAGCGCGACGATATAAAGAATCACTGTCAAAAACCGTTTTGTTTTTATCCGCTGCCTGGACGTAAAGTGCTTCGGCATAAACAGGGTCCACACCTTCTTTAAAACCCGTATGAATGAATTTATCAGCGATCAGAACCGTTTCTTTGGCCTGAAGGTCCTCATCACCTTTAAGCTGGCTTAAATAATTTTCAAACAAGGCCTTGGCCAAATACACATTCCCGGCCTCTAGAAACTCCTGGCCCTTTGCTTTCACTTCATCCTTGGATAAAGACGAACCAGTTATTTTTTCCACATAGATTTCATAAATACGGCGTGCCATACTTTTATCTTCAAGAGACGAAAGTTCGTCGCCCCTCTTTTTTATCTTGTCTAAATTCTCGGTTGACGGCGCCAACTCTTTTAAAGACGCGAGAAAATCCTGAAATAACTCTAAGAGATCTTCAGACGCATCAAGTCTCGCGCTTTGCCATTGTAAAAACTTTATATCACAAAAAAGGACAGGATCATTCTTGATGTATTTCTGGGCAATTTTTAAATTTTCCGTAATATCTTTTTTGTAATTATCCGCCTTGTCATAAACTCCTTCCCAATCTTTTGATTTTTGCCAATATGCAATTTGGCTCATACGCGCCAACGCCAGATAGTAATACCCTGAAGCAGATTTTTTATTCTTCTTCAAAAACGCCTTAACGCTGTCATAAAAGCCGTCATAATCATTCTTAGAAAAATATTCATTAGAGACTTTCTGTAAATCAATTGTCGCAGAAACAGAAGCCCCCGACTCTTCTTTAGCGAAAGAAAAAATAGGCAATATCGCAAAACAGACTAAAAAACTGAACAACAGGATTGTTTTTTTCACACTTGTCCTCATGTTTCAGGGATCAGTCAACAGGGAACGGGTAACAGTAAAAACTAAAAATCTTTTGTTTGCTGATACCTGATGCCTGTTGCCTGACTTATTTCTTCTTCCCGCTATTCTTTTTTATTTCGTGCGGCCGCTTCCAGAATTCACGAATCACATAATAAGCCTTGCGAGGGACACGCTTATCGATCCCCTCTAGGCACGTCGCGGCATTGGTTTTTGTGCAAACGCTCTTGTCCTTCTCCTCTAGCAACTTTATCAGGCCAAACCATTCTTCATTCATATTCATGTTACGTTCGGCCTTGATATCAAAATAATAGGCCCCGTTAGACCAGTTAGATTCTGTGTCCTGTATTGACCAGCCGTTGCCGTTAGACTCCTGATGTTTCCACCACTCGTCATTCCATTCAAACATCGTGCCGCCCAAACAATTGCCAACCCCATCGGGATTATTTTTAGAAAGTGCCGACAAGCCGGCGGCTAAATTTTTATAAATCTCCGCCCATTGTGATTCTAAAAACTCAGCCTGGGAATCCTCGTCCTCATTCTTCTCATAAGCATTGTAGGCATCTGAGCCGAATTCTATAAAAATAAGCGGTTTATCAAAAGTCGCTTTCAATGATTTAAAAATATTCCCGAATGTCTTACCTCTATAGATAACACACCCTATGATGTCGACATCAGGGGCCTTTTGATTGGCCACGTCCAAACAAATCAACTCACCATTTCCCATAACAACGGGATGATTAGGATCAATCTTATGGATCTCCTGAGAAACTTCATTCACCAGCGTGTAGTAGCTTTCAGCGCGCGCCAGCATGCATTGACGAGCATCGCCAAGCTTATCGATACGATCGCTCGACCATGGGTTGATCTTACCGCTAAAAGAAAAATTATTTTCATTCCCTAAGACCCAAGCCAAAATACCTTCTTCATCTTTTAAGGCATTCACCATAATGATAACTTTTTCTTTGACTTTCTTCCTGAACTCCGGGTCATCATAAAAAGGAGCCGGATAATTCCAAAATTCAAGCCAATGCCCCATCATGGTGCGCACGCCGTAAAGCTTATATAAATCTCTGACAACTGTTTTAACGGATTCAAAATTTTCACCCGGCTGATAAAAACGAACGGTATTAATCCCCATTTTTTTCATCAGCGCGCCATCTTTTTTCCAAGGCTGGCATGGGTCGGACCAAAAATCATAATCGTACCCTTTCCCTATGCCGATCGGGCTATAACAAATACCTTTAATAATAAAGGGGCGGTTATTGACCATCAATTGATAATGGCCGTTCTTTAAGGTTTTAACATAAACTTTCTTTATCGAAGGCTTGCTTGCGCCAATAAGACAAAGTCCTAAGCTTATGAAAATAATAATGAGATGAATGAGTTTTTTCATATTTATGATTCTCGAGGATGGAAGATCGAAGTTAGAAGATCGAAAGAGCAAGAACTTTTTTCACCCTTCGACCCTCCAACTTCGCCCCTCGTTAAACAGCTTTATTCGTATCTGATCTCATCCAAATAGAAAACCGCACCATCCGGATTCGCATCAAGATTTGTTGCCCAGCAAAAACCGCCTATAATATAGGAAAGGTCTTTGCCTTTCAAATCGATGGAATATTGCTTCCATTCCTTATCCAAAACAATAGAGGTGATGCCGCTGGTATCTGAATCCGAATATTCGCCCATGATACCGCCCATCTTAAACTCTTCTATCCTCTCGCCGCCTTTTTCACCGCGGGCCCAAAAAGTCACCTTGGTAGCTTTGGACAAATCAAATCCGCCGTCAACTGTACCCCAGTTGTTAGGTGGATTCTGCCAATAGATACCCGCCCAGCGCGCTCCATTAGAAGCCTTGTTCAAATACGTAATCTTAACGCAGGACTTACCGAAATATGGATTTTCCGCGGATCCTACATCGATCTTGATATCACTATAATCACCCATCCAACCTGACGGAATGAAATGATTGGAAATGGACCCTTTATCCGCATACACGTAAAAAGGCATTTCCTGAACTTTCTTTTTAGCTTCTTTCAACGTCGCATCATTCTCAAACTTGACATCATCAATATAAAATGTTGCGCCGCTAGGATTAGAATCAGCATTCGCCACCCAGCAAAAACCGCCGTTGATATAAGACACGTCTTTACCAACAAGGTTAATAGAATACTGCGTCCAGGTCGTTGTCAACTCAATAGGACCTACAGAAACTTCCGTGGTGTCCGGATAGGTTCCCTTGATACCGCCGATGCTGAACTTATCAATAATCTCGCCGCCTTTTTCACCGCGGGCCCAAAAAGTCAGCTTGTTAAAACCGGTCAAATCAAAACCGCCTTTTTTCGAACCCCAGTTGTTGGCCGGATTTTGCCAAAACACTCCCGCCCAACCTTGACCACCGGACTTCTTAGCTGTGTAGACGAATTTAATGCCTGTTGTACCGGAATGCGGTTCAGTGGCATTCTTGTCGTCCATGGTGATATCGCCATAATCACCCATCCAACCTGACGGAATATAATGATTATCCGCTGTCTTACTATCTGTGTAGACAGAAAAAACCTTTCCCGTTGTCTCTGTCTTTTCTTCGGCATACGCAAGGCTAAAAACACCCAACGCCAATGCCACTACTGCACCTACTAACAACTTCTTCATGCTACACCTCCTTGATTTTGTATATTTGAGGTTTTTTTTCTTCACAAAAT
>JAGVOQ010000024.1 GCA_020052645.1 Candidatus Omnitrophota bacterium
CTTTTTTCTTTCAAACAATCTCGAGAATAATTCTAACAACACCTTCCCGGGGGTTCCCTCCCAAAGGCAACCTGCATTCATCCCCGGCCTAAAGGCCGGAAAATCCTGCCGTGGGATTAGTGGCTTAAAGTCTAGGGAGGATTCCTTAAAAACAAGACAAAAAAAATCCCCGCATTGCCGTCAGCTAGGTGGTCTGAACCATTCAGACACGGGGGTGTCCGCTCAGCGGCCCGCAGGCGCGCGTGAAGTTTGGACTCCCTTTCGATTGGTGTTGGTTCAACAATCATCAATCACCGACGTACACCGCAGGGAAATATCTACATTCCTTAAAGAAAGTATATCATAGAAACAATTGAATTCAACCCTTAAAGGCGCACGGAACGGCTACCGTAATTTCAAGCCAAGGTCCGCTGTCAGGCTTTGTAAAACTTTCTGATGGATGCCGTTGACCTCTTCGTCTGTCAATGTCTTGGCCTTAACAGCGTATTCCAAAGAAAATGTCAGGCCAGTACTTCCCTCGGGAATTTCTTTGCCTTGGTAGCACTCCACAACAGAAAGATTTTTTAGATATCCTTCGGCCTGTTTCTGGATTGATGCCTTAATTTTTTCAAATGAAATATGTTCAGGTGCCAAGACGCTAACATCCCGAAAAATAGAAGGCGTTGCAAGAAACGGCTTCAATAATTTTTTTAAACGGGCAAATTTCGCCAAAGTTTCCAAGAGAATCTCAGCGATAAAAATGTCTTCTTTAGACTTAAGCTCCCAGGCAACTTTCACGCTCTCTGAAACTTGGCCAAAAACGCCAAGCCTTTCTCCATCGATCTTTAAAATCGCGGCAGAACTCGCCCAGGGGGCATCTTCTCCTTTCGCGTTTTCAATTTTGTAATTTTCAACAGCCACTTCGGCCAGTAATGTTTCTAAAATCCCTTTCAAATCAAGGAGCCCATAGCTCTTAAACTCTTTAAGCCACGTGGACCGCCGCGCGCCGCAAAGAACCAAGCCCGCAGCAAGCTGTTCTTTTTGTGAAAAAACATGGCTGATCTCAAAAATCTCAAAATTTTTGTTATTACGATTGACATTGTGGGCGACTGTTTTCAATAAAGAAGGCACAAGGGTCGAACGCAATAGTGAATAGTCTTGGCTCAAAGGATTTTCTAAACATCTCACAACGTCCGGCTGCGGGATCGCACTCTTTTTGAAATCATCATCGCTCAACAAAGAATAAGTGATCACCTCTTTTAACCCTGAGGCCACAAAAAAATCTCTCACCTTTGGCTCAAGAGCCTGACAGGCAGGAATTTTAAAAGAAAACGGCTTGATCAAAGGCGTTGTTAAAGGAATCTTTTCATAACCATAAATCCGCGCAACCTCTTCGATCAAATCTTCCACATCCTTGACGTCGCGCCTGTATGTGGGCACAGACACATGAAAGACATCTTTTGATTTGGGCTTAACACCAAAACCCAACTTTTCCAACATGCTGCGTATAATATTTGAAGAAATACGGACAGAGAGAATGTCTTCAACATTTTTTAAAGGAAACACTATTTTTAGATTTTGATTCTGGGCGCCGGATCCGCACTCCAAGCTTTCAACAAAAGTACCATAACACAAATCTTTGATCATGCGCGTCGCCGCATCAAGGGCTTTTTTAACGCCGGCTTTGTCTACACCCCGCTCGAAACGATACGAAGCATCCGAAGTCAGCCCCAAAGAACGAGTTCCTCGACGGATCGTCACCGGATCAAAATAAGCGCTTTCGAGGAGGACGCTCATTGTGCGCTCCGTTACTTCAGATTCTTTCCCACCCATAATGCCTGCCGTGGCCAGGGCTTTTGAGGCATCGGCGATCACCAAGACTTCAGGATCAAGTTTTTTTTCTGAGCCATCAATCAAGACAAGGCGTTCCCCTGGACGCGCACGCCGCACAATGATAGAAGATCCTCGGATCTTATCAAAATCAAAAGCGTGCAACGGCTGCCCGAATTCCATTAAACAATAATTGGTGATATCAACCACATTATTAACCGGCCTCAAACCAATAGACTCAAGTCTTTTTTTAAGCCACTCCGGAGAAGGCCCAACCTTAACATCTTTTATGAGGCTGCCCCAATAAAGCGAACAACATTTTCTATCCTCTATGGTGATGGAAAAAGGTTTTTGTTCTTTGGCTTTTCTGTTTTTGCTTTTTTTTCTATCATCTATCGCCCATCGTCCATCGTCTTTCTTTTTCAGTTTCCCCCCGGTCACCGCGGCGACTTCGCAGGCGATCCCTCGGACACTCAACCAATCAGGGCGGTTAGAAGTGACTTCAATGTCATAGACCCAGTCATCATTGAAACGTTCAAAAGAAGCAACGCTCAAGCCAGCCATGGTCAGCTGACAAGAGAGCTTCTCAGGGCTCACCTTTAATTCCACAAATTCTTTTAACCAAGAGTATGTAACTTTCATATTATTTTATTTTTCGGGCATCAGGGAACAGGGATCAGGTAACGGAAAAACTAAAAAGTCTTTTGTTTGCTGATACCTGATACCCGGCACCTGTTGCCTGATTTAAAACTGCTCTAAAAATCTTATGTCATTTTCAAAAAACAGGCGGATATCCGTTACACCATATTTGAGCATCGCGATACGCTCAACCCCCATGCCAAACGCAAACCCCCTCCACTTACGAGGATCATAACCTACTGATTTAAAAACGTGCGGATGGATCATGCCGCTACCTAAGATCTCAAGCCACCCGCTCCTTTTACATACCGAACACCCGCGGCCTTCGCAGAGAAAACAAGAAATATCCACTTCTGCCGACGGCTCCGTGAAAGGAAAGAAACTCGGTCGAAAACGTAGTTTCGTTTTAGACCCGAACATCTCTTGCGCGAACGCGATCAAGATGCCTTTTAAATCGGAAAATTTAATATCTGTATCAACAACAAAACCTTCGACCTGATGAAACATGAAAGAATGGGAAGCATCCACCGCATCCGGACGGTACACACGACCAGGGACAATGATCGCAAGCGGCGGTTCACAGGCCTGCATGGCCCGGATCTGCGCCGGAGACGTATGGCTCCTCAATAGTCGACGGTCCATGGTCGACGGTCCATGGTTTTTATTTTTTTCTTTTTTCTGTGGGCTGTGGACTGTGGACTGTGGACTTTTTATATAGAACGTATCAAACGCGTCGCGCGAAGGATGATCTAAAGGAATATTAAGGGCTTCAAAATTATTAACCTCTGTTTCAATTTCAGGGCCGTCGAAAACCTTAAAACCTAAGGAGCCGAAAATAGAACAAATCTCAAGTTTCACTTGAGTCAAAAGATGAAGTTTGCCCAACAAAACTTTTTTCCCGGGCAGAGTGATATCACACCCAAGAGCCGGATCCGAACCTTTGAAAGTTTTTAGCAAAGTTTCTTTTTCCGATATCCACGCCGTTAGTTTGTTTTTAAAATCATTAACAGCCGCGCCGTAAAGGCGTTTCTCATCAACAGCAAGCATCGGGATCTTTGCCATTAGATCCTGGATGAGCCCGCGTCGTCCTAGGTATTTGATACGCAGGGCTTCCAGCTCCTGGATCTGGGTGCAAGAAACAATCTCTCGACGCGCATCTTCAATAGGTAAGGGTTCAAAAGCCACTTCACCACTCCTTATAAATTCTTGAAAACAGTCTCTTTTAGAACAAAATCCGCCCTTGTCTTTAGAAAGACAAAGGCGGATCACTAAAAACTTTCTTAAAACAAATCCCGCTCTTTATCCTCGGGCAATTTCAATAAGTTTTTTGAAAGTTGCATTGTCTCTAACCGCTATATCCGCGATGATCTTTCTGTCTAAAGTCACTTTGGCCTTTTTCAAACCTGAAATCAGGGCTGAATAAGTCAATCCTTCCTGACGACAAGCGGCATTAATACGAGAAATCCACAAACTGCGAAATTCTCTTTTGCGAACCTTGCGATCCCGAGACGCGTAACGAAGTGCCCGAGCCACAGATTCTTTTGCCAACCTGTACCGACGCGACCTATCTCCGAATTGACCCTTTGCCGCTTTAAGAACTTTGCGCTTACGCGCCCTGGTCGAAACACTATGTTTAACTCTAGCCATACGGCAACATCCTCCTTATCTTTGCATAATCTGCCTTATCCACATAGGCGGCCTTTTTTAAAGCATTTTTTTGCCTGCGGGATTTGTGTGTTAAAAGATGCCCCTTACAAGCGCGCGACCTTTTGATCTTTCTTTTAGCCGTCCATCTCATACGCTTTGCCACTGATTTATTTGTCTTTAACATCTCAACTCCTTCATTTTGCCTATAACAAGGTATTTTTTCTTTACAAAATGAACTCCGCAGTTTGCTCAGTAAATTTCATGCCCAAGCGTGATGGCATGAAAATTACAAGCGCTTTAAACAAGGAGTCATTTTGCCTATAACAAGGTATTTTTTCTAAGTCCCTTCCTTTATATGGAACCAGGAAGGACTACACTTTCTGTGTTAAACCCTACCCCTATTTGGAGTTGGGTTAGGTCTATCCCTTCTGGATTAACTCCGCAGCTTACGTGGTAAATTTTAACCGGCTTGCCCTGGTAAAAATTTACAAGTGTTCAAGCAAGGAGTCACACAAGAAATTTCTTTCTCGCTTCATCTATTTGTTGCCTAAAAGATTAGGCCTTATTTAGGAGCGATAACGGTCGTGATAAAGCGGCCTTCCAAAAAAGGCCCATGTTCAATGATACCGACTTCTTTGGTATCAGCGACAAAGCGATCAACAACTCGACGGCCGATTTCCCGATGGGTCATTTCTCTCCCGCGAAACATAAGCGTCACCTTCACTTTATCACCCTTCTTAATGAACTCAATCAAATGCTTTAGTTTAATCGCGTAATCATGCTCTTCGATATTGGGCTTAACCCTGATTTCTTTAAGCTGAAAATGCTTTTGGTGTTTCTTGGCCTCGCGCTCCCTCTTTTCCTGCTCATATTTGTACTTGCTGAAATCCATGATCCGGCATACCGGCGGTTTTGTCTGAGGCGCCACTTCAACCAGATCGAGCTCATATTTGATGGCCAGATCTAAACCGTTTTTTACCGAAACAATGCCTAACTGTTCGCCATTTGGGCCTATAACACGAACCTCTGAAGCACGAATCCTTTCGTTAACTCTTACGAATTTTTTAATACCCCACCTCCCTAATTTTGTATACTACGGGTTTTATACTTTGCAAAATTAGCTCCGAAGTTTACGCTGTAAATTTCCTCGCCCATTCGTGCTGGCTGGAAATTTACAAGTGATTAAACAAGGAGTCAAATTTGCCTATATCCAGTTTCTACCTTACAAAGTTAACTCCGCAGCCTGCTTGGTAAATTTTCTGCCCAATTGTGCTGGCAAGAAAATTTAAAAGCGTTAAGTCCCTACCCTTATGTGGAATTGGGTAGGACTACCCTTTTTGGGTTAGGCCAGGAGTTATTCCACTATTTCTTAACTTTGCCTATATAATGGTTTTTTACCTTAGCCCCTTCCTCTATTTCTTCATTAGATGAAGATGCGAAGTCGATTACTTTCAGGCCTTCTTCTCAACCTCTTCTACAACCTTTGCAACAAAATCATCTATTTTCATCACGCCGAGATCCCCATTTTTCTTACTGCGTACAGAGACTGTCTCGGCGCTGGCTTCGCGTCCGCCGCACACAAGGCAATATGGAACTTTTGCAATCTCGGCATTTCTGATCTTTTTATTCAATGTCTCCGACGATAAATCAATAGAGACACGGATATTTTTTTCTTTAAGAAGCCCCTCTACTTTTCTAGCGTAATCTTCGAGTTCGGATTTAAGCGGGATGATCACAACCTGCTCAGGCGAAAGCCAAAGCGGAAAATTCCCGGCATAGTGCTCGATGAGCGTGCCGATAAAACGCTCGAGGCTGCCAAAAATAACGCGATGCAACATGACCGGCGTATAATTTTTTCCGTCTGAGCCCACATATTTTAAATCAAAATTCTGCGGCAATGCAAAATCACACTGAATCGTCGCGCACTGCCAGTAACGGCCGATAGCATCTTTAAGCTTGATGTCGATTTTCGGCCCGTAAAAAGCGCCGTCGCCTTCATTGATCTCATAGGGCAGATTTTTTTCATCCAGCGATTCTTTTAAAGCGCTTGTCGCGCGCTGCCAATCTTCATCAGTCCCTATTGATTTTTTCGGACGCGTCGAGATCTCAATTTTCAAATCCTTAAAACCAAAAAGGCTCATCGTATCAAAAACAAAATCAACCACGCCTTTGATTTCGGCCTTCACCTGTTCAGGCAGACAAAAGATATGCGCGTCATCCTGGGTAAAACTACGCACGCGCAAAAGCCCGTGGAGCACGCCGCTTTTTTCATGGCGATAGACCGTGCCCAACTCAAACATGCGCAAAGGCAGATCCCTGTAACTTCTCGTCTTGGACTGATAGATCAGGATATGCCCCGGGCAATTCATGGGCTTGACCGCATATTCCTGACCATCAATTTCTAAATAATACATATTTTCGCGGTAATACCCGGCATGACCTGACGTCTTCCACAGCTCACCTTTTAAAACATGCGGGGTTGAAACCATAACATAGCCCCGGCGCAGATGTTCCTGCTTTTCATAAGTTTCTAAAATATTCTTTAAAACAGCGCCCTTAGGGTGATAAAACACAAGGCCCGCACCGGCTTCATCATGATAAATATCAAAGAGCTCGAGTTCTTTGCCTAATTTACGATGGTCGCGTTTTTTGGCTTCTTCAATAAAATCCAAATATTTTTTTAAATCTGCTTCGTTATCAAACGCGGTTCCATAAATCCTCTGCAACATCGGATTTGTTTCGATCCCATGCCAATAAGCACCAGCAATGGACAAAAGTTTAAACGCCTTGATCGCGCCGGTTGCAGCCACATGCGGCCCGCGGCACAAATCAACAAATCCATCTCCTGTTTTATACAAAGAGACTTTCTCGTCGGAGATTTCATTTAAAAGCTCAAGTTTATAGGTTTCTCCTCTTCGTGAGAAAAAATCAACAGCCTCATGTTTTGATACTTCTTCTCTTTGAAAAGGCAGATTGCTTTTAATGATCTCACGCATCCGGCTTTCAATCTTATCAAGATCTTCCGGTGCAAAGGGTTCTTTTTTATCAAAATCATAATAAAAACCGTCGTCAATAGACGGGCCAATGGCGACTTTTATTTCAGGCCAAATATCCTTAACAGCCTGGGCCATGATATGCGAACAGCTATGTCGTAAAGTAGATAAGTCCATGTTTCTCTGTGCTCCTGCGCTACCGTACTCCCGTGCTCCAGTACCAAAAGATTTATCCTGCCAGGAGAACAGGAGTTCTGGAGAACAAAAGACACTCTTTTTAAATCTGGTGGGCGCGACAGGACTGGTTCGACTCGTTCACTTCGTTCACTCGCTCACCACGAGTTGAGACCGCTAACTAAACGCACCTCTGTCTTTTTGCGAGACAGTCGGGCCATCCTGAGCAAGCGAATCCTTTCAGGATGAGCGCGTCGAAGGATTGAACCTTACTGCCATACTCGCCACAACGTTTTTCAAATGGTGGGCGCGACAGGACTTGAACCTGTGACCCCATCCATGTCAAGGATGTACTCTAACCAACTGAGCTACGCGCCCTGTAAAACTCACTTCGTTCGTCACAGGGCTGGCACGTGATCGCTTCAGCTCTTCCTGCGTGCTGCCCTGTAAAATTCACTTTTTTTTCAAA
>JAGVOQ010000034.1 GCA_020052645.1 Candidatus Omnitrophota bacterium
CACGACGCTCTTCCGATCTCAAAGGATACGTCATGGTCACGATCTGGCCATGGTAAGAAGGGTCTGTCAAAATCTCCTGATACCCTGTCATGGAGGTATTAAAAACTACTTCTCCCAAAGCCTCTCCTTCAGCACCAAAGCTTTTTCCTTCCAGCATAAAACCATCTTCCAGCAACAACACAGCTTTTTTCATAATTTTTGACCTTTTTTTCTTTCAGGCAATAGGTAACCGGTATCGGGTATCAGCAAACTTTTCTTATTTTTTCTGTTACCTGTTACCTGATCCCAGATGCCCGAACCATGTAGTTTTTTTCAGTTCTTTAATTGCTTCTTCTGGTGTCTCAACCTGCCTCATGCCCTGGAATCTTCTAAAACCCTATCCCAATTTTAGGGCAAAAACGATCTCAGAAAGCGTACCGCATTCTTCTAATAGTGCGTCTTATAACATCTGCACAGTCAACTACAATTGTATTTCTTATATCCCAAGCCCGTTGTTATCAGAATATCAATATTCAGATTAGACGATCTTTTATCGTCCCCTAAGAGTACTTCTAACCTAATATTTCTGCCCTCCCTTATTCACTTTGAAGATGAATCATTTACTCCACTAAGGCCTTAGAAAACTAATATTACATCCATATTTTACAATAATTTGCATAAATTGTGGGTAATCTACTCCACTCAATATTACACTTATACCCCCCTTTACAGAGACAAGAGGCATTTTACCAGAGCGTACTGATTGTTTTTTCATAGATAACTTCTTGTGTTTCATTCCAGATAATCTGAATTTTCAATCTATTAGGCAATCTCCAATCAGGGTGTACGTTCATACAATCTTCTTTATACCTTTCAATATGCCAAGTGAGATCCTCATGCCTCTCTTCATCAGGGCGCAATGAATCGACATACGTAGGCATAAGAGAAATCTGCTCCCCATTGATCAAGATATCAAAAACAAGCTGCCCGGATTCGCCCTCACCTTCATTTTTAATGATAAATTCGAATTTCTCCTCATTCAAATTCTTCCTGGCATAGACAATGTCATAGATAGCAATATTCGGCCTCTCCCCCAGAGGAATGAAAATCTCAGCGTTTTTAGCCACATAATCCAACCCCTTAATGTCAACATTGCGCCGATTTTCATTATTTCTTAAAAGGATGCTCTCATCCGAAGAGCCGACATAATCTCCCTTGCGTTCCACTTTTCTCAACACAACACCTTTTGATGTTTTCTTTTCTTCAACAGGAGGCGCAGCAATATCCCAAACTACGAATACTTTATACGTATTTTTTGGAACATGATTGATTTGATACGCCACTTCATGAGTTCTAATAGCCTTTTTGTCGATTTTTTGGTACAGCCACGGAACAATTTCAACAAAAGTCTTGTGGCCAATATCTTCCATAAGAAAAACATACAGATCACCTTTATCTTTTCCGATTAACCCAGAAGGAAGCCTGACGATACCTGAAATACTTCCGCTAACAACCGAATCCTTAACCCAGGGCGGAACGATATCTGCGGGAAGAGGCAGCGGACCCGGTTCTTCCAAGCGGTCATTTTCTGAAAGCATTTTTCCTGAGCCGACTTCATCAGCTGAAACATTTTTTTGACTGGGAAAACGCTTTAACGCCACAGAAGTATTAAATGCGAAAGACCCTGACGCGGACTCATTGGCTTTTGAACTAAGAAGTTCAAAAGGAATCAAATCAATCTCTTCTTTATAAGCATCTTCTGTTTCAATGCGGTTTATATCCTCCAAAAAAATAGTCGTTCGCACAGCGGCATCACCTGTGCCTGTTTTTAATTCGATTTTTTCCTGGTCTCTGGCCACAACGCGACCTGTCATCACACGGCCGTTTTTAAGATAGACCACCGCAGCTTGCGCGGTCATTGCGCAAACAACTGTCATGCATAATAAAATAACGAGCATTTTCTTCATTTCATCTCTCTTGTCTATAGACTATCGACCATCAACTACAGACTAATTAAGTGCGCCTGGACAGAATCGAACTGTCACCACTAGCTCCGGAGGCTAGTGCGCTATCCGTTGCGCTACAGGCGCATTATCTTTTGATCCGCTATAACGCGGCAATCATCTCCAAAAAAATCTCTGTACGCTATCCCTGCCTGCCGGCAGGCAGGCGTTGCGCTACAGGCGCAAATCTTATTTCAAAAATGAACTTTCAGGGAACCAGCATCAGGGATCGGGGAACAGAAAACTAAAAACTTTTTTGTTTGCTGTTGCCTGTTACCAATTGCCTGCTGCCTGAAAAATAAATTTATTTAAAATAAACTCATCTGCTGATCGCTGTTGTCCCTAGATTCTTCTTTGCCAAAAATTGAAATCTTGCCGTATTCTCCATCATATCCGGGCGCAACCTTAACACGGCCGGCCCTGACGCGCGCGACGCCTTCGGCAATCCGCGGATGGGCGGCTTTTTTAATATCATCAACGGGAACTTTTAACAAGATATCCAATTCTGTCCCAAAACGAGCCACCAGCATACGGTACTCTTTCTCAACAGCCATAGACGCCCTACCCATCTGTTTGACATCAGCAATAATTTCATCTAAAGAAATAAGATTTTTAAAAGGAATCGCGTTTTCCGGTATAAAACCGGATTTACGATCGGCCAACTGATTAACGCGATTCATAACACCGATAGTCAAAGGCTTTTTGCATTTTGGACAACGATTATTATTTTTTATCGTTTCCTCAGGAGAAAAAGAAACGCCACAAAGCCTATGGCCATCATAATGATACTTTCCCTCTTCAGGAAAAAACTCTATCGTATACAAAAATCTTTTTTTATCTTTGGTCTTAAGTGCCTCACGGATAGCGTCATACTCAAGTGGACAATCAAAGACGTTGGCTTCACGTCCAATTTTCGCCGGTGAGTGCGAATCTGAATTAGAGACAAGCGCAAACCTATCCAGCGCGCTTAAACGCCAATTCATGGCCGGATCGCTGGATAACCCGGTTTCTAAAGCAAAAATCTTAGGAGTACTTTTTTCAAAACAATCTTCAATCCTGTCAAAGCCGGACATAGAACCGAACAAACTGAACCAAGGTGTCCAAATATGCCCAGGGATCAACATGCACTTTTCATCGATATCAAAAACGATATGCGCGAGTTCCGCCGCATCAAGCCCTAAAATCGGACGTCCGTCCGATGCTAAATTGCCAACAGCGCCCAAAGCCTTGTTAATGGCATCAACCGTTTTAAAGGAAGGCGCCAGGATCAGATTATGGATACGATAGGTACGATTATTCTTGGAATAAATACTGGAAATTTCCGCGGAAAGAATATAATGGATCCCTTTGTGCACAAACAATCCGTTCCCTGTTGATTCCAATTTCGATTTCAACTCTTCCAGCCACAGATGATGCGTAAAATCCCCTGTGCCCATGAGCATGATACCCTTGAGCTTAGCCCAATCAGCGATATGCGCAACGTCCATATCCTTACTTGTGGCACGGCTGTATTTGGAATGAATATGAAAATCCGCTACAAATTCCATAAAATTATTTTTCCCCGCACGAACTTGTGTCTTTTGAAATCTCAATCCCTTCGCTCAACAATTCCCACGCGTGCGCATAAGATTATCTGCTACTTCGTCCATTACTCGTCTTCATTGTCGAGAAGAAATTCAGGTATTCTTGAAAACGACTTTTCCGCCATAGATCGTGCAGACCACTTTCCCTTTAAGCGTGCGGCCCAAAAAAGAAGAATTATTAGACATCGAGGCAAAGCATTCTTTTGTCACAGTCCACTCTCTCTTAGAATCCACAATAATAATGTCTGCGTCAGCACCGACTTTTAAAGTTCCTTTCAATATCCCTAAAATCTTAGCCGGATTATTGGCCATTTTCTGGACCAAAGCGGACCAATCCAAAAGACGCGTTTCAATCAGCTCGGTTATGCTCACGGCCAATTCCGTCTCCAAGCCTATGACACCAAATTCAGCCCGATCAAATTCAATTTCTTTCTCATTTTCCGTGTGCGGCGCGTGATCAGAAGCAATAGCATCTAAAATGCCGTCTCTCAAGGCAACACGCAAAGCTTCCCGATCCTTACAGGTCCTTAAGGGCGGATTCATCTTCAAATTCGTATCATACCCCATCAAATCCTCATCACATAAAGTAAAATAATGTGGCGCGGTCTCTGCTGTCACGCGTGTTCCTTTTGCCTTTGCCTCTGCGATTAATGCTATGGATTCACAACAACTAACATGAGCGATGTGTATTGCGGCACCCGTAGCTGACGCCAACTGCAAATCGCGCTCAACCCGCTTATATTCTGATTCTTTAGGAATACCCCGCAAACCCAGCTGAGTTGAGATAAGCCCAAGATTTATAACGCCGTTTTTAACTAAAGACCTGTCTTCCGAGTGGCAGATGATAAGCATGTTGGCATCGCGTGCTTTCATCAGGGCCTCGCGCATCACCTCGGTACTATCAACCGAATCTCCGTCATCGGTTAAGGCCACAACCCCTTCGTTTTTCAAAGCAACAATATCCACCACCTCTTGCCCCATGCGGCCCTTGGTGATGGCCGACGACAAAAAAACATTCGCGTGCGCCGTCTTTTGAACAATCTTCTTTAGAAGTTTAACCTGCTCAACGCTATCAATGGCCGGCGTTGTGTTAGGCATAGCCAAGACAGACGTCACGCCCCCACGCAAAGCCGCTTTGGTGCCGCTGGAAACTGTTTCTTTATCTTCCCGGCCCGGCTCGCGCAAATGCACGTGCATATCCACCAATCCCGGCATCACGATCTTATCGGTTGCGTCAATCAATGTATCAAAAGCGTCCTGGATGTTTTTTTCGACACGACTGATTAAAGAATTCTCAATCAAAATATCCATCACGTCGTTAAAACCTGATGACGGATCAACTACGAAACCATTTTTAATCAGTATCTTCATATCTTTTTAGCTCCCCGCGTACGCGCCTTGCTGCGCAACTGATCATGAGCCTGCGCAACTAAAAATAATACCGCCATGCGCACCGCGATCCCGTTGGTCACCTGTTCTAAAATAACGGAATTCGGACCGTCAGCAACTTCGCTCGATATTTCGATCCCGCGATTGATCGGACCCGGATGCATCACAAGAATATTCTTTTTAGCGTGTTTAAGCCTATCAACCGTAATGCCGAAATTTTTAAAATATTCCAGTTGGCGGGGAAACGCGTTTTCCGTATCCCGCTCAAACTGCATGCGAAGGACATTCACCGCATCCGCCTCTTTTAATGCCGCTTCAACATCGCTCGTCACTTTCACGCCCATCTCTTCGATTGAAACAGGGATCAAAAGTGGCGGTGCGCACACCGTAACGTGCGCCCCTAACTTCGTTAACCCCCAAATGTTGGAACGCGCCACACGTGAATGCGCGATATCGCCGACAATGCTGACGTTCAAGCCTTCAATACGGCCTAATTTTTCTTTTAAGGTAAAAATATCTAAGAGGGCCTGCGTGGGATGTTCATGCCACCCATCGCCGGCATTAATAACACTGGCATGCACATTGCGCGCCAGCATAGCGGCAGCGCCTGAATAATTATGCCGGACAACGATAATATCAACTTTCAACGCCTCAATATTTTTTCCTGTATCGATCAATGTCTCGCCTTTACGGACACTTGAGCTATCGGTTGAGATATTAATAACGTCGGCTGACAATCGCTTGGCCGCGACTTCAAAAGAAGTCCTTGTCCTCGTCGATGGTTCATAAAAAAGGTTAACGACGGTCTTACCGCGAAGGGTGGGAACTTTTTTTATTTCCCGGCTGATGACTTCCTTAAATGACTCAGCGGTCGAAAGGATCAGTTCAAGCTCTTCGCGAGACAGCTCCTGCAACCCCAAAAGATCCTTTCGAACCCAGGCCACCTTCCTTAAAGACGCCTTGTCCACTTCCGGCTTATTTAAATTGCGTTCGAGTTCTTCTTTTAAAAGGCTCATTCCATATTCTCCATCACAACGACTTCATCCACACCGTCTGTCTCCTTGAGCCTCACCTCAACGGTCTCTTTCAAGGACGTGGGAATATTCTTTCCAACGTAATCAGCCCGAATAGGCAATTCCCGATGACCGCGATCCAGCAAAACAGCCAACTGAATAAACAAGGGACGGCCAAAATCGACGATCTCGTCCAATGCCGCACGAATCGTACGCCCGGTATAAAGAACATCATCGACAAGAATAACCTTTTTGTCCTGAATATCAAAATCTATCTCCGTCTTATGCACCACAGGTTGCTGCGCGATAGAGCTTAGATCATCCCTGTAAAGAGTAATGTCCAAAACCCCCACAGGAGGCTTATACTGATCAATCTCCTCCATCAACACCGCCAGCCGCTCGGCCAAAACTGCGCCGCGGGTTCGCACACCCACGATCACAAGACCTTCTGTCCCTTTGTTTTTTTCTAAGATCTCATGGGCCATGCGTGTCAATGTGCGCACAAGACCATCCTTATCCATAATCCTCGACTTTTCTTTCATCAGCATGATCAACTCCCTTTAATGAGCGCATGACTTAGGAACGTTTTTTGTGACAGTGGTCATTTGCGCGAATTTCCCGCCTCTTTTTTCAGCATCTTTGGCGGGATCCCGTCTTTAATCTTAAAATCATGGCGGGAAAACCCAGCACTTATTTTTCCGCCATACCTTACTTCTGAATCATTAGTTTAGTGCTCAGGCTCAATCTTTTAAATCTTTCTCCCAACTTATTAGAAAAATAAGCGCTGGATAAGTTCCGGCAAATAGCTTACGTCACCCGCCAAAAACAGCGACTTCCGTAAGCTGTGCCGTCACATAAAAAAATACCCGCGCAAGATTCGCGGGTATCAATAATTTTTTTAAGAGTACATAGTTTCATGTAAATTATCCTTGCCGGTTTCGCTGAACCAGCTTAAAGGTATTTTTTGAAATATAACATACGGAACACGCTTTGTCAAGGTCATTTCCCTCCTTGATAAGAATGCTCTTAAAATGAACTTCTATAGATCAAAATTCGACTTTCGCGACCGTCATTCTTTTCAAAGCTACAACCAAGAGCCGTTAAAACATCCTGAATATGCAGCGTATCTTCAAAGACGAAAACCTTTGGCTTATAAATAGTTATGAAATTTTCAAGATTAGTTTTTGTTAAAAGGCGCGACGTTGGAATACTCACTACAGGCCTGTCTAAATCAACATTGCTTAAAATATAATCCGTAGCCGCGATTAAATCCAGATTTTTAGTCTGGCGGCTCACCCATGCCCTAAGCGATTTTAACTCCTGCTCTTTGATCCCTTTTTTTGCCTCTTGGGCATAAGCTGTTAAAACCTGAACCGATTGATAAAAATTCGATAACAAAATAATAGAAAGAACGCTGATAAATAAAATATTCTTGGTCTTTGGAAAATAATTAGAACAAAATTCACGGAAGCCCTTAATGCCCAAAATCATCAAAAATATCATAGGCATAAGAAGAAAGCGCGTCCATTCAAACTCGCTTAAAGATACATAAAAATACAAAAAAGGCGTTATCAAAATCTGACAAGCGCTCAAACCCGCGAAGATGAATTCAACGGGCTCCCTCTTCATAAAAATCTTTATAACCTTGAAGATGGAAAATAATAGCAACAGACGCAACATGCAAAAAAGGATTTTTGCCTCTGTCAAAAAATTATTACTAATGTTTTTAAAAATAGCGAGCTCAAGACAAGCGGGTCGACACACAGGAGCGTTGGGAGAAAAACCTCCTCCGCAGGAATATGTGGCGAGGTAAAAATTTTTAAAAGCCAGTGGGTACTGCAACGGAAACGAATGAAATTTTAAAAAAACCATTATCCCGTAAATAAAAATAACCCCATAAGGCAGAATCAAAAAAGGCAGGCTTTGTGCAACCTTGATTTTTCCACTCTTTTGGCTAAAGACATAAGAGAAAAAGAAAACAAGCGGGATAAAGAGCGCCGCCGAACGGACAAAAAAACTTAAACTTAACAAACCTCCAATCAAAAGCGTATTTTTCTTCAAAATATCATTGGTTGGGCGAACCTCGAGACAGGGAAAAAACAGCCAGAGGCTTAAAAGGACAAAGAAAAGGCTTAAAGGCTCAGTCAAAATCCTAAAAACCGTCAACTGCCACGATACGGTCGACGCAACCAGAATAACGCTCCAAAAAGCCAATGTCTTATCCCCATAAAGCCTTTTGACTATTTTATAAATTAAGACGGAATTAATAAAACCAATAATGAAATTTAGAAAAAAGAGCGGTTCAATGGATTTAAAAAAAAGGAAATAAGGAGACAGAAACAATGGAAAGCCGATGTGCACAAATTTTAAAGCGGGGAAAAAAATACCTGGCCAATAACAATAATAGTTGAATGAAGTGACAAGGCCACGCCCTTGCGCAATATTTTTGGCGATATCCAAATAAAAAAATACATCCGAGCAATTCGTATAATTGATGTAGCTTAATTTAAGAACAGAAAAAAACGCAGGGATAAGAGGAAAAGAACTTAAGAGGAACACGCACAAAAATTCCTTAGAATTGGACTTTTTGTCTTTCATCGATAAGATTTAAAGAATGACGACAAATTCTCCTCTGGGTTTTGTTTTTTTCAAACATTCCAGCACACTCGTGCAATCTCCGCGCACGACCTCTTCGAATTTTTTCGTAATTTCTCGTGCCAAAGCAATCGGACAATTCCCAAAAACCTCATGAACATCTTCAAGAGTTTTTAAAATTCGGTGTGGAGACTCATACAGGACAACGGTTTCTTCTTTATGGTCTTTCAATTCTTTTAGTCTTTTTTTGCGGGCCCCTCTTTTAGCCGGCAGGAAACCTTCAAAGACAAAGCGGTGTGTCGCAAAACCGCTGATGGATAACGCGCTGATGAGCGCCGTCGGTCCTGGGATAGAAACAATCTCGTAACCGGCTTCTAGGGCCGATCTTATAAGGGTGTATCCCGGATCACTGATGCCGGGGGTTCCGGCATCCGAGACAAGCGCAACATTCTTGCCTTCTTTCAAAAGCTTTAGAAGATAATCGCCTTTAGCGGCCTTATTGTACTCATAGTAGCTGGTTAAAGGGGTTCGGATTTGATAATGCTGAGTAAGAATTCTGGTTTTACGCGTATCTTCGCAGGCAATTACATCAACGTTTTTTAAAATTTCGACGGCGCGATATGTAATATCGCCGAGATTGCCGATAGGGGTTGAGACGATGTAAAGCATAAAAAATTAAAGTGAAATTAAGCGAAAAATCCTGCGCGAAACAAGCTCGTCCACCTGGTACTCCGGCGGACAGAGCGAAACATGTTGTCTCTTCAACTAATTTCCATCTATTTCAACATATTTCTATTTATTTCAAATTCTATTCTACTGTTACTGATTTTGCCAAATTGCGCGGTTGGTCTACGTGGCAGCCGCGCGCGACTGCGATATAATATGCCAACAGTTGAAGCGGCAAAGCGACCAAAAGAGGCGAGAAAAATTCATCGATAGATGGTATAGAAATAATTTCTGAAACGTGGGTTTTAATAGTTTTATCGCCAATCGTTGCGATGGCGATAAGCTTTCCTGAGCGCGCCTTTATCTCCTGGATATTTGAAATCATCTTGTCATAAATCTTTGAAGAAACGGCGATGCAGACAACCGCCCGATATTCGTCGATCAACGCGATGGGGCCATGCTTCATCTCACCCGCTGCATAACCTTCCGCCGGTATATAGGAAATTTCTTTTAATTTTAATGCGCCTTCAAGCGCCGAAGGAAAATTAACATTCCTGCCTAAAAAAAGAAAACTTCCCACATGATGATGCCTTTGAGCAATCGCTTCTATCGCGCTTTTGGATTTTAAAATTTCTAATTGCAGCGCAGGGACCCGATTCAAAATCTTAAACGCACGCGTGTAAGCACCTAAAGAAATGGTCCGTCGGCTACGGGAAAACTCCAAACCTAGCATATAAAACATGAGAAGTTGCGCTGTGTAAGCCTTCGTTGATGCCACGCCGATCTCAGGGCCCGCTAAAGTATAAAAGACAAAATTCGATTCACGCGTAAGGCTTGAACCGACAACATTGCAGATAGAAACAACCGAGGCGCCTTTCTTCTTGGCCTCTCGCACGGCTGCCAGCGTATCAGCCGTCTCTCCGGATTGGCTCACGGCTATCAAAAGCGTATCTTTCGTCACCAGAGGATTGCGGTACCGAAATTCCGATGAAAAATCAACCCAAACCGGCAGGCCACATAAACTTTCAAGGATATATTTACCAACCAGGCCCGCGTGATACGCAGTACCACAAGCCACGATAACAATATTGTCTATTTTTTTCGGAAATCGGAAGGTCTTTAATTCTTTTAAACCACTGGACAAAAGCTTTTTGGCCACAGCCGGCTGCTCATGAATTTCTTTGAGCATAAAATGATCAAAGCCGCCTTTCTGGGCGCTTTCCGCATCCATATGAATGTGCTCAAATTTCACAGAGACTTTTTTACCGTTCAAATCCCAAACCTCGATATGATCTTTTTCAAGCACCGCCACCTGACCATCTTTAAGATATACCACGCGCTTACAATGTTCTAAGATCGCCGGCACGTCAGAAGCAGCAAAGCTACCGCTTTTGCCTTCGGCAATAATCAAAGGGCTGTCCTGGCGGGCGACCACAATCCTATCCGGCTCTTCCGTCGAAAGAACAGCGATCGCATAACTGCCTTCCGTCTTTTTTAAAGCCTCAGTCACAGCCTTCTTTAAATCTCCCTTGTAATATTTCTCTACCAAGTGCGCCAACACTTCGGTATCAGTCTGGGAAACAAAACGATGGCCTTCTTTGATCAGCAGGGTTTTAAGCTTAAGATAATTTTCAATGATACCATTGTGGACAATAGTGATTTTCTTATCACAGCTAACGTGAGGATGCGCATTTTCTTGGGTCGGTGCCCCATGTGTGGCCCAACGTGTATGCGCAATGCCGCAAGTTGAAAAAGAAACAGGATGTTTTTTTATAACATCCTCAAGATTATGGATTTTTCCTGGAATTTTACGGACTTCTATTTTGGCATGACTTACGGTCGCAATACCCGCTGAATCATAACCGCGGTATTCCAGTCTCTTCAACCCCGTTAATAAAATCGGAATTGCTTCTTCTTGCCCTATATACCCTACGATGCCGCACATAAATTTGACCTCACTTAGATTAGCCTACTGACAAAGCCCTACCTTTATATGTACCAGACAGGACTATCACCTCTGGATAAGTCCCTTCCTTTATGTGGTAACAGGAAGGACTATCCCCTGGATAAGTCCCTTCCTTTATTCGGAACCAGGAAGGACTATCCCCTGGATAAAAACATATAGCCTATTATAAAAATAAAAGGCCCCGTTAGCAATAGAAAAATGATCTCTTTTTACCAACGGGGCAAATGCTTAAAACCTGTTTAAAAAACAGGGGGCGGTTTAGGCTCTCACCCGGGAGCTACGACTACAACCCTCTTTACAGTGGGCAATAGCCCTTAAGAAATAACGCGATCTGCCTCTCATACCATTCCTCCTTAGTTGCTTTACAGCATAAAGAACTGCTGTAAAGGACTTATTCCATTTTTTCTCACCCGTTATCAAGATACAATACTTGACATTATTTGTCAAGTATTATTTCTTCGTCGTGTTCAGCATATAGTTTAAGACACGGCTGGAGACGCCTTCTTTGCGCAGCGCTTCAATTTCTTCGACAGAAAGATTATATACTGAGCCTGTTTTGGCTATCTTATCAACAATAGCGTCATCCCCGATACCTGATTTAGCCAAAACAATCACATCTGAGATACCAAGTTTTTCACCGCTGGTCAGGATTTGATCTTTACTGCGGGCATCAATCTTATCACCGATAAGACCTCCCCCGATAGCACCCACGCCTCCTCCGATCAGAGCGCCTGCAACACCATGGCCGCTTTGATGACCGATGACGCCGCCGGCAATAGAACCTAACAAAGCCCCTCCGATGGCACCACGCTTGGTATTCTCCCCTGTGGATTCACAACCCAAAACCGCAAGAGACGCCACACAAAAAAAACACAACGCTAAAAAAGACTTTTTCCTGCTGTTCATCAAAACCTCCTTAACTTTGCCTATATAATGGTTTTTCTTCCCTTCAAAGTTAGTCCCTTCCTTTATTTAGAATTAGGAAGGACTACGCTTCCTGCGTTAACTCCGCAGCCTGCTTAGTAAATTTTCTGCCCAATTGTGCTGGCAAGAAAATTTACAAGCGCGAAGAGCCAGGAGTTATTCCGCTATTTTAACTTTGCCTATAAAATGGTTTCTTTGATTTTGCATACTAAAGGTACTTTTACTTTACAAAATCAATCCCGCAGTCTACCCAAAAATTATCCTAAAGAAAATTTTTGAGGTGCTTAGACAAGGGATCTCTCCTTAACGTAGCCTCTTACAATGGTTTCTCTTCCCTAGCCCCTTCCTCTATAAGGAATTAGGAAGGACTATCCCTTTTGGATTACGAAATTTGTCCCACCCCTTATAAGAAATGGGAGCAAACACCATTTTCTATATCAGCCTCTTTCCTATTTATCAAGATTTATCAGCCATTCACGAACAGCTTCAGCATCTTCCGGCTTAGGGCCTAAGTCTAAAAAACTATGATAATGAACAGAGGCATTTTTCTTATCTTTAAAATAGTCATCGTAAATAATGCCGAGATTGTAGTGGGCTTGGGCATTTTTCGGATTGTAGCCAAGGACAGTCCTGAATTCGGTCACCGCTGAATCAAATTCTTTCTGCTGGGAATAAATGACGCCCAAATTGTAATGATAGCGCTCGGCTTCGTTTTTTAGCTTCTTCTGCGCCTTTTCCAGGGCCGCTTCCAAAGAAAGAATGCGCGCCTCATAATTGCGGACTTTCTTTTTCAGGCTTTTTTCTACGTCGGCGACGTCTTCTTGATTTTTTCTTTCGAGCCTTATCACTTCATCGCGCAACTTACTGGCGGAAACATTAGCCACTTCAACCCCGTTGCGTTCATTCTCTAAAAGCTTTTTTGTCGCTTCAAGTTCGGTCGAAACGCCGGATCTCTCTTTGAGACACTGTTCGAATTGAGAAGAGATTTTTTTTGAGTCGATTATATTTCTTTCGCGTGTTTCTGAAAGAGTTTTTTGAAGCTTTTGAACCTCCTCTTCGACGGAAGCAACCGTCTTTTGATTCTCTGCCAATAACAATCTATTCTTTCGCACCTCAGCGCTGTATCTAAGACCGACAACAACGAGAAGCACGGTCAAAATTCCGCCGATCAAACCCAAAATTTTTTTATCCAAAGAAGGCATGAGTTGTCTATTCTATCTTTTCTTTAATCTGCTTGGTTAAGACACCACGTACTTTTACTTGTTCTCTTTCAGCATCTACTTTTTCAGCGTCGCCGGTAATAATGTGCGGCGTCAAGAATATCGCGAGTTCCGTCTTTTTCTTCTCAACAACGCCTTGATTAAAAAGCTTACCCAATAAAGGAATGTGGCCCCAGAAAGGTGACGGTTGTTTCTTCTTCTGCCCTTCATCTTTCATGAATCCAACGATCATGACGATTGCATTATTCTTAACTTTGACCGTTGTATCCGCCCGCGACGTTAACAAAAGAGGAATCTTCGACCCTAAGGGCGAAACAGCATAACCCTGGATAGAGCTGACCTCTGGCCGTATCCTCATTAAAACATAACCATCCTCAACCACCGTAGGCTTCACGTTAAGTTTGATGCCAACATCCATATAGTTTATGGCCTCGGCGGTCACCGTCGTGCCGCTGGAAAGAGTTTGCGTCTGAGAAAAATAAGCCTCCCTGGAACCTATAAGGATATTCCCCTCCTCGCCGCTTACCACAACGATTC
Organism: Candidatus Omnitrophota bacterium; assembly: GCA_020052645.1. Lineage (GTDB taxonomy): Bacteria > Omnitrophota > Gorgyraeia > Velamenicoccales > Velamenicoccaceae > JAGVOQ01. The sequence continues at coordinate 13,876 of JAGVOQ010000034.1, forward strand.
TCGGACGAGACAAAACATTTGTTTTGGCCAATCGATTGAGCTCCTGCATCACAGGGCCAAATTCATTCCCTGACATGGTCCCTACGCTCATTGCCCCTTGATCCGTTAAACCTACAACCGGAAATTGGCCCTTATACTCCACTTGGACGATCTGTGTTTCGATCAAGACCTCTTTGGGCTCAACATCAAAAGCCTCAATCATCTTCCTAATATTTTTCATCTTATCCGGAAGATCGCTCACCGCCATTTTATTCGTGCGCACATCTACTTCAACCTGGCTTGCCCCGGGAGTAAAAACCTTACCCAATTGCTTCTCAACATCCTGCGCCTTCGCGTATTTAAGAGAAAATATCTGAGCATCTTTGGGAGAATCCAGCGTCTTTAAAGCTCTTTCCATAAGATCCAAAGACGACGGTACATCAACAAGGATCACTGTCCCGGAAGATTCATCCACGATCACTTTCCCGATATTGCTCTTGAGTTGCTCAAGGGCATGCGCCACATCTTTAGGAGATGCGGTCTTAAGCTCGAATACGCGAACCTTGCGCGTTTCCTTGTATCGCTGGCCATACGTCTCGACATAAACTTTTAGCGGCATTACTGTCGTAATGTTTTTCTCTTTAACAGCAGCCAGCCCATTATTAATAAGGATAATGTCTAAGGCGTCTTCGAAAGTCACGTTATTCAAAAATACATTCACACGACCCATCACTTCTTTGGTCGGGACAATATTCATGTCCATCTTCATGGAGAGAATTTTTAAGAGCTCAATGATATCAACGCCTTTCAAGTCCAAGGAAATACGGCCTTGACCCGCAGGAGTGACAGAAATAGCGTTAGAAGCAGAAGTTGTTGCAACAGGAGAAGTCGTACTCAAAAAATCATCGCCTTCTTCTTGCGCATTCAGCGCACAAAGAGGCGTGACAAATAAAAAACACAGAACATAAAACTTTAACATCCATGAACGGCCCCTTAGGTTTTTAGATTTTCGGTTTATCGGGCTTAATCCCTCAAGGATCATTTTTCCTTTCATGCCTGGTTACCAGAAAACATTAGTTAACGCAGCTCAGTTTCCTGATTATCATAACTTAAAACAACCCTATCCTTCAAGATTTCTTTTACCACAACACCTTTTAACATATTGCCTTGGTTCAACAGGTACGTCCTGCGCTCAGAAACATCCTCGATCATCACCTGCGGCGCGTTCGACCAGATGATCCCAACCATGCGAAAATTTTTTATCAAGCTTGCAATCGTAACCGCCGGCTGAACCGGAAAAACTTCTGATTTTATTTCAATGATCGGCTCCACGGCTTTTGGGACAACGGGAGCGAACTTTTCTTCAGGCGCCGGCGTAGACGATTTTACCTCTTTAGGCATCACAGAAACAATATCTTTTGATTTTAATTCCGGCAAAGACAATAGAACCGGTTTACTAAAATAACCCTTGAGAATAACAACCCCTCCAATCACGGCCAGACCGACAACGATCCCTAAAAACGTTTTACTTTTAAAAAAAGCAACAGAAGCAGCCTTGATTTCTTGTTTAAAAACATCCCGATCGCCTAAAGGCGCGCGATGAGGTTCAAGCGGCTTACCATCAGGCCGCGTAGATTCAATGATCCTCAAAAGTTTTTCTTCCGGCGTCTCTTTCACCATATTTTTAAAACCATCCTTTAAGCTCGTTGAACGCACCAACTCGTTAACTGACTTTCAGATCACTTCTTGCGCAACAACGTCACGTACAATATCCCGATCAACAACCGTTTTGTTATTCATGACGAGCGCTTTTAATGCTTGATGGCACAACATCGCTATCCGTCGGGGATAACCCTGGGTGTACTGATAAATTTCACTTAAAGCGTCCTCATTAAAAAGAGGATGCCTCTGTCGATAACCTGCCTGCCGTACGCGGAATTCAATCATTTCTTTTGTTTCGACATCATCCAAAGGATTGATGATATATTTCATGCTGATGCGGTCCATCAGATTTTTCATTTCACGGATTTTCGGCAAAAGTTCCAGCTGAGCCAAAAGAACCAGCTGCAAAAGTTTAAATTCGTTTGTCTCATAATTCAAAAGGACCCTCAAAACTTCCAAAGATGCCTGGTTTAATTTCTGCGCCTCATCAATAAGCAAGATAATGGTTTTATTTTCCTGGATGCCTTTTTGAAAAAGATATTTCTTGATCGTCTCCTTCATGTCTAAAAGAGTCGGTTGAGTTTTATCCAATTGAAGCTGAAAAGTCCGAAGCAAAGAATCCAAAAACACTTCTTCTGTCTCATAGGTCGGATCTAAAATCATAAAAAATTCCGTGTCCGGACGCTCCTTTAGCATCTGGAATAATTTACGTGATAACGTCGTCTTGCCTGTTCCCACATCGCCCAAAATAACGCTCAAACCCCGACGCAGACGGATCTCTATCAAAAGCCTTGTCAGCGCGGCCTGATGTTCCTGAGATTGATAAAAGAATTCAGGGTCAGGGCTGGTGGAAAACGGTTCTTTATCAAGACCTAAAATTTTATAATAGCTCATGGGTTTTTAATCAAAATGCAGCTTCGGTTACTTTTGAATTATCCTCCAAGGATTTCTGAGCTTCGATTAAAGACCTGTCTTGAAAAATTCACTTGCTTCAATTATCTCACAAAACACTACCCTTTTAAAGTTAGTGTTCGCGCCATGAAATAATCAACCCTGGTGGGTATGTAGTCAAAACAAGCGCATACGAATGAAGCTCGCGCTCCTTGCTCACAACATCCATTTCCATAGAGACATACCCTGTCTCAATTTTAAGTCTGCCAAAACCAATCCAAAGCCCTAAGGCCGCCTTTTCTGAAGCACTCAGAATAGAAGACTCAAGTGCTTTAACCAAATCCTCGGGCTTTATATGTTCTCTAAGACTGATAATCCGTGAGATTAACTCAGGATCAACTCCTAACATCTCAAGCGTATCACGAGACGCGGTATTCATATTGACACCCCCTAAACCGAATACCGTCACTCGATCTTTTAATTGATTATAAATTTCAAACGTCATGCCTTTACACAAAAGAAGGTCTTCTTTAACAGAAGTAGGAACCCGAGGCATAGACTGTATCGCCTTAACAAGCTTCGGCCGAAATTCTAATCCCGGCAGCCGCTTAAGCACATCAGGAGACCGTGGGACAAAAATATTGATTTTGCCCTGTTCATCGTAAAAACGAACACGCACAGAAACATTCCCCATGGCAACCGTGCAGCTACGCAAATCATCCAAAGAAACAGCCCCGGGTGTTTTTTTAGAAGCAAAGATAAACTTCATCGCGTGCGCGACAGATGAAGCGGCATAATAAGAAACATTCGCTTCTGTAACCCGCCGGGCCAACTTCTGTTCATGCAGGACGCCCCTGGCTGTCCCGACAGCCAAAATCGACAAAACAGAAATCGCGGCGATGGCCAAAAAAAGAATAGCCCCGCTCTTTCTTCGCCTCGCCTTAGCGAGCCCAGAAACCACTGTTGGCAATAGGAAGTAAGACATTTTTTTCAAAACGGCTTCCATCTTCTAAAGTCAAAACAACACGCACAGCCCTTGGGATCCCCCAGCGTGTTTTCCAATAGGACCCTTTCCAATAAACCGGTCCTTGGCGAGTAAAATAAACCCCCTCATAACTGAAAGAAAAACTTTTAACTCCTGTAATAATTTTACGCAAGACCGGTTCAACCTTACGAACAACCTCCTGCTTCGTCCGCCGGCTTCGATACATACACTTATCTTTCTGAGAATAATAATACTGGATGTGATAAATTTGATTGTCGCCTACATTGACAAAGATGATGCGGTCTTCTTGTCCAAAAAATTTAAGAGGTATATAAAAATAAACAGACCTTAATTCTTTAAATAGGCGCTCGAGTTCAAGAACAGCCTTGCGATGGGCGTAGCGGGGGCTTGAGACCCTCTTCCACACATTCATGCCGGCCTGGAACGTCGAGGTCAGACCGAGGCCGATGATCGCTGTCAAAACCGCGACCACCATCATTTCGATAAAAGTAAACCCCGTTAGAGACAGGCCGCCTTTAGGCGGCCGTTTATAGCGCAATGATATTTTGCCAATACCCTGACTTAAAACTCTTGCGCTTTTGTTCATTAATAAGCTCTGCGTTGTCTCTGACGGGGCAAAACCCCGGCTATTTTTTCTTTCTTTGAACATAGCGAACGTAAGAGATGTCCCGCGACAACTTCCCCTGTTTCCAGGTTAATCGGAATTCCTCCTGAAAGAAATTGTCCTGAATTAAGGTATTATCTGCTCCGAAATCAGCCGCTACATCAGAAACAGTCCGAGTTAAATTAAAGCCCTCCGCAGCGGCGCCGAGCATCCTCACACATCTCTCGTCGGGCGTGCCCCATTTGCAGACATCAAAATCCCTGATAATATTATTTAAAACGTAATTGGCCGCGATCTCTTTTTCGGCATTGACGTGGATCGCAAGACACTGATTGAGCGCGCCAAGAACAGCCACCATCCCCACCGCGATAACCACAACAGCTACCAAGAGTTCAACAAAGACAAAACCACGTGCGCGGCAACTAGAAAAAGTGAAGTTCCCCGGACTAAAGTCCGGGGCTTCCTCCTGAGCAGAAAATGCACAACACCATTCATTCCACGGGCTAAAGCCGGGGATTTCTGCGTCTCGATTAAAAATCATTAATCTTCCTGCCAATTGGTAACATCGTCCGCCGTGCCCTCAACTCCATCTTTACCCATAGACAACAAATCATACCCGTCCGTATTATGAGTCCCTGGATATTTATAAACATAGGCATGCCCCCAAGGATCCACAGGCTTCTTTTTTAAATAAGGTCCTTTCCAATTTTCAGAATTAGACGGTGACTTCAAAAGATCACCAAGGCTTTCCGGATAAGCGCCTGAATCCGTTTCATACAAATCCAGGGACAACGCCAAGCCAGATTCAATGTCTGTTTTAGCCACAGATTTTCTGGCTTCTTCAGAACGGCCGACAAGACGCGGAACCACCATCGCCGCCAGAACACCTAAAATAATGACGACCAACATAATCTCAATCAAAGTAAACCCCGTTAGAGACAGGTCGCCTTCAGGCGACCGTCCATGACCTGCACCCGTTTTATCAACAGCTCGCTTCGATATTTTTCCGTTTTTGTTTAATAAAAAACTTAACATTGTCTCAAACGGGGTAAACCCATTTTTCTTTTTCATAACAAGCTCCTTCATTTTGTATATTTAAGGTGTTCCTTCTTCTCAAAATGAACTCCGCAGTTTGCTCAGTAATTTTCATGCCCAAGCGTGATGGCGTGAAAATTACCAAGCGTTTAGGCCCTACCCTTATGTGGAATTGGGTAGGCCTACCCTTTCTGGGTTAAACAAGGAGTCATTTTTGCCTATAACAAGGGATTTTCTTTGCAAAATTAATCCAAAAATCCACACTTGGATTACTGCACCAACATATTGATCTGAAATATCGGTAATAACATCGCCAAAACAACGCCGCCTAAAATAATTCCCAATACCAAAATTATAGCCGGCTCAAGAAGTGAAGTGATAATCTTTAACGTCGCGCTCACTTCCTGAGCATAAAAATTAGCCACTTCATCAAGAACACTGTCGAGCCTCCCGCCCTCTTCACCGACAGCGATCATCTGAGTAACGTAGACAGGGAAAAAAGAAACTTTTTTTATGCTTGAGGCCAATGAAACACCTTCAATAACTTCCCTCTTAACAATTTCCAATTCCCGGACAAAAATCGCATTTTCCAATGTAGGGACGGAAATTTGCAAAGCCTGATATATCGGCAGCCCGCTTTTAATCAACAATGAAAGCGTGCGGCAAAATCTTAGTAAAGATTGCTTCATTTCAAGAGGCCCCAGAATAGGAATCCGCAGCCGGATCCAATCCAGACGAACACGGCCTTTCGGATTGTTCGACATTTGGATAACCCAAAAGATCAAAAGACCTATCCCGGCCAAAAGGACACCCCACCACGCTTGAAAAAAAGAACCCACCGCTATCATAATTTGAGTCGGTAGGGGCAGTTTATTTTCGAAATCCGCGAACAGTGAACTCAGTTGTGGGATCACATAAGAAAACAGGACAAAAACAACGCAAATGCCGACGATCACGATGAATAAAGGATATGCCAAAGCGGTGTAAACATGCGTCCTAAATTCTTCTTCTTTTGTTAAAAAGTTATCCAGTTCTTCCAAAACATCTTCCAGGCGACCCGAAGCCTCCGCGCTTCTGATCAAATCAACATAGACAGCAGGAAAAAAACGGCTATGTCGCGCTAAAGAATCGGAAAACGAAGCGCCGTTTTTTACCAAAGTATGCATGTCTAAAAGCAATTTTTTTAATTTTTGTTTATCCGCCTGGCCCGCAAGAATGCTTAAGGCTTTAAGCAAATCCACCCGGGCCCGCATGAGGCTCCTGATCTGACGGGTAAAAAGAGCCAAATCGCTTCGCGTCAAATTTTGACGGGACAAAGTTTTTTGAACAGAAAAAAACATCTGTACCGGTTTATTTTCTTTCGCCAACAAAGGGACCACTCTAATCGGCGTCAGCCCCATTCGGACGATTTGGTCAGACGCAGTCTTTTCATCGTTAGCCACCAAAATGCCTTCGACACTCTCGCTGGCATTCTTCATAGCTAAATAAGTGTATGTGGGCATAATTTAAACCTAGAGGCCTTTAGTTTTTTAAAAAAATATCCGGGTTATTTTTGGTAGAAAAAGAAGTCTTTGGAAAGTTCCTCATGACGTTAGCGGTGACGTTGTGCGTCGAGGATAAAAGTTTACAACACTTAGGCTAAACAGATCTTATTTTTCCCTGCATTTTTAGCTTGATACAACGCCTTATCAGCCTTATCAATAAAAATCTCTTTTTCCGTCGCGTCTTGCGGAAAATCGGCGATCCCCATGCTCACGGTCGTTGGCAAACTCAATCGCACTAAGTTCAAAATCCTCTCGCAAGCCAAAAGTGCGCCTTTTTTATTCGTCTCAACCATCATGATAACGAATTCCTCGCCTCCATAACGAAAAACTGTATCCACGTTACGGACGGAACGAACAAAAAGATTTGTAAGATTGCGCAGCAACTCATCGCCAGCCAAATGGCCATTTTCATCGTTATATTTTTTAAAATCGTCAATATCAATCATCGCGAGGCAGAAGTGCTGAGGGTAACGTTTTGCACGGGCCACTTCTTTATCAAGAGCTTCATGAAAATAACGATGGTTGTAGACACCTGTCAAAGCATCCAAAATTGAAAGGCTGTGATAATAAGATTTCTTACTGGCCTCATCAATCAAAAGATAGCGTTCGTAAGCATGCTCAACAACAATTCGAATCTCACTAGGATTAAAAGGTTTCGTAATATAGCCAAACGCCCCTTCTTCCATGGCCTCGACCGCGGAATTAATAAAAAGGTAGGGAGCGACAACAATAACGCTGATATGAGGATCAAGGTTACGGATAGCGCGCACAAGTTCCAGGCCGCTCATGTCCAACATGCGAAGCTCCGTGATCGCGACGGCGCAATGAATGTCCTTGAGCATCTGAAGACCCTCTTTTGCAGAGGACGCTACATTAACGCTGTGCCCAGATGCACCCAGCACAGTCTTTAACGTTTCAACAGACTCCTTTTCGACTTCTATAACTAAAACCTGTGCCCCTTGTTCTGACATTAATCAACTCCGGGAAAATAGTAAACCCCGTTAGAGAACTTCGTTCTCTAACGGTTTGCGCTCAACTGATGTCTTAAACCACCGTCGGCTTTATCACTGGATAACCGCCGACTTTAGTCGGCGGCTTTCTCTAACGGGGTAAAAAACCCATATCCAACTTGCAAAGCGCGCAAGCCAAAACTTTGCGCACTTCTCTTTAATTAACAACTTAATAGTATATATTATATACACAAACAGCCCCCGTCAACTGTTTTCACATAAGAATAATACGATATAAATTGCTTGACAACCGTCTCATTCATAGGTAGAATTTTTCGCACTTAACATAATACAAGATATCTTCGTCCCCATCGTCCCCGCCTTTTCGCTGAAGATGAAAAGGCGAGGTCTCGCCGAATCAAAAATTGATTCGGCGGATAGTCTACCCGGTTTCTATTCGGGTAGTTGATAAATTAAACAGAGATTCGTCCCCATCGTCTAGTCTGGCCTAGGACACGAGCTTTTCAAGCTTGCGACACCGGTTCAAATCCGGTTGGGGACGCTAAATTAAAAAAGGACCCATTTTTTCGGGTCCTTTTTTAATTTAGGGTTCTCCCCGATTAAACCGTGGCTTTTGTTTGTACGGTTCCAACCAATGTTGACAAGCGTTAGCTCTGATGTCGTGAAGATGGAAACATTGGTTCCACGAGCCTCAAAAGGGCGAGTGAAATCGGTTGAGAGAATCATCTTAACTTTCTAGACCCATTTTTTCGGGTCCTTTTTTAATTTAGGGTTCTCCCCGATTAAACCGTGGCTTTTGTTTGTACGGTTCCAATCATCTTTTTAAGGTTCCTTAATGTTCCTTGAGGTTTCTTTAGGTTGCTTAAAGTTGCTTTTCTGTAACTTTAAGAAACTTTACGTAACCTTAAGCAACTTCCCGTAACCTAATAATCAGCTTTAGCCCTTGCCCTTAATTGTTAATTTTTCATTTTTAATTGTTCATTTCCATTGACACCCACCTCTTTTTAAGTTATTTTTACCTTAATGCATAACCTCAAACTAAATCAATGAGTCTATTCGTTGGAGTTGGAATAAGCGAGAAAAAAGATCCATTTTTAGCGGCCTCTGAAGCCGCTAATCTTGCTTGGCATCAAATCCATCACTCCAAAAAAATCGATCTCGCCCTTTTATTCTCAACTATACATTTCGCTGACAAAAGACTGCTGGAAGGCGTCAACTACACGCTCGGCCCTGTTAAAACCCTTGGGTGCTCCGGCGCAGGGCTCATATCTTCCAAAAGCGTCATGAAATATGGCGTCGGCATCATGCTTTTGAGTTATTCGGAAAAAATAAAATTCGGCTGCGGGGCCATAGCAGATATTTCTGCCAAGGGCGCGCGCATGTCCGGCGATGAATTCGCCCGCATGGCCCTTAAAAATCTGCAGTCGCCCCAAAGAGAATTAGCGCTTATTTTCTGTGACGGGCTTTTAGAAAATAGTTCCGAGCTCTTGCGCGGCATCAAAGATGTCGTGGGCTTAAGCTTTCCAATTTTCGGGGGCTCAAGCGCCGATAATCTGACATTTTCAAAAACCCACCAATATTATAATAATGAAATTTTTACCCATGGCCTGATCGGGGCTATTTTTTCAGGAGAAAACTTCTTTGGGATAGGGTTGCGCCATGGATGGAAACCGTTGGGCCGTCCTCATTCGATCACCGAAGCCAAAGGCAATGTCATAAAAAAAATTGAAAACCGCCCTGCCGTTTCGATCTATATGGATTACTTCGAAAAATCAAGAGAAGAGATTGAAAAAAGCCTGGTCCGCATGAGCATCTATTACCCCTTAGGCCTCTATGTCCCAGGAGAATCAGAATACCTCTTAAGAAACTCATTAAGGATTGATGCCGACGGAGGCCTCGTTTGCCAAGGAGACGCCAACCAGGGCGACGATGTACGTCTTATGATGGGTACGAAAGAATGGGCGCTGGAAGCCGCGACCCAGGCGGCCCAAGAAGCCAAAGACAGCCTCGCCGACCGTCCTATTAAAGGCGCGATAGTCTTCGAATCCATTTCAAGGAACAAACTTTTAGGGCGATTGACAGAACAAGAGTTATCACGTATAAAAGATGTGTTGGGAGATATCCCTATCCTGGGCATCTGCTCTTATGGTGAGCAAGCACCCTTAAAATCTTTGGAGCATTACGGAGAAACGTATTTCCACAATGAAACAGTGGCCATCTTAGCCATTGGAGAACCCCATGCCCGTGTCTAACATACTTAAAGAACCGACGATTTTTGAAACAATTATTAATTTTGCCGGTCTCTTCGGCATTTTAGGCTTTATCAGCTTGGTCATTACTATTATTTTCATCAGTGAAAAAAATAAAAACCTCAAAGACGAACTAAAAAAACTACAAAGGGCTTTTGATGAATTGGACGGCCAGGCCAAACTGATCGTTCAGACAGACCTCGAGCTTCATCGCGCCCAGGAAGAATTGGATAAAAAAATTGCCGGGCTCGTGACCTTACAAAAACTTACCCGCATGATCTCAACTACTTTAGACGAAGAAGAAATCTTTAGAAAAATCGACGAAAAACATTTAACCGAGCTCGGTTTTGACAGGGCGATTGCATTCATCAAAGATGAAAAAAATAATCTTTCTATCAAACTAAGTGTCGGTTATACAATAGAAGAAGCCGGCCACATCGTTCAAAAAATGATGCAACACCCTTTGATCGTCGATAAAATTTTCCGCAGAAACACTATTTTCTCTTCTTTAGATACCGATAAAACAATAAAAGAGATCCCGGAATTCCTGCACGCCCTGGAATTAGCTTCTTTTATATGCGCGCCGATCTTACAGAAAAACGGCGTCTTGGGCGCTATGATTTTTGGCTGTGAATCCTCCTACGCGAATCTGACTGAAGGAGACAAGGACCTTGTTTATGTGTTGGCCAGCCAAATCGGACAGGCCCTGGAAAATGCCAAGCTTTTCGAAGAAACATGGCACTCTCATCAAGAATTAGAATTAAAAATCCAACAGCGCACCAAAGAACTGACCTCAGCGCTTGCAGAAATTAAAATCATAAGCAAAAGAAAATCCGACTTTATCTCAGCCGTTTCTCATGAACTACGCACCCCCTTAACTTCTATCAAGGGTTATGCCTCCATCGTTGCCGCCGGAAAACTCGGAGAATTGCCGCAAGCGGCTAAGGAAAGAGTTGAAAAAATCAATCTCCACTCGGACAATCTCACACAACTCATCAACAACCTCTTGGATATTTCCCGTATCGAATCCGGCCGCCAGGAATTAAGGCTTGAGCCGTTGAACATAAAAAATCTCGTCGATGCCTTGGGGGACATGTTGGCGCCACCCATGAAAGATAAAAATATTGAATGGGCAACTGACATCGCTTCCGACTGCCCGGCTGTTTGCGCCGATAAAACCCAGATCGAACGAGTTTTTATTAACCTAGTCGGCAATGCTATTAAATTCACGCCAAACGACGGCCGCATCACTGTCCGGGCGAAGACAATAAATCCAGAAATGGTCCAGATATCAGTCAGCGACACAGGCCTCGGCATCCCCGAAAAAGATTTAGATAAAATATTCGAAGAATTCTACCGCGTGGATAACGACGTCAATACAAAAGTCAAAGGAACGGGCCTAGGGCTATCTTTGGTCAAATATATCGTCGAAGCCCATAAAGGGAAATTAACCGTATCTAGCCAACTGAATAAAGGTTCCACTTTTTCCTTCACGCTGCCCAAAGCGTGAATTTTATGTTAAACTATTTATGGTGCGTTATTATTTTTAAAAATACCCTTAATCAAAAAGGAGAAAAGCTATTATGAAGAAAAAAATTTTAGTTGTAGATGACGAGCCTGATATTCGAGAAGTCGTACGCCTTTACCTTGCAGAAGAAGGATACGAAATTATTGAAGCCTGCAATGGGCAAGAGGCCATACTGAAAGTTCAGACGGAAAAACCGGATTTGGTCGTCTTGGATATCATGATGCCCGGCATCAACGGTTTTGAAGTCGCAAAACATTTAAAAGATGACCCTAACACTCAACACATCCCCATCATCATTCTTTCCGTGTTGGCCCATGATTCTCAATTCCGCCAGGGAATCTTAGATTATATCTCCAAGCCTTTCCGTCAAGACGAACTTGTCCAAACAGTAAGAAAAATTTTAGAAAAAATTGAGAGTAAAAATATCAAGAAAAACATCCTAGTGGTCGATGATGATCCCGATATCGTCGACATTATCTCGATATGTCTTAAAGACAATAATCTCATAGCGGAAAAAGCTTACAGCGGGCCCGAAGCTTTAGAAAAAGCAAAGGCCAAAGAAATCGACCTGATCCTTTTAGACATTAACATGCCGGGTATGAATGGTTTTGAAGTCATAAAATTATTAAAAGAGGATAAAAAAACTTTCGATATCCCTATTGTGGTATTGACGGGGACTTACATCACCGAAGATGACAAAAAACACGGCCTCACCCTTGGGGTAGCTAAATATCTCACCAAACCGTTTTCCGCAGACGATTTAGTCAAACAGATCAAAGGGGCGCTCCGTGACTAAATCGAAAATAGTTATTATCGACGATGATCCTGATATCCGGGACGTTTTAAAAATAACCTTGAGCGAAGAGGGTTACGAGATATATGACGCTGAGAACGGCGAAGAAGGACTAGCGCTGATCAGAAGCAAAATCCCGAATTTGGTCATTGTCGATTACAAAATGCCGAAGATGGACGGCCCCACTCTCTGCTCGATCGTCAAAAAAGATATCCTGATGCGACACATGCCCATCATCATGCTTACAGGAAAAAGCGACGTCACCGACAAAGTCTCAGGCATCAACGCTGGCGCCGATGACTACATGGTCAAACCTTTCGAACCTCAGGAACTGTTGGCGCGCATACGTATGACTCTGCGCCGCACAGAACAAGACTTGGATGCCAATCCCCTGACAAGGCTCCCCGGCAACGTCTCTATCTTAGGAGAACTACAGGCGCGCATCGACGCAAAGACGTTGTTCGCAGTTGCCTATGCTGATCTGGATAAATTTAAAGTTTACAACGATACGCATGGCTTCCAACATGGGGACGAAGTCATCCGGGAAACAGCCCGGCTCCTCATCCGCTCAACCCAAGAACTCGGCAACCCAGCTGATTTTATCGGTCACATCGGAGGAGATGATTTTGTCATTGTGACAACCCCGGATAAAGTCGAAGGCATCTGTGCAAAAATTATTGAAGAATTTGAAAAAGTTTCACCAAGTTTTTATAACGAATCCGACAGGACCGCAGGCTTCATCATCGGAAAAGACCGAAAAGGCGTTGAACAAAAATTCGGCTTGCTCTCTGTTTCCATAGGTATCGTCACTAATGAAAAACGAGTTTTAACACACGTGGCGCAAATCGGCGAAATTGGTGCCGAGCTCAAAGAAGCAGCCAAGCGTATCGAGCGTTCCAGCTTTGTCAAAGACAAACGCGTTGAAACAGTATAAAGTTTACCCCGTTAGAGAACTTTGTTCTCTAACGGGGTTTACCCAAAAGCTTTAAGCCTTAAATCTAAATCTTTTCTGACTCGCAACTCGCCAACTCGTAACTCGCAAACTGATTTTTCGCCCTTCTCTCTTCCATCCTGTATCTTTTTTTAATCAATCTTTCGCTTTTTTGTCCTTCGTCCTCTCGTCCCTCGTCTTTCGTCCTTCGTCTCTCGTCCTTCAGCCTCTGAGCCTATAGCTCTTTTATTTCCATTTATTTCAATGAATTTCAACTATATTTCTTTTTTTCTCTTTCGCCCTTCTAACTTCTATCCTCTATTTTCTATCTTCTAATCTTTATTCCCCGGCCGGTAGCCAACAATTAGCAAGGAGACATAAAAAAACTGCTCCCCAGTTAAAAGAAGCAGCTTCGTTTTAATTTAGTGCCGGGAAACGAAGCCCTAATCCAGGTATTTTTACTTTACTTCGATCCCCGAGATGATTCTTTAAGTATCTGCGAGGGAAAGGGGCCCCTCACTTCGCTCGGAACTCCTTCACTTCGTTCAGTCGCGAACCTAACCTTAATGGCGTAAGGGTTCGACTTTGGCAAATAAAAAAGCTGCCTCCCTATTCAGAAGACAGCTATTGTTTCAATATAGTGCCGGGAAACGAAGCCATATCCAGGTATTTTTACTTTACTTCGATCCCCGGCCGGTAGCCAACAATTAGCAAGGAGACATAAAAAAACTGCTCCCCAGTTAAAAGAAGCAGCTTCGTTTTAATTTAGTGCCGGGAAAGGGGGTCGAACCCTTACGCCTTACGGCATACGCCCCTCAAACGTATGTGTCTGCCAATTCCACCA
>JAGVOQ010000006.1 GCA_020052645.1 Candidatus Omnitrophota bacterium
ATGCGGGAGTTTTCAAGAAAGTGCCTTTAAATACTGATACAAAAACAGCAAGTTTTGCATTTGTTTTTGGGTTTTATTGAATATTTCTTTGTTTTTTAACATCAATTTTTAAGCAAATTTTGCCTAATCACGCCATCTTTAAAATTTATATTTTATATGTTATACTTTATGCGGATCGCTATAAGTATAAGTTATTGTTACCCAGAGCTTAAGGGAGGGTATTAAAGCTATTTGCATATTCATGAGGTGAAGAATGACTTTCAACACAGACATTGACTTAGGCTCAGTTTTAATGAGTAAGCAGCTCGTTACCGAAAGTCAGCTGCAAATATGCCTAAAAAAACAGCATTTGGAAGGTGGCTATCTAAGCCAACATCTGATAGAATGTGGTTTTCTCAAAGATGCTGATTTAACGACATGCTTAACCTGCCAATACGGTTATTGTTACATTCCTCTAGATTCTTATTCTATATCTGAAGCTGCTATAGGCGCTATTCCGCCAAAATTCCTAAGAGATTATTGCGTTATCCCAATTGAAAAAAGCGACAAACTTTTGACAGTTGTTATGGCTGACCCCTTAAATAAAGGTGTCGTCGACGTATTGCGTCAGATGAGCGGATGTGAAATTATTGTTTTTGTCAGTTCCCGCCAGGAAATTCAAAATGCTTTGAAAAGATATTATGCACTTCATATCTCTCAGGTCAATTTGGATCGATTTCAAGATGATTCAGTTTTGCGCGATGATGTGAAAGCGAATTCTTATATTCATTCCGGTTCATACAGCGGCCCCAGCCGCAGACGTTATTGCCGGAGCAAAATTGGGCTGGATGCTGAATACTATCTTTATCCGTATTCTGTCAAAACAAAGATAAAAAATATCAGCATGAACGGCATCTGTTTTGAGACGTATCTTCCTTTGGCTCAAGGATCTCAGTTGGCCCTTAATATCAAATTGAACGACCAGGAGCCGGCCTATGCAATAGAGACTGTTGTGGAAGTGGCCCGTTGTGTCACTATGAATAGAAATAACGATGACTCCTTGTCGTTATATGAATTTGGCGGTTTTTTTAATTTTGTGTCAGAAGAAAACCAGTATTTACTTGCCGAATTGATCAAAAATCCGCCACGCGGATAATCCATCAAGAAAACGAACTCCTAAGTTAAACTTGGATTTAATGGAAGGTATTTTATAGTGTCCGATTCACCCACTCGAGACGTTTTAAGAGGCAATTCTGCTTAAAATCCCATCAGTTAACCCCTTCATTCTCGTTCAATAAAATTATTGATTATTATTTAGGTTCTATGTATAATGTTTGCTTGACTTTAAAGAGTTTTTAAAGCTCGAAAACTTACGCTTGGGGCCCATAGCTCAGTCGGTCAGAGCAGGTGACTCATAATCACTTGGTCCGGGGTTCAAGTCCTCGTGGGCCCATTATTTAAATTATCTGTCCCGGACCAAAAAAGGGGTTTGGGGAAAATATTTCCCCAAGTTTTTGGGTAACAGTCCCCGTCGTTTTGATTTGATTTGCGAATGCAAAACGAATCAGCGGGGACGCCTAGGAGAGCGACGAGTTTACGAGGAGCGATGGTCCGTGGGTTTGAGTCCCTGCCTGCCGGCAGGCAGGCTCGTGGGCCCATAAAAAGCAATTAAGAATTAACAATTGTTTTTAAAGAAATTTGGTTTCGTCTTCTCTTTTAATTGTTCATTTTTTCAGCCGAAGGCTGATTCGCCTGCGGTGGAAATTCTTCATTGTTAATTGTTTTTTTAGGGCGGCACGTAAAATTGCTATTGCAATCACGTGCCAGCCCTGTGATGTTTTAAAAGACATTTTACAGGGCGCATAGCTCAGTTGGTTAGAGTGCTGCCCTCACATGGCAGAGGTCGAAGGTTCAAGTCCTTCTGCGCCCATAATTTGAAAACTAACAATTTATGCTATTTGAACAAAACGTTCTAAAGAAAGAAGGGTGAAGTGACAAAGCCAAGCATCAAAGACGAAATCAGCAAGTTAGTTCAACTTCAAAATATTGATGTTAAAATCTTTGCGCTTTCAAAAGAAAAGATAGAATGCCCGAAAATCTTGGATGCAATCGTAAGCGAATTTGAATCAAAAAAGATGATGCTTAAATCTTTGGAAGACAGTAAGCAAAAGTCGATTTTAAAACAGAAAGATAAAGAGGGTGAGCTCGCCGGAAAAGAAGAAGCAGTAAAAAAAGCTCAAGGGCAGATGAGCCTGCTTAAAACCAACAAAGAATACCAGGCTAAGCTTACTGAAATCGAAGGATTTAAAGCGGACATGTCTTTGATTGAAGAAGATATTCTAAAGCTCATGGATGTAATTGACGCAGCCAAGAAAGAAATAGAATCTGAAAAAAACAACCTTGTCAACGAAGAGAAAAAGTTTAACGAAAAGAAAAATATTTACAACAACCGTATCAAAGAAATTGATGGACAAATCGTCGATTTAACGGGCAAGCGTAAAATATTGACAGATTCGGTTGATAAGATGATTTTAAAACAATATGAGCATATCCTTCATGGAAAAGACGGTTTGGCTCTCGTAAAAGTTAAAGATAATTCTTGCTTTGGTTGTCATATGACCGTTCCTCATCAGGTGGTAAATGAAATTAAAATGTACGACCGCTTAATCACCTGCGGGATATGCGCTAGAATTCTTTATCTGGAAGAAGATGTCAACTTATAAAGAATTAGATATTTATATTGATGGGGCTTGTTCGGGTAACCCCGGAGATGCAAGTATCGGCATTGTTTTTTCGCATGGGGAAGAACCCGTAAAAAACATATCAAAATACATCGGATCACAGACTAACAATATCGCTGAATATACGGCCCTTGTGGTTGCATTGCAGGAAGCGAATGCCATGAAGATAAAGTCTGTGCGGATTTATTCAGACAGTGAATTGTTGTGCCGCCAGATGAATGGGGCTTATAAGGTTAAAAACGAGAATTTAAAAAATCTATACGATCAGGCTCAAGTATTGCGGCGCGGTTTTGAAAATTTCAGTTTATATCAGATCCCGAGAGAAAAAAATAAAGGCGCGGATAAGTTGGCACGCCTTGCTATTAAAAAAAATTCACATCCAAAATAGACCGGATAGCTATCCTGATGAATCATTGGGAAGGAAAGTCCGAGCTCTAAAGGACAGCGCAGCGGCTAAAAACCGCCGCATGCCATTAATAATCAATGGTATGCAGGAAACCCCGCCGCATGGCGGGGTCATAAAAAACCTGATGGTTTTTTATGAGAGCCACAGAGACGAGTCCTTCGACGCGCTCTGCTTAAAAGCAGAGCTTGCTCAGGACAGGTTCCTAAAGGAGCTTGCCCCGAGCAAATGCTTAAGCGAAAGCTGAGCACGAGTCGAGGGGGTGAAACGCGGTAATCTCTGCGCAGAGTAATGCCAAGTAGATCTCAACGTCTCCGCTATTAAAATAGTGGCGGAGAATAGAGCGGTCCGCTTAAAAATTGTTGGGATGGGTTGGCTGCTAGATCCTGAAAGGCAACTTTCAAGACAAGAGAAATGGCTATCGTCCCCGTCGATTTGCTTCGAAATCGAAGCAGCGGGGATACAAAACTCGGCTTATAGGTCTATTTTGGAAGAGTTCTTATTTTATCATTATCGTTTTAAAGGAAAATCGATATAAAAATGGAGCCCACCTAAGGCCAAAAACCCTAAGGTTCCTTTAAGGCGGAATGCCCAAGCGGCCAACCTTAATGTGAGTATAGGAAGTCCTGCCATGGGCAGGGCGACCACAACCATTCAGGCCTATCGGCAGGCAGGCGTGCCCTTTGAAAAGGTGCGGTTTAGAGGCCGCGGGGTATAAATGAATACTTAAGTAAAGATAACGAAAGGGGTTAACACATGTCAGGTCATTCTAAGTGGGCGAGTATCAAACATAAAAAAGCGGCGATTGATGCCAAACGCGGTCAGCTTTTTACGAAATTGATTAAAGAGCTTACCGCAGCGGCACGCTCGGGAGGCGGTAATACGGATACGAACATTCGTCTGCGCACGGCGATCCAGAAGGCCAAAGAATCCAATATGCCATCGGATAATATCGATAAGGCCGTTAAAAGAGGCACCGGTGAACTTCCTGGTATCACGTACGAGGAGTCAAGCTATGAAGGATATGGTCCGGGAGGTATCGCGCTTTTTATTGAAGTTGTCACGGATAATAAGAACAGGACAACCGCGGAATTGCGCAACATGATGTCAAAAAAAGGCGCCAACATGGCTTCAGCCGGTTCGGTCAGTTTTCTCTTTCAAAAAAAAGGCTATATCACAATAGAAAAGAGTATTGTTGAAGAAGATAAACTGATGCCTATTGTTTTAGACGCAGGCGCTGAAGATTTACAAAGTGATGACAAAATTTATGAAATAACGATGCAAACAACGGACTTAGAAAAAGTAAAGAAGGCGCTTTCTGACAATAAGATCCCTATTATTTCCGCAGAGCCAACGATGCTTCCGACAACAACAATTAAAATTTCAGATAAAGCTACGGCGAATGCCATTCTTTCTTTAATGGATTGCCTTGAAGAGCATGAAGACATCCAGCATGTTTACGCTAATTTTGATATTCCGGATGAGTTGATCGAAACAGAACCTGAAGCAGAATAAATAAATGCTTATTCTTGGCATCGACCCTGGTTTGAATATAACAGGATATGGACTTATCGATACAAAGGCTCATGGATTTATTCTTAAAGAGGCCGGCCATATTAAGACAGATGTCAAAGATGGGTTGCCTAAACGTTTGGCAAAAATTTACGCTTCTTTATCAGATATATTGGATAAATATAAGCCTGAAGTCCTCGTGCTAGAGAAGCTCTATAGTCATTACAAGCATCCAGTGACGGCTTCGCTCTTGGGACATGCGCGCGGCGTTATCTGTATGCTGGCTGAACAAAAAAAAGTATCTTTTTTTGAGTATTCAGCCACAAGGGTTAAGAAGATATTGACCGGATCTGGCCATGCGTCTAAATTACAGATGCAGAAAATGATCGAACATACATTTGAAACAAAAAACGATTTTTTTGGTCCTGCTGATACAACAGATGCTATTTCTCTGGCTATCGCGCACGCGTACATCATGCGTGTCAATTTTGTAAAATAAGCTTTGGAAGAAGGCTCTTATGATCGCACAAATCTGTGGAAAACTAGTAGAAAAAAGAAAGCAATCCGTTATTTTGGAAAACAACGGGTTCTCTTATGAAATTTTTCTCCCGATCATTAATCTGGAGCGCGTGAATGAGCATTTAACTGAAGATGGAACTTTGCGTTTGGTCACATATCATTATCATGTTTTAGAGCCATCACGCAGTATTCCGGTTTTAATTGGTTTTTTAAACGAAATCGAAAAAGAATTTTTTGAGATATTTATTACAGTCTCAGGTATTGGGCCTAAAGCAGCTTTAAGGGCGCTGAACATCCCGATTTCTTCGATTGCGAAAGCGATCGATGAAGCCGATGTCGAACTCCTTCGTTCATTGCCAGGTATCGGGCCACAGCGCGCAAAAGAGATCATTGCTAAACTTCAGGGAAAAATCGGGCGCTTTGGACTGATCCAAGACGAAGGAACTCTAGGACAAGAGACAGCTTTGAAAAAAGATTTTATTGAAGAAGCTATCGATGTTTTAATGCAGCTTCAATACAAAAAAACAGAGGCTAAGGAAATGGTTCAGGAAGCCTTAAAAAGACATCCGCATTTAGCGAGCGTTGAAGAA
Source organism: Candidatus Omnitrophota bacterium (assembly GCA_020052645.1). Taxonomy (GTDB): domain Bacteria; phylum Omnitrophota; class Gorgyraeia; order Velamenicoccales; family Velamenicoccaceae; genus JAGVOQ01. Next base: position 5,745 of record JAGVOQ010000006.1, read on the forward strand.
TTATTGAACACTGTTTATAAACAAAAGATAAAAAAGTAAACCCCGTTAGAGAACTTCGTTCTCTAACGGTTTGCGCTGACTAATGTCTTAAACCATTGTCGGCTTTATCACGGGATAACCGCCAACTAAAGTCAGCGGCTATCTCTAACGAGGTAAAAGGGGCGTTGCATGGATCAAAATTTGGAATCGGAACAGATTAAATCCACTATTGAGTCGCTGATTTTTATAAGCGAAAAACCTTTATTGCTGGATGACTTAAAAAAAATATTTGAGAATCTTGAAACCGCTCAGATCCGTGATATTATCGAAATTTTAAAAAAAGAATATGAGGGGCGCTTAAGCGGCATCCGTATTGTTGAAATGGCGGGTGGTTTTCATATGGTAACAGCTTGTGAAAGCGCGGAAATAATAAAAAAATTCTATAAGATCAAACATACGGAAAAACTTAGCGGTCCTTCTTTGGAGACACTGGCCATCGTTGCTTATAAACAACCAGTGACACGAGTAGACATCGAAGCGATCCGCGGCGTCAACGTGGACGGCGTTGTTAAAAGCTTAACGGAAAAAGGCTTGATCAGGATCGTCGGACGCAAAGAAGTTATCGGCAGGCCTTTTGTTTACGGAACAACCCGTCAATTTATGGATTATTTTGGTTTAAAATCACTGGACGAACTGCCGAAGATCGAAGATTTTGTACCGAGTGACCTTGATTTAAATATTAATCTTGCGAGTGGTGAAGGGGCTATCACGCCTCTGACAAAAGATGAAGAAGCGACATTAAACGCCGCGGCGGCGACACCTTCAGAGGGAGAAGCTAATGAAAATCAAAAACCTGCGTAAGACAATTGACGGAATTGATGAAAAGATTGTTGGCCTTTTGAATACAAGGGCCAAAAGAATTTTAGAAATTGGAGCTTTAAAAAACAAGCTTAAGAAATCAATTTATGTCCCCGCGCGCGAGCAGGAAATTTTAAACCGGCTTAATACGGTCAATAATGGCCCCTTGAGCAAGGAGGCCTTGGCCGCGATCTACAGAGAGATTATGTCAGCATCGTTAGCGTTGGAAAAATCTCTTGTTATTGCGTTTTTGGGTCCCCAAGCCACATTCACTCATTTGGCTGCTTTAAAAAAATTTGGCACCTCGGTTATGTATCTATCTTGTAAAAATATCAGCGATTGTTTCGCTGAGGTGGAAAAAGACAATGCCGATTACGGTGTCATCCCGATCGAGAACTCAATCGAGGGCGCAGTTTCTCATACCTTGGATATGTTGGTTGATTCTGATTTAAAAATATGCTCACAGATCATGTTGGACGTGGCGCATAATTTATTGGCAAAATGCAAAAAAGAAGATATTAAAAGGATTTATTCGAAAGATCAGGTTTTTGGCCAGTGTCGAATTTGGCTTGAATCCAATCTGCCAAAAGTGGATTTGGTCGAAGTGGCCAGCACGGCTCAAGCGGCCCAGATCGCCGAAAAAGAAAAGAATGCTGCTTGTATCGCCTCTTTGTGGGCTTCAAAAGAATATCATTTGAATGTCATTGCCCGCGAAATTGAAGATAGCCCCCATAACATCACAAGATTCCTTGTCGTTGGAAAATTTGACACGGAACCAACGGGACGAGACAAAACGTCGATCATGTTTTCTATTAAAGACAGTGTCGGTGCTCTTCATGACATGTTGGTTCCTTTTAAGAAATATAAAATTAACTTAACAAAAATCGAATCCCGTCCTTGCAAGAAACGAGCTTGGGATTATTATTTCTTTGTTGATATGCTAGGGCATATTAAAAGCAAAAACATTAAAAAGGCCTTGGAAGAATTAGATGTGAAGTGTAAATTTTTAAAAGTTTTAGGCTCTTATCCATTAGGAGAGTAAAGAATAAAGGTGTTTAAAATATGAATCCAAAATTCATTAGATCAGATATCAATAATATCGAGGCTTATAAACCAGGAAAACCTATCCAGGAGGTCCAGCGCGAGCTAGGCATCAAAGACGTCATTAAGCTTGCTTCTAACGAGAATCCCTTAGGGCCATCGCCTAAAGCGATCAAAGCAATTCGCAAAGTCCTTAAAGAGGTCTCTTATTACCCTGAAGGGACTTGTTTTTATCTTAAGAAAAAACTAGCGCAAAAACTTAAAATAAATGAAAAAAATCTTATGTTCGGTAACGGTTCTGATGAACTGATTGACATCATTTTGAAGACGATTAAAGAACCCGGGCAAGAGATCCTTACCGCTGACGTAACTTTTGTTGAATACAAAATCTGCGGAACTATCAACGGCTATACAGTTAAAACAATACCCTTAAATGATTTCACGTACGATTTAAAAAAGATCAAAGAAGCCATTACGCCGAACACACGGGTTATCTTTATCGCCAATCCCAATAATCCGACAGGGACCTATGTCAATGCTTGTGAAGTGACGGAATTTTTAGAAGGGTTGCCTGAGCATGTTTTAGTCGTGTTTGATGAAGCTTATACGGAATATGTCGAAGAGAAGGATTTTCCAAAGCTTTTGGGAAAGATTAATTCAATGAACATTATTATTTTAAGAACATTTTCAAAAATCTATGGTCTTGCGGGATTGCGCGTTGGCACTATGATCGCCTCGGAAGATTTTATCAAATACGCTGAACGCATCCGTCAGCCCTTTAACGTGAATCACCTAGCCCAGGTCGCTGCTGAACATGCATTGGATGACGATGCCTTTGTGCAAAAAAGTAAAAAATTAATCATTAAAGAAAAAAAATTTTTATATATGGCGTTTGAAAAACTCGGGATCTGGTTTAAAAAGAGCGCAGGGAATTTTATCTTTATTCGATTCAACGCCAGTACGGGAAGAATTTTTAAAGAATTGCTGGATCGAGGTATTATTATCAGGGAAATGAGTCAGTGTAAGACAAACAA
>JAGVOQ010000055.1 GCA_020052645.1 Candidatus Omnitrophota bacterium
CAGGTAACAGGTAACAGGTAACAGGTAACAGGTAACAGGTAACAGGTAACAGAGACTGGCAATAAAAAAATTTTTAGTTTTCTGATGCCCGATCCCGGATGCCTGATCCCTGAAAAATTATGTTAAACATTATCGGCGAAAATATTAAAAATCTTTATAATTTCCTTCATGAGGCTTCGTCTAAAACGAAGATTCTGATGGGGGTGTCGCTGGCCGTTATTTTAGAAACAGCTTTTCTAAAATTCCACGCCTTGACTATTTTTTGGGTTGTTATCTACGCATTTGTAACGCTGTCTCTTCTTTTTATTGTTTTGGCTAATATCGTGAAGAAAACATTTTCATCGTTCGCGTTTGTTTTGCCGGCCCTGATCATTTTTTCCATATTTTATATCTATCCGTTTTTTAAAGTGCTTCAGTTGAGTCATAACGCGTGGGATGGTATTTCACCGACCATGACTTTTGTTGGCTTTGCGAATTTTAAAGAAATCATGCAGGATAAGATCTGGTGGGGCGCCATGGGGAACGCTGGCTATATCACTCTTATCGCTCTTACGTTTCAGAACATTTTGGCGTTGGCGCTTGCTCTTGCGTGTGACCGGCAGATTAAAGGAAGAAATTTTTTCCGTGTTATCTTTTTTATCCCACCGGTATTATCCGAGGTTGTTGTGGGTCTTATCTGGCGATGGATCTATGATGGAGATTACGGCCTTCTGAATCATGCTCTTGTCGCCATGGGATTGAAAGATCTTATCCGCAATTGGCTCTCAGATCCTCAAACGGCTCTTACGTGTGTGGCTGTTATTCATTGCTGGAAAGGTTTCGGCTGGGGATTTATGATTTTACTTGCAGGGTTGCAGACGATCCCGCGTGAACTTTATGAGGCTGCTCGGGTGGATGGTGCCAATAGCTGGCAGAGTTTTAGGAATGTGACCATTCCTTTAATGATACCCGTTTTTGTGCTGGTGGCGATATTGACGATTTTAGGAACTATGCAGGTATTTGTTTTAATCTTGTCCATGACAGGCGGCGGGCCGGGGTATCATACGGAAGTGCCTGTCACAAGGATCCTGGCTTCTATGCAGGGATCGTCCATGTTCGGTTATGCCTGCGCTCAAGGGCTGACGTTTGGCGTCATCTTGATGATGGTTTCTTTTGCGCAGATTGGGATATCGAGAAAATTAAAACAAGCGTAAGTCAGGCAACAGGCATCAGGCAGCAGGTATCAGCAAACAAAAGATTTTTAGTTTTTACTGTTAACCGTTCCCTGTTACCTGATCCCTGAAAATAATAAGGAATATAATATGAACATCAACAAATACACCATTACCGATTCTCTGATTAGTTTTTTTGTTTATCTCTTTTTGGGTTTAGTGGCCATTACCTGCGTTTTTCCTTTACTGTGGATGCTCGGGTCGTCGCTTAAAACGCAGAGCACTGTTTTTTCCGACATGAGTCTTTTCCCGCGCGCGATGCATTGGGAAAATTTTTATCTGGCGTGGACCAAAGGTGGGTTCGGCGTTTATTTTTTAAACAGTCTTTTCTACACGACGATCGTTGTGTTTGGAATCGTGATTGTTTCTTCCTGGGCCGCGTACGCATTTTCGCGCATGAATTTTCCAGGGAAGAACTTGTTCTTTTTTATGTTTTTGGGCGCCATGATGATTCCTCTACCCGGTAGTTTCGTTCCTTTGTATGTTTTGGTCAATACGGTTAGAGAGGCTTTATTAAATACCTTGAATACAGTGTCACCATTTCTTTTAAAATTTCTTCCTGAACAATTTGTGGTTGGCTCTATAGATTTTATTGAAAATCAGTTTTATCCAAGAACCGCGTATGTTTTGTGCATGATTAACGTGGGATTGTCCTTGAGTATTTATATGCTTAAAACTTTTTTTGACAAAATGCCTAAAGAGCTTGAAGACGCGGCGCGTATCGACGGATGCACGCGCATGGGTATCTGGCGTCATGTGGCTATTCCTTTGGCCAAACCCGCCATTGCCGTGATCGTGATCTATAACGCGCTGAGCGTTTGGAATGAATATATCTTGGCAAACCTGATTCTTTCCTCAAAAGATCTTATGCCGCTCCAAAGAGGTTTGATGGTTTTCCAGGGAGAGCATATTACGCAGTATCCTTTACTTATGGCCGGTATGACGATTACGGTCTTGCCCATTGTTGTTATTTATCTGGCGATGCAAAAGTTTATTATTAAAGGCATCACAGCTGGAGCCGTCGTAGGTTAAAACAATTTAAAACCAACACAGAAAGTGTTGGACCTTCTTAATTCCTTATAAAAGAAGGGTTAAAGATAGACAATAGTAAAGAGAAAATAGTCGAGAGAAAATAATTTTTTAAAAAAAGTTTTTAAAAAGGATTTCCATGACAAATAAAAAGAAAATAAAAAGCTCTTCATTTTTGTTATCTATTCTCTATCCTCTATCTTCTATTTTCTTTTTTTCAGTTATTTGTTTGGCGCAAAATGAAACAGTGTTGGCAATAGATGAGGCAGTAGCTCAGGCGCCTGTTGGAGCACCTCAAGGTACTCTTGCCGTTGTCGCGCCGCCAGCAGAACGAACTTTAGTGGATTTAATTTCTTTGGCACGGCAAGCTAAGGATGAGGGCAAGTTTGATGTTGTGGATAATTTTGTTGAAGAAGCAAAGACACGTTTTGGCGCCAGAGCCCGAGCAGAACAGAAGGGTCTTAAAGAATTCCCTCCTGCTGAACAGATAAATGCTTATGAAGCTCTTAATGGTTTGGCTCAGTGTCAGTTCATTAAGGCCGAAGCCTTGAAAAAAGCCGGAAAAATAAAAGAAGCCATTGCGGCCTTTGGTGTGATTGTTACTGATTATTCTTTTGCGCAGGCCTGGGATCCGAGGGGCTGGTATTATAAATTAGCAGAAGTTGCTCAGGAAGGTATTGATCGCATGGAAGGGCGTGATCCTAAAGCCGAGAAGTGCGGCCATATCCCAACGACAAAAATTGATCTTTTTGACCCGGGTAAAGAAGAAATTGTCGATTACGCCAATTACGGTGAATTTTCCGGCGTTGGGACCAAGGATTATAAGTATATAATTAAAAATCAGGAAGGATTGTCTGAGGCAGCGGGAGAAGGCATATACCCTAACACGACGAGCGTGCGTTGGGATCCGTTGTTGCAAGAAGTGAAAAAAGCGAAACGGCTCGATGGAAGCCATTGGGATTTTGTGACAACCCCGGATTTAGAAGCGGCGTTTTTGAAATGGGCCCTGGCGCCTGAAGCACCGGGTGTGCGGCAGTTTTACACCGGGCTTATTTTGGAGAAATCCGGCCTTATCAAACATGCCATCAAGGCCTATTACGCGGTTATTGTGCATTTTCCTAACACAATCGGGTGGACATATTGGCATACGCCCTGGTATGTGGGGCCGGCGGCTATCAGTAAAATTAAATATTTATGCAAAAAATATCCTCAGGTCAATATGAGTCTTGAAGATGCCTCGATAACAGTAGAAAACGGTTATGATAACAGTGTTACTAATGATATTTATATTGTTAACCCCGGCCGGCTTCTTAAGAATAACATTCCTGAAACCCTGACCGATAAGATGAAGAAATTCATCGATAAACGTTTTATGCAGGCCAAGATCAAGAGAAAGTTGGGGGCTGGCAAGGTTCGTTTTGTCCAATATCAAAATGGTGATTGGCAGATGCTTGTGGACAATAGGCCGTATATTATTAAAGGTATTACGTACGCGGTTACGAAAGTTGGGCAGAGTCCTGACGACGGGACTCAGAAGAGTTGGATGGAATATGATTTTAATAAGAATGGCAAGTGCGATGGACCGTATGATTCTTTTGTGGACGCGAACGGGAATAATGTTCAGGATGCCAACGAACCGGCGATCGGCGATTTTGAACTTATGAAACGCATGGGGGTCAATACGATTCGTTTGTATCATCAACCGTTTCCTATTAAGAAAGAGCTTTTGCGCGATCTTTATAATAAGTATGGCATTCGTGTGATCATGGGCGATTTTTTAGGGAAATATGCCTTAGGGTCAGGGGCTAGTTGGGCAGAAGGGACAGATTACGATAATCCTGAACATCAGAAAAAAATGCTCGAGTCTGTCAAGAATATGGTGCTTGAGTATAAAGATGAACCATTTATGCTAACGTGGTTATTGGGCAATGAAAATGTGTACGGTGTGGCTTGTAACGCGGATAAGAAACCCGATAGCTTTTTTAAATTTGTTAATGAAGCGGCAAAACTTATCAAGTCACTTGATTCCAATCATCCGGTGGCCCTTGCTTCTGGCGACACGTTGTCTTTAGACAGTTTTGCTAAGTATGCGCCTGAGGTTGATCTTTTTGGTGCTAACGTTTACCGTGGCAAAGAAGGATTTGGTTCTTATTGGGGAAATGTCAAGCGTTTGGCGGATAGGCCTGCGTTTGTTACCGAGTACGGCGCTCCAGCCTATGCGTATTGTTATACCCAGGAAGCGGCTGATGAATCTCAGAGTGAGTATTTAGAAAGCTGCTGGCTGGATATTAAAGATAACGCTGCTTTTGAAAATGGCAGCGGCAACGCGGTAGGCGGTGTTTTGTTCGAATATCTCGATGAATGGTGGAAAGGATATGAGCCGGGTGTTCATGATACAAAAGGTTTATGGGTAGGGCCTTTTGAAGACGGGTATATGCATGAAGAGTGGCTCGGCGTAGCTGGCCAGGGTGATGGAAAATTGAGTCCGTTTTTGCGCCAGTTGAGAAAGAGTTATTATACGTATCAGAAGTTGTGGAAGTAGTAAGAGACGACATAACTTACGGAGTATGAGCGACGTAAGTTATGTGTCGGAGCTTACCCTTGACATCTACTAAAAATAATTTTTTGAAGGTAAATGTCAAGGATTAATTCGCGTAAAACAATTTATGTTCACAAAGTTCCCTGCCTGCCGGCAGGCAGGCATAAATTGTACGCTCATAAAAAATTGCGGAAGCGATAGAAGCAAAATTCATCTCCTTGTTTATCCCAGAAGGGATAGACCTTGCCTGTTCCACATGCCGCAGAAAGCGGCATACCGGCCAATCCGATTAGGCCGAGTGTAAGGGAAGGGTCTTAGGCACTTGTAAATTTTCATCCAGGTGTGCCGGATTAAAATTTACTGCGTAAACTGCGGAGTTGATTTTGTGA
>JAGVOQ010000010.1 GCA_020052645.1 Candidatus Omnitrophota bacterium
TGATTTCCGCGTTGATTTCTTTTTTATAATCTTTTAAATATTTTTTATAAATCGGCACAGGCACTCCCGGGCCACTGCAGACAGAGGTGTTAGGATATTGTTCACAAAGCAAGGATTTAAGCTTAATCACTTGCTGATCATGGACCTGGTGGGTCGCGATCTCATTCAAGACGGCCATATTTTTAGGATAGAATCTAAAATATGCCCCCGCAACACAAGACGCAAGAATTAAAATAAATGTAAAAACCTTTTTGTTCAATTTCATAAAATCACCGTCGCATCGCCGTAACTATAAAAGCGATACCCTTTCTCTATGGCCTCATTGTATGTTGATAAAATAAGCTCCCTGTCGGCAAAAGCCGATACTAGCATCAAAAGCGTGGTTTTTGGTAAATGAAAATTTGTGATCATGGCATCCACCAGACGAAAAGAATACGGCGGCTTAATAAAAAGCGTGCTTGCCCCCGATAAATGACGCGGCGTAAAATCACTTTTCAAAATTTCATCGGCGCACGTCTCAAGGGTCTTAACAACGGTTGTCCCCACCGCAAAAATTCTCTTATTATTTTTTTTCGTTTCCCTGATCAAAGCGGCCGACCATTTAGGTATATCATAAAACTCAGGAGACAGGCGATGATTCGCTAAATTTTCTTCTCGCACCGGTGAAAAAGTAGCGTAATTCACATGCAACGTCAAAAATGCTATGCGCACGCCCATCTTTGAGATTTTTTTAAGTAAGCTCCTCGTAAAATGAAGGCCCGCTGTGGGCGCCGCCACCGCGCCTTCTCTTTTTGCAAAAACCGTCTGATAACGGCGCTTGTCCTCTTGCGAAGGCAAGCGGCGGATATAGGGCGGAAGCGGAATAAGCCCAACCTTTTTCATGACGCGTAGCGCAGACGCAGAAGGAAACGTCACAATCTTTTCTTTCGCATCCACGAGCCGGCAGGAAAAGCCACCTTTTAAAAAAATCTCTTCGCCAACTTTAAGCCGGCCCAAAGGCTTGATCAACGCGTAATATTTTTTTTTGCCGCTGGGACGAAGAAGAAGGATTTCAACGCGACCCCCTGATTGACGCCTACCTTGCAAGCGCGCCGGAAGTACCTTAGTATCATTTAAGACCAGCAAATCCCCCTTCTGAAAACAGGAAATTATATCATAGAATTGTCGATGTTGAATGACTTTCTTGTGTCGATCTAAAATCAGGAGGCGCGATTCCTGGCGGTGTCGGGCCGGATACTGAGCGATAGATTCAGGAGGCAAGAAAAAATCAAAATCGGAAAGCTTTGTCATATTGAGCCCCGCGGTCCCTTTCATACCGCCCTTTGGGCAGAATCCTCAAGCAAAAACCCCACCCATGGGCGGGGTTCTGCGTCAAAGGATCAACCTATTGGATCTTTATCAGCTCTGAACCCGGATAATAAAACTCTAAGATCTGCTTATAATCATAGCCCTTTTTGGACATCCCGAAGGCTCCCCATTGGCAAAGCCCGACACCATGCCCCCATCCCTTGCCCGTAAAAACAACACGGCCGGATTCTATGCCAATAGTAAAGTTAGTGCTGCGAAGAACATCCGACCCTACCAACTGCCTAAAATCTTTCGCAGAAATGACAAACGATGAATTCCCTGAACTTTTCAGCTCAAGAAAGCGTATGCGGCCCGTAACATTACGTTCCGCGACAACGATATTTTTTAATTCCGCGTCTGTTTTATAAACACCCGCACATTTTCTTTCAAGCATTTTTAAATCCATTGTCGCCTTCCAATAATAATGAGGAGACTCTAAGCAAAACGAACACACCCGGCCTCCTTTTAAAGGTTCCAGCTCTTTCGAAAATTTCCACAGCTCACCTGCGTTCTCCGTAGTCCCTCCGCACGTCGCGTGAAAAAATGTCGGAAAAACACGGCCGGAATAATTTAAAATCTCGCCATAGGTAAAATTAACCGCACGATTGGTCTTATGCGTCTCAGAAGACGAACCGCCGTACACTTGAGACGACGTATCGGCTTTTAGATCATAATTCTTCAACTTCATCATTTCTTTCTGATAAATAGCATACGTTCGCACCGCAACCGCCTGGGCCTTGATCGCATCCAGAGGCCACCTAGGAGAAATTTCATGATACAAAACACCCTTAACGTAAGGTTCGAGATCCAAGATATTAACGACCAAGAGCTTATTATCGCTTTCTTTAAAAATCGAAATATCCCCACGATAAGAACGATTGTTGACGACCAATGAGGCCGATTTTTTCTGGATAACCGTTATGGCATCAGTATAAAATATTTTATCCTTTATTTTCAACCCGTCAGGAACGACCGCTACTTTTGAAGTCGATAATTTACGGCCATGCATAAGAGAAACTCGTGTCCGGGCGTCAACAATTTCATACGGCCCATTCACGGAAAGAAAAACTTCCTTCAAATCACAACCGATGGCGACACGGATTTTTAAAGGTTCTTTTCCGAAAGAACCGGGAGACATCGTGAGGGCCGCCACCAAGCATCCTAAAAAAAAGATCAGCGATTTTTTAATATTCACGTCCGTTCACCTTTTCGATAAAATCAAAATAAAAAACGACAACACCGCACTGATCAAAAGAGAAGTCGCAAGAGGAAAATAAAATGTAAAGTTCTTCTTTTGAATAAAGATATCCCCCGGCAGGCGGCCAATCCAGGGAATTTTAGTTAAAAAATTCCACGATAAGCCACCAATCACCAGAAGAATGCCAAGGACGATCAATAATTTCGGCATGCCTGTTCCTTTTTTATTGAGTGAATCACCACCGACTTTGTCGGTGGCATCCCATAAGAAAAAATGGCTCATGGCGTAGCGACTGCCCAAGAAGAGTGGAAAATCCGGCGTCGCGCTAGCGAAAAATGCACTGTTTGAACTGTTTCCATAATGTTCCTATTTAAGGGCGAGTTGTGCATTTTTAGCCGGATTTGACGCGTCGCGAAGCGCTTCCTTGGACCTAAAGCGAAGCCGTGAGCGATTTTTTCAAAGATCAACTAACCACTAGCTTCGGTGAATTAGGTGAGTTATTTAAAACCACAGCGTTAAAAAATCTTGGCCTTTATCCTCTTCCGTCGAAAACCCGAATTGACTCAATTTTTTATTCACCAGATCAAAAACATTGCCGCGTCGTTCGCGGTTTAAGGGCAAATAAATTCTCAACCCCGACACTTCACCTAAAGTAGATACAACGCCCACATAAATGACCCCATTGGAACAGAGTTTATTTAGAAACAACTCAACGGAATTTTTATTTTCAAATCTCTTTAAAAAACCAGAAATATCACGTTCGCCATTATTCAACCATGCCCTGGCCTCAGGCTCAGGATAAGGCGATTGAGCACAAGCACAAACAGAAACACTGAAGAAAAATACAATCACGCTCATTAAAAAATACAACCCTGTTTCAAACCTTAAAACGCGAAAAGCATCTAATTTTTTTTTCATCGTTGAGCCAACTTTCTTTTCTCCCTTTGCTCGATACTTTCTTTTTCCGAGTATAGACACCCACAGTAATTCTGATGATACAACCCCCACTCTTTAGAAATCTGGTGAGACTTTTGGAATCCTTTACGGAAATCTCTTGCTAAAAACGTCACGCCAAAAGTTAACGCGACCTCATCCCCTAATCTCTTGATTGCTTCAACGTCCTGATACGGGCTCGACAAAAGAGTCGTCGTAAAATTCTTGATCCCCTCGTGCGCCGCCATACGCGCTGTTTCTTCCAATCGTTTTTTCCAACAAAAAAAATGCTGCTCATCTCTACTTTTAAGGCTTGATAAGTTTTTTAAAAAATCTTCCAAATCATAGCGATGATGAATGATCTCAAGCTCCAGCTGTTTGCCAACGCTTAAAACAGCATCCATCCTTTTCTGATACTCTGAATAAGGGTGTATATTGGGATTGTAAAAAAATCCCTCCACCTCAAACCCCTCGCTCTTAAGCTCGTTGACAGGACTAATGGCACAGGGGCCGCAACATATGTGCAACAAAACCTTCATCATTTTTTTAAGAAAATTGACTGGAATTTTTTTTAAAAGAAATACGCGTTATAAAGTACGCAGACCAAAATGTTGGTAGGTTAACGGCGTCGCTTCTCTGCCGCGCGACGTCCTCTTCAAAAATCCGGCTTTTAAAAGGTAGGGTTCAATCGTATCGATAATCGTATCAGGCTCCTCATTAAGCGTTGCCGCTAACGTCTCAATACCCACCGGCCCCCCTTGATAGGTCTCTACGAGCGTCTTTAAAACACGCCGGTCCACCTCATCCAACCCTTGCGCATCGATCCCCAAACTTTTTAATGCTTGATCCGCGATCTCTTGCGTGATTTCGTTTTTCGCTTTCACTTGAGCAAAATCTCGCACGCGCCGAAGGAGCCTATTGGCGATCCTTGGTGTCCCTCGTGCCCGGCGTGAGATTTCCAAAGCCCCGGCGCTGTCTATCTTAATCCCTAAAAGCTCGGCTGAACGTTTAATGATCGTACTTAAATCTTCTTCGCCATAGAAATCGAAATGATGTAAAATACCAAACCGCGACCTCAAAGGCGCACCAATAAGACCGCTGCGGGTCGTAGCTCCGACAAGCGTAAACCGCTTCAAATTGAATTTGATCGTGCGCGCATAAGGCCCTTTATCTATAACAAAATCAATCTGACAATTTTCCATCGCCGGATACAAAAATTCCTCCACCACCTTCGAAAGGCGATGGATCTCATCAATAAATAAAATATCGCCTGCTTCCAAATTTGTTAATATACCAATAAGGTCCCCGGCGCGTTCAATCGCCGGCCCTGAAGTCGCCGTAATCTTCGTCCCCATCTCGTGCGCGATGATCATCGCCAGACACGTCTTTCCCAAACCGGGCGGCCCGCATAAAAGAACATGCTCTAAAGGCTCCTGTCTTTGTTTGGCTGCCGTCAAAGCGACTTTTAGATTATTTACGACATCCTTTTGTCCGATAAACTCAAGCAGATTGGCGGGCCTTAATGAAATATTTAAAACAACATCCTCATCCGTTTCGGCTTTTTGCGTCAATGCCTTGGCGTCCATTGGAATTTTATCAAAAGGAAAAAACTTTTCTTCCATCGTCATCTCTTTTTTTAGCGTTTATTCAAGAATTAAGCCGACTGTATTTCGGGCTCCGCGAGTTTTTTAGGCGAGATATTATCCATGTTGCGCAGAACCTCAATATCACCAAAAATACATTTTTGGACCACCAACACTTCTTTCAGACGGATCAATTCAAGCACGGCCAAAAATGTCACGATCATTTCCAATTTATTGCGAGCCTGAGAAAATAATTGGGTGAGTTTAACATGATTCTTGTTCATGAGCATATGCAAGAGATCATGGACCTTGCCCTCAACGGTGAACTCATCCTTGATAACTTCATAAAATAACTCTTTGGGCACATCCTTGATGGCTTTTGAAAAAGCATTGATAAGATCAAAGAGGCTTGCTTCAAAATAAGGTTCATTGTTTTCCGTCTCATCCAAGGTATGCGGTCTTTTAAAAATATCCTGGCGGGCACGTTCTTTTAAACGCAGCTGTTCAGCCGCTTCCTTAAATTGCTTATATTCCAAAAGGCGCTTCACAAGTTCGGCGCGCGGATCTTTTTCATCGTCAGAAATTTCTTCGGCAAGGTTAACTTCTTGAGGAAGGAGCATTTTGGATTTAATCTGCATCAGGGTCGCGGCCATCACGATAAATTCGCCTGCGATATTCAAATCCAAAAGCCGCATGAGTTCTAAGTATTGCAAATATTGTTCCAGAATAGTTGTAATGGGGATATCGTAAACGTTGAGTTCGCTTTTTTTGATGAGGTAAAGCAAAAGATCAAATGGGCCTTCAAAAATATCGAGTTTTATTTTGTAGGACATGCTACCATCCCTGTGACGTGCCTGACTTCTTTCATTGTCTCTAAAGCCACGCAGCTTGCTTGCGCGCGGCCTTTTTCCAAAATATAAGTTATTTTTTTCTTATCTTCGATAAATGCCTCTCGTCGGGCCTGAAAGGGGCCTAAAAATTTTACCAGACGTTCCCCTAATATCTTCTTGCACTCCGTGCAGCCGCGCTCGGCATTTTTACACCAAAGAGCGACTTCATTTTTATCTTCTGGAGAAAAAATCTTATAATACTCAAAAACATTGCACTCCTCTGGATGGCCAACGTCAGTCTTACGGATTCTTTTGGGATCCGTAAACATGCTCTGTGTTTTTTTCATGATCATTTCAGGCTCATCCGAAAGGGCGATAAAATTATTATAGCTCTTGCTCATCTTGCGGCCGTCTAAACCCGACAAACGAGGAATTTGTGTTAACAAAGGTTTGGGTTCCGGAAAAACCTCTCCATACAATCCGTTGAACTTCCTGACAATTTCACGTGTCAACTCCAAATGAGGCAACTGGTCTTCCCCCACAGGCACAACAAGAGATTTATAAAGACAGATATCCGCGGCCTGTAAAACCGGATAACCCAAAAAGGCGTATGTTGAAATATGCCGATCTTTTAATTCACGCATCTGCTCTTTATAGGTCGGGCAACGTTCCAGCCATCCCAATGGCGCAAGCACAGAAAAAGCCATAAAGAGATCTAGATGTTCATGCACCTCAGACTGAATGAACAGCGTGGACTTATCAGGGTCCAAGCCTGCGGCCAGCCAATCGGCAACATTATCGTAAATGCATTCTTTGAGCGCTTTGGAATTTTCGTACTCGCTCATAAGCGCGTGCCAATCCGCCACCATAAAGAAACATTCATATTCCTCCTGGAGACGAACCCAATTATTCAAAGCGCCAACCAAATGTCCTAAATGCAATCTGCCGGTTGGCCGCATACCACTCAAAATTCTTTTTTTAGTCATAGTATTTTCAGGGATCGGGCAACGAGGATCAGCAAGCCTTATTCTTTTCCCGATACCTGTTACCTGATGCCTGTTGCCTGATCTATTCTTTTTAAAATCTATTCCAGCTTTCGTGCGATAGATTCTAATTCAAACGCATCGATAACATCACCCTCTTGAATATTCGTAAAATTGACCAATTGCACGCCGCATTCAAAACCTTCCTGGACTTCTCGGACATCATCTTTAAATCTCTTTAGAGCCGCGACCTTGCCCTCATAGACAGGATCACCATTCCTTAGAAGAACAATCTGAGCGCCTCGCGCGATCCTGCCTTTACGGACAAAAGAACCCGCGACAATGCCTGATCTCGACAGATTGAAAACCTTACGCACTTCCACGCGGCCCATAAAATTTTTCTTAATTCTGGGTGCCAGCATCCCTTCAAGAGCGGCCTTCATATCATTGACAATCTCATAAATCACGCGATAGGTCCTGATATCAATACCCTCTTTTTGAACCATGTCTTTTGCCAAATCATCTGGCTCCACATGAAATCCGATAATAATCGCGTCCGAAGCCGTAGCTAAAACAACGTCTGAGGTATTAATATGACCAACACCTTTATGCATAATAACGATTTTAACTTCATTCGTTCCGATCTTATTTAAGGAATCTTCAATGGCTTCCAAAGATCCCTGAACATCGGCTTTTAAAATGATGTTTAACTCCTTAACAGCACCTTCCTTAATCTTCGCGTAAAGATCTTCTAAATGCAAATGGGTCCGTTTTAAATTGGACTCTAAGCGCTGGCGTTTCTGCTCGTCCTGTTTTTGATCCAGGATCTCACGCGCCTTTTTTTCATCATTAACCACATAAATTTTATCTCCAGCCTCAGGCACACCCGATAAACCCGTTATTTCAACCGGCATCGAAGGACCGGCCTCATAGATCGCCTGCCTTAAGTCATTCGTCATTGCACGGACACGTCCGGACTGACATCCTGCAATTACAAAATCACCTAGATGCAATAATCCTTTTTGGATCAAAATCGTGGCCACAGGACCGCGGCCTTTGCTGAGTTTTGCCTCGATGACAATGCCCGTGGCTTCCTGGTCCACAGGAGCTTTAAGTTCCAGCATTTCCGCTTCCAACAAAATCATTTCTAAAAGACGATCAATGCCCGCGCCCGTCTTGGCAGAAACTCCAACGGTAATCGTCTTTCCACCCCAATCTTCAGGCACCAACCCCATTTCATTGAGCTGGCGTTTTAACTTATCCACATTGACCTGAGGTTTATCGATCTTATTCATCGCCACAATAATAGGCACACCGGCGGCCTTGGCATGATTTAAGGCCTCAACCGTCTGCGGCATAACTCCGTCGTCAGCAGCTATAACTAAAACAACAATATCTGTTACAACCGCCCCACGGGCCCGCATCGCTGTAAAAGCCTCATGACCCGGAGTATCTAAAAAGGTAATTTTTCCTTTAGGTAATTTAACTTCATACGCACCGATATGCTGCGTGATGCCGCCGTGTTCTGACTCAACAACTTTGGTGCGACGAATAGCATCCAATAAAGATGTCTTACCGTGGTCAACGTGTCCCATAAACGTTACGATGGGAGAACGGGGTTTAAGCGATTTGGCGTCAACTTTCTCGTGCGACTTAACCAAAACCTCTTCTAAACTCGGAGGCCTCACAAGCTCAAAACCATACTCTTCTAAAACTTCTTTAACAACATCCTCACTTAAGGCCTGATTGATATTAACGAAAAGATTGAATTTCGTCATCAAATACTTGATAAGATCACTCGACCTTAAATGCAGTTTTTCTGCCAGATCTTTCAAAGGAATAGGGACAGGGACCTCCAAAGGTTTCAAGATCTTTGCAACAACCACCGGCCCTGCTTTTTCAATCGGCTGTTCTTGTTCTAAAACCCGTGCCTCAACCTTATACAAAACCTCTTCCTCTTTTTTGTGAACAGAGGTTTTCTCTTTCTTTTCTAAGGGTGACTTTTGCGTCGTAGATACAGGCTTAGCATATTCGGTTTTTTTGATAACTCCGCCTTGCGTTTTAGAAGCCCGCTCTTCTAAAAAAAGTTTCACCACATCTTCATCAAGGCTGGCCATATGATTCTTCGCCTCGATGTGGCGTTCTTTTAATTTTAAAAGAAGGTCTTTACTTGCTATCCCTAACTCTTTGGCTAATTCATGCACTCTCATGATGGCTCGACAGCTTCTCCTTTGCGGCGATTATGATTTTCTCGGCCTTTTTCGCGCCGATGCCTTTAATATCGGTCAATTGCTCTACGGTCGATGCAGCTACTTTTTCCAACGTATCCAAACCGGCTTCCATAAGGGCGGATAAGATCTTTTCTCCTATCCCCTCCAACATCATTTCAGCGCGGACTTTCTTGGCCTCTTCTTTTTCTTTAACAATTTCTTCACGCGTACGAATATCCAAATCCCAACCGATCAAACGTGACGCCAAACGCACGTTCTGGCCATGTTTGCCGATGGATAACGACAGCTGATCTTCAGCCACGATCACCTGGGCCTTTTGGTTTTCTTTGTCTAGACGGATTTCCGTAATTTTAGCCGGCGACAAAGCCGCAGTAATATATTCTCTCAAATCATCGCTCCAGCGAATGATATCAATCTTCTCGCCCTGCAATTCTGTTACGATATCTTTGACGCGCGATCCGCGCATCCCCACGCAGGCGCCGACGCAATCCACTTTTTCATCTTTTGACCAAACAGCTATTTTAGTCCGCTCGCCGGCCTCGCGGGAAATGGAACGCACCTCAACGATACCTTCATAGATCTCAGGCACTTCAAGTTCAAAAAGTTTTTTCACGAACAAAGGACTTGTACGCGAAAGAATGATCTGCGGCCCGCGCGTCTCCTTCTTGACATCCAGAACATAAGCGCGCACCCGTTGGCCTTGCTTAAAATCATCACGCGGCGATTGTTCACGTTTGGGCATAACCCCTTCGGCCTTGCCCAAAAGATCAACAATAATATTGCCCTTGTCAAAACGATACACTGTCCCGCTGACGATATCTCCGATTTTCGCGCTAAACTCACTAAAAATCACGTCTTTTTCCGCCTCGCGAATTTTCTGTATGATCACCTGCTTGGCTGTCTGCGCGGCGATCCTGCCAAAATCAACGGACTTTATTTCCTCGTCATCCACGTAAGCCTTAATGGCGCTTGTAGCGCGATCAATAACAACTTTAATATTCTCACTTGTTTTCGCACCGATAGCCTTTTTAACAGCGCTGACCATCGCCGATTCAACAGCGGCTATTAAAATATCCTTGGCAATCCCCCGCTCCCTTTCAATGTGGTCCAAAATCATCATCAATTCATTACTCATGCAATCACCTGTTTCGCCTTGTTGATTTTATCCAGAGATACCTGGATGGTTGTGTCTTTTGTTTTAACGATCATTTGATTATCGCTGACTGATTCCAGCGTCCCTTGAATTTCTATCTTTCCATCGTATTTTTCTTTTAAAAAGAGACGAAGTTCCCTACCGCACACGCGCCTGAAATCCGCCAATGTCATGAGGGGCCGATCCATGCCGGGTGAAGAAATATCAAGGGTATAGCGCTCGTTTAAGCCCCCCTCTTGTTCAAGCATGCTTCCCAATTCTTTGTTAAGCCGACTGCATTCATCCAGGGTAATGCCTCCCTCGATGCGATCTGCTAAAACTTCCAGAATGCACTGCCCGAAATGATTTTTATAGATCCTCATGTCCACAAGACAAAATCCGAGTTTCTCTAAAGTGGCTTCTAGGACCGGCTTGTTTTTTAAAAGAATTTCTTCTTGCATCAAATTTTAAAAAAATTATCGTTTAAAGATTCCAGGTCTTTAAATTTCTTCAAAAATTCAGGGACATAGCCTGTCGGCTTCAATTCAAAAATGACCTGACTACCTTCTTGCCGGCGCGCCAAGGCAAAAATATCTTTAAGCGTATAATCTTTAGGGTTGGTCTTATCAACCTCTGAGATCGAGACCACACGGCGCGTTCCATCCAAAAGACGATCCACAACAATAATAAGGTCAATCGCGGAAATAATCTGTCTTTTGATAAGCTCGCTTGAGACATTGGTCGAACCCATCATGGCCATCGTCTCAAGTCTTAAAAGCGCGTCGAGCGGCGAATTCGCGTGCAACGTCGTCATAGAACCTTCACGACCAATGTTCATGCACTGAAGCATGTCCAGGGCTTCCTCGCCACGCACCTCGCCAATGATAACACGATCCGGCCGCATATGCAGGGCATTACGTAACAAATCGCGAATAACGATCTGCCCCTTGCCTTCAATATTGGATGGCCTTGTCTCTAAAGCCACCCGGTGTTTGCCGGAAATACGCAACTCCAGAGTGTCTTCGATCGTGATGATCCGCTCACCCTCAGAAATAAAAGTTGAGAGAATATTTAAAATAGTGGTCTTGCCCGAACCGGGTCCACCGGCAAGGACAATGTTTAAATGATTATGCACACAGGCTTTTAAAAATTGGGACACTTTCTCATCTAAAGTTTTTCGCTGGATCAGATCCTGCATCTCCATCATCTTATACTTGGCCCGGCGTATGGTGAGAATAGGACCATTAGCTGCAACAGGACGACGAACAACATTCACCCGGGAACCATCCGGAAGACGCGCGTCAATGTAGGGCTCAAATTCCGTCACGCGACGACCCGAAGGCGACAATATCCGTTCAATATAGAAATAAAGCTGATCTTCATCCTCAAACACCGCGTCCGTCTTCTGGAGCTTTCCTTCTCGTTCCACATAAACTTCACGAGGACCATTAACCATGATCTCCCAAACCGTAGGATCATTGATAAGACGATCAATGGGCCCAAGCCCAAAAATCTCGTTAACCAGATCTTCGATGATAAAACGGCGAACCGCATCATCCATTTGTCCGCCTAAACGCGTCTGGACATAAGACTCTAAAATCACTTCGATGTTACGACGCACCAACGCGTCATCGGCCTTATAATTTAAAGCATTTTTCTTAACCTTGGCCAAGACTTTTGTTCGGACTTCTTCTTTAATCTGAATGATCTTTTCAAACTTATCCATGCGCTATCTCCTGAAGTGTGGACACTAATTGTTCAGCGCTTACCTCTTGAACTTTTTGAGAACGCCTATCCCTAATTTCCAATTTATTCTCCTTGAGCCATTTATTACCAACAGTGATACGTAGTGGGATGCCTAAAAGATCGGCATCTTTAAATTTCACCCCTGCCCGCTCATCCCGGTCATCCACCAATACCTCATGCCCTATTTGTTGAAGTTGATCATGAAGCTCTAAAGCTTTATCCCAAACGGATTTCTCGGCGATATTCACCGGAACGATCGCTACACCATAAGGAGCCACGGCGCTAGGCCAGATAATCCCGTCTTTATCATGATTTTGTTCAATGATCGCTGAAATTAACCGCGAAACTCCGATGCCGTAACACCCCATCTGCACCAGATTATGCTTACCGTCTTCATCTAAAAATCTTACGTTCAAAGGATTGGTGTATTTTTCACCTAATTTAAAAATATGCCCCACTTCAAGGACGGTGAGCTTTTCCATATCCTCTTTACAATGAGGACAAGTCTCGATCACGACAGCCGCAGCCCCCTTCACCTCTGAGCAAATCTTACATTTATAGACAATATCTTCACCACTCTCAGCCAAAACCATAAATTCATGTGAACAAGACCCACCCATAACTCCTGAATCAGCTTTTAAAGAAATAACATCCAGGCCGCAACGTTTAAAAATATTTCCATAGGCTGAACGCATCTTCTCATAAATTTCGTCCAAACCTTTCGTGTCACGGTTAAAGCTATAGGCATCTTTCATGATGAATTCACAGCTGCGCACAATGCCAAATCGGGGCCTTAGCTCATCCCTGTATTTCGTCTGGATCTGATACAGGACAAAAGGCAGATCACGATAAGATTTCACAAAATTAGCGGCCAGGTCCGTGATCACCTCTTCATGCGTCGGCCCGAGCACAAGCTTACGGTTACGACGATCAACAAACCGAAACATCGTCTCTCCCATAACCTCATCACGGCCTGTCTTCTGCCACAGCTCCAACGGCTGCAAACCAGGCAGGAGCAATTCCAGAGCCCCGGTCTTATTCATTTCTTCCCGGACAATAGCCTCAATCTTAGAAAGAACTTTATATCCCAACGGCAAATAGGAATAGACACCCGCGCACAGCATACGGACCATATTCGATCGCAGCATCAATTGATGGCTGATGCTCTCAGCATTTTCAGGAATTTCTTTTAACGTTGTGATAAACGATTTTGTCCAAAACATTTATTTTATAAGATTAAATGAATCTCAAAAGGATTTCTGAGCTTCGATTAAGTCTGTGCTTTAAAAAATATGCTTTCAGGGACATCGATGCCGTACAATTTAAAACGCGGATAGAAATTCGGCAAGACGCCTCCAACCTTCCATTCCCCGAAAACGACCTTATTCTCCTCAGAAATCCCTTTGATCTCATAAGAAAACAAATCTCGCAGCATCACGTCATCATTCTCAATACTGCCGACTTCCGCAATATGCGTCATACGGCGCTGACCGTCGATCAATTGTTCCTGCATGACAATGATGTCGATCGCATTAGCGATCTGACGACGAATGGCCCAAAGCGGAATCGCCGTATTAGAGGTAATGATCATCGTTTCAATGCGGGAAACAACATCCTGAGGAGAACTCGCGTGCAAAACAGACAATGATCCGTTATGACCACTCGAAATAGCCTGGAGCATATCCAGGGCTTCGCTACCGCGGATCTCTCCCAAAATAATACGATCCGGCCTCATCCTTAAAGAATTTTTAAATAAATCGCGAATCGCGACTTCGCCTTTTCCCTCAATGTTCGATTGACGCGTTTCTAAAGGAACCACATGATTCTGTTTTAAATGTAATTCCGAGGTATCTTCAATAGTGATAATCCGTTCGTCTTCAGCGATATACCCAGAGAGCACGTTTAAAGTCGTTGTTTTTCCCACTCCGGTAGCACCGGCAAAAATAATATTCAGCTTCGCTTTAATGGCGGCTATCAAAAAATTCGCCATGTCTTGCGTTAATGTCCCGCGCTTGATCAAGTCGTTCATTTCCGTGATCTCACGCAAAAATTTTCGAATCGTAATCACCGGCCCAATTAAAGATAAAGGCGGCAAAATAATATTGACCCTAGAGCCATCCGACAAAGAGGCATCGGCAAAAGGACATGACTCATCCAGGCGCCTCTGGGACGGAGCCATGATCTTTTCTATGGTTTGCATCAAATGTCTTGTGCTTTCAAATTTTACATCGGTCAAGATCATCGCACCGTCTTTTTCGGCATAAACAAGATCCGGGCCGTTAACCATGATCTCCGTCACAGACGGATCATTCATGAGAGAGCTCAGAGGCCCCAGACCTAAAACCTCATCCATCAACTCTTTAGTGATCTTCTCTTTTTCTTCAACGCTCACTGTGAGGCGCTCAGAAACAACAATATGCTCAATAGCCCTAAGGATCTCTTTCTTGACTCGTTCTTTATCCACAGGCTCTTTATCTTTCTTAGAAAAAAAATATTCAGTAGATATCAGCTGGTGCCGAACCTTTTCTTTAATGTACTTCATGCTATTGGCTCCTTAAATCTTTTTTTAACATCTTAAAAAGACTTTTTTCTCCAACATCTAATCTTACGGTATTAAAAATTTTTCCTTTTTTGAATAAAGCGGCTTTCGTTTTTGAAAACGCGATACCCCATGTGGCTTCACGGGCTTCACCAGGACCATTAACCACACACCCCATAAGAGCGATTTTGTAATTTTTTATTCTATTTCTCTCTTGAACGCTCAAGGTTCCAAGCATTCCTTTAAGATTATTGGCTCTTTTTAATAAATCGACCTCACAACGGCCACAGGTCGGACAACAAATCCACTCCGGCCCAAACTTACGCAATCCCAAGCTGTTAAGCAATAATTGGCCAACAGCGACTTCAACCTCTGGCCTTTGGAGCAAAGATATTCTTATTGTATCACCGATGCCTTTAAATAACAACACTCCTAACGCCGCGCTTGACTTGACCACCCCATCCAAAGGAAGGCCTGTAGCTGTTAATCCCAGATGAAAAGGATAATCGCAGACCCGAGCCATCTTCTCATAAGCTTCAATCGTATCCAGCCTATGCGAGGCTTTAAGTGAAATCACAATATTATGGAAATTCTCTTTTTTAAATATTTTCAAATAATCCAAGACGCTTTGCACTAAAGCCTGGGCCGTATTTTTTGATTTCATTCTCAAGGATCCTGAATTCGCCCCAATCCTTATGGGGGTACGATGACTCTTTGCCGCAGCGATCACCGCGCGAACTTCTTCGGATTTAAAAATATTCCCTGGGTTCAACCTTATCTTGTCAGATCCTGCTTCAATCGCGGCTAACGCCAGACGATAATCAAAATGGATATCCGCGACTAAAGGCAGGCAGATGCGACGCTTAATCGTCTTGATACTTTGTGCATCTTCCAAATCTTCTATTGCAATACGCACAATTTCACAGCCGGCAGCTGCGCATTTATTGATCTCCTCGACAGCCCGATCCGTATCCTTGGCTTTAACCTTAACCATTGTTTGAATGGCCACAGGATACCCTGAGCCTACTTTAATATTACCAATCTTAACGGTTCGTGTTGTGCGACGTTTAATCATGTGTATGCAAGTTTTTACAACAAATGTGGTCCGAAGGTTCAAAACCACACATTAAAACTCTAAACTCAAAATCCTAAACTCTAAACAAACTCAAAAAACAAAACTCAAAAATCGTAAAATTTTAGCTTTTGGATTTTGGGTTTTGGGTTTATTTTGGATTTAGAGTTTAGTGTTTAGAGTTTAATCGTGCGACTCTTTTATTTCGTAAACAAAGCCAAAAACTTATCCCAATATCCATAACGGATCAAATCATTGCAAAAAATGAATACAGCCAGAATAATCAAAAAGCTCAAACCGATGTTATTGATGACCTCTTCTGTTTTCTGCCTTAAGGGCTTCTTCCTTAATTTCTCAAGTCCCGCAAAGAATATATGGCCTCCGTCGAGGATGGGCAAAGGAAGAAGATTAAATATCGCCAAACTCATGCTCAATATCCCGATAACATGTAACACGGCGGAAAATCCCATCTTTGCCGCGCCTGACGTAATAAAAAATATTCCTAAAGGCCCTGTCATAGACTCACGGAATGACATCGTCCCGAGAATAATATAAAAAATAGCCAAAATGGTCATTTTCGTCATATCGAAAAGATTCTGCGCACCTTTACCAAGGGCTGTCCAAAAACCGTAACGGACCAGAACATAATCCGTGGAAGGCCTAATGCCGATAAGGCTCACTTCTATTTTTTTTCCAAACAAGGTCTCTGCTTCCTTAAATTCAGGAGTCAATGTTGTCTCTAGCTTTTCCTCACCGCGCATAAATTTTAAACTCAGCGTTTTTCCTTTTTTAGAACGAATTATTTTCGTTAAATCTTCCCAATATTTCACTGATACCCCATCCACCTCAAGAATTTTATCTCCGGCCTTAAGATGCGCCGCTTCTGCCGGCATCTTGGCGATAAGTTCTCCGATCGTCGTGGTCGTACGCGGATATCCCAGATAAAAGACCATCCAAAGACACAGAAAAGCCAGGACATAATTGAAGAAGGGGCCGGCAAAGATCACGCCAGCGCGCTGGCCAGGGCTTCGCGAAAGAAATTCATCGCTTTTTCCTCGCGCATCTTCATAGCTATCGCCCGCCATCTTGATAAACCCGCCGAAAGGTATGGCGCAAAGCATGTATTCGGTCTCCCCTATTTTTTTCGATAAAAGCTTAGGACCGAATCCTAAAGAAAATTTTTCTACTCGTATCCTTAAATATTTCGCCCATAAATAATGACCTAACTCATGCACCAGAATCAAAATGCTTAAAATAACAAGAAAAATAATCATCGTCCTTAATCCTTCCTCCGGTAAAATTCCGTCCAGACCTTTGCTTCTTGACGCGCCCAGGCATCTGCCTTAAAAATCGCTTCTAATGTTATTGTTCCACTCGAATATTTATTTTTCTTTAATGTTTTCTCTATAACACATGGGATCCGCGTAAACGCCAACTTATTCTCTAAAAAAGCAGAAACCGCCACTTCGTTAGCGGCATTGAGAACACAAGGCCCTGTCCCTCCCAGGCGTGCGGCTTCATAGGCCAACTCCAGGCAGGGAAATTTTTTATTGTCAGGCGCCTCAAAAGACAAGGCTTCGATTTTTAACGGATCCAGCCTTAAGCGGTCGTTAGGCCACCTTTCAGGATACGTCAAAGCGATCTGGATCGGAAGCCGCATATCTGTCACAGCCATCTGCGCCAAAATCGAACCATCGACAAATTCCACCATAGAGTGAATCAAAGCCTGGCGATGAACAAGAACCTTAATCCGTTCTAATTCTATATCAAAAAGCTCACGAGCCTCAATAACCTCTAATCCCTTGTTCATTAACGTCGCTGAATCCACAGTAATCTTCTTACCCATTTTCCAACGGGGATGAGCCAAAGTCTCTTTTAAAGCAACGCGGCGCAGTTGTCCTTTTGTATGATTCCAAAGAGGACCTCCAGAAGCTGTCAAATAAATCCGTTCCACATCCAAACGGCTTCTACCTTCCAAACATTGAAAAATAGCATTTTGTTCACTATCAATAGGAATCAGACAAACTTTGTTCTCTCTGACTTCCCGCCGCACCAAGTCCCCAGCGATGACAATTGATTCTTTATTAGCCAACGCGATCGTTTTTTTGGCACGGATAGCGCTCAACAAAGGATAAATAGCCTCGACGCCCACAATGCCAATGAGAACCAGATCCACGTCTTTGAATGATGTCAAGGCACAAAGCCCGTCACGTCCTGACAAAATTTTTGTTGCCCCTTTAAAGCCTTTCTTTAATTCTTGAGCTTTTTCAAGGCAAGCCACTGAAACAAAAAGAGGATTAAACTCTTTGATTTGTTTTTTTAGCTTTTCAATATTGGCAGACACCGCCAGACCAACCACGCGAAATCTATTCTTATACTGGCGCACAATATCCAACGCGCTTTCGCCGATGGAACCCGTAGAACCAAGAATAACAATGTTTTTTTTAATCATATATTTTTCAGGCAACTGACATCAGGGATCAGGTATCGGCAAGCTTCTTAGCTTTTACTGTTACCCGTTACCAGATACCTGATGCCTGAAAACTTTAAATCAAAATCCTGCCCCACTGGTAAAAACCCGGCTGATGTGGTAGTTCAAGTAAAAATAAAAAGCAGGCGCGGTAAAAAGCAGGCTATCGATAACGTCTAAAACGCCTCCCATACCAGGAAACAAATTGTTAGAATCTTTTGCCACGCAATCCCTCTTGATCAAAGACTCCGATAAATCTCCCAATAATCCTAAAATTCCTAACCCTAACCCTAAAAAAAACATATTGGTCCAGGAGAATATGGGCAGATCCGGTAAAAACGATTTGCTGACGCATGCGCCTAAAATCCCAAAAAATACACCCCCCAGGGTCCCCTCAATGGTTTTTTTAGGACTAATGCGCGGAATCAGAGTATTGCGGCCCCATCGGCTTCCTATCAAAAAAGCGCCTATGTCAGCCCCCTTGGTGACGAGAAGAAGGCATGCAACCAGCGCGGTGCCATGGGGCAGGAGTTTGAGTTTAATCATAAAACTAAAAAACCACGCCACATAGATAATGCCGAACATGGTTGTTGAAATCCCCAAAACAGCATTCGTGCTTTCACGCCGGGAAAATTGCAGGACAAAAAGAGTGATCAAGGCCGCTGAAATAAAAATCAATTCCCATCCGCGCGTCAGTTCAAATTTTAAATAAATGGACAAGGGAATCACAATGCCTAAAACAATTCCGAAATACTTGTACATCTGGATGTTCTTTTTTTCGATAAGTGAAAAAAATTCATAAAGCCCTAAAGAGATCAGAACGATCACCGTCAAAACGAACAGCAAATCGGAAAAAAGCGCCATCACGGAAAAAAGACCTAAAAGAATCCCTGAAATAATTCTGCGGTTAATCATCGCCCCCTCCGAACCTTCTTGTTCTTTTCTTGTAATCCTTGATCGCATGCAAAAACTCCCTGCGACTGAAATCAGGCCAGCATTTTTTCGTCACATAAAACTCCGTATAACAACTTTGCCAAAGCAAAAAATTACTGATACGTTGTTCGCCGCTCGTGCGTATCAAGAGGTCAGGATCCGGCACCCCCTTGGTATAGAGATACTGGCTAAACACTTCTTCCGTGATGTCGCCTGTGTTCAGCTTATGCGCGTCAACATCCTGGACAATCTTCTTCACCGCATCAATAATTTCCAAACGCGCGCCATAATTAAAAGCCAATTGCACGCCTAAACCCGTATTATTTTTTGTCACCTCTTCGGCTCGAGCGATGCTCTCTTGCAGCGAAACCGGTAATTCAAATAGGCGCCCGATATGTTTAAAACGAAAACCCCCGTCAGCCAATGCCGATAGTTCTTCCTTTAAAAAAGATTCGCACATAGACATTAAAAAAGCCACTTCGTCTTTTGATCTCTTCCAGTTTTCGCTCGAAAACGCGTAAAAAGTCATATAGGCGACGCCCGCGTTTTTAGCCACATAAAGAATCTCCTTGGCCTTGGACAAGCCATGCCGATGGCCTTCGCTGCGCGGCAACCCTCTAAGCTTTGCCCAGCGACCGTTACCATCCATGATAATAGCGATATGCATGAATTTTTATTCCTCTTTAAAAAATAGCATTTCTCTTAAAAATTAAATTTTGCCCGACATACATCTAAATAGCAAAAAAGAAGCCTTTTAAAATCATGCTGCCTGGCTTCTTGGCTCCTTTAAAGCCTTTTATTGATGAACCCGATAATCTATTTCAGGGAATATGTTATCTTTATATTCTAGGGCGCGTAGGAATTCTTCATTGATCCGATCAGAGGCGATCTGTTTCGACAACTTCAAAAAGCTCAACAGATGATCTTTTGTTCTGGCCTGAGCGTAAGAAACGTGCGTACCGGTAGCAATAATAAAAGCCCAATCTGAACTCTGGGCCAGTAAAAGCTCGCGCAGAGACTGATTCAATGCCCTCTTTTTTAATCCTTCAGCCTGAGGGTGTCGACATACCATATCTGTCATGATGCGCGACGCTTTATGAAGATGACGATAAACCCAATCATTAGTACCCTGAAGCCACACCTCAGAATAACCTTTATATCCCCAACTCGACATCGAAGGAGTTATAACCTGATTTTTCGGATTTTCTGCCAAATATTCGGAAGGCGTGACCATTCGGATTGTCTTCTGATCATAAGTAATTTTCCGGATCAAAAACTCCAGCCACAACGGCCCTTCAAACCACCAATGACCGTAAAGTTCGGCGTCATAGGGCGAGATAATCATGGGCTTCTTGCCAAGCGCTTCATAAAGATATTCAACCTGCTTTTCACGATTAAACATGAAATTGCCCGCATGATCCGCGGCTTTTTCCCGCGCACGATCAGGATCATAGGGCATCTTCTCATCGCCGGACCCGGTAATTCTATAATATTTAATGCCTGTCGAAATACGGATGCCATCTGGATGAATATACGGCTTGATATAATCATAATCCAGATCGAAACCGACGTCACGATAAAACTCCCGATAATAATAATCTCCAGGATATCCTTCGATGCTCGACCAAACCTGTTTGGAAGATTCCATGTCGCGGCTAAAACAAGCGACCCCAGTTTTACAATAAACAGGCGCAAATACCCCGTACTTAGGACGCGGGGTGCCATGTAAAATGCCGTGAGCGTCAGTGAAAAAATATTTAATACCGGCGTCTTTTAATATTTCATCGTCGCCAGGCTGATACCCACATTCCGGCAACCAGATCCCGCGGGGTTTTCGGCCAAAATTTTTCTCATAATTAGCCACAGCCACTTTGACCTGAGCGCGCACCGACGCTTTAGCCACATCCATCAGAGGAAAATATCCATGCGTCGCTCCGCACGTAATGATCTCTAAATTCCCAGAATCCTGAAATCGTTTAAAAGCCGAAACAAGGTTACAATGATACCGCTCGAAGATGTCACGGGCCCCTGTAAAAAGCTCCAAATACATGAGCGCCAGTCTCTGAAACTCTGGCATCCAGGTGGTCCGTTCAACTTCTTTATGTGATAATTCAATAAGCTTATTTAAATGCTTGAGATACCGCTCCTGAAGAAGAGGATCGCTTAACATCGAAGCCAGGGTGGGCGTCACAGACATAGTCATGCGGAAATGGATACGGTCACGGCTGAGTTTTTCGAACATCTTGATCAACGGAATGTAAGTTTCCGTTATTGCTTCATAA
>JAGVOQ010000015.1 GCA_020052645.1 Candidatus Omnitrophota bacterium
GAGAATAATTCTAACAACACCTTCCCGGGGGTTCCCTCTCCATAAGGCAACTTGCATTCATCCCCGGCCTAAAGGCCTTAGGAATCCTGCCGTGGGATTAAAAAGTCTAAACTAACCCTGCCTTTAAAAGATCCTGAACATCGAGCATGCCGATAGGCCGGCATTTTGAATCCACAACAGGAAGCTCATCAATGCGTTTTTCTTTTAAAATCCTCAAGGCTTCGCTGGCAAGGCAGTCTTTAGAAATTGTGGTCGGATTCTTTGTCATCACATCTTTGATTTTTTTCAAAACAAGCCGATCATCTTCTTCTAAGTGCCTGCGTAAATCGCCATCCGTAAATATACCTAATAATCGGCCCTTTTTATCGACGACGCTCGCGGCGCCTGCGCGAGCCGAAGTAATATCAAACAGCACATCACGCACCAGTTTATTTTCCCTAACCACGGGGTTTGCTGTCCCTTTGCGCATGATATCTTCGACTTTTAAAAGCAATCTTTTTCCCAAAACCCCACCGGGATGATAAAAAGCGAAATCCTGTTCTTTAAAACCTTTCTTTTCCAGGAGGCATACCGCAATAGCATCCCCCATAGCCAAGGTGACCGTCGTGCTTGCGGTCGGCGCCAACCCCAACGGGCAGGCTTCCTTTTTGACAGAAACATCCAAAACAACGTCGCTATATCTGGCCAATGTCGAATGCGTGTTGCCTGTCATCGCTATCAATCGTACGCCGATTTTTTTAATAATAGGCAAAAGCCGGATCAATTCCTCCGTCTCACCGCTGTTAGAGATAGCCAGAATAATATCATCTTTGGTCACGCGCCCCAGATCGCCGTGAATAGCTTCCGCTGAATGCAAAAAAAGACTCGGAGTCCCCGTAGAAGCCATGGTCGCAGAAATCTTCTCGCCGATAATACCGCCTTTACCCATGCCCGTCACGATCACGCGGCCAGAACATTTGCTTAATAATTCGATGGCGCGATCAAACTGCGCATCTATCCGTTTGGAAAGCTCCGCGATCGCTTCAGCTTCTATCTTTAAAACTTTTTTCGCCTGTTCAATAAACATAATATCCGCCTAATCATTTTTGTTTCGTATAAGTTCATTGATTTTTTTAAGATCCTTCAAAAGTCCTTCTAGGGAGTTCATCGCGATCATATTAGGACCATCACAAGGCGCTTGATCAGGATCCTCGTGGACTTCTAAGAATATCCCGTCACAGCCAAAAGCCAACGCGGCCCTGGATAAAGCCGGCACATAGCGTCTCTCTCCGCCGCTAGAAACCCCTTTGCCCCCGGGCAGCTGAACGCTATGCGTCGCGTCAAAAACAACCGGGCAACCAAAGCTTCTCATAACCCCTAAAGATCTATAATCAACAACCAGATTGTTATAACCAAAGGAACTGCCGCGTTCTGTTAAAATGATATTTTTATTCCCGCTCGCCTCAATCTTTTTAACCGCTTCTTCCATATTCCAAGGAGCCAAAAATTGACCCTTTTTAACATTGACAGCCTTTTTTGTCTTAGCCGCCGCAACAAGAAGATCCGTTTGACGGCATAAAAAAGCCGGTATCTGAAGACAATCCAAAACCCCTCCAGCCTCCTCGACCTCACAAACGCTATGAACATCACAAAGCAACGGCAAACCAAATGTACTCTTTACCTTTTTTAAAATTTTTAAACCCTTGGCTAAACCCGGCCCGCGAAAAGATTTTAATGACGTCCGATTCGCCTTATCATAGCTGGATTTAAACACCAGGGGGACGCCGCAGGCAAGACTGATTTTTTTTAATTTTTCCGCATGTCTAAGAGTGCTTGCTTCTGTTTCAATAACACAAGGACCGGCGATCAGGACAAAAGGATGCCTGCCCCCGATCACGACAGACCCTAACACCACTTCGCGAACACTTGCTTCTGATTCTTTTTTCATACCTTTGCCTTTATCATAAGATATTGTTTCACTTTTTCCAGATCTTCGCGCGTATCAACGCCAATGGTTTCAAATTTAGTCTCAATAACTTTTATTTCATAACCATTTTCTAATACGCGTAGCTGTTCTAACTTCTCTAAAATTTCCAGTTTTGAAGCAGACAATTTTTTATAAACAAAAAGGAAATCTTTCGTATAACCGTAGAGACCAATATGTTTATAGTGGACCCTCATTCCCGGCTCTTCCTCGCGCACGAACGGAATAGGCCAGCGCGAAAAATAAAGCGCGAATCCTTTTTTATCCGCAACCACTTTGACAACGTTAGCGTCGGGAATTTCTTCCTCATGTTCAATGCGCTTCATCAACGTCGCCATGGTTGTCGCCGGATTATTAAGGATCGAATAAGCAACATCATCAATCATGGACGGATGGACCAGGGGTTCGTCCGCCTGAATATTCACGACTACCTTGACATCCAAATCCGCAACGACTTCCGCCAAACGTTCCGTGCCGCTGGTGTGCGCCTTGGCCGTCATGACCGCTTTACCGCCAAAATCCGATACCACCTTATAAATACGCTCATCATCGCAAGCGACAACAAGATCATTCAAAGATTTAGCCTTCAAGGCACTTTCCCACACATGCTGGATCATGGGCTTGCCTAAAATATCAGCCAAGACCTTCCCTTCAAACCGTACCGATGCATAACGCGCCGGGATGATGCCAACAACATCCATGCTTTAAAACCTTTCGTTTTATTTGGAATTCTTCAAACGGCCTTTAGTGCGATTGAAACCATCTAGAATCTCTTCTTTTGTCACTACGGCCACGCCGACCTTACCCACCACAATACCGGCCGCGATATTAGAAAGCTCTGCAGCCTCTTTCATGGGAAGGCCGCAGGAAAGCGCCAACGTAAAGACAGAAATAACCGTATCTCCGGCGCCAGAAACATCAAAAACCTCCTGAGCCACTGTAGGAATATGGACAACCGGATGACCTTCCTCAAAGACCTTCATCCCTTTATCTCCCAAAGTCACCACAACAGCCCCGCAATGAAGCTTTTTCAAAAGCTTCCAGCCCGCGCGATCAACATCGGCGTCGCTTGTAATTTTTATTCCTGAGCCGGCAGAAGCCTCTTTTTCATTTGGGGTCATGGCAGTCACACCTTTATAATACGAAAAATGTTCAACCTTAGGGTCAACAGTGATTATTTTTTTATGCTTTCTAGCTAAAGAAAGAATGGATTTTAAAAGTTGCGGGCTGATCATTCCTTTGCCGTAATCTTCAATAATAAGAGCGTCGATATCATCCAGTTTTTGCCGAATCAACTCAGTAACTTTTTTAACATCTTCCTTTGATAACGGCGCGACATGCTCCCAATCCACGCGGACCATTTGCTGATGAGCAGCAATAATGCGTGTTTTGACCGTCGTAGGCCGAAGCGTATCCACCACGACAGGCGTGCAGTCAATACCTCTCTCGCGAAGTTTATCCATCAGGATATTCCCATTTTTATCATCTCCTACAACGCCGCAGAGAGAAACATGCGCCCCTAAAGAAGCAATATTGTTAGCCACATTGGAAGCACCTCCGGGCATAAACGATTGCGATTGAGCCCAAACAACAGGCACAGGCGCTTCCGGAGAAATACGATCAGCCTTGCCCCAGATGAATTCGTCTAAAATCAAATCACCAACGACTAAAATCCTAGCATGCGAAAAACGCGAAAGTATTTTTTTCACCACGTCTGTCTTTAATCTCATCTACTTATTCTCTCCTTCAATGCCTGCACTAATAAAGGCAACATAATCTCATGATGCCCGACAATATAAAATCCACGTCCTGACTTTTGAACAGGCCGCGTGACGATATTCTGATAAGGCCGATAATGAAAATTCATGTCGAAATTCACTGTCGTGAAATTTTTTACGTTTTTCGTAAGATTACGGGCTACACTTAAGGCTTTTAAAAAGACTTCCGGCAAGACAACCGCTGAACCGATGTTAATAACAACACCGCCATCATTCAATTGTGCCACCTCCTGGGTCAATCGCCTGAAATCCCGAAGAGAAGCCTCGCCCGTATCCGAGCCGCTGAAAGAAAGATGCTGATGAATGATATCCGTGCCAATGGCCACATGCACCGTTAAAGGAATCTTTTTTTCAACGCAGGCACGCGCGATGCTTAAATCTCTATATTTTAATTTTTTTTCTGCGATCTTTAAACCAACGGATGCACCAAACCCCAGACCGAGACGGACTCCTTGGTGGACAGCGCCATTGATAAAATCAGCTGTTTCGCGGACCATCCCAAAACTCCCATCCTCAAGGGCTTCTGCCACATCTTCAGAGGTCGACCCACAATAAGCTATCTCAAAATCATGGATAACGCCTGCCCCATTCAAAGAAACCGACGTAATGATATTCGCTTTAATAAGATCGATGACCAGCGGCGAAAGGCCACACTTGATCACGTGGGCCCCCATCATGAGCATGATGGGTTTCTTTTTGGACCGCGCCAAAGAAATAGCTTCTACTACGTCCTTCAACTCTTTGGCTTTTAAAATTTCAGGCAGGCTTTTAAAAAAATCCTTAAAAGAAGCGCCGCGCGGCAACGTCTTAGCAAACAAAGCCTTATTGATCTTGCTTTTTCTTTTGTTTATAGATACTGTTTTAAGTTTCGTTAAATCCATTGATTTTGCCACTAGCAGGTTTTTATTCTCTACTCATTTCCTTAAAAGGATGGGAAAAAGTGTCCTATCTGGACTACAAAATAAGTCCCTTCCTTTATTTGGAACCAGGAAGGACTATCCTTTTTGGATAAGTCCCTTCCTTTATTTGGAACCAGGAAGGACTATCCCTTCTGGATCAATCCCGAAATCTGCGTAGAAAATATTAGACGCGAAGCGTCATAAAATTTTCAAGCGTTTAGGCTTGTTAGCTGCGATATTCTTTATGTGCCAGAAATCCATTCTTAAAATACAGGACAGGTTGCGGCTCCCCGTCATAGACCCAGACTTCTTCATAGTTTTTGCCGCCGAACGATACATCCTCGCTGCGGCTCTTAGGGATACCAATAGCAGCCTGAACTTCTTTTTTCGACATGCCAAGTTCAGCCTTTGTAAAAATACAATAATTTTTCACATTTGTAAAATCGCTGGACGTGCCCGTTCTACAAACTGCGGCGCAGCCAACTGAAAAAACCAGCAAGAGAAAAATTATCAACAGCCTGAATTTCATGAAGAACCCCTTTTTTGCATATCAACCGACATAAAAAAACGTTCATAACTCAATAGATCATAAAAAAACATAGGGACCGTATGCTTTAAATTCAAAGGTTCCCTTAAAACATTCGAAAAAAATTCTTACCCCAACCGAACTTACTGCGCTTTTTCAGTGACTACGGCCGTAGCGGCTGTTTCGCGAATAGACCTTAAGATCTTCGCAAGTTTTTCAGATTCAGTTTTATAGATATCCACCTGTCCCTGAAGCACTGTAATCTCTGCGCGATACTTACGCGCTCCGGATGAATAAGAAATAAAGCAACCCACCAATAATAGAACAATGAACAAAAGCGTTGTTAAAGTTGTCTTCATTCTCTTTCTCCCTATTGAATTTGGCCTTGAACTTTCATCAATTGCTGTTTGATGCCCTTGAGAACAGCCGTATACTCAGCGATCGTTTCGCTGTTCTGCTTATTCAATTTTTTCAACTTAGTCGCTTCTTTTTGATACGTAACGGTCGCCACGCTAAAAGAAATAGCTGTTACGACAGCCAACAATGTTACGGATAAACCTACGATGGCGCTGATCTTTTTATCCTTCATCATCCCCTCCTTTTGTAGAACTGTTAGTCCCTTCCTTTATGCGGATCCAGTAAGGACTATCCTTTTTGGATTATGCCCTTCCTCTATGAGGAATTAGTAAGGCATACACTTCCTGTGTTAGTCCCTTCCTCTATTTGGAATCAGGAAGGACTATCCTTTCTGGATTAGTCCCTTCCTTTATGCGGATCCAGTAAGGACTATCCTTTTTGGATTATGCCCTTCCTCTATTCGGAACCAGGAAGGACTATCCTTTCTGGATTAGGCCTACCTCGCAATAACGCACAAAACCAATTCAGGCCTTTCCCCCTATGAGTCAAACACCACAACTTACCTATTTTAATAGAAAAAGCCTTAAGACACTACATTTATTTTCTTCTTTTTTAAAATCTTTATGACAAAAGACGAACAGCTGCTTCTAAGACTTCCTCTACCGTAATCGCCTCCAGACACTTAAAATGATTGCAACACGCATGCGCCAAACACGGGGCACAATCCGTCTTATGGAATAAAGCCACATCACGAAGCCCTAGAGGCCCCCAACGCTTAGGACCCAGGCCGGGTTGGTTTCTTCCAAAGATAGAAATCACCGGTGTCCCGACACCCACGGCGATATGCACAGGACCAGAATCATTAGAAATAAGTAAAGCGCACCTTTTAAAAAAACTCGCCAGCTCGCTTAAACCAAAACGTCCGGATAAATCAATGACGCTGCTCACAGTACGACTCAATACATCTCTAATGATATCCTGATGAAACCTATCACCCACCAGAACAACTTTAACATGATGCGCAGCCAGGCGATCCGCCACCTGTGCAAATTTTTCAGACGGCCATAACCGCGACACGCAACTGGCAGAAGGATTTAAAGCCACAATCCGGTCGCGCGAAGATAGGCCAACCTCTTCCAACAATGCCTCAACAAACTGCTCTGAAGTTTCTTTGATTGGCATATAAACCTCACGGACAACTTCCTCGATACCTAAGGGTTTCAGTAAATCAAAGTTATATTCGAACTCATGTCGCGATCCCTCCTGTTTCGTGTGATGGATCGCTTTAGTCAAAAGAAAAGGAACCCTCCAATCATAGCCGATGCGCTCCCGGATACGGGCTAAAAACATAAGAAAATGAATGCGCGCCGTCGGATAAAAAATAAGAACAACATCAAAATTTTCTCTTTTTAAAAACTGGCTGAATTTAAGCGTTGAAAAAAAACCATTATATTTCTCTTTATCAAAAATAATAACGCGATCCAGATAAGGGTTGCCATCCACGCATTCACGCGTATAGGAAGACACCATCATGGCGATATAACTGGACGGATAATTATCACGAAGACTTTTTAAAACAGGAGTGGTCAACAAAACATCTCCGATGCGGTCCGTACGCACAACGAGGATTCGCCGGTAATGGCCCTGGACCGGGCGCCTTCCTTGTCCATAACTTTCAAGGATCAAACGCACAGCCAAAAGAACATCATAGGGACGGATTGTTGCGATGCATAAGGGAACGTCATTTTTATGACGGCATTCCGCCTGAGCGCACGGCGCGCATAAAACATTTTTTCTCACCAAAATCCCCTGCCTCGACCAAGGGCCATAACGATGGTAATCCGACGGCCCATAGATACCAACCACAGGCTTATTCAGGTAGCTGGCGATTTGCAGAATCCCACTGTCATTACAAACAACAAGCTTGGAACGAAAAACAAGGCTTGCAAGTTGTCCAAAAGACGTCTGGCCTGAAAAATCAAAAACTTTATCGTCCTGAATGAGCTTTAAAATTTCGTTAAAATAAGACTGTTCACTTTTTTCTCCGATAAGAAGTACGCAAAAACCATACTTTTGTCGAATAGATTTAATGACTTGCACATACCCTTCCTGAGTCCATCGCTTCAACGCGCTGCGCGCCCCAGGAACGATCAAAACAAATTCTTCGTTATCTTTTACCCCAACGCGTCTCAAAAGTTTATCCACGTCATCTTCGTCACGCGCAGAAATAAAAGAGACATCTCGATGGGCGTAGATCGCGTTAAATTCAATCTCGTCCACTCCGCGGCCTTTTAAAGCAAAGATCGCCTTTAAAAGATGCTGAACGCTCGCATGGCGCGCCCAGGAGGGATATTTTATCCAAGCAGGATTCTTATAACGCGCCGGCAATGACCAGCGGTAAAAAGTATTTTTTAAATCTACGACAACATCAAATTGTTCGGATTTTAACCTAAAAAATAATTCCCTTTTTTCTTTTATCGAAGAGCTCTTGTCAAAAATGAGCCATTGATCAACTTTGGGGTGATTTTCAAAAATACATTTAGTGCGGGGCGCAGCCAAAACCGTTATTCTTGCATCAGGACATTCGCGCCTTAAATAATCAAAAGAAGGCATTGCCATTATGGCATCGCCGAGATTGCTTAAAGTAATATAAAGGATTTTTTCTATACGGCCTTTTTTAACCATCCGCGTTTTTCCACCTCTTCAATCACTTGCTCAACGGACAATGAACTCATGCATATATTGTTTTTACATTCCAAATTATAACAAGGAACCTCACAGGAAATTTCTTTATTACGAAGAACGGAAAAATCTCCTTCACCGATCGGTCCCGTAATTTCAGGAAGCGTTGGGCCAAAAAGGGCTAAGGTGTTAGCCTGCATCGCCATTGCAATATGCAAAGGCCCTGAATCGGCAGAGATCACCAGGTCGCTTTTTTGGAAAAGGGCCGCCAGCTGCTTTAATGTTGTCATACCGCAGGCCACAAAAGGCTTGGCCTGCGTGAGCCCGGCAATCTCTTTGGCCAAAGGATGATCTAAAAAAGAACCTGAAATAACCACTTCCGCGCCAAAAGAGGATTTTATCACATCGATCAGCCTCGCAAAATGAACTTTAGGCCACCGCTTGAGATCCCAATTGCCGCCAACATGCAAAACAACCAACTGCTTGCCTAAAGGTACGTGATGCTTTTTAAGCAGATCTTCGATGAATGCCCTATCTTCATTGGAAATAAAAAAATCATAGCGTCGCTCGCCCTCGGGAATTTTATCTTTGGCCACAAGATAATAATATGTGTCCGCCCGATGCAGCTGCTCCTTCGGAAGCATGACGCGTTCGGTCAGAAAAAAATCCCCTCTTCTTTTTCCATAGCCGATCCTTTTTTTAATTCCCGCAAGAAAAAGATAAAGCGTACGCGATAAAGAACTTTTGAAAAGATAACTAATTGTAAAATGTCGCGCCCGCAGATCCCTGATCAAACGAATTTTACCTTTCAGACCCCGATGCTTTCCTTTCTCGTCATAAACCATAACCTCGTCCAGATAATTATTCGCAAACAACACTTCCCGGCAGCGGGGCACGACAAGAGCCGCGAGGTACGCGCCGGGATATTTTTTGCGGATAGCCCGGATGGCGGGCGTTGAAAACAAAACATCCCCCAGCCAATTGACTTCAAACACTAAAATACGCTCTTTAGCGAAAAAATCTTCGCCTATAACCTTCTTCTTCATAGCGCCTACAACTCCTTAAGTCTTAAGTAATAACCGCTGAATTTCACCCACAACGCAACAGGATGCCTTGAATTATCAGTCATCTTGATACGCCCCAAGACATAGAGATCGTCTCGACGATCCCCTTTCTTGAATTTTATGCTAACCGCCATCTCATAACCGCTCTTCCTAACAATAGCTTCTATCGCAGGTGTATGGCCGCCGACAGGATAACAAAAAATACCGACAGGTTTGCGTAGAATTTTTTCTAAAGCCTTTTTTGAACCGTTGATCTCTTTCCAAAGCTCATCTTCATCCGAAACCCCTGGGAGATAGCGATGCTCAATCGTATGAGAACCTATTGTAATCAATCCGGAGTCCGACATTTCACGCATCATATCTTCGGTCATAAATTTATACATACGATCATACATTATTTTTTCTTTTCCTAAATTATTCACGATAACAAAAATGGTCGCAGGAAAATCATACTTTTTTAAAATCGGAAGCACCTTGGTATAATTATTTTCATAGCCGTCATCAAAAGTCAGAACAACCGTCTTGGACGGAATTTTTTTATTTTCTTTCAAAAGATTTTTGAGCTCAAGGAGCGGGATCACACGATAATGATAACGGTGC
This sequence comes from Candidatus Omnitrophota bacterium, assembly GCA_020052645.1. Taxonomy (GTDB): domain Bacteria; phylum Omnitrophota; class Gorgyraeia; order Velamenicoccales; family Velamenicoccaceae; genus JAGVOQ01. The sequence goes on from JAGVOQ010000015.1 coordinate 9,870, forward strand.
AAAAACTCCATTTGTTGTTCAAAAACTTTTAAAGAAATATCCAGAGAATTTTTCTTATCTGTCTGGGCCTCTCCAATGCTATGATACATTAAAATAACCGGGTCAGGACGAAAAGAAGTGATCGTTTTTAAAAAAACAACGGCACATACGAATGTAAAAATAAAAAAATAGAGAATGATCTTTCGCGTTGTTTTCAACATACAACGTCCTCGTAAACCTTTTTAGTCTTCTCGGCCATAAGAGATAAAGAAAACATTCTCTTCAATCTCTGGGCTCCTTTTTCAACCAAAGAAACCCTTAAAGAAGAATCCTCCAAAAGCTTTTCTATTCTATCTGCCAGTGCATGCGGCTCTGCAGGCGCACACAATAACCCTGTGACGCCATCTTCAATCACCGTTGGTATTCCACCAACGCGGGATGCCACGACAGGAATCCCTTGTGCCTGGGCCTCTAAAATTGAAAGCCCCAGGCCTTCTTGTAATGACGGCATCACAAAAACATCCATCACAGCCAACACAAGAGGCGTATCTTTAACCGTGGGCTTTAAAAAAACAAGGTCTTTTAAAACCTCATCCGCAACGATCAGGCTTAAGAGATTCTCTTTTTCATCGCCCTCACCGATAATAAGGAACTGGATATCTTTTCTTCTGCGCGCCAAAAGGCTCGCCGCCTCTATTAAAAACTTCTGCCCCTTGACAGAGGAAAGTCTTCCGATGTGGCCGATGATTTTCTTATTCACATCAAGGCCAAGCTGTTGCTTCTTTTCATCAATAACTTTTTTTTCAAAAGAATGGAATTTTTCCAAATCAATGCCGTTATAGACCAGCGCGATGCGACGTCCTTCAAGATAAAAATCACGGATTAAATGTTCGCGAACCTGATCGCTAATGGCGATCGTCCTTACTCCCCAACAGGGGAACAATCTTCGGATCAAACGTCTCTTGAAATAACCATGGCAGGTAGAAATAAAAGGAACACCTGTTGCGCGCGACACAAAAGCCGCCAACACCTGTGTTACGCGTGTATTCGCATGAATCACATCAATGCCTTCTTTTTTTATCAAGGATTTTAATCTCATGGCAGAGAGAAAAACTTTCGGACTCACTTCGCACTTGGTCGTCAAAGGAATAAAGACATGATCCACGCCTAATTCTTTAAAGTTTTCTTCGGCGCTCCCTCCGCGCGATGCCACTAAAAACTCGTAACCATTCTTCTTGTGCAAGGCTTTAACAAGATTGAGCATATATGCCGTAATGCCGCCTGTATTGACGTGATTGGCTAATAAAAGAATTTTCATACTGTTTTTGCGACTCCCAAAAGCCATTCAATGGCGCTCACTACTTCATCAACGGATATTTTCTCCATGCAGGACTGATCCTTCTTTGGGCAGACCCCCTTATAACAAGGAGGACAGTCTTTTTGCAGAACAGAACAACGCTCAGCCGGAGGCAGATGCCAACGGGAATCCGTAGGCCCAAAAAGAGCCACAAAAGGCGTTCGCAATGCGGCGGCTAAATGCATAGGAGCCGAATCACCGGTTACATACACATCGCATTTCTCGATGAGACAAGCCAACTGCATCAATGTTGTCTGCGCCACCGCGCAAATAGGCTTCGCGTGAACATGGTCTAAAATAGATTTTGCGAATAATGCGTCAACAGAGCTTCCCGTCAAAAGAATGCGGTAGTCTTTTTTCGCCAGTTTATCGCAAAGCTTAATATAATTTTTAGCCAACCATTGCTTCGAAGGCCAACGGGGACTGGCGCCGATATTAATGCCGATCAGCTTTTCTTTTCCCAACCAATAACTTTCCAAAAAAGTTTGCGCGAATTTTTTATCTTCAGCCGAAGGCCAAAGTTCGCATTTTTCGCTCATGTACGATATTCCCAGCATGCTCAAAACTCTGAACTGATGCTGAACAGGATCAAGCGGTATACCAACATCCTTGATTTTATGATTTAATAAAAAGCTGAGCTTCCCGTTATCATAACCATAGCGTCGTGTCGCAAAAGTCGCGTAACTCAAAAAATGGCTCTTCTTGTTATTCTGCAAGTCAATGACGATATCAAATCTGCGGCGCATCAGCTTTTTAGCCAAAGCCCAGGTGCCGCGAAACCCATTGTCCTTACCCTTAAAATCACAGACAATAAGCTCGTCCACATAAGGGCACCGCTGAAAAACTTCGCGCGCTTGCCAACCCACCAGACAGACGATCTTTGAAAGAGGAAATTTCTTTTTTAAAGCCTCAAGCGAAGGAATAGCCAGGATGCAATCGCCAATAGCACTGATTTTCACCACCAATATACGCGGCACCGTCAGCGCTTCAGAATAAACCTTCAAAGTATCCTGACCCATTTTTTCCAAAGAAAATTTTTCTTCAACTTTTTTTCTTCCATTCAACGCCAGAGACTGCGCCAAAAGAGGATCTTTCAATATCTTTAAGACCGCATCCGCCAGCCCCTCATGATCTTTAGGATAAACCAAGAGTCCGTCTTTACCATCATCAATGATCTCGACCACACCGCCCACCTTAGTCGAAACAACGGGGACGCCCGAAGCCTGCGCTTCTACGATCACGCGGCCAAAAGCCTCTTCGGCGATCGACGGCATCACCAAAATATCGCTCTTCGCGAGAAGCTCGGGGATATCGCGCCTATTTCCCAAAAATTCCACCACATGCGTCAATCCCAAACGCCGGACCCACACCTCAAGCTCTTCCATATAGTTATGCTTGCCTGGGGAAACACCTCCGATGATCCAGGCCTTAACAAAAGGCGCTGATCTTAAAATCTTTACAAGAGCTTTTAAAAAATAAATCTGACCCTTGATCGGCGTGATACGTCCAATAACAGCTATTGTATATTCTTTCTTCACTTGAGCTGACGGGGCTTTAAAAAAATACCTAGCCAGGTCAACGCTACGAGGAATGAGTCTCATATTTTCCAGAGGCACACCGAAATCTTCATGCATATGTTTTCCAATGACGGAACTCGGCACAATCGTATATTTTCCCCCACCCATCATATAACTAAAAATATGACGGGAATAATGGCCGTGAGCTGTGGTGATAAGCGTAGCGCGCGTTTTTCGCACCGCCATAAAACCCACCCAAGCCGGCACCCGGGAACGCACATGGACAATTTCTATATTTTCTTTGTTAATAATCTCTGTGAGTTTACGGGCGGCCTTAAACATAACCCAAAAAGCCTTATGATCAACGGGCAACTGATAATGCCTAACGCCTTGCGCCTCAAGCTCGCGAACTAATTCTCCTCCTGCAGAAACAACAAAACACTTATGGCCATTTTGAGTAAAATACTTAGCGAGATCCACCGTTCCCGTCTCGACTCCGCCGACGTTCAGCTGCGGCAACACTTGCAAGATATTCATCAAAACACTCCTCTATAAAATTTTCTTTAACTCTTCAAAAACACTCTCTCGTTCATCCAAAACTACCCGAGGTGATGAATGATCCAAAATCTTTTTAATCACGCACGCGATATCGGCAGGCGCGACTAAAGAAATATAGTTCTTCTGAGATAAAAAATCCAGAAACCTTTTTACTTTATTGTTTTCTTTAAGCGCGCGAGGCTTAAAAACAATAACCGCCTTACCGCTCGCTAAGGCCTCAGACACCATCGAAATACTTTCACCGCTAACCACGATCACATCGCTTAAGTAAAAAATCCCCCCGACCGTGCCTAAAGGATTGTCTACGGCTGCTTCGACAAAAAGCTTACAGCCAGAATCGTTTATAAAGTTATTTTTTAAAACCTGGGTATTTTCAAGAGACGTACGACGCGATGTCGTTAAAAATAAAGAAGCGTTTTTTTCTTTCTGGATCATTTTTAACTGACCGCAAACCACTTCCAGCATATCCGCATTAAGAGAATAATGCTTCGAATCTCCGCCGATTAAGAAACCGATCTTCGGCCCAGGGTGCGACGGACAATCGCATAATTCTTTTCTTCTTTTGCAGAGTTCTGAAAAATCGCTCTTAAGCGATTCAGGGGTCACCGCATTCAAAGATCCGATCATCTCTATAACATGAGGATATTTTGACACCTGATCATGAACAGGCACGATCACAACATCAAATTTTTTAAAGGGCAAGATTCCCGGTTTCATCACGGAAATCGCTTTTGCATTATTATCTAAAGCAACCGCCACATTAACCGCAGCCAGAGACGAACCGGATGAAACAACCATATCATAAGCACCTGAATCAACATTTTGAAAAGATGTATCCGTCAGGCAATACGGCAAGAGCCCCCTTGAAAGGCGCGCGCCGCCCATCCATGTGCCCCATGCCAATAAATTCCTGTGCAAAGCAGTTTTATAGCGCACGTCCACAACCTTCGTAGTGATCTTTTTCCCCCAATGCCCCTCTAATATTGCACACAACGCCAAAGACTGTTTAACATGCCCGGACTTGCCGTCACTTAAAACTAAAATATTTTTTTCTGGGGAATATTTCCACCGCTTAAAAAACCAAAGATATTCTTCAGGGTACTGCCTTACATATTCTTCAAAAATTTTATTGATACGCGTCAAATTGACTTTTAGGTCTTTTTCTTCATCGCCGCCTGTTACAAGTTCATACGGCTTAAAAGATATTTCATGATTTGGGCCTGAAATGCGATGCATCATGCCTAAAAAAATCTTGGCCTTTAACTTTCGGGCAAGCTTAACCCCTCCCACCGGCGTCATGGCCAGTTTGCCGAAAAAATCAACCGCAATACCGTCACGTCCGCCATGATCCGCGACAACTCCTAAAATATTTCCGGAAGAAAGATGCGAAACAACTTTTTTCAACTCTGAGACGCTGATGACTTTCGTCTCCTTGCTCTCTCTTAAAATATTTAAAAAAGCATCAAGCTTTTTATACCTTGCCTGCGGCTGTGCCAACATCGCGTACGTACGACTTTTAAAAAAAATAGGGTTGATAATATTGGTCAATTCCCAACTGCCCGCATGGCAGGCCAAAAAAACGCTTCCGCCGGGCGCGGCAACAGCCTCCTGGATAGAGGACAACCCCGGTGACTGTACATGTTTTAAAATATACGCTTCGTTTAAATATGGAAGATACAAGGTCTCAAAACAATCCTGGGCAAACCGGACATACATGGAGTGAATGATCTTTTTGCGCTCTTTTTTCGAACGTTCGCCTAACGCCAGCTTAAGATGAGCCCAGGCCCTTTTATTCTTTTTACCGGCGACATAATAATAGAACCAACCGATCAAGCGGGCCAGCCCTAACCAAAACTTTAGAGGAAAAATTCTTAAAAAAAGAATAGCACCTCTAACAATGATATAAAGTACGTAATCTTTCATCCAATGCCTCTTCGCCTTTTACAATCTTTAAACTTATCTTTAAAACAAGAATTTCAACACTTGAATGCTTGAACAGAGCCGGCGCCCCGCTCAAACGCGGCGCATCTTTCTCAGTAATGATCAGCCTTCGAATACCCCGCTTTTGACAATCAGTCTTCATCTTCATCAATTCGTCAAGACTAAACACATGATGATCCTGAAAAAAATTCTTTAGCGCTACGTGCGCCCCGATTCCCTCGATCAGACGCAAAAACGAACCCGGATTTGCAATACCGCAGCACAAAGAAACGTCTTTGTCTTTTAAATTTTCCAACGGGATACGGCTCTCCATTGAAAGGAATCGCGTGGACTCAAGGACATAAAGATATTCCGGTTCGTGGACCGCCTCTACAAGCAGAGCGCCGGGGTTGACCTTTTTTAACAGATGTTCGAGTTTCTGACGCGATTCAAGGCCGATCTCATAAACTCGTGTCAGACACAAAACATCCGCCCTTTTTAACGAACGAATATCTTCGCGAAGATGGCCCGCCGGAAGCAAAAGGCCATTGCCAAAGGGATTGGTGGCATCAATAGTCACAACATCTAAATCTCTTTTTAATCCCCACTGCTGAAAACCATCATCAAGGATAAGCGTATCATAACCACCTTCATTTTGGAGCGTTTTAACTTTTTTAATACGGTCCTTCCCTGTCATCACGGAAATTTCTTCAGAGAGGCTTTCCTTGAGCATGCTCGCCTCATCGCCGTATACATAATAATTCAAAGAAACAAATGAATTCACCTCCCGGGTAGTTTTATACCCCCTCATAAGAACAGCCGCGCGATGGCCTTCGCAAGAGACTCTACGCGCCAGCCACTCCACAAAGGGCGTTTTTCCGCTGCCCCCCAATGTTATGTTACCGATACTTAAAACTTTTAGGGAAGAACGATAAGAAAAAATACGATAAAACATCTGAAGGCAGGAAGTAACCACAAAATAAAGAATGGCCAAAACAATCAATAAAGGAAATAAAATAACAATAATCGGCGTTATTTTATTTTGTGCATAAAATTTTTTAAAATCATTCATAAAAGTCTTTTGATCTCTTTAAATATCTGTTCAGCCGCGCCCCGGTTTTTATCCAATAGCCCTTTGGCCCGATCCCCTAATTCCTTGCGCTCCGAAGGGCTGGCCAAAAGCCTTCTTAAATCATACTCCAGAGCTTGAGCGCAATCGACTTCTAATCCTGCTTTTTCTTTTAAAAAAATATTGCGGATCTCCTTAAAATTATTCATGAATTTTCCAAACAGAATCGGTTTACCGAAAACAGCCGGCTCAATAAGGTTATGTCCTCCTTTTTTAACCAGACTGCCCCCGATAAAAGCAATTGAGCTCAGCTCATAAAGAACGCTTAGATCTCCTATCGTATCCACCAGGACCACCTGAGCCGATGAAAATTCCTGCAGGCGCGAAAAACGCAAAGCTTCCAAACCATGAAATCGAATGATGCGTTGAATATGATCAATCCGTTCCAGATGCCTCGGGGCAATTAAGAGCCTTAAAGACGCAAAATCCTTTCGCAGCGATTTATAGAGCCCGATAAGTATCTCCTCTTCATTCTCATGAGTGCTGCCGGCGATCAAAAGAAGACAACCTTCCGTCAATCCTTTAAGACGCATAAAAGGTAGCGTACGCTTCAAGTCCGAAGAAATATCAAACTTGATGTTCCCGGTGATATGGACGCGCTCCACCGGAGCCCCTAAAAGAGAAATACGCTCAGCGGATTCTTTGTTTTGCATACAAAAAAGGTCCACCCTGCGCAGCGAACGGTATAATAAATATTTAACTTTTTTATAGCGCCGATAGGAACGATCCGATATCCTTCCGTTAGCAATAGCCACCCGAACTTTCTGCTTTTTTGCCAAACGGATTAAATTCGGCCATAACTCGGTTTCCAAAATAATCAACAGGGCTGGTTTAATGCACGTCAAAAATTTCTTCACCACCCAGGAAATATCCAAAGGCGCGTAAAATGCTATTTCTCCCTCTTTAACAATAGACTTAACTATGGCAAAACCTGTTGGCGTCACTGTTGAGACGACAATTCTTTTTGTGGGCCAGTTGAGCCGAATCAACCGCAATAAAGATTCAGCCGACCGAGCCTCCCCGACGCTTACCGCATGAATCCAAACAACATCCTTACCTCGCACACTTTTAAAGTAATCTTTATCAAAAAATCCCAAACGCATCCAAAGGGCTGCGTGAACGCGCCCCCGCAGGACGTAAACCGGCAGATACAGAAGTGCCGCGATAAAAATCAGGATATCGTAAATAAAATACATCATATTTTTTCAGGGATCAGGGACCAGGCATCAGGTAACAGAAAAAAATACTTTACTGATGCCCGTTACCCGTTGCCCGATGCCCGATTAGGCCCTTGGATGCGCCTTTTCATACACGCTTTTTAATTTTTCCGTTGTCAGATGTGTATAAATCTGCGTCGTCGACAGATTCGCGTGACCTAATAATTCCTGAACACTCCTTAAATCAGCGCCGCGATTTAAAAGATGGGTCGCAAACGAATGACGCAGCGTATGGGGCGAAACATGATTAGACAGACTGATCTGACGGATATATCCATCCAGCATCTTTCTGATACCCCGGGCCCCTAACGATTTTTTGTTCTTATTTAAAAAAACAGTGTCGGATTTAACGTTCTGTTCTTTTAAATACGTGCGTATGGCTCGAAGCGCCCTGTCCCCCACAGGCAGCATTCGCTCTTTCTTGCCTTTTCCGTAAACCTTCAAAGTCCCGCCGATAAAATCGATATTATCTTCTTTTAAAGAAACCAGCTCTGAAACTCGCATGCCTGTCGAATACAAGGTTTCTAAAATCGCCCGGTCTCTTAATCCTTTGAGCGTATCAACCGCCGGTGCCTCGATAAGACGCGTCACATCCTCTTCAGTTAAAAACTTAGGAAGAAATTTTTCAAGCTTCGGAGAAGAAATGGCATCCGTTGGATTAGCTTTTAGGTACCCTTCTCTCACAAGAAACTTAAAAAAACTCCTTACCGATGAAAGCTTGCGTCCGATGCTGCGTGCCGACAAATTCTGTTCTTTCAAATGAGCGAGAAATTTCCTGACCAAAAGATACTCAACCTTCTCCACTGGGACATCTTTTAGAAAAGCTTTGAAAACATTTAAATCCAGCTTGTAGTTAAGAATGGTATGCGCTGAGGCGTTACGCTCAATTTCAAGATATCTTAAAAATTTCTCGATGTGACGTTCCATGAAAAGATACCGCCTTTATTTCAAACTCCGATAACACAAATCACAAGCATCAAATTGCAAATAAATCTCAAATTCCAATGAATGAATATTTTAAAACAAACTCTTGATTATTGGAATTTTAAACTTTGGGATTTATTTGCCTGCCTGCTCGCCTCGCGGCGAAGCCGAGGGCCGGTAGGCAGGGATTTTGAGATTGTCATTTGGAATTTCAGAAAACATCCTCTTTTTTCAATTCTTCCTTAAAAACTTAAAAAACCAATGTTTTAACGCTCCTCACCCTTCCGACTGATCTTTCACTACCACTTCCTCGCTCCCCTTGGAAGAAGGAACCTGTTCCGAGTTTTCCTTTTTTTCCTCATCCGAAGGTAAATCCCGCGAAGTAAAATGACATTTCGGATAATTGCTACAGCCATAAAAAGATCGTCCGCGATAAGAACGCCTTAAGATCAAGTCGCCACCGCATCCAGCCTGAGGACATTTCACACCGCTGGAAATTGACTTGGCATTTTTGCATGTCGGATAATCCGAACAGCTTAAAAACTTGCCCTTGCGCCCCCATTTAATCACCATGGGCTTTCCACACAAGCTGCAGATTTCATCCGAATAGATCACTTCTTTTTTAATTTCTTTGGAAGCAAAATCTAATTTTTCTTTGAACGGAGAATAAAATTCATTTAAGATATTGACCCAATTGGCGGTTCCGTCTTCAACCATGTCGAGCTCTTCTTCCATATGCGCCGTAAATGTAATATCCATCACTTGAGGAAAATACTCAACCAACAGATCGCTGACCTTCATCCCTAATTCGGTCGGCATGAGATATCCTTTTTCGCGCCTGACATAATCACGATTGACAATAGTAGAAATAATAGGGGCATAGGTGCTGGGACGGCCCACGCCATCTTCTTCTAAGGCCTTGATCAAAGAACCTTCTGAATATCGGGCTGGCGGCTTTGTAAAATGCTGGATTGGCATTAATGTCGCGACACTCAAAGACTCGCCTACATTCAAAAGAGGCAGATTATTTTTCTTCGCGTCTTCGCTTTCAGACTCATCTTCTGTTTTATAAAGAATTGTGAATCCGGCAAAAACGACCCGTGAACCCGTAGCTTTAAAAAGATATTTATCGCATTGAATGGCAACAGATGTGGTTTCAACTTGCGCTGAACTCATCTGGCTCGCCACAAAGCGCTTCCAGATCAATTCGTAGAGCTTGAGCTGTTCCGGAGTCAAATATTGTTGGATACTTTTTGGGGAACGCGCGACTAAAGTCGGACGGATCGCCTCATGAGCTTCCTGAGCAAGCTTGCGGGATTTAAAAACCCTGGGGACTTCAGGCAGATAATCCTTACCGTATTCCTCCTGGATGAACGAGCGCACTTCCGTTATGGCAGAAGCAGCCACATTGGTCGAATCCGTCCTCATGTACGTGATCAATCCGATAGGGCCTTCCTCTCCTAATTCAATACCTTCATAAAGCTGCTGAGCCACAAACATTGTTTTTACCGCGCTAAATCTCAATTTGTTAAAAGCATCCTGCTGCAGTGAGCTCGTAATAAAAGGCCCTTGGGGATTTCGATTCTTTACATCCCGCTCAACGCCACGAACAATAAAATCTTTCCCATTGATATCGTCAACGATTTTAGAAGCCTCTTGAGCCGTCGCTATCTGACATTTTTTTTCATCAATCTTATCCAGAATAGCCAGGAAATTCCTCTTTTCTTCTTTTGTCGACGCTTCCTTCTTTTCAAGGTCTGCTTCAATGCTCCAGTATTCCTGAGGTGTGAATGCTTTGATTTCTTTCTCGCGATCAACAATCAAGCGAAGAGCGACCGACTGAACACGGCCCGCGCTCAAACCCCGCGTAACCTTGCGCCACAAGAGAGGACTTAAAAAATACCCCACAAGCCTGTCTAATATGCGTCGTGCCTGCTGCGCTTTAATCTTATCTTCATTAAAATCACGCGGATTTTTAAATGCGGCTTGTATGGCGCTTTTGGTGATTTCATGGAATTCGACGCGATGCACCGCTTGATCTTTTAAGCCCATCCGTTCTTTTAAGTTCCAGCCAATCGCCTCCCCTTCCCGGTCAGGGTCGGTTGCGAAATAAATAGAGCTGGATGCTTTAGCCAATTTTCTCAGTTCCGTCAAAAGCTTCTTCTTGCTGGGGATCACAACAAAATCTGCTTTATAGCCATCCTCAACGTCGATGCCGAGCTTCTTCTGAGGCAGATCGATCAAATGGCCCATAGAAGAGACAACAGAATAGCTATCTCCTAAAAATTTTGAGATAGTCTTGGCTTTTGCCGGAGACTCAACGATCACAAGTGTTTTCTTAGACATTTTTACCTCTTTTAAGTAGTTTTAACGAAGTTCTTCCCTGGCAATTGTCTGACAATTTTTTTCAACTCCAGTTGTGTCAGGATCAACAACAGGTTTGAACTGCTCAGGCCTGTTTCAAAAATCAACTCATCAAGCGCCAAAGGCTCATCACTGAGCTTCTTAAAAACTTTTGCCTCCTGTGGATCCAAGCTCTCATGCTTTTGATCCGGGGCTTCACGGACAGGCGCGCGAGACACCGAAAAATTGCATCGCAACTCCTTTAAGATCTCTTGTGGCTCTGTGACCATTTTGGCACCTTGCTTAATAAGATCATTGGTGCCAAAAGACGTGGCTTCAGATACTTTCCCCGGAATCGCGAAGACTTCTCTGTCCTGCTCAAGGGCATACCGCGCGGTGATAAGTGCGCCGCTCTTTTCATTAGCCTCTACCACCAAAACACCTAAAGATAATCCACTAATAATACGATTTCGTACAGGAAAATTACGGGCCAATGGGGCTATATTTAAAGGAAATTGGGATATGATAGCGCCCTGTTCGGCAATTTGATGAAACAAATCTTTGTTCTCAGGGGGATAGATATTATTCAAGCCGCTCCCCACTACCGCAAGCGTTCGACCGCCCGCATCAAGACAGGCGCGATGACTCGCCGTGTCGATCCCGCGGGCCAATCCTGAAACAATGGTCAAGCCGCAACGGGCCAAATAAGTTGAAAACTTCTGCGCGCAGGACAGGCCATAATAAGAAGCACCCCGTGAACCAACAATGCCTATCGCGTTTTCATCGCTTGAGAGAATTTCACCTTTAACATAAAGGACAATAGGCGGATCATAGATCTCACGCAAAAATTTAGGATATTCCGTATCCAAAAACGTAACGATCTTGATTCCTTTTTCTTGTGACTCTTCTATCTCTCTTGCCGCCTGAAAACGCCGCGGCGCCTCCAGGATACGACGGCTCATCAAAGGCGTTAAACTGCCCGCAGCCCTTAAGCTCGCGTCTTGGGCTTCAAAGATCTCCGATGGTTTTTTGAAATATTCCAAGAGTCTTTTAACACGGATGCTTCCCAAGCAATCCACCATATTCAATAAGACCAAGGCTTCGAAATCAGTCAAGACAATCTCCATTTGTCGGACATCAGATAACAGAAAAAACTTTTGCTGATACCCGTTGCCTGTTACCTGTTGCCTGAATTGATTATTTTCAGTATCTCCTCTGCTGCCTGTTCCACTGTGAGTTGATCCGCGTCAATCGTAAAATGCGCCTGCGCATAAAAAGCAGAGCGCTTTTTCAACAACTCCTCGATCGCCCTTTTCGGATCCCCTACATTTAAAAGAGGACGATGCGTAAATTTTTGGGTACGTTTCAAAATAGTATCTGGACTTGAAGTCAAACATACGACAATGCCGCTTTTCTTCAAAACCTCTATATTTTCCTGAAAGGTAAAAGAGCCGCCGCCACAGGCAACGATACAATCTTTTTTTTCAGCAATTTGAGCCAAAACGTCTTTTTCAACTTGTCTAAAATAAGACTCACCTTTTATGTTAAAAATATCAGCAATGGTCATATGCTCTTTTTGCTCGATCGTACCATCCATATCGATAAAGCGGCGCGCAAGCTCCTTGGCAAGCAGTTTAGCCGTCTCTGTCTTGCCCGTACCCATAAATCCTACTAAGTATATATTTGACATAGCGAAAGCAAGTTTACCATATTAAGGTAAGAGTGGTCAACCAATTCCTTCCTTGACTGTATCAATATATCATGTTTATGGGAATTAGTACTCTGGCGATTTTTGATAAAGCGACAAGAAGAGTATAAGTATAAAAAAGCTCTGGCAGACAAATCCGCCAGAGCCCTATCTCTTGAATCTCGAAGAACTTAGATATTGATCAGGAACAAAACACGCGCTATTGAAGGGTCCTCATATATCCCTTGTAATTACGCTTTACTTCATTCAAACTGTCACCACCGAACTTCTCAAGAAAAGCAGCTGCCAATTCATAGGAGACAACGGATTCAGCAACAACGCCAGCAGCCTGAACAGCGCACGTATCATATCTTTCAACAGCGGCTTTTTCCGGCTTTTTAGTAAGAATATCAACAGAATCCAGGGGTTTGCCCAAAGTAGCAATAGGCTTCATGGTACAACGGACAACAATGGGCTCGCCATTCGACATGCCTCCTTCAATGCCACCAGCATGATTGGTTTTCCTGAAATATCCTTTTTCCTTTGAATAATAGATCGCGTCATGGACGCTTGAACCAAACTCAATTGCATAACCCGTCCCTAAACCAAACTCAATAGCCTTAATAGCGGGGATCGACATAAGTCCGCCAGCCAAACGGGCGGACAACCTCCTGTCAGCAGCCACATAACTGCCTAATCCCGGCGGAACTCCAGCTGCTGTCACACTAAAAAGACCTCCGCAGGTATCGAGATTCTTTTTAGCCTGCTCAATTTTTTTGATCATCTTTGATTTATTCTTTTCGCCGCAAATCATAAGAACTTCACTGGCAACCACGATCCCAAACTCGTTCAAAAATTGTTTGCACACCGCTCCTACCGCAACCCTTACAACCGTTTCACGCGCCGAAGCACGCTCTAAGACACAGCGGATATCCTCATGCCCATATTTTAGACACCCCACAAGATCCGCATGCCCCGGACGCGGTTTGGTTAAAGGGATAAGATCATCAATACGAAAATCGACATTCTTAACATAAAGACCAAGCGGGCTCCCTAAAGTTAAGCCATTCTTCACGCCGGAAAGAATCTCGGCATTATCAACCTCGATCTTCATCCGATCGCCCCGACCATAGCCCAATTGCCTTCTTTTCAATTCAATATTTAAAGCCTTCAAATCTATTTTCAACCCTGCAGGCATTCCTTCCAAAACAGCCACCATGCAGCGGCCATGCGATTCCCCGGCTGTTAAAAAACGTAACATAAACCCTCCTTCAATGAGCGCATAACTTGTGGAACGTTTTTCGTGACGTAAGTTATGCGCGCGAATTGAATCCTTGACATCACCCTAATTAAATTTTATTCGGTAAATGTCAAGGGTCTAATTCAGGCAAACAGCTTACGTCATTTTATTCCGCAAGCTGTGCCTTCATTTAACCGCTCTTATTTTAAAGTGAAAAAGAAACTTAAAATCTTACTGGACCAGAAAATACAGATCAATGCCCCTAAAGAAAGATAAGGGCCGAACGCTATCAGGCTTTGTTTGGTTCTAATTTTTACGATAATACCTACAACGGCGCCGACAACAGAAGCCAGGGGCAATGTTAAAAGAGCTATTTTCCAACCCAAAAACGCGCCAATCATGGCTAAGAGTTTTACATCCCCGCCCCCCATAGACTCTTTCTTAAAAATAAAATCTCCAAGACAACCCAATATCCAAAGGATCCCACCTCCGACCAAAACCCCCAGGACAGAATCCCATAACCCCAGCCAACGCAAAGGGGTTGAATGAATAAGAGGGAATAAAAAACTAAAAATCAAGCCGACGACGATACCACCACAACTGATCTCGTCAGGAATAATCTGAAAATCAAAATCAACAAAAGTCGCCACGATAAGGCCGGACAATAAAATCGCGTAGGCGAAAAACCGTTCGCTTAAGCCAAGATCCTGATACAGCGCTAAAAAAATCACACCCGTTAAAAGTTCAACAAAAAAATAACGAAAAGAAATCTTGCCTCCGCAATCCCGGCACTTACCCTTCAACATCAAAAAACTTAACAACGGAATATTGTCAAACCAACGGATCGGTTTTTGACAATGCGGGCACCGAGACGAAGGCTTAACAACCGACTGCTCACGCCCCATGCGATAGATACACACATTTAAAAAACTTCCGATACAGATCCCGCTCATAAAAATAAAAATACTGATAACTATTTCGAACATGCATCCCCCCCTGATAAGGCCCCTCGCATCACATCAAGCGGCGCAATCTTGCCTGTCCATGTCTCAAAAGCCAAGGCCCCTTGATGCAACAACATTCCCAAGCCGTTGGCCCAAAGACAGCCGCATTCACGCGCTGTTTTCAATAGTTTAGACTCTTGCGGATTATAAATCAAGTCATAAACAAAAAGACCCTCATGAAGCCATTCTTTTTTAACCAAGAGCGGATCGCTCTCCTTCATGCCGACCGGTGTCGCATTGATTAAAATATTCGCACCTAAAATATCCAATTTCTCCAATGACTCAACCGCCTGAGCCCTAACCTGTGGATAAAACTCTTTCAAAATACCTAGCAACCTCTCGGTTTTAAAGCGGTCCACATCAAAAATAAAAAGTTTTTCCGGAGATTCTGAAGCGATGGCGGTTGCAACCGCCTTTGCGCCTCCGCCGGCGCCGATCAGCGCGATCGACTTTCCCTCTATCCTTACCCCCCGTTCATTCAAATCCCTCAAAAAACCTAAACCATCCGTATTAACACCACTCAGACGCCCGTCTTTTTCAACACGGACCGTATTAACAGCGGAATTTATTTTAACGAAATTATCTTTATCGCCATTTAAATACTGAACAGCATTTTCTTTATGGGGAACGGTAACATTGAAACCAGAAAACTTTTTTTCAAAAATAGTATCTTTGAAAAATTTTTCGAGAGCGTCCGGTGCGACCTCAAATAACTGATAGACAGCATCCATTTTGTAATGAGCAAATGCCGCATTGTGCATAAGGTGAGAAAAACTATGTTTAACAGGATATCCTATCAAACCATACAGTTCTTTTTCCGATGTTTTTTTCATTGTTTAAAGAATCAGGCCGTGCGATGAGTCGCTTTTTGAAACGAGCTTATTGATGGCATTCAGATAGGCTTTAACAGAGGCTTCAATGACGTCCGTGCTGGAACCGCGACCTGTCATCACTTTTTTATCGGATGATATCTTAATACTCACTTCGCCCAGGGCGTCTTTTCCCGATGTTACTGCTTCAATACGATAATCTAAAAGTTTAACTTTAACTTTTGTGATCTTTTCAATGGCCTTGTAACAAGCGTCCACAGGACCGTCACCTTTAGAAGTTGCCTTGAGGATTTTTCCTTTATGCCTTAAAGCCACCTTGGCCTCCGGCGTAACTTTCATACCGCTAACATAAGAAATATCCTCAAGCTGCCAGCCCTCTTTGAAGTTATGGATGTCAAGTTCGACAACAGAAGCCAAGTCTTCCTCGTAAATAGTTTTCTTTTTATCAGCCAGCTCTTTAAATTTTTCAAAAGCGCGTCGCATTTCTTCTTCGGAAAGCTTGATACCCATCTCAGCCAGGCGTTTTTCAAGCGCGTGACGACCGGAATGCTTACCTAAAACAAGGCCTGTCCCCGTAAAACCAACATCTTCAGGCGCGATAATCTCATACGTCTGTCTTTTCTTAAGGACACCATCTTGATGGATACCGGATTCATGGCGAAAAGCATTCAAACCAACGATCGCCTTATTCGGCGCCACGACGAATCCCGTCAACTTACTCACCAGGCGCGACGTCTTATGGATTTCACGGGTATTGATGGCCGTCGCAACACCGGGGAAAAGATCCGAACGCGTTTTTATGGCCATAACAATTTCTTCCATGGAAGCATTACCGGCACGTTCGCCGATGCCGTTTACCGTACACTCAACCTGCCGAGCCCCATTTCTGACAGCAGTCAGAGAATTCGCGACCGAAAGCCCCAAATCATTATGACAATGAACAGAAATAACAGCCCGGTCTATATTAGGAACTTCTTCCTTAATGCGTTTAATCAACCGGCCATACTCCTCGGGAATCGCATATCCGACAGTATCAGGAATGTTAACGGTTGTAGCGCCTTCTCTAATAACGGCCTCCACAACTTTAAAAAGGAACTCAGGCTCTGTGCGCGAGGCATCCTCAGGCGAAAACTCTATGTCTTTGGTATATTTTTTAGCATAGCGCACAGATTCAATAGCAAGCCTTAAGATTTCATCTTCTGCTTTTTTCAATTTGTACTGCATATGTATCTTGGACGTCGCTAAAAAGACATGAATACGCGCGCCCCCTTTGGCCATTTTTGTAGCTTCGTAAGCGGCATCAATATCCTTTTGCATCGCGCGCGCGAGACCGCAGATCACAGCACCCTTAACAGAAGAAGCGATACATTTGACCGCGTTGAAATCCCCTTTGGAAGAAATAGGAAAACCCGCTTCGATCACATCAACTCCTAACGCGACCAGTTGATGCGCGATTTCTATCTTTTCGCGTTCATTAAGGGTCGCGCCCGGCGCCTGTTCTCCGTCGCGTAACGTTGTATCGAATATGATCAGTTTATCCATAATTGATTCCAATAATTATTTTTCAGGCAACGGGCAACAGAGATCTGGTAACAGCAATTACTTTCTCTTTTCTGTTCCCTGATACCTATTCCCTGATCCCTGATTAATGCTTCATCCACGGCATCATATCACGGAGCTCTCTGCCGACTTTTTCAATCAAATGCTCATCGCCTTCCTTTAATAATTTATCAAAGTTATGTCTTCCGTCTTCATTTTCTTTGATCCATTCTTTGGCGAACTTTCCTTTAACGATTTCTTTTAAGATCTTCTTCATTTCCTTGCGCGTCTTCTGCGTGATGATACGCGGTCCACGGCTTAAATCACCATAGCAAGCGGTATTGGAGACTCCTCGGCGCATTCCAGAAATTCCGCGCTCCTGGATCAAATCCGTAATAAGCTTTAATTCGTGCAAGACTTCAAAATAAGCGATCTCCGGCTGATACCCCGCTCCCACTAATGTATCAAACCCTGCTTTAATAAGCTCGCTGACGCCGCCGCAGAGAACAGCCTGTTCGCCAAAAAGGTCTGTTTCGGTCTCTTCAGAGAATGTCGTTTCAATAACGCCGGCCGTTGTGCCTTTGATACCTTTGGCATAAGCCAATGCGATGTTCATAGCGTTGCCGCTTGCATCCTGATGAATAGCCACCAGACACGGGACGCCCTTACCTTCTTCATACATGCGTCGGACCAATGCGCCCGGACCCTTGGGTGCGATCATAATGACATCAATTGTTTTTGATGGCTTAATCTGTTTAAAACGAATATTAAAACCATGAGAAAACACGAGAACTTTTCCTTTTTTTAAATTCGGCTTGATCGCTTCTTCGTACACCTTAGCCTGCACATGATCCTGTGTTAAAATCTGGATCACGTTAGCTGCCTTGGCGGCTTCAGCCGCGCCCACAGGATTAAAGCCATCTTTTTTGGCCAATTCAAAATTCGGTGTCCCCTGCACTTCGGAAACGATCACGTCCAGGCCACTATCGCGAAGACACAATGATTGACCGCGCCCCTGGATCCCATAGCCAATGATGGCAATTTTTTTACCCGCGAGATACTTTAGATCCGCATCCTTATCATAATAAATCTTCATGACACTCCTTTTTTTAATGAATAGATACTTTATGAAAATAAAGTATAGGCCGTTAGGCCGTCTATGAATTAAACCCAGCACTAATTTTTATGAAAAATTAGTGCTGGGTGAGTTCGGGCGCATGACTTACGTTCCGTAAGTCATGCCCTCACTCACTTTGCGATCGCGATCCTGCCGGTTCTGACCAATTCGGAAATCTTAAAATCCTTTATCTCAGCCAGAAAATCTTGTATTTTTTTCTGATCATCGACGAGCTCAACGATCAGATAATCTATCTTCTTTTCTAACACCTGCACTTTTCTTTTAACAATAAGTTTTTTTAGCTTAAGCAGGTTCTTTTTATCAAAACCGATTTTCAAAAAAACTAATTCTCTTTCAATATACTCTTTTTTCGTAAAATCGGTCACGGTAATGACATCGATCAACTTATTCAATTGTTTTTTGATCTGTTCTAAGATACGCTCGTCCTCTGCATTCACCACAATCGTCATGCGCGAAACTTCAGGGTCTTGCGTTTCAGACACAGCCAAAGAATCAATGTTATAACCCCGCGCGCTAAACAACCCCGCCACGCGCGCCAAAACACCAAATCTATTCTCGACTAATATGGATATTGTATGTTTCATTTTTACGCCTCATGTTTCACGTCCCACGTTCCACGTCTTTCTAAAAAACATTTAATCTTTTTTTAACGTGTGACCTGTGACGTGCAACTTGTGACCTTTTTAGGCCATCCCATTTATGATTCTATTCAACGCCTCGCCTGCTGGTACCATCGGAAAAACATTTTCTTCAGGTTCAATAACAAAATCAATCATGACAACATTATCTGTTGCCAATGCTTCTTTGATGGCAGGCACCACTTCATCCTTGCGTGTCACGCGGATCCCCTTGGCACCGTACGCTTCGGCGATCTTAACAAAATCAGGATTTTGTAAAGTCGTATGCGAATATCTTCTTTTATAAAAAAGCTCCTGCCATTGACGCACCATCCCCAAATAACCATTATTTAAAATAGCGATTTTTACAGGAAGCTTATTGAAGACAGCTGTGGCCAATTCCTGAATATTCATTTGGATCGATCCGTCGCCGGCAATGTCAAAAACAACTTTTTCCGGCCGGCCCAATTGAGCGCCGATCGCCGCAGGCAAACCAAACCCCATGGTCCCGAGTCCGCCTGAGGAAATCCATGTACGCGGTTGATTATGCTGATAAAAAAGGCATGACCACATCTGATTCTGACCAACTTCAGTCGCGATGATCGCATCCCCTTTTGTCAATTCCTGAATTTTTTCAATAACATACTGAGGCCTGAGCTTATCATCCTGTTTGTAAAAAAGAGGATATTGCTCGCGCCATTTTTTGATTTGAGCAAGCCACGCTTTAGTATCAGGGGCGCGACGGACATAGGAAATCATTTCATGTAAAATATTCTTGGCATCTCCGACAATAGGGACATCCACGCGGATATTTTTTGCGATCGACGTCGGATCGATATCAATATGAATGATCTTCGCATGAGGCGCAAAAGCATCGATACGGCCTGTCACGCGGTCATCAAATCGCGCGCCCACCGCAATGATCAAATCAGATTCCATTGTTGCGTGATTGGCATATGCCGTCCCATGCATGCCCAACATACCTAACGATAAGGGATGCTGCCCTGGGAACGCGCCCAATCCCATGAACGTTGTGGTTACGGGGATCTGATTTTTCTCTGCCAGGTTTTTTAAATCCTCACTTGCCTCTGACGTGATAACACCGCCGCCCACATAAAGAATAGGTTTCAAGGCCTTTTCTATCATCCTGGCGGCTTTCTTAATCTGCCCGGGATGCCCTTCAAAACGCGGCTGATAGGACCTGATAGAAACCGATTCCGGCCAGATAAATTCTGTTTTCGCATTCTGAACGTCGCTGGGAAAATCAATCACCACAGGCCCCGGTCGCCCGCTTGATGCGATATAAAAAGCCTCCCGAACAATCCGGGCCAGCTCTTTCACATCTTTAACTAAAAAATTATGTTTAGTGACAGGGCGCGTGATGCCCGTAATATCTGATTCCTGAAAAGCATCATTGCCAATCAAAGTTGTGCGAACCTGGCCCGTGATCGCGACCATAGGGATCGAATCCATGTAAGCATTAGCAAGGCCCGTGACCAGATTGGTCGCTCCAGGACCTGAAGTTGAAATGCAAACACCAACCTTACCCGTGGCACGCGCGTATCCGTCTGCCGCGTGAGCCGCACCTTGCTCATGACGTGTCAGAATAAATTTAAAATCTTTCACATCATAAAGAGCGTCAAAAGTCGCTAAAATCTGACCTCCTGGATAACCAAAAACAACATCCACGCCTTCACGCTTAAAACACTCAACCAATATTTGTGCACCGTTTAATATGGCCATAATTTTATCAGTTTGACGAGTTACGAGCTTAGCGAGTAGAACAGAGTTAAAAACAAAAAACTCGTCCAACTCGCTACTCGCAGAACTCGTTTAACTCTTTAAAACCGCTCCCTCATCCGCTGAAGAAACCATCTTGGAATAACGCACCAGATAACCGCTCGATACATTCGGTTTTGGATTTTTAACTTTTTTAAGTCTTGATTTTAACTCATTTTGAGAAATTCTTAACTCTAATTTTCGACGCGGCAAATCAATCAGAATTGTATCGCCGTTTTTCACTGCGGCAATAGCTCCACCCTCAACCGCCTCAGGCGAAATATGGCCTATGCAACATCCACGCGTACCGCCGGAAAAACGTCCATCCGTAATTAACGCCACGCTGTCTGCCAATCCCATACCTACGATAGCGGCCGTAGGCGCCAGCATTTCCCGCATGCCCGGACCGCCCCTGGGCCCTTCGTAACGGATCACCACACAATCACCGCTTTTGATTTTTCCAGAAAGAATGGCTTTCTGCGCATCTTCTTCGCATTCAAAAACACGCGCACGACCGCTGAACTTCATCATCTTTGCGCTCACCGCTGACTGCTTAACAACAGCACCACGCAACGCCAGATTACCAAACAGAATTGCAATGCCGCCTTCCGCGTGATAAGCATTTTCCTGTTGCCTAATAACATCTTCGTCGCTGATAACCGCTTGATCCGCGATTCTGTGGGTGGTCAAACCGCTCGTTGTCTTAAGGTTATGAATCTTTGATTTTAAACTCTTTAAAACCGCAGGAATACCACCGGCATAATCAACATCTTCCATAAAATATTCACCGCCCGGCAATAAACTCGTGATGTGCGGCGTATCTTTACTAATCCTGTCAAAATCTTTTAATGATAAGCTCACCCCTGCTTCACGGGCAATAGCCAAAAGATGCAAAACAGTATTCGATGAACCTCCGAGCGCCATATCCACTTTAATACCATTTTCGAATGCTTTCTTCACCATGATGTCCCGCGCGTTCACATTTTTCTTAACAAGATCGACGATCTTTTCACCGGATTCTTGGGCAATCCTGCGCTTTTTGGCGGACACTGCCAAAGCTGTGGCACAACCAGGCAAAGACATCCCCATGGCCTCCGTAATGCAAGCCATGGTATTGGCCGTATATAATCCCTGGCAGGAACCTGCGCCCGGGCAAGCCTCTGCTTCAAAACAACCCAATTCGCTCTCTGTGATCTCGCCTCTTTTAAAACGCCCCACCACTTCAAAGGCGTCTCCCACCAAAGATAAACGTTTTCCTTTATAATGGCCTGAAAGCATAGGGCCCGCGGTCACAACAATCGTCGGGATATTGAGCCTGGATGCCGCCATCAACATACCCGGCGTGATTTTATCACAATTCGTCAAACACACCAAACCATCAAGACTATGGGCATTCACAAAACATTCGACAGAATCCGCGATAAGCTCGCGAAGAGCCAAAGGATAGCGCATTCCCGGATGCCCCATGGCGATACCATCACAAATCCCCGGAATGCCAAAGAAAAAAGGCACGCCGCCACCGGCACAAACCCCTCGCTCGATAAAACGTTCCAAATCCCGCATCCCGATATGCCCTGGAATAATATCATTAAAACTGGTAGCAACCGCGATAAGAGGTTTCTTGCCCATGTCTTTCTTAGAGATTCCTGTAGCGAGCAAAAGAGCCCTGTGCGGCACGCGCTCCACGCCTTTTGTAATAGCATCTGATCTCATAGTCATAGAATACTCCTTTAATGAGCAGACGACTTACGGTGCTTTTTCCGACGTAAGTCGTAGGCCGTTTTGGCCGTCTGCGAATTAAACCCAGCACTAATTTTATATAAAATTAGTGCTGGGTCAAACTCGGACACATAACTTACGCAAGCGTTAAACCGCGTAAGTTATGTCCTCGTTTGATTTAATCGTCCCCTTCAAAACTCTCTGCTTTTTTATCGTGCAAGAGCTCAAAATGGCGTTTTTGATTCTGATCTTTAATATATTGCTTAATAAGCTTTGCCGAATCTTTAATTTTTAACTGATCGAATAAAAACGCAAACGTCTTTTCAACTTCACCCGCAATTTTTTCACGATCGCCGATCGCCATAATGTCTTTCTTAAATGGCCCCAAAGCTTTCTTTCTCGATTTATAGAAAAATTGCTCGTCCGTCATCCCGGGTTTCATTTCATCTTTGGCCTCAATTTTCAGCCAATCATAAATTTTTTTCTTTAGCTGCGCCGGAAAAAACTTGCTGTCCAAGACCATATTCTGGAATTGCGTGGCTAAATGCACTTCAGCAGCATCAAATCCCGGAAATTTATGAAATTCCGTTTCTGGCAATGTTGATGCGCCATGTTGCACAGAACCCGCCATCTTATAGTCTTTCTTGCACACTTCAGAAATGCTTTTGAGAACATTAAAATCCAGACTTACCTTGGCGATTGTTCCGTCAGCTAAAACCGTACCGCCATGACTCGTACCTGTCTGGACGCTGATTTTAGAAATCCCCTCAACGCCTTTCGGCAGATTCTTTAAATAAAGCTGCATAAACGCCCTTAAATCTTCCGGCGTTGAATTCTTCGTTCCGACTTCCCCGATTTCACCGCCCACCGAAATATTAACGTCCTCAGGTTGAAGCGTGCGGATGTAAGCCGTTAACTCTGCGCAAAGTTCTGAATTGAGCTTCTGCTGAGCTAAAAGATCAGTTTGTGTTAAATCGACGACTGTCGAACTATCAATGTCGATATTATAAAAACCAGCCTCAATGGATTCCTTGATTAATTTTTTTAGGCCTTTAACCTCAGCCACGGGGTCTTTTTTATAATTCTTGGCATTGACCTGAAAATGATCTCCCTGAATAAACACCGGTCCCTCAAACTTTTCAGCGAGGGCCGCGGCTAAAATTACCGTCGTGTATTCTAAGGGCTTCTGGTCCGTATATCCCATTTCAGAACGCGCAATCTCAAAAATAAAAGCGCCGGCGTTGATCTTTATGGCTTCGTGAAAAATAGCACGTGCCAAATCATACGTCAAAGAACGCAAATTCATGGCCGGGACGGTAAAACCACCAAATTTTCCTTCTCCGCGCGCCTTGTAAAAATCATGAATAGAAGCCGGATAAACACCCTTTTGATAAGCGGCTTCCCAAATCGCGTTGATCGCATCTTCTTTAATCTTAACGTCAGTTCCAACAACCACATCCATAACTAAGTTGTCAATCGCCTTCTTGTCCATTGCCATTCTCCTTGTATGAGCACATAACTTATGCCTGCCTGCCGACAGGCAGGGAACGTTTTTCGTGACATAAGTTAGACGTGCGAATTTCCCGCCTCGTATTTTAACTTTTTCGGCGGAATCCCGCTCTTGATTTTAAAATCATGGCGGGAAAACCCAGCACTAATTTTATATAAAATTAGTGCTGGGTAAGCTCGAACTTATAAGTCATGAAAACATTAACATTCATAACTTATGTTCTCGCTTACGTCAATATTTTGATCAACCCCATATCTTCTCTGGGATCCAGTTTATATCCGGTTGTCGCAGCTTCTAAGTCAACTATATTAATCTTATCACAAACAATGCCGATAGCCTTGCCCGACAAACCTTTTAATAAAGCATCCACGGCCGCAACGCCCAAGCGCCCGCCTAAAATCCGGTCTTCCGCCGTCGGAGACCCACCGCGTTGAATATGGCCCAAAACCACGACGCGTGTTTCTAGATCGGTCATGTCCATAATTTTTTTTGCCAGATCATCGCCCTTAATAGCGCCTTCTGCGACCACGATGATCCAACTAGCCTTACCCCTGATATAGCCTTCTGTGATTTCATGACAAAGCTCAAAAATATCAAACTGCACCTCAGGGATTAAAACCTGTTCCGCCCCACCAGCCAAAGCGCATTTTAACGCGATATATCCACAGTTTCTTCCCATGACCTCAACGATAAAAATCCGCTCCATGGAATTAACCGTATCTTTAATCTTATCGATAGCACCTAAAGCCGTCTCAAGCGCCGTATCAGAACCGATTGTCTTTTCCGTACCGAAAAGATCATTATCGATCGTTCCGGGTAAACCGACACAGGGAATGTTCCACTGCTTAGAAAGAGCAGCCGCTCCTCGATAACTGCCATCACCACCAATCACCACAAGGGCATCGATACTGTTGCGCTGTAAAATCTCAACCGCTTTTTTCTGTCCTTCTTTCGTCATGAATTCAGGACATCGAGACGTTTTTAAAATTGTCCCACCTCGATTAATGATATTAGAAACAGAGCGATGCGACAACGGCCTCACCTCATCGTTCAACAACCCCGCATACCCTCGGAAAATCCCAGAAACTTCTACCTTGCGGGCAAAACTTGAACGCACGACGCCACGGATCGCGGCATTCATGCCCGGCGCATCGCCACCACTCGTCAAAACTCCGATTCTTTTTATCGCCATAAAGATCTTTTAACTCGTTTACTCGTTAAACTCGCAACTCGCTAAACTGCTCTCATGTTCCCATTTCTAGAATTTTTTAGATTTATCTAAAAAATTCACCTTTATGTCCCCATTTCCCAACTTGCCAGATATTTTTTCTGCTCTTCGGTAAGTTTGTCTATTTTAACACCCATCGAAGCTAATTTTAATTCGGCGATCCTGCGATCAATATCAATAGGGACCTTATAAACCTTATTTTCGAGCGACCTGTAATTCTTTTTCATATATTCAGCGCTCAAAGCCTGATTCGCAAAACTCATATCCATGACTTGAGCCGGATGTCCCTCGGCAGCAGCCAGATTGATCAAGCGGCCCTCTCCTAAAAGATAGATCCTGCGACCGTCCGACATCACGAATTCTTCGACAAAATCACGCGTTGTTCTGGATTTTTTACTTAATTTTTTCAAAGTCGGTATATCAATTTCCACGTTAAAGTGGCCCGAATTACAAATGATCGCCTTATCTTTCATCACCTTAAAATGCTCTCCGCGCAAAACATTGATATCGCCCGTAACAGTCACAAAAATATCACCGATTTTAGCGGCGTTGGCAATAGGCATAACGACAAATCCATCCATCACCGCCTCTAAGGCTTTAAAAGGATCCACTTCGATCACGATCACATTGGCGCCTAATCCTTTAGCGCGCATAGCCGCGCCGCGACCACACCAACCATACCCGCAAACAACAAAATTTGTCCCTGCGATAAGCTTATTCGTAGCCCGGATGATCCCATCAATGGTTGATTGCCCTGTTCCATAACGATTATCAAACATAAATTTTGTCTGAGCATCGTTAACGGCAATAATGGGATGTAAAAGCTTGCCTTCCAATTCCATAGCACGTAATCGGATCACGCCTGTTGTTGTTTCCTCTGTTCCACCTAAAGGGATATGCTGCTTCTTTTTGTGAATAGTTGAAACAAGGTCAGCGCCGTCATCCATGGTCAAATCGGGTTTTATGCTTAACGCCAATTCAAGATGCTCATAATAAGTCTTATGATCTTCGCCCTTAATTGAAAAAACAGAAATGCCATAATCTTTAACAAGCGACGCGGCAACATCATCCTGCGTTGACAAAGGATTCGATGCGCACAAGGCCAATTCCGCACCACCTGCTTTTAATGTCAACATCAACACAGCGGTTTCTGTCGTCACGTGAAGACAGCAGGCGATCTTTGTGCCCTTGAGAGGTTTTTCTTTTGCGAACCTCTGACGGATAAGATTCAAAACAGGCATATTGTCATCCGCCCATTCAATCCTCAATTTTCCTTTTTTACTTAATGCCGCATCCTTGATATCATAATTCATTATCACCCCATGATTGAATTTACGGGCATCTGGCAACAGGCATCAGGCATTGGTAAAAGATTTTTTTTATTTTTTGCCGTTGCCTGTTCCCCGCTCCCTGATCCCTGATTTTATTTTACTTCTTTTTTCAAATCGTCCGCCCTATCCGTCTTTTCCCACGTAAAACTATCTTCTGTCCTGCCAAAGTGACCATAACAGGCGGTTTTTAAAAATTTCGGTTTCAGGAGATCCAACGTTTTAATAATCCCTTGCGGCGTCAAATCAAATACGCGACGGACTGCTTTTTCTATTTTCTCATCAGCCACTTTTCCTGTTCCCAAAGTGTCGATAAAAAGATTCACCGGCTCTGCCTTACCAATACAATAGGCCAATTGAATAAAACACTTTTTCGCAAGTTTTGCCGCAACAATATTTTTAGCCACGTATCGAGCCATATACGTCGCAGACCTATCCACCTTAGACGGATCTTTGCCGGAAAACGCGCCACCGCCGTGAGATGTCACGCCGCCATACGTATCCACAACGATCTTACGACCTGTCATCCCGGTGTCTGACTGTGGACCGCCAACAACAAATTTACCGGTCTCATTCACATAATACTTGGTTTTCTTATCCGCTAATCCTTTAAGAATAGGGCCAGCAATAACCTTGATCATCTCTTCGCGGGCGCTTTGCGTGATCTTTTTGCCCGTAGAATCAAGAATATCCTCTGTGTGTTGGCAAGCCAAAACAACGTTATCAACGCGCTTGGCAATGCCTTTTTCATACTCAACGGTCACCTGAGATTTACAATCAGGCCCTAAATATTTTAAAATTCCGTCGTTTCTCACCTGGGCCATGCGCTTGACCAATTTATGCGCCAACATAATGGGTAAAGGCATCAATTCCTCTGTCTCATCATTGGCATAGCCGATCATGATGCCTTGATCCCCAGCGCCGCCCGCATCCACACCTTGAGAGATATCCGGCGACTGCTTATTAATGGCGTTCAAAATAGCGCATGTATGATAATCAAATCCATATTTAGGATGCGTATAACCGATCTGTGAGAGCACCTTACGCGTCAAGCTATGCACATCAAACATGGCCTTCGTTGTTATTTCACCACCGACGATAATAAGCCCCATGGTCACATAGGTTTCACAGGCCACGCGGCCACGCGGATCCTGCTTTAATACTTCATCCAATACAGCATCAGAGATCTGATCACAAACCTTATCCGGATGCCCTTCACCTACTGATTCTGATGCAAAAAAATAATCACGTTGGTTCATTCTTGTTTCCTCCTTTAATGAGCACATAACTTATGGAACGTTTTACGTTCCATAAGTTATACGTGCGAATTAAACCCAGCACTAATTTTATATAAAATTAGTGCTGGGTCAAGCTCAGGCAAATAACTTAACTTCGTTAAGTTATGCCTTCACTTGATTGAACCTACTCACCACTTCTTTATAAGAATCAAAATGCCCTATATCCACCCAATGGCCTTGTTTTAAGGTAAAACCGTACACCCCTTTTTCTTCCAACAGCCAATGGATATAATTACCGGGCGCGTCTTTTTTTGTCGTAGCGTCTTTCATATACTTAGTCAACAAGCCAAGCGTCTCTTGTGGAAAATAATAAAGGCACGTCGCTACTCGTGTTGATTTTGGCTTTTTGGGCTTCTCTTCAAAACAAATCACTTTCGAATTTTTATCGACATTCACGACTCCGAAACGCGTAGCCTCTTTTTTACTTCTGATATCAAAAAGCCCCAAAGAAGAAAAAGGTCTATTTCTTTGTGCAAATTCAATAAACTTGCCAAAGCCATGGTCAAATAGGTTGTCACCGCCAAAAACAATAAGATCGCTCGCCACTCTTCTCTTCTTGACCGCAAAATATAGGTCTCCTACGGCCCCGAGACGATCATCGTTGGATTGAGTGCAATCGTCAAGGACAGTAAGCTTAACCTTATGTTTTCTTCTTTGGCTCCATGTCAAAAAATCAGAATAAAATTTATGGTTCGTTACTACGATTATTTCTTTAATAGACGGTACAGTTTCTAATTGATCAACGATAAAATCGATCACCGTTTTACCCGGCTTAACAAATAAAAGCGGCTTGGGCATATTCAGCGTCAATGGATAAAGCCTCGTGGCATATCCCGCCGCCAAGATCACTGCACGAACATCGGATTTTTTCAGAAAGTCCTTATCCATACGCACCTTTTAAAAAATGTCAAATCCCGTAAATAGCGGGAAGCAATTCTTTCAACTTCCTGCTTAAGAAATTTTCTACCTCAATGCCTGTCGTAAGAGTCAAGGCTTCATCAGCGATCTCTTTCGCCTGAGCACAGGATATGTTACGGATAACATTCTTAATCTCAAGAATAGAAGCTGAAGGCATGCTGAATTCATCCAATCCTAAACCTAAAAGCAAAATCACCAGCGCAGGCTCAGAAGCCATTTCTCCGCACATCCCAACCCAAATGTTTGATTTATGTCCCGCCTCAATGACGGTTTTAACCAAGCGTAAAACCGCCGGATGCGTTGGCTCATATAAATAAGCAATTTTTTCATTAGTCCTGTCGACAGCCAGGGAATATTGAATAAGATCGTTGGTCCCGATACTAAAAAATGAGACTTCCCGGGACAATATATCACAGGTCAAAGCCGCCGAGGGCACTTCAATCATGACCCCTACATCTAATTTATCGCTGTAAGAAATATTCTTTTGACGTAACTCCATCCTGGCTTCTTCCAACAAAATTTTTGCCTTCCTGAGCTCTTCAATGCCGGAAATCATTGGGAACATCACTTTAAGATTCCCAAAAACCGAAGCCCTCAGGATCGCCCTCAGCTGTGTTTTAAAAATATCCGGCCGTGCCAGACAAAAACGAATGGCGCGCCAACCCATAAAAGGAGACATCTCCTTCGGAAAATCAAACTGAGAAATAAATTTATCACCTCCTAAATCCATCGTTCGAATAATAACGGATTTATCGGAAAAAGATTTTGCTAAATTTTTGTAGGCCTCAAACTGCTCCTCTTCTGTCGGAAGGTCGCGACGATTCATATAGAAATATTCCGTTCGATATAAACCGACCCCGTCGGCACCATGGTCGATCACAGTCGGGATCTCTTCCGGGAATTCGATGTTAGCCGCCAAACTCACCAATTTCCCATCCAACGTCTGCGCCGACAGCGTTTTCATCGAAACAAACGTTTCCGTCCAACCCCTCATTTTTTCTCCCTGGGCCTCATACTTCTTTAAGGTCTCGGGGTCCGGCGCAACGATCACAAGGCCCGAAGAACCATCGACAATGATCTTGTCGCCGCTCTTGATCTGGACCGTTCCTATTTCTAAACCAACGACGGCAGGGATTTCTAAAGACTTCGCCATAATAGCCGTATGTGACGTCTTACCGCCGATATCCGTCACAAATCCGATAACTCTATTCTTATGCATCGTGGCGGTATCTGATGGCGAAAGATCATGCGCCACCACAATCACCTTTTCTTCCAAATCCGACAGTACTTTGCGTTTTTTACCTAAAAGATTGCGCAAGATCCTGCGGCCCACATCATTGATATCACTGATACGTTCTTTTAAATATTCGTCTTCAATCTTCGAAAAAACACCCGCGTAGTGCTTTAAAACTTCAGAAAAAATGAATTCTATACACTGCTTTTCTCTCTTTACTTTTGAAATAACTTCCTCGATAAGCATGCGATCTTCCAAAACTAAGAGATGCGCATCAAAAACCTCGCCATGCTCCGTACCCATCTCCTGAGCGATTTTTTTCTGAAGCACGATGATCTCCTGACGTGTTTGGATCAACGCGTCTTCAAACCTCGAAATCTCCAAAGGTATCTGCTCCTCGGAAATCATAACTTTTTCGACGTCCAGCTCCTCTTTACCGAAGATGTACGCCTTACCGATCACAATACCCGGCGCTGCCGGTATGCCTTTTAAAATAATTTCACTCATCGGAGTTTAATATAAGTTCTAATTCGTTTAAAGCCTCTTCACTGTCATTACCTTCAGCGATCAACGTTACCTCGCTGTCTTTCTCTGCGGCCAGCATCAATATTCCCATGATAGACTTACCATTAACCACCTGATCATCTTTGATAACTTTAATAGCCGAATCATATTTATTCGCTATCTGGACAAATAAAGCCGCGGGCCGCGCATGCAGCCCTTGCTTGTTCTTCACCCTAATCTTCCTCTCAACTCTTTTAAACATTGTTTCAAAAAAAATATCTATGCTGCATTTTTTTCATTTCTAGTAGCACGTTTTTCCAAATTTAACAGGTTCGTCACGATTTTGGCCAATTTATTAGCATCATGCCTGATATGATCCGTGACATTAACCAAGTCTTCTTCGATAACTTCATACCCCATATCCCGAATTGTTTGAGAATCCGCTTCTACGGGAATCGCATTCTCCGTCGCATATTTTTTCTGCATAGCGATAGGAATATGCCCGACATTCACGACACAGGCATCTACCACGTCCGGATTCGTATGCGTCACCAATTCCTTTATATGATCAGAGGCCTTAAAATGATCCGTCTCACCGGCCTGCGTCATAATATTACATACATAGATTTTTGTTACCTCTGAAGCCATAACCGCCTCCCGGATTTCTTTAATCAAGAGATTCGGGATAATGCTCGTGTAAAGACTTCCTGGCCCTAAAATGATCAATTCGGCTTCGCGGATAGCTTTAATCACATCCGTCGCTGCCGCCGCATCCGCCGGCTTGATATAAATCTTCTTGATAGGTGAACCCGCCTTAGGAATCTTGGCCTCGCCTTCGGTTGTACGGCCGTCTGCATGCTCAGCCATCAAGACAACTTTCTCTATCGTCGATGGCAAAACGCGTCCGCGAATCGACAAAATCTTGCTTGATTCTTTTAATGCTTTTTCAAAATCTCCTGTCACCTGAGTCATGGCGGTCAAAAAAAGATTCCCAAAACTATGGCCGCTGAATTCAGTATCCTGTTCAAATCGATACTGAAAAAGATCCCTCATCATCGTTTCTTCATTGGCCAGGGCCACCAGGCAGTTACGGATATCCCCTGGGGCCACGATATCAAACTGTTGCCTCAGGCGTCCAGAACTTCCGCCGTCGTCAGCAACCGTCACAACCGCTGTAATATTAGAGGTGAACTCCTTAATACCATGCAGGATAACCGACAACCCTGTCCCACCGCCAACAACGACGATTTTGGGCCCCTGCTCTAAAAATCTCTTCCTGTAAAGAATGTCAACCAAGCGCCCTTCCCTATAAGGCAAAAGAAGAGTCACCACGGAAACCATCATATTCTTAAAACCTAAAACAATTAAAATAAGACCGACGAAAAAATTAGCATAATAAACATATGCGATGGAAGACGAAAGATCTCTCCCAAATCTCATGATGCCGCCCACCCCAAAGACAATCAAAACAATGCCCAAAAGAGCTAAAAAAGCCCATCGCTTAATGCGCATGCCGGGATAGAGCCATTTAAAAAAAGATTTTATTCTATATCTTTTTTTCATCTTCAGTTTCAATAATACGGACTATGTCTTTTTTATCTTTGGCCTGCCGCAATGTTTCACGAAAATACTTATCTTTAATTAAACGGGAAATCCTGGCCAATGCCTTTAAATGCGGACCCGCGGAATCCTGAGGAGCCAGGAGAAGAAAAAAGATATAAACCGGCTCTCCATCCAAAGAATCAAAATCAACTCCCCTTTTAGACAACCCGAATGCTCCCACGAGATTTTTGATACAATCAGTCTTCGCATGAGGAATCCCGACATTATGGCCGATAGCCGTTGACCCTAGAGACTCCCGAGCCAAAAGAAGCTCAACCACTTTGCCCTTGTCTTTCTTTTCAAGTTCGCCGGCATTGATCAAAAGATCAACCATCTCCTTAAGGGCATCGCTTTTGTTGACACTTTTTAAGTCAACAGAAATTGCTCCGTCTGAAAGAAATTCCATTATTTTCATTATTTTGTAGCCTCCTATTGATGATTTCTGAAATGGGAAAATTCTCTTTTATTTTCCATGGTTAAAAAATGCGGGATACCGTCTAGGTTGCTAAAGAACTTATCAAAAAAACAAATTCTCAAAAATCTGGAGCGGGAGGCGGGATTTTTACTCCCCCGTCCTGACATTCCTGCCTGCCGTCAGGCAGGCGTGGACTCCTCCGTAACCGGCCGCCCTCGCTCGAAGCAATGCCGCTCGCCTGCCTGCCGGCAGGCAGGGGTCGGCTTCAAATCCCAAAAAAACAAATTCTCAAAAATCTGGAGCGGGAGGCGGGATTTGAACCCGTGACATCAACCTTGGCAAGGTTGCGCTCTACCAGCTGAGCTACTCCCGCATATTTTCAAATAAATAAAGTGGGCGGAAGAGGACTTGAACCTCCAAGGGTTACCCCAACAGCTCCTAAGGCTGCCGCGTATGCCAATTCCGCCATCCGCCCATATTTATCAGCGTATAGCGGATAGCGCTTAGCGCAAAAAAACATTTATTCGCTATACGCTCTACGCTAATTATTTATGAGCCGCCCGCGGCTCGAACGCGGCACACCCGCCTTAAAAGGGCGGTGCTCTACCAAATGAGCTAGCGGCCCAAATCTTTTATCCTGCCGCTAGACACCTTTAAAAATGTCCGCCAGCGAAGCTGGCGAGATCCCGCCGTGTTTTGTGGCGGAAGCTAGCGGCCCAAAAAATCAACTAAAAATTTTTTGAGTTTAAAACTACCTGACACACTGAACTAAAACTCGGAAAGTTCTTTTTCCTTCTCTTGCAAGAGAGACTCTAGCTCCACCATAAACTTATCGGTGATCTTCTGAATTTCATCTTGAGCTTTAAAACGCTCATCTTCAGGAATCGCTTTGGCTGTTTCAAGCTTTTTAACGGAATCATTAGAATCCCGGCGAATCGTTCGCATAGAAACACGACCATCCTCAGTCATGGTTTTGACGACTTTTTTCAACTCCTCGCGTCTCTCTTTAGTCAATTGAGGAATCTGTAAACGCACAGCCTTTCCGTCATTCATAGGAAGAATACCTAAATTGGAATTAGAAATAGCCTTTTCAATTTCAGGAATCACTGAAGCATCCCATGGCTGAATAATAATCAACCTCGCATCCGGCACCGTAATAGATGCCAAGGACTTCAACATCGTAGGCGTCCCGAAATAATCCACGTGGATTCCCTCTACCAAATGGGGACTGGCACGGCCGGTACGTATCTCGGAGAAATTACGCCGAGCCGCTTCCAAGGCCTTCTTCATCTTGTTTTCAGTATCCCGAACAACTTCTTTGCTATTCATAGACACCCCACTTTTTTTATGAGCAGACACTTTTACAAGTATTTACGCTTTGCAAAGTGTGGGCTCAAACCGTCTGCGAATTTATCAAAAAGCTACGACATGCCCTCAGTTAGTCAACGACTGTGCCTAACTTTTCGCCTAAAATAATTCTTTTAATATTGCCTTCTATTAAGAGATTAAAAACAACGATAGGCAATTTATTATCCATGCACAAGCTCACGGCTGTGGCATCCATCACTTTCATGCCTTCTTTTAAAACATCCAGATATTTCAAATCTGTAAATTTTTTTGCGTTTTTGTCTTTTAGCGGATCTGCGCTATAGACGCCATCCACTTTGGTTGCTTTTAAAATCACATCGGCGTTAATCTCCATCGCCCGCAAAGCCGCGGCCGTATCTGTCGTAAAATAAGGATTACCCGTACCAGCGACAAAAATCACGATACGTCCGTTTTCTAAATGACTGATAGCCCGACGACGAATATAAGGTTCAGCGATCTGGTGCATCTCTATGGCCGTCATCACGCGTGTCTGAAGGCCGAATTTTTCGATGGCATCTTGAAAAGCCAATCCATTGATAACAGTCGCCAGCATCCCCATGTAATCCCCAACCGCGCGATCCATTTTATGGTGTGCCGCACCCGACTGCCCCCGAAAAATATTACCGCCCCCCAACACGATCGCCACCTGAACACCCATGCGGTGGACTTCTACAATTTGTTGAGCCAGCGAAACTAAAACAGCGGCATCAATACCATGCGCCTGCTTACCCTGCAGGGCTTCGCCACTCAGTTTCAAAACGACCCGTTTATAGACAGGCTTTTCTTTCATTCTTCTCCTACGCGAAAACGGAAAAACCTTTTAACGATAATATTTTCTCCCATTTTGGCGATAACCGAAAGCAAATAATCCTTAATCGTCTTCTTGTCATCTTTGATAAAAGGCTGATCTAAAAGACAATGGATCTTATAGTAATCTTCTTTTTCCTTTGCGTTAAAATCTTTTATGGTCTCTTCATCAACGTCTTCCCGCTTCAAGAACTTAGGAGCCGTTGCCGCGATTTGAAGGGCGACATCTTTGGTAAAACGCATAAATTCTTCGTTTCTAGCCACAAAATCAGTCTCACAATTAACCTCAAGTAAAACACCAATTTTATTTCCCAGATGTACATAAGCTTCAATACGTCCCTGGTTCGCCGCGCGCGACGCCTTCTTGGCTGCGATATCCAATCCCCTCTTTTTCAAAAGCTCAGATGCCAAACGAAGATCACCCTTGGCTTCATCCAAGGCCATCTTACAGTCAGACACCGATGCTGACGTCAAGACTCTTAATTCTTTGATCAATTCAATTGATACAGCCATAACAACACTCCTTCATGAGCCCCACTCATATGAAACAAATGTATAGGGCGAGTGAACTCTTGATTCTTGTCTCTTTACAAGAATCAACTCCGAATCTTCCCTCATTAATATTATTCTTAAAAGAAGATATGGAGCAAAACATTTACCTTAATTTCTCTAATTTAGAAAAATACGGAGCAATATTTTAATTTTTTCCTTAGTCCCTTCCTTTATGTGGAACTAGGAAGGACTATCCCTTCTGGATTAACTCCGCAGCCTGCTTGGTAAATTTTCTGCCCAATTATGTGGGCTGAGAAAATTTACAAGCGTTTAAGTCCCTACCCTAATATGGAATTGGGTAGGACTACCCTTTTTGGGTTAGGCCAGGAGTTATTCCGCTATTTCTTAATTTTGCCTATACAATGGTTTTTATTCCTTACTCCCTTTTTTATAAGGAGAAAAAGGACAACCCCTTCTGGGTTGAAAGTTTCCGCCGTAGGCGGATCAGCCTTCGGCTGAAACCCCGCAGCCTGCTTGATAAATTTTCTGCCCAATTATGTGGGCTGAGAAAATTTACAAGCGTTTTAGGCCAGGAGTCATCATGCCTTAACCTAATCTTTCTCTATACGTGATTTTTTAATCTTGATGGGTTTTTCTTTAACCACTTCTTCCTTATCAATGGCCAGCTTCTTGATAACCTCTTCCTCTATCTCAGGACTGATCTCAGGGATTGCTTCTTCCAATTCCTGCGCTTCTTTCTCCTCCATCTTCTTCATTACCGCTTTGACTTCATCATAACGCTTACGGCCGTCTAAAATACTTTCAGCCATAAGCGAAGAAATAAGTCTGATGGACTTAATGGCATCATCATTTCCAGGAATAGGATAATCAATCAAACTGGGATCACAGTTAGTATCAATAAGCGCCACTATAGGAATATTAAGCCTCTTGGCCTCAAGGACCGATGTTTCTTCCTTTTTGGAATCAATAACAAAAACAGCCGCCGGCAATCTATCCATTTCGATAACGCCAGATAGATTTTTCAATAACTTTTCCCGTTCCTTATTTAAAGTTGCGATCTCTTTCTTGGTCAAACTGTTAAAGATCCCCTCTTTCTCCATTTGCACGATTTCCTTATAACGCTTAATGCTCTTCTTGATCGTCTGAAAATTCGTCAAAAGTCCGCCCAGCCAACGGTGATTAATGTAAAAAGCACCACACCGCTTCGCTTCTTCTTCGACAACTTCCTGAGCCTGCTTTTTTGTTCCCACAAAAAGCACAGGCTTACCTTGGGCCGCGATCTCAGACATAAAAACGCGCGCTTCATTCAAAAACTTCTGCGTTTTTTCTAAATCAATAATGTAAATACCGCTTTTTTCTCCGAAGATAAAATGCTTCATCTTTGGATTCCATCTCTTGGTTTGATGCCCAAAATGGACTCCAGCCTCCAACAACTGTTTGATTAATTCTGTAGTCAAGTTTGTTTCTCCTTTCTTAAAAAGACTTGCGCTAGAAAAGCGCTGCCTTTTGAACCAATAGATTTTTATGCGTTGATAACAATAATCATCGGTGTAATCTATTTTTTGAGCTTAAATTCTACCCTCTACTTAAACTGACATACTATAACACATCATTTTTTAATTTCAAATGATATTTTTCCACGCTCGAGACACCGAATCTTAAAGCTTAAAAACATCTCGCGCCTGATAAAAAATCGCACTTCTTTACCAAAAAACAAAGAACAATCTACGGAAACGCTGTTTTAAGCATCAAGAAAAGCGTTTCCTGTCTCTGACAGGATGCATGCCCGTTTAAGCCTGAAATTGCATATCATAGAGTCGCTTATACAGGCCTGACTGAGCCAAAAGCGCCTCATGCGCCCCTTCTTCCACAATCCGACCCTCATTGATCACAAAGATCTTAGACGCATTTTTTATTGTTGATAAACGGTGAGCGATAACAAATACAGTCCGACCCTCCATAAGAACGGCCAAAGCCTCCTGGACAAGCCGCTCAGACTGAGAATCCAATTGTGAAGTCGCCTCATCTAAGATCAAAAGAGGTGGATTTTTTAAAATGGCGCGCGCGATAGCCAACCGTTGCCGCTCTCCTCCGGAAAGCTTCACTCCCCGATCGCCGATATATGTATCATACCCTTGAGGAAGATTTAAGATAAATTCATGCGCAAAGGCCTTCTTGGCCGCTTCTACAATCTCATCATATTTCGCGTCTCTTTTACCATAAGCGATATTATCGCGAACCGTATCATTAAATAAAATTGTTTCCTGGGACACCATCGCCATATGCTGGCGCAACGACTTCACGTTAAGCGTACGAATATCCCTGCCATCGATCAAAACTGAACCTTTCTGAGGATCGTAAAAACGCGCAACAAGGTCCACCATGGTGCTTTTTCCTGCACCGCTCGGGCCCACCAAAGCGACAACTTCATCTTTACGGCATTTAAAACTAATCCCTTTTAAAACATCTGCCTCTTCATAACGAAACCAGACATCTCTCATTTCAAGGCCATCTTTAATCTCTTTCAGATCCCATGCGCCCGGCTCTTCCTTGATCTTTGGGGTAATATCTAAAACCTCATAAATCCTGGTAGAAGACGCGAAAGCCTTTTGCATAATAGCATTAACATTACTTAATTTTTTAAAAGGACGGATCATCATCATAACAGAAGCAAGAAAAAGGCCGAACGCGCCGAAAGAAAGCTCACCAGTCACAACTTTGCGGCCGATATACAACAAGATGACAACACCGCCGATAACACCGATAAATTCCGTTGCCGGCGCCAAAATCTGCGTGCGCACAATGGACTTCATGCTTAATTTATAATAATCCTGATTCTGCTTCCCGAATTTTTCAACCTCATAACGTTCCGCGCCAAACGCGCGCACGATCCGTACTCCTGAAATCGTCTCAACGAGCAGAGAATTGATATCTGCCATCTTTTCCTGTGTGTTTCGGCTGATCTTGCGCAATTTTTTCCCTACCATAACAATAGGGATGCAAATAAAAGGCACCATGAGAAGAGGAATAATCGCCAATCTCCAATACATAAAGACAACAACACAGGAGAAAAAAATAATTTGAAAACTTTGATAAACCAGATCTGTAAAACCATAAGAGACGGCATTTTCCACCATGCTGACATCATTGGTAATCCGAGAAAGAAGCTCTCCGCTGCGCTTTCTAGAAAAATAATCCAGATCCAAACTCTGAAACTTCTCATAAAGCATAAGCCGGATATCTCTCATAACCCGCTGACCCACCTTTGACATAAGAACTGCCTGTAAAAACGCGAAAAATCCCTTCAAAAGAAACAAAACTATGATAAAAATAGCCATGTCATAGAGAAGAGTCATCTGAGGGATGGCGTTGATCTTGGCAACAAAATTCTCGATAAACGCGGGCATTCTGGCTGGAAGGACGATTTTCCCGTTTGAAAGCACTTTGTCGGAAAACGGGACGATCATCCCAACAGAAACACCGTCAAAAATCGTAGAAACAAACATGGCCACAACGCCGATACCAAGGATCTTAAGATGGGGCTTCGTAAAATTGAATAATTTCCAGTATTCCTGTAAAAAAACTTTCTTTTCTTTAGACACAAAACTCCTTTTGGATGAACTCGTTAGGGTTTTTATCGTACCACACTTGTTGACATCTCTCAAGATATTTGTTATGATTGCACTTTAACGGCATCGCTTAAAAAAACATTCTTGCTAAAGGAAGAGACCTTGACAACTGAACTTAAAATCGGGGTTATTGGAACAGGCCGCCTAGGCACTCTTCATGCCCGCGTCTACAGCGAAATCCCACATGTCAGACTTATAGGCGTCTCTGATGTCGATATCAATAAAGCCGCTACAATAGCTCAACAATACAACACCCAGGTCTTTAATGATCCTCGCGCGCTTCTTTCCGAAGTCGATTGCCTCAGCATCGCCACCCCTACCAACACACATTTTGAAATCGCCAAGCTTGCCATTCTTTCAAAAAAACACGTCTTAGTCGAAAAACCGATCACAAACAACCTAAAAGAAGCCAAAAAACTGGTCCACTTGGCCAAAAGAAACAAAATCATCCTTCAGGTCGGTCATGTAGAAAGATTTAATTCCGCTTTTATCGCTCTTCAAAAGATCGCTCTTAACCCCCGCTTCATCGAATGCCATCGCTTAAGCCCTTTTCCCAACCGATCTTTGGACATCGGGGTTGTTTTTGATCTTATGATCCACGACATCGATATTCTTCTAGGTATTGTCAACGCTAAAATAGCCCACATTGACGCTGTAGGCGTTAGCGTCTTAACACCCTTTGAAGATATCGCCAATGTGCGCCTTACTTTCAAGAACGGATGCATAGCCAATTTGACCGCTTCGCGCATCTCAGACGAACCCATGCGCAAAATCAGGATATTTTCAAAAGACACCTACATCTCTTTAGACTATCAAGCCCAAGAGGCTTTTTCGTATAAGAAAGAAAACGGAAAAATTACCAAAGAGCTGATCCCGATCGAAAAAGAAGAACCTATTAAAAAAGAAATCGAATCTTTCATTCTTTGCGTCCGCCATAACAAAAAGCCCGTTGTCTCAGGTCTTGAGGCCACCGAAGCCTTAAAAGTCGCCACCCAAATTCGAAAACTCATAATGCATAAACACTAAAACATTTCCTAAAAACCCCCGCTACCGCGGGATTTCACTAAAAATCACACTCTGGTTTTCAATTCTCAAAAATGAAAAATAAGGTGCTTGTATGGAAAAAAAGATTCTGATCGTGGCCGGAGAGGCCTCTGGTGATATTCATGCCGCCCATCTTGTGCGCCATCTTAAAGCATCTTCCCCACAATTGTCTTTCTATGGCCTTGGCGGAAAAAACATGCGCGAGGCAGGCGTTGACCTAAGTTTTAACCTGACGTCTCTTGCAGTCGTCGGCTTTTTCGAGATTTTAAAAAATTACAGCCGTTTTAAAAAAATTTTTGATGATCTCGTCGAAAAAACTAGAATAGAAAAACCTGAAGCGGCCATCCTTGTAGATTATCCTGGTTTCAACCTTAGGCTTATCCGCGCGCTAAAAAAACAAAACATCAAAATCATCTATTTTATCAGTCCTCAAGTTTGGGCATGGGGAAAAAAACGCATCGATTTCATCCGCAAGAATGTCGATCTCATGCTCGTTTTGTTTAAATTTGAGGAAATCCTCTATCGGGATAAAAACTTTAATGTCAAATTCGTAGGGCATCCGCTCTTAGATAACGTAAAATCCTCTATCCCTAAAGAAAAACTTTTTGAAACGATTGGGTTCAAAATGAACCTAAGGACGCTCGCCCTCCTTCCGGGTTCACGGGAACGCGAAGTCTTAAACCACCTGCCTGTCATACTTCAAGCTGCTCAGGAAATTCTTAAGAAATTCCATAACACGCAATTTCTTATCTGTCGCTCGACAACAGTGAGGCGCGAAATTTATAAGGAAATCATCGATAAGATGAAAATAGATTTTACGTATAAAATCCTAGACGACCTGACTTATGAAGGCGTTTCAGCAAGTGACTTGGCTGTTGTTGCCTCAGGAACGGCGACTTTAGAAACAGCCATTTTAAACAAACCCATGGTCATTATCTATAAGGTTTCATTTTTAACATGGGCCATGGCAAAAGCGCTGATCAAAATACCTTATATCGGACTCGTCAATGTTGTGGCAGGACAGAAGATCATACCTGAATTAGTCCAATTCGACGCGACGCCTAAAAAAATTGCCGCTACCTGCATCCATCTTTTTGAAAATTCACAGGCAAGAGAAAAAATCCAAGCAGAGCTTTATGCGGTTAAAAATACTTTGGGCATCCCCGGCGCCACCGAACGCGCCGCGCAGGAAATTATAAAGTTCTTAGGTCAAGGTTAAGGTTTTAGGTTAAGAATTTCTCAAACTTAACCTTAACCTTGACCTATCTCTTTATACACCCTCTGATACACTTTCAAATCTCCTTCAGAAAAACACACAAACCGAATTTCATTAAATTCATTCTCGAATTCCCGGCCAACGCTTAAAGCGATCCTTGCCGCCTCTTTAATCGGATATCCGTAAACACCTGTGCTGATAGACGGAAACGCAATTGTTTTGAGCCCTTCTTTTTTGGCTAAAAGAAGACTGTTTCTATAACAATTTTCCAACAACAAGGGTTCTCTGCTTTTGCCGCCGTGCCACACAGGCCCTGGGGTATGTATGATTTTTTTTGACACAAGCTTGCCGGCATTCGTCAGTACGGCCTCACCTGTCGGACATGAACCGATTATACGGCATTCCTCCATGACGCTACGCCCTGCAGCCCGATGAATCGCCCCGTCTACACCCCCGCCGCCGCGCAACCCCGTATTGGCCGCGTTGACAATAACGCTAACATTTTCCAGTGTTATATCACCGAATTTAATGATAATCACAAACAACTCCTTTTTCAGGCACCAGGGAACAGGCAACGGGGATCGGAAAACTAAAAAATAAAAATCTCTTGCTCGCTGTTACCTGTTACCAGATGCCTGTTGCCTGAATCATCCTTTCAAACCTACTACTTTATGCATCGCGTGATCTTCCATACACAGATACACCCAGATTTTCTTGGAAAATTTTCTTATCGTGGTCAATAAATGCCTGTACATATCCTGCCTTGCTTGAAAAGAATAACGCAATTTATTATCATACCCTAAAAAAAGTTCCCCATCCAAAATCGAATTATTCGGAAACCGGGCCTCTAAAATCGGCTTTAATGACGGCGAAAAACGAAAGGTCCCCAGGCTAATCCAGACAATACAACGAGGACTTAAAAAATCAAAAATGCGGGAAACGACATTCTCATAATCTTTTCTCCATCCAGGATAATGGATCAAAGGATCAAAATGAAATCCTATTTTGTAACCGGCCTTGCTGCACGCCTGAGCCGCTTTCAGGCGGTCGTTTAAAGCTGGCGTAAGAAACTCATTACGATCAATCATCTTCTGTGGATTGAGCGACCAGGAAACAACAATATTGCCCCGAGGCGTCTGGCCTAAA
Source organism: Candidatus Omnitrophota bacterium (assembly GCA_020052645.1). Lineage (GTDB taxonomy): Bacteria > Omnitrophota > Gorgyraeia > Velamenicoccales > Velamenicoccaceae > JAGVOQ01. Next base: position 52,127 of record JAGVOQ010000015.1, read on the forward strand.
AGATTTGCGACATGAATACTTTTCGTCTTAAACTCAAAGGTTACTTTAGGGTAATTTTTTAAAAAATCGATGATACTCTTTGAATAATCAGTTATAGGGTCAAGTGCCAGGGAATCAGAGAACTCGCCTGTCCCCAAGCGCATGCCGCTGTGTTGATAATGTTTCAACGAATCAAAATAAGCATTGAGATTCGCCGGCAAAATAATACCAGGGGTATTTGTGTACTGCTGCAAAAAGCAATACGAGCATTCAAAAACACAGCCAAATCCACAATTAAAAATATGATACCCGCATCCTTGCGCGCCCGCAGTACAAGGACATTTTTTAAAATAATCGTCTTCCTGGGCGACAACAAATACTTTTTCCGTGCGCCGGTTATAATCACTGGCGTTCAGTCCTTTTTGGGTCTTTAGATATTCTTTAAGACTTGGGATTTTTTTGACTTGAATGTCCGGGAAAGCTTTTTTTAGACGCGCAATAATCTCAAAAGATTCAACTTCCTGTTCCACGAAAATCTTTTTTGGAGAAAAAAGTGCTCGCGTCAAATCCACGCTCGACGACCGAGAAAACTCAAAATCCGGCAGATAAGGCCTTAAGGCCTCTTTTTGACGCGTGGCTTCGGGAAAACGACGAGACAAAAGAATTGTTTTTAAAACCTTGTAATTTTCAAACGGTACTTCGGAAATGATTTTTTGCGGCGGCGTTTTGTCACGCTTGGATATTTCATAAAGAAGGCGCGCGATCTCCCTTTGTTTATTGACACCAAAATGGGGCGCGTGGTTTTTGACCGCGCAGCGGATTTCTTTTAAACGACTGGATTCTTTTGTATATCCGCTCTGATGAAATCGCATAAAAAATGAGCGCCTTTTTTGATCGAAGATTGCAAAAGTTTTCTCTCCGTTGCTAAACGTGTCTCGTAAAAAGGCCTTTGATTAACCACATCCGTGACAAATAACAATCCTAGGGCCTTTTGTTTGTTAAATCGGGCGGCGGAAAAAAATGCCGAGCACTCCATGTCAACAACATCAATAGATTGACGCCTGAATTCTCCAAGGCGTTCACTCTCGAGCTTTAAGGAAGAAACCGTCAAGCAATTGGCCCTTTTAAAAATTCCGGCTTTTTCGATGGATTCCTCAAACATCCTGTTAGGATAAAATGACGGCCAACTATTGTGCACAGGACTCAAAAGACTTTTAGAAAAGCTCTCCTCTTCGTAAGCCAAAAACACCGAAACAATAGCACCGATGGCCAGCGTACCGGTTGATCCGCACCCGCCAAAAAGAAATAAATTCTCGCACGGGGATTCTTTCAAATACAAGACCGCATCCCCGGTCAAGCTCGTCCCCATGCCGGAATGGATCACGCTAAAATCTCTTGTTTGAGCGCACCCATACAATTTTCCGCGCGACAGCTTGCTAACGCCCAAACCATTCAAAATATCATTTGAAGCAAACGGCAAAATAATACAATTCTTTTTAATTGACTCTTTTTCAACGCCGAATAGTTTTTTAAATGTGCTCATGACTTTTTTCAAGAGTTGCCTATTTTCTATTTTCCTCTCATTTATCTTCCATCTTCAATTTTCTATTTTCAATCTTCTATCTTTATAAGATTATACTCAAACGACCCCAATCCGATTTTTTCGCCATAAGAAAACATCTTTTTATAAACATCATGTGTTTTAAAAAAATTATACTCGTCACTCAAGCAATCGCATACCGCCGCTTCGATGCTTAAAACATCGCTTGAAGCAAAAATACCCAAGGATTTACTTATCATGCGGTCCTTTTTCGTTGAAATGCAGTCACACTCCTGTGTTATATCGAAAGCAAAAGTAATGAAAAATTTTTGCTTAAATTGCTTTAAGATAAATTGGCACACTTCAATCATGCGAGCCCCAAAAACATCCGCCTCCTCAGCCCAGTTCACATAAACCGCGTCGAACTTACAGGCGCACAGGCACTCTCCGCACCCCACGCAAACAGCCGGATCAACCTGAGCCTTATTGTTCTTATTAAACGCGATCGCATCGACCGGGCACATCCGGACACAGCACCCGCACGCCGTGCATTTATCCTGAATGATCGACGGTTTTAAAGAAGAGTGCTGAACCTGCTTGGTCGCGCGGCAGCTCATGCCCATAGCCACATTCTTGATCGCGCCGGCATATCCTGAAATAACATGCCCTGTGGCATGAGAAACAACAACCAAACTTTCCAGCATGCCAACAAAAGAAGGCACTCTGATTTTCTTGATATGTTGTGCTTCGATGACGAACTCCCGTCCATCCTGGCCCAGGAGACCATCCGCGATAATGAAAGGAGCGCCTGTTTTTGTCGGATGGAACCCTTTATTTTGCGCGAGCGTCAGGTGATCATAAGCATTCTGCCGCATCCCGTGATAGATAACGCTCGTATCAAATAAAAAAGGCTTGGCTTTCTGATTTTTGAGAACAGAAACAACCTGCTTGATCATTTCAGGTTGCACATGATAAACACACGTCGAATCACCGATCGTAATCTTAATAGGAACGAGCTCGTCTTTAGAATACTTCAGAAACCCTGAAATTCTATCCAGCAGCTTCTTCAGGGCTTGCAGACGCGCTTCCAACTCCGGGCTTTCCACAGGTACAAAAAAAACATCGCTTTTCATAATATTCCAGAGGAAAAAATCACAAATACGCGCAGATATTTTTATTTTATCTATTCCTGCGCATCCGCGTTGCTTTTATCTGCGATCATCTGCGTACTTATTTTTAAAATAATCCCCGAACCGATGAATGTAAATATTATAGCTCTTTTTAGCTTTTATGCTTAGAGAAACTAATTCTTTTCGCACAAGTTCCCATGTCGCTTCATAAAAATCTTTATCGGACAACAATCGGATATATCTATCTTTTAAATCCGGATAAACAGTTCCCAGGGCCCTTACAATTTCCTCGATATTTATCAAATTGAAATTCAAGCCTTCGAATTCTATTTGTCGCGCCTGAGAGAATCTTTGAAACACATCTTTAAAATCAGAAATCCATGGAAAGACTGGCGAAAAATACGGGACAACCGCAATTTTATGCGCCAATAACGTATCGATGGCCTCAAATCTTTGTTCAAAAGCCGGACTTCTAGGCTCGAGGCTCATCTTTAAATCATCACGCATGGTATTAATCGTAAAATAAATTTTTTTACAAAAACCTTCGCTAAGTATTGGAACAAATTCAGCGATCAAGGGAGAACGCGTTAGAATCGAATAAAAAATCCCATGCTTATTAAGGATCTTAAGAATCTGACGCATCAGGCCATATTGCTTTTCCAAAGGCTGAAAACACTCGGTCGTAGACCCCAAAAGAACGGATTGTGGTTTTTTTAAAGCAATTTCTTTTTCCAATCGTTCGGGTGCGTTGATACGCACATCCACATAGCTTCCCCAGGGCCGCATCTCGCGGCTTACAGTTTTATTAGACCTCACATAACAATAAAGGCAACAAAATTCGCAACCTTTGGTGGGATTGATCACATATTCACCCAGATCAATCGAGGTGGGATTAAGAATACGCGCAATCTTTACTTCGTTATATTGAGTCATTTTAAGAGATAACGATAAACCACTCTACAGAAACTTGTTTACTACCGTTCACGAAACTAATAGAAATAAAGTGGAATTCCCCGGGCTAAAGCCCGGGGCTCCTTTTTTCTTTCAAACAATCTCGAGAATAATTCTAACAACACCTTCCCGGGGGTTCCCTCCCAAAGGCAACCTGCA
>JAGVOQ010000003.1 GCA_020052645.1 Candidatus Omnitrophota bacterium
GATAGTTTGTAAACTGAAATTAATGCGGAAAGCATATTTTATATTTTTTCTTGCTGTATTGGTTGTTGGCTTGGCTGTTTTTTATTGCCGAGTTTTTTCGCTTCTTTGAATAGACGAATATGACCGATATGAATGGGGTCAAAACCTCCGCTTACCGCAACGATTTTTTCGTTTTCCATAATTTTTCCTCCAAATTTTTAATGCACCTTTTCAATGAGGATAGCCGATTATTTATTACAACGCAATAACGGCGGCTTTTGTTTTTTGCGGCAGTCAAACCACCAGCCGGGCATTGATTTTTTAAACCTATATGCTATTTTGAGCGAAACTAGATCTTTGTCAAAATAGTTAAATATGCTTGAAAGGAGAGATAGGCATGTCTAAATCCAAAATATCCCCACCCAAGAAAGCATTAATTACCGGCATTACAGGCCAAGATGGTTCTTATTTAGCGGAGCTTCTCCTTAAGAAAGGATATGTGGTTCACGGTTTAATCCGACGTTCAAGTTCTTTTAACATCGGCCGCATCAATCATCTTTATAAAGACCCTCATTTGGAGGGAGTTCGTCTTTTCCTTCATTACGGCGATTTGACCGATGCTAGTGCCATAAATCATCTCATCAGAAATGTCAGACCGAACGAAATATACAATCTGGGTTCCCAGAGCCATGTTCGCGTAAGTTTTGACATCCCCGAATATACTTCTGATGTAGTCGCCCTCGGCGCATTGCGTCTTTTGGAAGCCATTAATGAAGCGAGCTTTCATCCTAAATTCTATCAGGCATCAAGTTCGGAAATGTTCGGCAAAGTGCAGGAAATACCCCAAAGCGAGAACACGCCCTTTTATCCGAGAAGCGCCTATGCTGTTTCTAAGGTTTACGCCTTTTGGATAACGAAACACTATCGTGAGGCCTATGGTATATTTGCCTGTAATGGCATTCTTTTTAATCACGAAAGTCCCCGCAGAGGCGAGACTTTTGTGACAAGAAAAATCACCCGAGCCATCGCCAATATTCTGGCGAAAAAGCAGGATAAACTTTATCTCGGGAATCTTAACGCCAAACGGGACTGGGGTTACGCGCCCGAATATGTTGAAGCGATGTGGCTGATGATGCAATATGAAAAGCCGGAAGATTTTGTAATCGCCACCGGCGAAACGCATTCAGTCAAGGAATTTCTGCAGGAAGCTTTCAATTACGTTGGCCTTAACTGGAAGAATTACGTGAAAATTGACCAGCGTTATTTCCGGCCGACAGAAGCCGATATTTTAATAGGCGATGCCTCCAAGGCAAAAAAGTTTCTGGGATGGGAGCCGAAAGTGAAGTTTAAGGATTTGGTTCATATTATGGTTGAATCCGATTTAAAAGAAGCGGGCCTGAACCCTAATGATTTCACGCAAAAAAAGGAGGGAGTGAAAAATGACCCTAAAAAATAAAGTCGTGGTTTTGACGGGCGGAGCCGGCTTTTTGGGCCGGTTTGTCTTTAAAAAACTGATAGAGCAGGAAGTTTTAGAGCAATGCATTCTGGTGCCGCGTTCGTGCAATTTCGATTTGAAAGAGAAAGAAAACTGCGTAGAAATTGTGCGGAATGCGGATATCGTGATTCATCTGGCCGCCAAAGTGGGGGGTATCGGCTTGAATCGAGAAAAGCCAGGAGAACTTTTTTATGACAATCTGATTATGGGAGTTCAACTAATGGAAGAAGCGAGAAAAGCCGGCGTAGAAAAGTTTGTCGCCGTTGGCACAATCTGCGCTTATCCGAAATTCACTCCGGTGCCTTTCAAGGAGGAAGATTTGTGGAATGGCTATCCGGAAGAGACCAACGCGCCTTACGGCCTTGCCAAAAAAATGCTTTTGGTTCAGGCCCAAGCTTATCGCCAGCAATATGGATTTAACGCCATTCATCTTTTGCCGGTTAATCTTTACGGACCTTATGATAATTTTGACCCGGCTTCTTCTCATGTGATTCCAGCCCTGATTTATAAAATTCATCAGGCGCAAAAAGAAAAGAAAAATTTTATTGAAGTCTGGGGAACCGGCACAGCGACGAGAGAGTTCCTCTACGTGGAAGATGCGGCTGAAGCGATTGTCATGGCTGCAGAAAAATACAACAAACCTGAACCGGTCAATATCGGTTCTGGCATGGAAATCAGCATTAAAGATTTAGTAATTCTTATTGCCGAGTTGATGAACTTTAAAGGCGAAATTCGCTGGGACCCAACTAAACCAGATGGCCAGCCAAGAAGAATGCTTGATACCTCCCGGGCATTTCAAGAGCTTGGTTTTAAAGCGAAAACTTCCTTTGAAGAAGGTTTAAAAAGGACGGTCGAGTGGTTTTTAGAAAATCATTAAAAAGCAAGGCGCGATTACTTTATAAATCGCGCTTTTTATGTTATATATTATTTGTAAAGATATAAAAAGATTTATGCGCCTTTTAATTCTAACACAGAAAGTTGATATAAACGATCCTATTCTCGGTTTTTTCCATCGTTGGGTGGAGGAATTTGCCAAACATTGCGAGAAAGTGATTGTGATTTGTTTGCAGAAAGGCGAGTATGACTTGCCGGAAA
>JAGVOQ010000018.1 GCA_020052645.1 Candidatus Omnitrophota bacterium
GCAGGTTGCCTTTGGGAGGGAACCCCCGGGAAGGTGTTGTTAGAATTATTCTCGAGATTGTTTGAAAGAAAAAAGGAGCCCCGGGCTTTAGTCCCTTCCCTTATGATGATTAGGAAGGACTACCCTTTCTGGGTTAAACTGGGGGATTCCACTTAAAAAATTACATAGATCATGAAAAGAGGAAAAAAAATTTATTCCGAGCAGGAAAACCTTTTCAAACAGGAGCCTAACGTTATTGTTCCAAGGCATTTAGAAGAACCTTTGGCCAGCCGCATGAGGCCAAGTTCTTTGGATGAATTCGTAGGGCAGGAGCATATTTTAGCCCCTGATTCTTTATTACGTAAAGCCATTGAGGCGGATCGCCTGACGTCTCTTATTTTTTTTGGTCCTCCAGGAACAGGCAAGACGACATTAGCGCGTTGCATCAGCTCAACGACTCATGCCGCTTTTTCTCCCTTGAACGCCGTGACGAGCAATGTTGAAGAGATGCGGCGCGTGATCCATCAGGCTAAAATTCGCCAAGTCAACCAGCATCAAAAAACCATCCTTTTTATCGACGAGATCCACCGTTTCAGTAAATCTCAGCAGGATGTGTTGCTGCCGGATATTGAAAGTGGCAGCGTTATGTTGATTGGCGCGACTGTGCATAATCCCTTTTTTGCTTTAACAGCGCCGCTGTTGTCGCGCTCGCTGATTTTTGAATTTAAGGCGCTTCTTGAAAAAAACATTGTTCAGCTTTTAAAGAGGGCGATAAAAGATACAACGCGCGGCTTGGGGAACCTTAAAATTGAGGCTGATCCCGAGGCCCTGAATTTTTTAGGTAAGGTGTGTGAAGGTGATGCCCGGCGGGCGTTGAACGCTCTTGAAATAGGCTTGAAGAGTAAGAAAGCCGTCAAAAATAAACCCATATCATTTTCTTTAAAAGATGCGCAGGAATCTATCCAGAAAAAAGCGGTTGTTTACGACCACGATGAAGATGGTCATTATGACACGATATCGGCCTTTATTAAATCGATGCGTGGCTCAGATCCCGACGCGGCGCTTTACTGGCTGGCGAAAATGTTGTATGCTGGAGAAGATCCGAGATTTATCGCGCGGCGCATCTGTATCTGCGCTGCGGAAGATGTAGGCAACGCCGATCCCCAAGCCCTTGTTTTGGCTCATGCCGCTTTAGGCATTTCGGAATTTGTGGGGATGCCTGAAGCGCGGATTCCTTTGGCGCAGGCAACGGTTTATATAGCGTGCTGCCCAAAATCAAACGCGGCATACCTGGGAATCGAGAAGGCGTTAAAAGAAGTGAAAGAAGGCCGCGTGCAAGAAGTCCCCATTGATTTAAAAGATGCCCATTATGACGGCGCGGACAAGCTGGGGCATGGCCAAGGGTATAAGTATCCTCATGATTTTAAAGGGCACTACACAACACAGAAATATGTTCTCAAAGACATGATTTTTTATGAGCCCCAGGATTCAGGTTATGAAAAAAAGATAAAAGAGAGATTGGCGTTATTAAAAGAAAAGAAAGAAGGATAAAATTGAAATCTCAAATGTCAAAAAACAAATCTCAAATAAATTCCAATAAACAAAATTTCAATAACCAAAAGTCCGATTGGAATTTGAAGCTTATTTGTTATTTGATGTTTGTGATTTGTTGTTTAATTGTTGAAAGGAATTGATATGATTGTAACGAGGCAGAAAACTCTAGAGCAGATTTTAAAAATGCTCGATGGTAAAAAAAAGATTTTTATTATTGGTTGTGGAGATTGTGCGGCCACGTGCAAGACAGGCGGCGATGAAGAAGTACGTCAGATGTCGGATTTTTTAACGCAGCGCGGTAAAGAGATCACTGGATGCGCTGTGCCCGAAGATACCTGTGTCAGCGCGAAAACAAAAAACGCCTTAGCGAAATTTAGCGTACAGCTTAAGACAAGCGATGCTGTTTTGGTTCTTGCGTGCGGTTCCGGTGTCCAGTGTGTTAAAGAAAATGACCGTACCCATTGTGAAATTTTTCCGGGCTGTGACAGTTTATTCGCCGCGTTCATAGATAAAGATAATGTCTTAAAAGAAGTCTGCAGCGCTTGTGGGGCATGCGTGTTGGAGCTGACAGAAGGTGTTTGTCCGGTCACGCGTTGTTCCAAAGGGCTCCTGAACGGTCCCTGCGGCGGCCAGGATAAAGGAAAATGCGAGGCTGACAAAACAAAAGATTGCGCCTGGATCTTGATCTATAACAGGCTTAAAGAAAAAGGCAAGGTGGAGAATTTAAAAAAGACCTTGCCTCCGAAAGACGCCTCACGATCTAAGAAGCCCGGTATCGTGTTAAAAAAATAGAGGGTTGCTACTTTGATGACATCTCTGGATCGTTCTGCTTCAACAGAGCCTTTTAAAGGATTGTTTGACAAGCTTATTATTGCTTTTTTGTTTGTCCATCTTGTTTTTTTTCTGCTCAATTGGTACAACTACCCCACTGAATTAGACACGCCATATCATCTCTTGATGGGCAAGATGTTCGCCGATCACGGACGCATCATGTTTTGGGACAGCTATCAGTTTGCGCCCATAGGCCGGCCAAACCTCTATCCGCCGCTCGAACATATCCTGGTGTGGTTCATGCACAGCCTGACGGGTTTAATGTATATGGATATCGGCCGCGTGATCGTTATCATTCAATTGATTGCGGGCTTGATTCTTATAGCGCTATTCACAAGAAAGCTTTTTGGTTCGAGAGTAGCATTTTTTGCCCTTCTTTTCTTTGCCTCAAGCACTGAATGCTGGTGGTGGCAGACGGCTGTGGCGCCGGCAGCCCTTATCGTGATCTTTTTTTGGCCCACAATTTATTTTTATTATAAAAAATCCATTCTTATCCCAACGGTGTTTTTGACCGCGTCCTTATACCTTAATTATGGTCTTTCGTTTACATTGATTTTGACGATGTTTTTGGCTATGCTTTTCAGTCGGGAATATAGAAAGACCTATTTTTTGAATTTTTTGATTATCATCAGTGCGTCCGTCCTGTTATTTTCTCCGTGGATCTATCACATCAGCCTTTATAAGGAGTACTTTCTCGGTTCAATCTCCCCAAAGAAGATCAAGGCCTTGGAATTATTTTCAACTGAGATCTTTTTCCCGGAAATATTTTTAAATCTGAATATATTTCTCTGGCTGTTTTCTTTGTCCGGGCTTATTTCAGCTGTCCGTAAGATCAAGGTTGATTTTAAATATGCGCTCATCGTAGCAGGGTTCTGGTCTTATTTTATTTTTCTATTTTTGTTCAATGGGACGAGATTTAACGCCCACTTTCCTATTGTTTTATGCGTTCTGGCGGCTTTAGGATGCGCTCGGTTTGCGGATAATCTTAAAAGCTTTACAAGCGAGCGGCTTCAAGAAATATTTAGAAAGTTTCTGGTCGCTGTTGTTTTTTTCACTGTTTTTTTTGAGGTTCATATATTGACGCCGAGACTTATCCAACTCAATTCTAAAAATATTGATTTTATGGGCCTTGAAAGTAGCGATGTATTTTTCAGAAAAACACCGTTGTTGAATGAAATTGTTTCTGTTTTCGCCGGTATGCCTTTAGAGGGAAAACATGCGGTGAGGATCCAGCGCTTTTTCACCTATCCCAGCACGGTGAAGCTCTTAAAGTATATCTATAACAATATAGATAAAAATGAGGTCCTGCACATAGAAAATGGGGCTGTGGCTGCGTTGATCACTTTGACCACGGAACGCAAGACGGACTGGGGCATGTATTGGGAGGTTGTGACCCCTGAAATGATGAGGCAGATCACGGCGAACAAGCATTTTGGTTATTATGTGTCTCCTGTTGAAAACTTTACAAATCTTTTGCCCAAAGATTACCTGGATAAAAAAATATATCCTATTCTAATTGAGAAGGCCGGGGTTTATAACATTGGATACCTGCCTAATCCTGGTCAGAAAAAAGCGGGTTTTTAAAGGCGCCTCCTTTTGGGGCAATGGTTGACACCCTGGGTCATATGTGATAATTTTATAGGAGATGATCCCTGGCCTAAAAGGGTGCAGATGGGTTTTTAAGTGTTTGTTGAAAGGTTACTCAGCTTATGGAAAATGTAGAATACGGCGAAAAAGTTATGCAGCATTTCTTGCATCCCCATAACGTGGGGGAATTACCGGATGCCAATGGTATTGGCAATGTTGGTAATCCTGTCTGCGGGGATATCATGAGGCTCTATATCAAAGTGGCAGATGGCAAGATCGTCGATGCTAAGTTCAAGACGTTCGGTTGCGGGGCGGCTATTGCCACAAGCTCTATGGTGACGGATTTGGTTAAAGGCAAAACTCTCGATGAAGCGCTGGCCATTTCCAATAAAGCCGTGGCTGAGGCTTTGGGGGGATTGCCGAAAATCAAAATGCATTGCTCGGTCCTGGCCGAAGAGGCGCTCAGGGCTGCGATCGAAGACTATCGCAAGAAGAATCCTTAAATCTTAAAAACGAAGATTTGTCGACGAAAAGAAAGAAACAAGAAAGTGTTATGATTCAGGAAAGAAAAAAGAAAATCAGAGAAGAGTTGTTGCTGAAACTCAAAGACCATAAGGAGGACTCTAGACTTAAAAAAAGTTCAAAGATCGCGCGTAAGCTTTTTTTACTTGAAGAATATGTGAAAGCAAGGGTCGTTTTGTTTTATCTTTCCATTGACGGAGAAGTTGATACTTTGAGGATGATCAAAGAGGCACTAAAACAAGGCAAGAAGGTCGCTGTTCCTGTGATCCGGCGTGAAAGACGGGAGATGATCCCGTCTCTTTTAGAATGCCTGGAAACAGAACTCAAAACAGGGCCTTACGGTATACGACACCCAAAAGACGAGTGTGTGCGTCCTATTTCTTTGGAATCGATAGATCTCGTGGTTTTGCCAGGTCTCGCCTTTGATGAGGCGGGGAATCGGCTGGGCCGCGGGATGGGGTATTACGACAGGTTTTTAAGTCGATTGCCCAAGCATGTTCCAACAATAGGGCTTGCCTTTGATTTTCAAATAATCCGCGATTTCCCTCCGCTGGAACCTCATGACCTCTCTGTTAACAAAGTACTCTTTGCTTAGAAGTGCAAGAACGTTACTCGGTGAGAATTTTAGGTACGTTTAAGTCGTCCATACGAGTTGATCAAGTTGTCTGTTTGTTTCATAAAATGATAGGCAAAGGGGTCAAGTTTCGACAAGCAAGCGTTGCCGCTTTAAAAGCGTTTCAAAGCTTGGATTGTCATTAAAGGAGGTAAGCAGCTATGTCACCAGTCACCAATATATATCTAGTAGGTGTGATTTGTTTAGCCGCAGGCATCGGTTTATCTTTTTTGTTCCTTTTGTTTAAAAAATCCATAGGGGAACAACGATTAAAAAACGCCAAAATGCAGGCGAAGGCTATTATTGAAGAAGCCCAAAAATCCGCGGAAGGTGTTCTTCGGGAAGCGGGGTTGAATGCAAAAGATCAGCTTTTCAAAATGCGTCAGGATTTTGAAAAAGAGACGCGGGACCGACGCGACGAAATCGCTAATCTCGAAAAACGAATGAGTCAGCGCGAGTCAAATCTAGACCGACGCGTCGATTTGGTAGAAAAAAAAGAACGTGAAATTGAAGAAAAGGTCCGCAATCTGAAAAGCCAGGAAGATGTTTTAAAGAGCAAGGCAGATGAGCTTAATAAAATCTTAGCTGAAGAAAAAGAACGGCTCCACAAGATTTCAAATATGTCTCCGGAAGAAGCGAAAATCCTCCTTCTCTCGAAATTGGAAGGAGAGCTGAACCGCGAAAAGTCTGTTTTGATCAAAAAGACGGAAGATGAGATTAAAGAGGTGTCGGATAAGAAGGCCAAAGAAATGATTACCTATGCGATCCAGCGCTGCGCGGTTGAGCATGCGGTTGAATCAACGGTGAGCGTGGTGAATTTGCCGGGCGATGAGATGAAGGGGCGTATCATCGGTCGCGAAGGACGTAATATCCGGGCTTTTGAAATGGCGACAGGTATCGATGTTATTATTGACGATACACCCGAGGCTGTTATGTTGTCGGGTTTTGACCCTGTGCGGCGCGAAGTGGCGCGTATTTGTCTGGAGCGTTTGATTTCTGACGGCCGCATTCATCCAGGCCGCATCGAAGAGATCGTTGAAAAAGTCAAAAAAGAAATGGATGTTAAGATCAAGGAAGAAGGCGAAAAAGTTTTGTTTGATATCGGCGTTCATGGGATTCACCCGGAATTGGTTAAATTGATCGGCCGTTTAAAATACAGGACTAGTTTTGGCCAGAATGCATTGCAACATTCCAAGGAAGTGGCACTTTTGATGGGTGTTTTATCGGACGAGATAGGGCTTGATTCCAAGGTTGCCCGCCGCATAGGTATCTTGCATGATATAGGTAAGGCCCTGGATCAGCAGGTGGAGGGAACGCATGCGAAGCTTGGCGCGGAAATGGCTAAAAAATTCGGCGAGACTGATCTTGTTGTCGCGGCTGTTGAGGCTCATCATGAAGAGGCGGAAAAGACCAGTCTCTACGGTGTTTTAGCGGTGGCCGCTGATGCGATCAGCGCTGCGCGTCCCGGGGCAAGACGAGAAACGCTTGAAACTTATGTAAAGCGTTTAGAAAAACTTGAATCTATCGCCAATGTTTTTAAAGGCGTTGAAAAGGCGTTTGCCATTCAGGCAGGACGAGAAGTACGCGTGATCGTTCAGCCGGAAAGAATTACAGATAGCGACGCGATCGTATTGGCGCGCGATATCAGGAAAAAGATTGAAGAAGGCATGGAGTATCCTGGTCAGGTCAAGGTGACCGTGATCCGGGAAACACGTGCGATTGAGTACGCGAAATAAATCAGGTATCGGGCACCGGGTAACAGGTATCAGCGAGCAAAAGATTTTTTTGTTTTTCTGTTACCGGATCCCTGTTGCCTGATCCCTGAAGAATTGAGATCAATTATGAGCATTAAAATTTTATTCATCGGCGACATTGTGGGGTCTCCTGGCCGCGCGGCTGTTAAGTCGCTTGTTTCTAAGATCAGGACGAGGGAGAACATTGATGTGGTGATTGCCAACGCTGAGAATTCTGCCGGTGGTTCGGGCATTACGCCGCGTACTTCCCGGGATTTGTTTCAGTCGGGCTGTGATGTCTTAACATCCGGGGATCATATCTGGAGACGTGTGGAAGTTATTGAGCTCCTGCAACAGGAGGCTCATATTTTACGGCCGGCTAATTTTCCTAAAGTGACACCCGGCCGCGGGAGCACTATTTTTAAAACAGACACAGGCGTTAAGGTAGGTGTTATTTGTCTTTTGGGCCAGGTTTTTATCGAGGCCATGGTGGAATCGCCTTTTCGGGTCGCCTTGGAAGAGATTAAAATTTTGAAAGAGGAAACAAATATTATCATCGTCGATATGCATGCGGAAGCGACGAGCGAAAAAGTGGCTCTGGGCTGGTTTTTAGACGGAGAGGTTTCAGCGGTCTTTGGGACCCATACGCATATTCAGACGGCGGATGAACGTATTTTGCCTAAAGGCACGGCCTATATTAGCGATGTGGGAATGACCGGCCCTTATGATTCGGTGATCGGCCGCAATAAAGACAGGATCATTGAGAGATTTTTAACAGGCATGCCTACGCGATTTGAATTAGGGACGAAGGGCATTGCTTTGTGTGGGGCGATTGTTGAAATCGATGAAAAAACAGGTCGTGCACTTCAAATCAAGCGCGTGCAGGAAAAGATCAAGGATGCGGCGCCTGTTTCTGATAACGAAGAAGCATAAAATTGAGCTTTTGCCCTAAGGGATTTCTATATGTTAGTTGAACCAAAGGTCAGAACAGTCAGCGAGCTGACACAAGATATAAAATTAGTGCTGGAATGCGCCTTTGAGGAAGTGGTTGTTGAGGGTGAGATTTCAAATTTACGGAAGCCGTCCTCGGGCCACAATTATTTTAGCCTTAAGGATTCAACGGCTCAGATCAAATGTGTTCTTTTTAAGGGCGATGCGGCAAAGATAAAATTTTCTTTCGCTGATGGCATGCAGGTGGTTTGTCACGGGCGCGTTGGTGTTTATGAACGTGATGGACAGTATCAATTGTATGTTGCGCGCATGGAGCCTAAGGGCCAGGGGGCATTGCAGTTGGCCTTTATGCAGCTGAAAGAAAAGCTGGCACAAGAAGGGTTTTTTGACGAATCTCATAAACGGCCCTTGCCTTTTTTACCTAAAGTCATTGGAGTTATTACGTCGCCGACAGGTGCTGTTATCCGCGATATCCTGCATGTCCTTGAAAGACGGTTTCATGACGCGCATGTTGTGATTTATCCGGTTCGCGTACAGGGAGACGAAGCCTCTGGCGAGATTGTGCAGGCGATCGAAGATATGAATAACTTAAAAGAGGTCGAAGTGCTTATTTTGGCGCGCGGCGGCGGAAGCCTGGAAGATCTGTGGTGTTTTAACGAAGAGAATGTGGCGCGCGCTATTTATAAATCCGACATCCCTGTCATTTCAGCCATCGGACATGAAACGGATTTCACGATCGCGGATTTTGTTGCTGATCGCCGTGCCCCGACTCCGTCGGCCGCAGCGGAGATCGTACTGCCTTCACGCCAGGAATTGGAAGAAAAAATCCAGCACCTCATGGTTTTTTTGAAGCGCAGTTTAGAGGATATTGTCCCACAGAATATACAGAGGATTGATGATTTAAGGGAGGCGATGTATCACGCTTTGGATTCTTTAGTCGCAAATTCAAGAGTGCGTCTAGAGGGCTTGATCAATGAATTGAACGCCTTAAGTCCTTTGGCTGTTTTAAAACGCGGCTACAGCATCACCACACGCTTTGCGGACAACAGGGTCCTTCAGTCAGCCTGTGAGCTAAAAAAAGGGGACCGAGTTAAAACGAAGCTTTCAGAAGGCACGTTTGTGAGTGAAATTGAGGAGATAGCGTCGAGGTAAAACACGTCGAATTTTTTTGGGAGGCAAAAATGGGTTTTGAAGAAAATTTGAAAAAACTGGAAAAAATAGTCGATGAATTACACGCAGAAAAACTATCTCTTGAAAAATCAATAGAGAAATTTGAAGAAGGCGTAAAGCTCGGCGATCTTTGTGTTAAGGCCCTTGATGTTATGAAAAAAAAGATCGAAGTTGTTTCTAAGACCAAGGATGGTAAGCTGAAAATAAAGCCATTTGAAAAAGAAGAGTAAAAAGTCGCAAATTTAAACATTAAATACGAAACTCTAAATCCTAAATAAACCCAAAATCCAAAAGATTAAAACGTTTATGATTTTTTCAGTTTTGAGTTTAAAATTTGTTTAGAGTTTAAGATTTTGAATTTAGAGTTTTAACGTGTGACATTTGAACGGTTGAACTATGTATTTAGAAAAAATCAAATCCCCGGATGATTTAAAAAAGATGCCTTTGGAGCAGCTGCCGGCATTGGCTGAAGAGGTACGTACGCGCATTGTCGATGTCGTTTCCAAAACCGGGGGCCATTTGGCCTCAAGTCTTGGAGCCGTGGAAGTAGCTATTGCGGTGCACTATTGTTTTTCCGCGCCCAAAGACATTGTTGTCTGGGATGTTGGCCACCAGGCATACGCGCATAAGATATTAACAGGGCGCAACGAACGTTTTGATACATTACGTCAGCGCGATGGGATTAGCGGTTTTCCGTCACGGACAGAATCGTTTTATGATCCTTTTTTTATGGGGCACAGCTCGACGTCTGTTTCATTGGCCCTTGGGGTCGCGAGCGCGCGGCATTTGAAAGGCTCAAAAGAAAAAACTGTGGCCATTGTCGGCGACGGGGCTTTAACTGGAGGCATGTGTTTTGAAGCTTTAAATCACGCGGGGCATCTTGGTGTTGATCTTTTGGTGATTCTTAATTCCAACGATCTGGCGATCGCCCCCAGCGTCGGTGCTTTAAGCACATATTTAAATAAGATTATATCTAAACCTATTTACAATAGGTTTAAAGAAGCTCGGGATTCTTTTTTAAAACAACGCATTCCCCGCATCGGGTCGCGCCTTTTAAAGCTCCTGGATCGTTTTGAAGAGATGTTGAAAGGTTTGATTGTTCCGGGAATCTTTTTTGAAGAGATGGGTTTTAAATATTTCGGGCCTTTAGACGGGCACAATATCCCTCTTATGGTAAGCACCATAAAGAACATTTCAATGATCAAAGGCCCTGTCCTTCTGCATGTGGTGACGAAAAAGGGAAAAGGGTTTGCTCCGGCGGAGAATCAGCCCGTGAAGTTTCATGGCACGCCATGTTTTGATATTATAAGCGGAGAAGCTGTAGGGTTAAAGGAGAAGGCATGCCTTGCGTTCACGGATGTCTTTTGTCATAAGATTTTAGAGCTTGCGGAAAATAATAAGAAGATCGTTGCGATCACGGCCGCTATGCCTGAAGGCACGGGCCTGCATTGGTTTGCTGAAAAATATCCTGATCGTTTTTTCGATGTGGGCATTGCTGAAGAACATGCCGTGGGATTTGCCGCAGGCCTGATGAGGGAAGGTTATAAGCCTTATTTTGCGGTCTATTCGACATTTGCGCAGCGCGCCTATGACCAGATTTTGGAAGAAATGTGTCTTCAGAATCTTGGCGTTGTTTTATGTTTGGATCGCGCCGGCATCGTCGGAGAAGACGGCCCAACGCATCACGGAGTTTTCGACATTGCTTTTTTAAGATCTATGCCGAACATAATTTTAATGGCTCCTGCGGACAAAGAAGATTTTGAAAGCATGCTTGGGTTTAGCGAGAGCTTGGATTCACCGGTGGCTATCCGATATCCTAAGGGGCAGGCGCTGTTGAGACCGGAAAATATTTCTTTTTCTGCGGTGTCTTTGGGCCGCGGCGAAGTTTTTTTAAAAGGGGAGGATGTCGCGATTATAGCACTCGGAAGCATGGTGTATCCGGCCCTTGAAGCTGCAAAGATACTAGAGGCCGAAGGTATTCATGCCGCTGTGGTCAACGCGCGTTTTATTAAACCGCTGGATGAATCTCTTATCGTGCGTCTCTATGAACAATGTGGGGCGTTCGTGACAATTGAAGAAGGGGTTTTAAAAGGCGGTTTTGGCAGCGCTGTTTGCGAGGTTTTGCAAAGCGAAGGCGTGTTGTTAAAAAAACCGAAACCAGTTAAGTGTCTTGGGTTGCCGTCTGAATTTATTACGTTTGACAAGCGGTCTGCCCTTTTAGATAAATTCGGACTTTCGGCTCTAAAAATCGCGAAATCCGTAAAAGAATTGATATCTCTTGCTTAACACAGAAAGTGTATGCCTTACTAATTCCTTATAGAGGAAGGGCATAACCCAAAAAGGGTAGACCTACCCAATTCCAAATAGGGGTAGGGTCTAACTTTGCAAGGTAGAAGAACCATTATATAGGCAAAGGTTGAAAAGACTCCTTGTTTATCCCAGAAGGGATAGACCTTACCCATTCCATATAAGGGAAGGGTCTTAAGCACTTAGTAATTTCCTGCCATGGGGTGCCGGCATGAAATTACCTGCGTAAACTGCGGAGTTAATCCAGAAAGGATAGACCTAACCCAATTCCAAATAGGGGTAGGGTCTAACTTTGTAAGGTAGAAGAACCATTATATAGGCAAAGTTAAGGTGAAATAATGGCGCATATAAAAATAGATAAAAAACGTTGTAAGGGTTGTCAGCTTTGTATTGCGTTTTGCCCGAAAAAGAACTTAAAAGTGGACACCGAACTTAATGACGCCGGTATTTTTTCTGCTGTGGTTATTTCGGAAAAAGACTGCACTGGTTGTGGGTTTTGCTATGTTATTTGCCCGGATGTTTGCATAGAAATTGAAAATAAAAAAGGTTAAGGCTCAAGGTTGAGGTTAAGAAGGATTGATTTTATGAAAAAGAGGATTTTGATATCTGGGAATGAGGCGATGGGAGAGGCTGCGATTCAGGCTGGTTGTCGTTTTTATGCTGGATATCCTATCACCCCTCAAAATGAATTGATTGCTTATATGGCTGCTGAACTTCCGTTGCGCGGCGGCATTTTTATCCAGTCGGAGTCTGAATTGGCGGCCATTAATATGGTTTATGGGGCCTCAGGCGCTGGCGTGCGGGCCATGACCAGCTCTTCGTCCCCGGGCATCAGTCTTAAGCAGGAGGGAATTTCTTATATCGCCGGCGCGCAACTGCCGGCTGTCATCATTAATGTTATGCGCGCGGGCCCGGGCCTTGGTAATATTTGGCCTGCTCAATCGGATTATTTTCAGGCGACCAAAGGCGGCGGCCATGGGGATTATCGGCAGATTGTCTTGGCCCCTTGGAGCGTCCAGGAGTGTTTTGATTTGACGCAAGACGCGTTTGTTTTGGCGGATCGTTATCGCATCGCTGCCATGATTTTAGCGGACGGGATGCTGGGTCAGATGATGGAAGCATTGGAGTATGAGGAAGCTTCTTCTTTCCCAGGCATTGTTCAGAAGCCTTGGGCTTTGACAGGGGCAAAAGATCGCAAGCCCAATATCATCCGTTCTTTGTTCATGAGGCCGCCGGACGTTGAAAAAAACAATATTCTCTTACAGAAAAAATATCATAAAATCCAGTCTCAGGAAACAAGATGCGAAAGCCGTTATTGTGAAGACGCAAAACTTGTTGTAGTGGCTTATGGGTCTATGGCCCGCATTGCCTTAAGTGCCGTTGAGACGCTGCGCGCAAAAAAAGAAAAAGTCGGATTATTTCGGCCTGTGACTCTTTGGCCGTTTCCTAAGAAGGAACTCCGCCTGTCTTGCCCAAAAGCAAAAAAGTTTTTAGTTGTCGAGATGTCCTATGGCCAGATGGTTGAGGATGTCAGGCTTTCATTGGAAAGTTTTAAGGAGGTTGTTTTTTACGGCCGTAGCGGCGGAGGTGTGCCGACCGAAAAACAAATTGAAAGAGAAGTGTTTAAAACCCTAAACATAAAACTCTAAATCCTAAATAAACTCAAATTCAAAAATGTAAAAATAATAACTTAACTGTGAATGTTTTGAGTTTGTGGTTTTGAATTTGTTTAGAGTTTAGTATTTTGGATTTAGGATTTAAAAGCCCATGTCTAAAAATTACAAAAGACCGGATTCATTTTATGATGTGCCCACGCACTATTGTGCTGGTTGCGGCCATGGAATTTTGCACCGCATCGTTGCGGAATGCGTGGATGAGCTGGGTATAGGCGAAAAGACTATCGCAATCGCCCCTGTGGGTTGCGCTGTTGTTGCTTATGATTATTGGCGGATGGATTGCGCGGAAGCGGCGCACGGCCGCGCCTTGGCTGTGGCAACAGCCATCAAGAGGTGTCAGAGCGATAGAATCGTTTTTACCTATCAGGGCGATGGAGATCTGGCTGCTATTGGTACAGCTGAAACGATCCATGCGGCCAATCGCGGAGAAAATTTGACGGTTATTTTTGTTAATAATGCGGTGTATGGGATGACCGGGGGGCAAATGGCTCCTACGACTTTACTGGAACAAAAAACAACCACATCGCCGCGCGGCCGCAATGTAAAAACAGAAGGCTTCCCGTTAAAAATTTCTGAAATGCTTTCTCTTCTTGAGGGTGTTTATTCGGTTGAGCGTGTTTCTGTGAGTTCTCCGAAAGAGATTTTTAACACCAAGCGCGCCATTAAGCAGGCTTTTTTAAATCAAGTGGAAGAAAAAGGATTTTCCCTCGTCGAGGTTTTGTCGATGTGTCCGACCTACTGGGGCAAGACGCCTTTGGAGGCAGCGCAGTGGATTGAGACGACGTTGAGCGGGTATTTTAAATTAGGAAAATTAAAATAGCGGATAGCGTTTAGCGTAGAGCATTGAGTTTTTTTCTCTACGCTATGCGCTTAACGCTCTATGCTAGAAAAACATGACTGAAAAAATCATATGTGCGGGATTCGGCGGCCAGGGGATTATGGCCATGGGGAAAGTCATCGCCATAGCGGCTATGCGCGAAGGAAAATTTGTGACGTGGCTCCCTGCATACGGCGCGGAAGTCCGCGGAGGAACCGCTCATTGCATGATCGTGATTTCCGATTCACCCATCGCCTCTCCTTTTATTGAGAAAGCGGATACATTGATTATTTTGAATAATCCGTCTTTAAAAAGATTTAAGAATTGCATTTCTAATAAGGGCCTTTTGATCGTGAATTCTGCATTAGCAGATTGTCGGGGGACGTCGCGTCGGCTCGACGTGGTGAACGTGCCCTTAACCGATATGGCGGTCAAGCTGGGATTAGAAAAAGTAGCCAATACCATCGCTGTAGGTGTTTATCTGGCCAAAAAAAGAATTATTTCTTTGTCGACCATGGAGCAGTCCATTACAGAGGTCTTGAGCCATCGAGAGAAATTGATCGCCATTAATAAGCGCGCTTTAGAAGAGGGATTTTTTTGGGCGCAGAAATCAAAAACGTCTCACGTTTCAAGTCTCACGTAACACGTTAAAACATTTTTGTTAAAGAGTTGGCGTGTGACGTGATACGTGGTGCGTGCGACAAAATAGATAGAGGAGTTTAAATGGTTCAGGAGAGTAAAATACGAGTTCGTTTTGCCCCAAGCCCTACGGGATATCTCCACATCGGCGGCGCCAGGACGTGTCTTTTTAATTGGTTGTATGCGCGGGCCAATAAAGGCACTTTTGTTTTAAGGATCGAGGATACGGACAAGGTGCGTTCAACGAAAGAATACCTGGATGAAATTTTAGACAGCCTGAAGTGGTTGGGTCTTAATTGGGATGAACTTCATTTCCAGAGTGAACGTTTTGAAATTTACCGCACGTACGCTAGAAAACTGCTTGATGAAGGAAAGGCTTATTTGGCCGAAGATGGTTCAGGCGCGATTATTTTAAAAATGCCGCAAAAGACTGTTGAGATCAATGATTTGATCCATGGCGTTATTCGTTTTGATACAGGGCTTATTAAAGATCAGGTTTTAATTAAAACCGATCAATCGCCGACGTATAATTTCGCCTGTGTTATTGATGATTCCCAGATGAACATCACGCATATTATTCGCGGAGATGATCATATTTCAAATACGCCTAAGCAGATTGTTATTTATGAAGCCTTGGGGCTTAAGCTTCCCCAGTTTGCTCATATCCCGATGATCTTGGGAGAGGGTGGTGGCCGGATGTCCAAACGCGCCGGAGCAACGGCGATCACCGAATACAGGCGGATGGGTTTCTTAAGCGAAGCGCTGGCGAATTACCTCATGCTTTTGGGGTGGTCTCCGGGCAATAACCAGGAAATTATTTCTTTAAAAGAATCCAGCGAGAAATTCAATGTCGCAGACGCCAATAAGACCGCCGCGGCGTTCAATATGGATAAATTGTTGTGGATCAACTCCCAGTATATAAAAAATATGGATTTAGAAAAGCTCAGTGCTGAATTGAAGTCATTTTGCGAAGCTGAAAAAACTTCTGCGCAAAATCCCTGGGATGAAAAAGAGGCCCTGCGCGTGCTCAAGCTCTATCGTGAACGCGCCACAACGCTGATCGACCTCCAGGAAGCCTTAAAGATCTTTACGGGGCCTGAACTGGCGATCGATGAGGCCGCGCGTCAGAAATTTCTTTCAATTGATTTGAGCCGTGAATTCGGTATTTTAAAAGAAAATTTTTCTAATATTTCTGAATTCAGCGCTATGGCTACAGAGGCTGCTTTTAAATCCACGGTTGACAAATGCGGCATAACAACAAAACAACTTATTCATCCTTTGCGCGTCGCGGTCAGCGGAAGGACTATTGGCCCCGGAATGTTTGAATTGCTGGAGGCCTTAGGGAAAGAAAGAACCTTGGCAAGAATCGATAGTGTCCTGGCTGGTTTTAAGAAATAAAAGTTCAATCCCACGGCAGGATTCCCCGGCCTTTAGGCCGGGGGATTCCACTTTGAATGCGGTTCTTTTCATTTAATTTATATATTGATTATATCCGACGGTTGTGAGATTATAAAGCTTAAAGAGAGAAGATTTTCAAAAAAGCGCTTATGGATTTAAAAAATAAGGACTCCCGACAGTATTTAAAGGTAGTTGCTAAAGCGGTGTTTGTTTTAGCGTACTATTTCTTTTGACGGGTTGCGAAACTTGTAAAGGATTCGGCCGGGATTTAAAAAACATTCAAAAGGCTGATGACTGGCTTCGTGAACACGCCTGGTAAAAAAGCCCTTAAAAACCCGCGACGGTCCGGTAAGCCTTGGAAGAAATTTTAGAAAGACGAGGTTTCTGCATCCACGCGCGATAAAAAAATTTCAAATGAGTTGTCCGAAAAAACCCACGCGAATCGTTAAAAAGATCGTGTGGGTTTTTCTTTTTCTTTTCTGTTTTTTCGCCGTCCGCTGGGTCATGTATTCCAAGCCTTTGTATCCGGTTCCTCTGGCTAAAGACGCGGCTCAACATTATTCGTTTGATAAATTTTATGTGGAGTGGTGGTATTTTGACGGCGTCCTAAACAATGATGTCCATTTTGCTCTCTCTTTTATGATTTATGCCAAAGGCGGCAACGTGGACTTGACCCTTTTTAATTTAAAAAACAAGGAGCGGAAAGTCTATCATTTTGATTTTTTGCCCAAGGATATAGAAGTTTCTAAGAAAAAATGCCAGATCCGGATGGGGACAAACTTTGTTTCTGAAACGAATGGTGTTTACAGCATTGCGTTGAATGAAAAAGATCTCTCCGCTACATTTGTTTTGACGCCCATTTTAAAAGGGTTCGCCGTGATTGAGCCTACGTGGCTGGGGAATTGTTTCTTGTCTTGGATCGTCTCGGCACCGAGGGCCAAAGTTGAGGGTGTTTTGCATTATGATAATAAAGTCTTTAAAGGCCAGGGGATGGGGTATCATGACCATAATTATTTTCCGGGTTTTGGGGAGCTTCCTCCTACGGGCAATTGGTATTGGGGCCGGTTTTTTTCTGAGCGCTATACGGTGGTTCTGGCCCAGCGTTTGTATAAGAAAGGATTATTTGGGGATGCGGCGTGCCTTTTCATATACAAAGACGGCGTTTTGGTCGAGGCGGCGTACGGAAAAAATCTTATCATGGCGCATTCATTCACGTTGAATAAACACGCGCTGCCTGAGAAAATACGCTTTAAATTTAAACAATTTTCCTTTATAATTAACAATATTGATATTTCAAGACGGGAAGATTTTTTTGTAAGATTTATCAATGATTTTTCTGTTTCAGAGTCAGGCCAACCGTCGGAAATAAAAGAAAATGGCCGGGGCGCGAGTGAATTTGTTTTCTTATAACTAAAAAAACCGCCACGAATATTTTTAAAAATTATTGCCCGCTATGACAACGATCCACAAAGATTTTCCAATTTGCCTCATAAGTTTTTTTAACGTTGATTTTGGCATTCGCTACGTCAGCGCGTTTTTAAAGTCTAAAGGTTATCCAACCAAATTTATTTCTTTTCAACAGCAGCGCCTGCCTCTGTCTATTCTTGAAAATGATTATTTCGTCAATCCTGTTTTTAACCATAACCTTTTTCCGTCTCGGGACATCGAACTTCTTGGAAAACTTATCAAGGACATTAATCCCCGGCTGGTCGGTTTAAGCTTGGCCTCGGGTTCTTTTCGCACGGCGCAAGCTGTCACCTCCGAAATCAGAAAAAATACTCAGGCGCCTGTTGTTTGGGGCGGCATTCATCCAACATTGGCTCCTGAAGAATGTATCCCGTTTGCCGACGTGGTTTGTGTAGGCGAGGGGGAATTTCCCATGTGGGAATTGGCCGAAAAAATGCGTCTTAAGGAACCTGCCACGAAAATTCAGAATCTTTGGATAAAAAAAGAAAATGGCATAATTGAAAAAAATGATCTTCGTCCGCTTATCGCTGATTTGGATTCTTTGCCTTTCGCGGATTTTGTTAATGATGAAAATAAGTTCTTGATTGACAGCGGGAAGATTTACAAAGACCTGCAGGTGCATTCAGCAGGAAACGCCGGCGCTTTTCCCATGATGGCGTCTCGCGGCTGCATGTTTAGCTGTTCTTATTGCTGCAACAGCGTGTTCCGGAAAAAATTTGAAGGGCTTGGGTCGTATTTGCGCCGCCGTAGCGTAAAAAATATCATCGAAGAATTAAGGGCTGTTTTATCAACCGAAACAGTTTCAGCTGTTAAGTTTTGGGATGATGTTTTTACTTATGATGAGGCATGGGCCAAGGAATTCAATGATGTTTATGTCAAAGAAGTAGGTAAGTCTTTTGGCTGCTACGGCCATCCTAAGCACTCCAGCAGGGCAATTTTGAATCTTTTTGCAAATGCGGGGTTGGTCGAGGTGAATGTGGGCATTCAAAGCGGTAGCGAGAGGATTAGCCAGGGCCCCATGAATCGAACGCAGAAAAATTGTGATATCATTGATTTCGCCAATTTTTTACAAGATTCGAATATCCAAGCTAGATTTGATATTATTACAGACAATCCCATTGAAACAGATGAAGATCATGGCAAGGGCGTTGACCTTTTGTTAGAGTTGCCTCATCCTTACAATGTTCTGCTTTTTTCGATGTGCTATTTTCCGAAAACGCCTATGACTGAGGAGTTTTTGAAAAACGGCATTATCCGAGAAGACGATGTCGAAACTCGTACATCCAAATCCATAAATAATTTCCACACATTTTTGCCTTTTTCGAGGACCGAGAAAGATTTGTTTTGGAATTGTCTTACCGCTATGGCGGTCAGCAATGCTTTTCCAAAACCGTTTATCCGATTCTGTAAAAAGAATAAGTTTTTCAGAAAGCAGCCGAAACTGCTCGTTTTCTTATTGTCGGTTTATATGCGGGTGCGGTATTACATTCGCTTTAAGATCCTTTTGCAAAAGAGGTATTTTTTAACCATTTTTAAAAATTATGAGCCCAGGTTTTTTCCTATTGAACTTTATACTTATCTTCAAGGTTATAGAGTTTTGTCGACGCATTGGGCCATAGACCATAGCTTGTTGCCTAAAGGTCAAAACGGTTCCTTGCTAAGCGAAAACGACAAACCTCGTTTTTGCCTAAAAATTAAAAGAAGAAAAATATACGTGGATATATTTAAGATACGCGTCATATTCGAGGCGAATGAATTCAGAGTCAGAAAAATAAAATCAAAAGTTGCCTGGGCTGTTGACCTGCCGTATAAATTGCCTCCTGAGACGACCATTGACATCGAACTGGCCTATCCAAACCTGATTATTAATATGAATGGAAAAAAACAGGTTTTAAGTCCTTTTTGCAACCAGATGGACGGTTTGAAAAAAGACACTTTGTATGTTTTAAAGCTTAAGCTTGCCCTTCCGTTTAATTTAATGCCGAACATTGTTAATCACGTATTATTTTACGCTTAAAAAGCACCCTATTTTTAAATTCGGCGTTTTCGTCGGAAAATCTTTACCATAGCCATCAGGTTCATTTATACGTGTGTATGTTTTAGATATTAACAAAGAGGATCGTCAGGCAATCGCTAGGTTCGTTTCTTCAAATGAGCACAGGGAGCATATGCGCATCAAGTTTTAACCGAGTATTTTGGTGAAACTTCATGACGAACTCCGTGGAATGATACGGAGTTTTTTATTGTCTTGTTTTCAAAGCGATGAGGGATGTTTTATGCGCTTAAAAAGATAAATCCATTGTTGTTCGCGCAAGAATGGTTCGCTATGGTATAATTTAAAAAATATGAAAAATAATCCATCGTCAGTTCAGAAAATAGCATTAATAACTTTCGGGATAGTGTTTTCTCTGGTCCTTTTGGAGCTGGGGTTGCGTTTCGGTGGTTTTGTTTTATTATTGAACCGCGAGTATAGGAATTCAGTGTCAGCAAGGCAGGCAGGTGTTTATAAAATTATGTGTTTGGGAGAATCGACAACGCAAGGGCAGTACCCTGCATTTTTGGAAAAGGCGTTGAACCGCAAGAAATGCAGAGTACCTTTTAGCGTTATTGATAAAGGTGTTGTTGGGACGACGTCGAGGACAATCATTGCGCAATTAGAAAGCAATCTCGCAGCAATTAAACCGGATTTGGTTGTTGTCATGATGGGTATTAACGACGGCGCCTACCACATGGTCTACAAAGAAGCCCCGGACTCAAAGCTCCCTTCTTTTTTAACTTCTTTAAAAATTTATAATTTTGCCCGTTGGCTTGCGATGCATGTTTTTGTAAAAGTGGGAAAACGCGGGTTGGGAGCTTTTGAAAAAATTAATCGTCAGAACGATGGGGCGGCGCAATTGCCTGACATAAAAGCAGACATTTTTAATGAAAGAAAACCGCAAGAGAAAGTAGATGAGACTGGTTGCGCGATCAGAGATATAGACAGGGCCTATATCGAATTAGGCTGGGTGTATCGGGATCAGGGAAAAATTTCCCTTTCTCAGGCAGAACGATCTTATGTGCGCGCCACAAAACTTAATCCCTCAGATGATCAGGCTTATATTGGATTGGCTCAGGTGTATCGGGAGCAGGGTCGTCTTCGGGAAGCGGAACAATGTTTTCAGAAAGCTCGTAAGCTTAACCCAAAAAATAATGTAAAGGGCTGGTCTCTCATCGAACGGGCTTGGGTTTATCGAGATGCCGGCCGGTTCTCTGAATCAGAAGAGCTTCTTAAGCAGGCTATTGAGTTTGCGCCGGATAATGAATGGGCCTATATTAATTTAGGCTGGGTGTATCGGGATGAAGGCCAGTACAGCGAAGCAGAAGAAGCGTTTAAGAAGGCTATTGAGATCAATCCGAAAAACAATTGGGCTTATATTAAGCTGGGGCAGGTGTATCGGGACGAGGGTAAACTTTCTTCGTCAGAAGCAGCAGCCGCATTCAAGAAATCAATAGAGCTTAACCCGGGCAATGATTGGGCCTATATTAATTTAGGGTGGGTGTATCGGGATGAGGGGAAATATAATGAAGCTGAAGCTGCATTTGAAAAAGCTATTGCATTGAATCCAGGCAATAACGAGCCCTACTTGGGATTAGGATGGGTTTATAGTATTCAGTCCAAATTGTTGCTCGCGGAAACTGCATTTAAAAAAGCTTCAAGCTTTGGCCCTCCTAATGAAGATGCTTTTATCGGGCTGGGGCAGGTTTACAGGGATCAAGGTAAAATGGCCCTTGCTGAAGAGGCGTTCAAAAAAGCCATTGAGATCAACCCAAACAATGACGAAGCCTATATTAATCTAGGATGGTTTTACCGTAACAATGGGAGGCTCGATCAGGCGGAAAAATTTCTTAAGATAGCCAATACACTCAATCCTAACTATGATCGGATTTATGGGTTGCTCGCGGCGCTTTATAAACAGATGGGCAAGCCGGACTTAGAAAAAAAATATACGACGAGGGCGCAAGAGATGAGGAGCATTTTTTATAATCCTGTGACGATATCAAGTTACCGGCAGCTTAAAGAAATTTTGGACGCAAGAGGGATTCTGTTGGTTTGTGTGCAGTACCCCATGCATAGTGTCGCGCCGTTAAAAAAGATTTTTGAAGGTCAAAGCGACGTGTTCTTTGTGGATAATGAGAAAGTGTTTAAGGATGCCGTTAAAAAAGATGGGTATAAAGAATATTTTAATGATATGTTCGGCGGGGATTTTGGGCATTGCACAGATGAGGGTAATAAGTTTTTGGCGGGCAATATCGCCAATGTTATTTTAAGTCAAGCGTTTCATTGCTAACGGTTTAAAATTTAGCGGTTAAACCTAAAAACTGCTCGTCTAGTCATCTTTAAAGTTAAAACATCTTTCATGTTGAATATGTTTGAGGAAAATATTATAATAATAAAAGAAGCTTCCTCAGGGATGTTCAACCGAAGCTAGAAAAAAGGTTAACGGATGATATTTATTAAGCTGGTTTTATTGCTTTTGACGCTTACGTCATTTTTTCTAAGCGGAATTTTTCTTTTTGCTCCAAAAGTATTTTCAAGGATCGAAAAATTCATTGCGTCTGAATTTGGGATTGGCTCAAAAGTCGAAAGCCTGCTTGAGGGGGATATCGATTTGAATATCTTTAATAAAATTATGTTCAAATTTAGGTTTTATTTTGGCCCCTTATTGATTTTATTATCGGGGTATGCGGTTGTCCTGGTAGTTCTTTTTTAAAGAAACCCACGTATCTAAATGCTCGTTTTTATATGTATAATCTCCGTAAGTAGTTACGGAGATTTTTTATTTATTCCCCCCTGTTTGATTTCTAAATCTAATTTTAAAAAAATTTCTAAAAACTCGGATAGAGGAAGTGTCACGATCGCTCGGTAGCTCTTGTAGATATTTAAGCCTTTTTTGTTGAGAAAGCTCAGGCGCTTGTGTATTTAATCTAGTGGCTGGCTGTACAAGAAAACTTTTTCAAGGCTTTGGTTCTTCGTATATGAATTTGGCGTTGCAGTTTTTCCGGTATTCAGGAAAGTTGACAGGACACTGTCCTTGGCATGATCCTTGGACAATGAATTTTTTGAAGTCTTTTCTCACCTCAACCACACAATCTTTAAGCGGTTTTGAATGAATATTGCCGTAGGAATAGGGAACGGGCGGGCAGAAAGTGACATCTCCGGAAGGCATGACGCAGACATGATAGCGCCCTCCTCCGGTACAGATATCTTTTTCAGAGGAAAATTCAAAATTCAAATTGGGCAGGTATCGAAACCTTTTTCTATACATATTTCTTTCTAAAGCGGTGAGGTTCTCGTCAAATCTGTTGAAAAAATTTCCCGACAAAAGCGGCAGATAGGAATAGACGCCGTCGACGCCGAGCTGTTTCCCTAATTTTGCGATGCCTTCTATTTCTTCGGAGTTGCTTCTTGAAATATACGTCCAAATGGCTGTTGTGATGCCGCGAGCTTTTGCCAGGCGTATGCCGTTGACCGCTTTGTCAAAACATCCCGGGACGCCTCTTAAATGGTCATGCCGCTCGGGGTTGGCGCTATCGATGGAGACAAATAAAGAATTAATGCCTGCCTTAACGAGTTCGTTGATTTTCTTTTCATCCAAAAGAATTCCGTTCGTCGTTATGGCTGTCGCCAGATTTTTTGATTGAGCATAGCTTAGTATTTGAAGGGCATCTTTGCGCATGAGAAATTCTCCGCTGCAAAAAATAACAAGGTACCCCTTAAGCTTATGAAATTGGTCGATAATGTTTTTGACCTGATCTGTTGAGAGTGAATGTTTGAATTTTTCGTGCGTGAATTTTTCATAACAATGGACGCAATTCGCATTGCATTCATGAGAAGGGCAGATAAAGATCGTTTGAAGGACGAATCCAAAGGAAGAGAAGTGGAAGCCCCGCAGGTGTCTCAATAATTGTTTTGGGCGCAGCCTGCCGAAATAACTAAAACAATAGGGAGAATTGAGAAAGTAATCGTACATGCCCATAAAGACTCCGATTTTTATTTTAAATCAAGAGCGTATTTGACGTAGCTCTTTTATGTTGTTTTATTTCTCCTATGATAGAGCAATGTTCTAAAGTTTTCAAGGATTTTTAGGCAAAAGGGAGCCTTTTTTAAAAGATGGGCATCTTTTGAAATTGCTAAAAACCGCTTCCCCTTTTTGTTTATGATTTTATAAGAGGTGGTGTATAATTAAAAAAAGAAAATACATTGTTTAGCGGGTTTTTGTCGTTTGCGGTTTTAGGCAAAGCCTGTTGAAATTACGCTTGTCAGAATTCATCGAGGATATTACAATAGAGAGCACAAACAAGCATTCTAATTAAAAGCGCGAAATAAAGTCGTGATGATATCTCGTTGAAATTCATTAAATCGTCATATTGCCCTGGCCTCGACGCAGGATGTTATCGCGTCTCGGCACGGGCAATATGAGAGGATGTAGCCTAAATAATAGTCATATTGCTCTGCCCTACGCACAGGACGCTTCGTGCTTTAGGACGGGCAATATGCAAAGAAAAATTACCTTTAATATACATATTGCCCTGTCGTCTAATCGGTAGGACTTCAGATTCTGGATCTGAGTATTTTGGTTCGAGTCCAAACGGGGCAGCCATTAAAAAAAACCTCCCATTTTTTGGGGGGTTTTTTTAATGGTTTGATTTTTCGTTTGGACGAGAACCAAAAAAGAGGATACTTAAGGAGAAAAGACCGTTTTCTCCTTAAGTATGTCGTTTGCTTGCTAAGGAGGGGTTGACAGCGGAGCCGTAGGCGTAGCGCCAGAAGGGGAACCATTGGGTTCCCCTATGGGGAGGAGCGATAGCGACGACTGGTTCTAGGGCCGAAGGCCCGGAGTCCAAACGGGGCAGTTTTATTTTCTTAACCCTCTGCGAGTGAAATACTTGCAGAGGGTTTTTGTTTGTTGTTATTTGAATAGTGATGATATAATTGAATCAATATGGAGGGATAACATGTTAACTTTAGAATTGAATATTGGAATGGCATCGAAGTATTTTATAACTGATCTCGACCGGTCTATTGCTGTAATCGAAAATCCCTTTCTTTTTCTTTCAAAAGAAAGGATAGGCATAAGCTTATTGGCTGGAAATTTAGCAAAAATTTATAATAATATGACTCATCCAGTGATTTTCGATAAAGGTAAATTGGGGGCCGATAAATTTGAAATATTTTTAAATGACCTTGTTAATGCGGGACTGGATCAATGCAAGTCTTCAGTATCGCCAATGACATTTGATCGGCCTATTTTGATCGTGTCCAATAGCATCGATAAAATGGCTCTTGTGGCCATGAAAATATTAAAGATCAGAGGGATATGCCAGCTCTTGGCCATCGATGTTTCTACATTAGAACACGATGAAACTATTTTTAGATTAGAAATGGAATTAAGGACCCAAGAATTTTATAAAGATGAAGCTCTGCAACTTTATAAAACGGTGAAGGGTTTGAGTGCGGTTTGTGGCATCAACAAGGCGATTCTATCCAATGAGCTAAAGATTAAACAAATAATCTCGAAATATCCGGATATGGCGATGAAGTTTGATGAAAAAACTATGCCTGAGCCTTTGAAGTAGCGCAATTTCCCAAGTATAGCCAGTTGCGAAGCTCGTCCAAACGGGGCAGTTTTATTTTCTTAACCCTCTGTGATAGAATATATTGCAGAGGGTTTTAGTTTACTATTTTGAAATGGAGTTATAATTTAACGAAAGGAAGAAAGGTATGGAAAGATACGTGTCTGAAGATTATGAAATGTTTTTACGTGTTTCGGATAAAGAAATTAAGATAATTGAAAAGGAAGAAAACTTAGGCTGTACTACTATTTATAGTATTTGGCAAGATGGAAAAAACATTATAGAAAGATCTCAGAAAGAGATTTATAAGGAACCCATTGAGGTAGAAATAGCGGGTCATAAAATTAAAATTCAGAGCAGGAATTGGCAAATACTTCCTTTTTTTCCATTTTTAAAAATAACAATAGATGGAAAACCTACAAAAGTAGTTTTTCGCAAGCCTCAAAATAAGCAAGCAGTTTAGACAGTAGAGGCCGATTCTTGACATAGTTTTAGTGCCTCCTCCGTTATTAGCCAGTTGCGAAACTCGTCCAATAGGGGCAGCTATATAACTCTCTTAAATTCTCCGTCGAGAGATAAGAAAATCCCCAATCACGCTGCGTGGTTTGGGATTTTTTATACGTCGACAGCGCAAGACGCTAGGGCGATAAAATTTCAATGCCCGCCGATAATTTCCATTTTTCTTTTATTCCACTAAACACCGCCGATTATCCGCCAAAAATTCTCCAAGCGGTATCTCTTTATCTCTGAATCGCGGTCTAGCAAATGGTTTCTAGTTTAGGCTTTTTGTACCATAGCAAAGCGATTGTTTTCGGTTGGTAGCTCTTTTTCAAGAAAGCATAGAATATCAATGGTTGACAATGCCTTTAAGAATGCTATACTCATTGTAAGGTAAACCTTACACATGTTAGGCTTAAATCATGGTTAAAACATTCCAAATTGAAAAGATTGTTGATTCTCCTTCCAAGCTGGCCATCCTGCGAGTTTTTGCCGGCCACAAAGGTCTTAGGGCAACAGGCCGCGAAATAGCCAAACTTGTTGGTTATTCCGCTCCTTCAACTCACGAGTCATTAAAAGGCTTGCATGACCGCAATCTTTTGAAATTAGAAGTGATTGGTAAGCAGCATATTTACGCCTTGAATGAAGATGACCGCATTGTTCAGAAGATCATCCGACCAATGTTTGTCGCTGAAGGTAATATTAAGAATGAAGTCAGAGATTTTCTTTTAAATGAATTCAGGCGGGCCAAGATCAAGGCAAAAATAATGTCTTTGATTCTTTATGGGAGCATGCAAACTGAGACAGCTAAAAAAGGAAGCGATGTTGATGTTGCTGTGGTGGTGCCCAGAGCCGTGGATATTAAACCTGTGGAAGAAGCTTTCCTTTCTGAAATAATCCCCCGGTTCAAGACATATTTTGGTGTGCAACTCGATCCCTATATTAAGTCAGCGGTTGAATTTAAAAAACGGCTTAAAAAGAATAAGCCGCCGGTATCAACCTTGATGAAATCCTATTCTGTCCTATATGGTAAAGAACCGCTAGAGGTGTAGATATGACAGCCCGTGAAATAAAAATCAAGGAAGAGAATAGAGCTAGAGGGGTGGAATATTTGAAAAAAGCCTCAGACAATTACGATCAGATGTTAGCTGCTTTTGCTGCGTCTAACTGGAACGCGGCAGCGACATTGGCAGTTCAATGTGCGATTTCTTCGGCAGACGCAATATGCGTCTACAAGAAAGGTGTTCGTTCGGTATCGCAGGATCATCTGGATGTTTGTGACTTGGTGGCTGGTTTGCCTCTTGAGGGCGCACAAGAAAAATCCAGGCAGTTGCGCAAAGTCATCGCTCGCAAAAACTTGGTACAGTACGAATGTCGCAGTGTCCATAAGGCCGATGCCGATGAAATGGTTAAAGTAACCACAAGAATTTATCAATGGGCGAGACAGACAATCGGCTGATAATTTTAAGCAGGCCGAATGTTTTTATCGATGGGCATTTGAGTATTCAAATAAAAAATAGACTCCAAGCTAAAGACTAATTTCAGTTCGAGTCCATGCGGGGCAGTGGTTCGACGTAGGCCCGACTGAAAGGTCGGGCCTTTGCTCACCATTTCATCGTCGAACCATCCTGAGCGAGGGAGTAGGGCGACCGAGTCGAAGGATATTTTAATAATTTAGCCCACCGTGATATAATATATTGCGGTGGGTTTTGTCATTAAGCGGAGGTTGATATGGGGAATAAGAAAGCAGCTATTTTGTCTATATTTTGTGGAATTTGGGAAGTCCTTTTAGGCGCGATTATTCTTTGGGCTTTTATTTTCGGATACTTTGATATTGGCAGTCAATATGAAAAATTGCCTCGCCTATATAGCTATCTTGGAGCGAGCCTCTCATTGTTAAGTTATGTGTTTTTTATTTTCTTGCTTGTTGCCTGTGGTTATTTTATCCGAGGAGGCCTGCTTTTATACAAAGATAAAACGACAGTGAAGAAATCATTGAGAGGAGCGTATTTTATATATATCTATTACGCTTGTTTAAATCTTCTGTCGATTTTGCTAGCTGTGATGGCGAGGAAATTCCCTGCTCAGAGTTTCAAAAGCCAACAGTTTTTTATAACAATAATTGGATCTATTTTAATTATTCTGCCAATTATTTTTTTGCAGCGCATGTTAAAGCCTCAGCTTAACAAATTGTCCGGAGCATAAGAGAGGAGTGGGCTTTTTTTGCTTTCTTTGTCATTACCCAGTTGCGTCCCGCTAAAGAGAGCGGGATTTCACTACATAGAACATTAAGGAGCTTAAAAACTCGTCTCTGTCTGCTGGCATGGTAATTGTTGAATTTTAACCCTTTGCGATTAAATAAATTGCAGGGGGTTAATTTTTAGCAAAACAAAACCCTTGACAGGTTTTGTTTCTGTAATATAATTGTATATACATAAGGAGTCTTAATGATGGAGCTTCGTTGGAATGCGCTTAAAAGTGAGAGGCTAAAGCGAACAAGAGGTGTTTCATTTGAAGACATTGTTGCTTCCAAGTTGGTCGATATTCGTAAGCATCCGGCCCGGGAGGATCAGCAGATTCTCGTTTATGAATACCGGGGATATTTGTGGGCTGTTCCTTATATGCGAGAAGGAAAGATCATATTTTTAAAAACAATATACCCAAGCCGCAAATTAATGAAGATTTACAAAAAGAGGAGACGTTATGAGAAAGATTAAATTGTCCCGTGAAGAACGCATCATCGAAGAAAATCTTGAGAAATTTGTTCCCGTGGATCGTGCTGAATATGAGCAGATCGTTGAGGCCATTGCGGCCCGCAGGAGAGATGCTGTGTTAAACATTCGGATTAATAGCAGCGATCTCAAGGGCATCAAACATAAGGCGCATCGGCTCGGTGTTAAATACCAAACATTCATTTCCGAAATCCTTCACAAAGTGGCGCAGGCGTAGCTCATAATCAGTTGCGTCCCGCTAAAGAGAGCGGGATTTCGCCGGATAAGATATTAAGGAGCTTGAAAAACTCATCAAATAAGAGTAGTTGATTTTTATAATTATTTGTTATATATTCTATAGCAGAGAATTTTACCCCGTTAGAGAAAGCTGCCGACTTTAGTCGGCGGTTATCCAGTGATAAATCTGACGGTGGTTTAAGATATCAGTTGAGCGCAAACCGTTAGAGAACTTCGTTCTCTAACGGGGTTTACTTTAGCTAAGAAGTATGCAGGGGAGGTCGTATAACGGCCTGAGAGTTCTGTACGCGCCCTTCGGGCGCAGAGCAGATTACCCGATGAACCTGATCTGGATAATGCCAGCGTAGGGATAGTGAGAACAATGAATCCTTTATGCGTGGCGAAGCCAAGGCATAAAGGATTTTTTATTTTTAACAACCAAAAGAAAGGAGTAGAAATGAAATTAGATGAAATCAAGATTTCTCGGGCTATTATTGAATCATACAGCGAGAAGCTCATGAAAGCGCTGGATGTCGATGTAGCGATTGTTGGCGGGGGTCCTGCGGGCATGGTTTGCGGATACTATTTAGCAAAAGCCGGCAAGCGAGTTGTTATGTTTGAGAGGAAGCTTTCGATTGGCGGCGGCATGTGGGGTGGCGGGATAATGTTTAATGAAATAGTGGTTCAGGAGCAAGCTAAAAAAATACTGGATGAATTTGGAATTAAAGCGAGAGAATACGAAAAAGGCTATTATTTATCTGATTCTATTGAGGCAGTATCCACGATTTGTTCACAAGCTGTAAAGGCGGGGCTTAAGATTTTTAATCTTTTAAGTGCCGAGGATGTCATGATCCGCAAAAAAAGAGTTTGTGGTTTAGTCTTGAATTGGACTGCGGTAGAAATGGCCCATTTACACGTTGACCCCATAACGATGCGGGCAAAGTTTGTGGTAGATGCTACGGGGCATCCCGCTGAGGTAGCAAGAATTATTGAGAAAAAATCCGGTATCCGATTGAAGACGCAATCAGGCAAGCTGATGGGAGAGCAGTCGATGTGGGCTGAGGTTGGCGAGGAAGCGATTATAAGAAACTCTAAAGAAGTGTGCCCTGGTTTTTACGTGTGTGGGATGTGTGCTAACGCTGTTTTCGGTGGGCCGCGCATGGGGCCAATTTTTGGCGGAATGTTATTGTCAGGCGAAAAGGTCGCTAAAGAGCTGGTTAGGAAAATCTAAGACATTGAGAAGCTTAAAAGCTTGCCCAAACGAGGCAGTAGAATTTGCCCACCTTGTTAAGGTGGGCAAATTCATCCCGAAGCGTGCGAAGTAAATTGTGGAGCTATCTGCCAAAGGCAGGCGACAGAATTTACGAGCGATTACGCAAGGGACAATCTTAGCCCTCTGTAATGAAATAAATTGCAGGGGGTTTTTGTTTGGAGTAGAATGAATCAAAAGGAGCGCTTTGATGGAAGAGAAAAGAAAGCATCTACGGTTGAATGCCTATGTTGATGTTGTTTGGGAGAGAATCGCTAATCCTGCTCAACAGGCAATATTCAAAGACGACAAAACAAAAAATATCTCTGAAGGCGGCATCTGCCTTAATATTAACGAAAAAGTTCAGATGGGAGAGTTTTTGGATGTGGTGATATTATTGCCTAATCAGAAGACCATCCGTTCTAAAAGCCGCGTTCAGTGGGTTAGGGAATCTGAGGTTGTTACTAAGAGATATGATGTTGGCCTTGAATTTTTGAATATTTCAAGCCAGGATCAGGAAGAGCTGAAGGCTTTTGTTGTTAGTTCTTTCTCTTCGAATGAATGAAGCTTATCTTTTAAAGAAAATGAATCGATCGGGCGTTGCTGGTTATCCTCCCTGCAATTTTTTCAAGCATATCTTAGCTTCATAGAAGCGTAAAGAGAGAGATCTTTTTGCTAATCACTATGGATCGCGCGCTTTTTTATTTTATCAACAATGCCTGCAGCAACAGGTTGTTGGATTTATTTTTTACCTGGCTGACAAAACTTGGTGAGTGGGAAATTTTATCCGTCGTCGCTGTTTTTTTGCTTTTATTCTGCAAGACTAAAGAAAAACTAATAGGTGTTCATCTATTAGGAGGACTTTTTGTCGCTTATTGGGCCAGTCTTCTCTTAAAAATTTTGGTTGTACGACCAAGGCCTTTTATGGTTTTGCCCTATGTAAATGTATTGGTTCACGCAGGACCCTTTTCTTTTCCTTCGGGACACGCGATCAATATATTTTTAGCCGCAACACTCTTAAGCGCATTTTATAAAAAGCCTTTTTATTTTTATTTAATAGCTGTTATGGTCGCGTTTTCGAGAATTTATTGCGGCGTTCATTATCCTTCTGATGTGATCGCTGGCGCTTTAATAGGATATTTTTTGGGAAAGTGCGTTATTTGGATCTCTGTGATGATCAGGCGGCGCGACGCGCGTTTGACTTAAGCCTTTGGCATTTACTTTGATTTAGGTAATTATTTTTTAAAATAGGGCTATGGGATTCGGCTATTCAAGGAATATAGCAAGGCCTTAGAGCTGGATGATTGTTTTGTCCCGGCTTAAAGAAAGTGTTGGTTTTAAATGAATAAAAAAATTCTTTTATTTTTTTTGATTGGGTTTTTTATCTGTTCGGTTGTTTTTCCTTTGTCTCTTCGGGCGTATTCTAATGAACCAGAAGGGTTTCGTGGGATAAAGTGGCAGGCTCCTATGTCTGAATTCGAGCATTTGACATTGGCGCATCAATACGGGTCTTTGAAAGAGATGACGCGAGCTAATGAAGATTTGGATTTTAACGGTTTTAAAGCTCAGCGTATACTTTTTTGGTTTACGCAAGATCGCTTGGAAATGGTTACTGTACAGTTTGAAACAGATGATGAAAAGCAAAAAGCCGAGCTGAAGCAATCTTTGCTATCCCAGTATGGCCTGGGGAAGGCGTGCGGTGCAACCGATATTTGTTGGGATGGACAGAAAACGGATATCAAGTATAATAATTACGGCAAAGGCGTCGAAATTATCTTTTCTGACGCTGCCGCGTGGTCTAAGCGCATCAATGCAGTAGAAACATTCAAAAACAAAGTTTTGGCTGCTTGGCGGAATTTGTCTGCAAGTGGTGATGTGGTTGGCGCGGCCTCGGCTTTAAAAAAGTGGCTCACTCAGGAAGGTAGGGATGTCTTGGATTCGTTCAGCGTGAGCGCTACTGGTGATCAAATTGTGCTGGCGTTTAAAGGAGTCGGAACTTTTATTTTAACCCCGGAAATTGATAACGGGCCGCGGCGCATTGATAGAAGCAAAATATACTCTATAGTGGAAGTTGAAGATATTTTTAAAGATAAGCCTGAGATATTGAGAGGGAAAGATATTTTACTTAAATGCGTAGCCGTTGATATGGTCGCCGGGCTCGGTTGTAATGACTATCTTATTTTGCAGGATGCTCGAGATATGGACTTACTTAAACGGCGATACGATAAAGATTTAACCTTAGAGGACGAGGTGGCGATAAAAAGAATACCAAGGATTCTCTCAGCTCCGACGCTGGGGATGCCCGTCAATATTGTTGAACCAGGGAGGAGCGTTGTTTACCGGGGGCATTTTTTTGACGTGAACCTTAACTCCTGTGCCGATGGCTGGAAACGGTTTGTTATAATGGGTAAAGAAAAAAATAACTAATGAAAAAAATATTTATTTGGTTTTTGACTCTCTTCATTACGTCCGTAGTACTTTTTGCGGTTTTGAGTATTTTTTTTGATGAAGCCGTCCTTTTAAGAAAGGGGACCATCTATCGTGTTGATGTTTCCGAAAAAGAAGTAGCCTTAACTTTTGACGATGGTCCATCTCCGGTCTGGACGCCGCAGATTCTGGATGAATTAAAAAGTGCCGGAGTGAAAGCGACATTCTTTATGCTGGGGAGACACGTTGAAAAGTACCCAGAAGTCGCTCGGCGCGTGGCAGAGGAAGGCCACGAAATAGGAAATCATACTTACGACCATCATGTTCTTTTTTATTACACGCCTTCGGAATTGATTGAACAGATCGAGAAGACAGCGAGGGTTATCGAGAAAATAACGGGGCAGACGCCTCGATTCTTCAGGCCTCCCAAGGCCTGGGTGACAGAAAGGGAAAAGAAAACCATTAAAGACCTTGGGTACACGATTGTGCTCTGGACCCTTAATTCCAAAGACTGGGTGACTTTTGACGATAAGTATATGATTAAATATCTCTTGCGCCACACAAGACCTGGAGATATTATTTTATTTCATGATTCTGGCGGAGCTTTTGCCGCTGAAGGCGGAGATCGGCACGAAACAGTTTTGGCGGTGAAGTGTTTGATTGAAAGGCTTAAAGAGCGCGGGTACTCGTTTGTGACTTTGAGTGAACTTTTACAAAAGGAGAATTAGGTGATTGAAAGAATTCATGTAAAAAATATTTTGATTCTGGTTGTGCTCTCTTATTTTTTCTTTATTTTTGGCAATAGTTTCTTAA
This sequence comes from Candidatus Omnitrophota bacterium, assembly GCA_020052645.1. Lineage (GTDB taxonomy): Bacteria > Omnitrophota > Gorgyraeia > Velamenicoccales > Velamenicoccaceae > JAGVOQ01. The sequence goes on from JAGVOQ010000018.1 coordinate 32,794, forward strand.
GCCTTACAGACCCTGATGAAGTTTTTTATACTCAGACCGCCAAAGAAATGATGCAGCACAAGACGTGGATGACGCCGATTTTGTTCGATCAACCTCAGTTTGAAAAGCCTATTTTTACCTATTGGATGTTGCGCCTGGGTTTTATTTTTTTTGGAGTGACGAATTTCGGCGCCCGTTTTTTTCCGGCGTTTTTCGCTCTTTTGGGTGTTGTGGCGGTTTATGTGTTGGGAGTTTTAGGCTTTAGGGATGCAAGGAAAGCTTTTCTTTCAAGCCTCATCTTGGCTTCCAGCGGACTCTATGTAGGTTTGGCGCGGACAGTCTTTACGGATATGTTCTTTTCCGTCCTTATTCTTTTTTCTTTAGTTTCTTTTTTTTGGGGATATATCAATAGAGATCGGAAAACATTAAGTTTCTTATTATTTTTTATTTTTGCGGGTTTTGCGGTTCTTGCTAAAGGCCCTTTAGGACTCTTGATCGTTCTTGCGACAATACTCTTGTTTTTAATTATTCAGAAGAATGTCCGTTTTATTTTATGCCGCGAATTTCTTTTTGGTTTTATCGTGTTTCTCCTTGTGGCATTGCCGTGGTACCTCCTCATGATCAAGATGTACGGCGCGTCTTTTAATCAGGAGTTTTTTTATAATGATCATTGGCGCCGCGTGATCGAGGCGGAGCACGCCAAAAACGATACCTGGTATTTTTATCCTGCTTCTGCCATTGGCTGTATGTTTCCCTGGAGCCTCTTTGTGGTGGGAGCACTATTCTTTCTTAAAACCCGCATGACCAAGGGGGGGCTGCCGCTGGATTCATTTCTTGTTTCCTGCGTTGTGTCCGTTTTTCTTGTCTTTCAGTTCGCTCATTCAAAACTTGTCAGCTACATATTCCCGGCTATTCCCGCCCTAGCACTTATCGCAGGGAATTTTATCGCTGAAAATCTTAAAAATAAAACAATGGGCCGTTTTTTTAAAATCGCTGTTTTTGTCACCCTAGGCATTCTTTTTCTGATTCCCGTGATTTTGTTGGTCGCTGGTTCGAGATTCGCACAGTATATTTCTTATAAACCTTCTGTCTATATTATGATGGTTGTTTCTTTTCTCGTTTTTTTATCGGTGTTGATTTTTGTTTTAAAGAAAGATATCTTTAAAAGCCTGATGGCGCTTTCGGGTTTTCTTCCTTTGATGTTTTTGACGGCGGTTGTTGCTGCGCGGCCGAATTTTGAACCTTATGTTTCCTCTAAATATTCCGGAATGTATTTGAATGAACTTGAAGATGTAAAAGGCGCGATCGTATGCACTAAATTTTTTGCGCGCGGGGTGCGTTTTTATACAGACAAGCCTGTGGCTATTCTTGAAATCAGGGGTAAACAGTTTTTCAGTCCGCATCCCATCCCTTTTTTAGAGACAGAACAGAAGGCAAAAGATTTTCTCCGTCAACAGCCTGTTTCCTACGGAGTTTTAAAAAAGTCAGTGGCTCGTGATTTAGAGAAGATACTGAACCCTGAATTTAAATGCGATGTTCTGGAAGTTTTTGGAAATGAATATCTTGTTAAGATTGAGCGCAGGTAAACGGGTTCGCAAAACCTTGACAAAAATGGATTGTTGTGGTATGCTTTTTACGAAGAAGGAATTCGAAAACTTTTTTTGGTTTTATAATTGCAAAGCAAGAAAAATGGATAATGGCGTCCTTTTTAGGCAAAGAAAGCTTAAAAAGGATTTTTTATTTTAGGGCGAAAATGCTTTTCATTGTTAGAGCTTTCGAAGGATAATCACGGTTGATTTTATCCTTTGGATTTGCAAAAAAGGAAACCATGACAAAAGTAATGCCATTTGAAGAACAAATCAGTGCTTTAACAAAGATCAGCAAGGCTATCGCGTCAGATGTTTACTTGGAAGATATCCTGAGATTGGTTGTGACGGTTGTCGCAGAGTTGATGGGCTCCAATATTTGCTCACTTATGTTATTGGATGAAAAGAAAAAAGAGCTGGTGATCCGCGCCACGCAGAGTACCAGTGATGAGTATAACAAAAAGCCTCACTTAAAAGCGGGCGAAGGCATTGCTGGCCGGGTGATGCAAATGAACAAGCCTTTGGCTGTTTTGGATGTGACAAAAGAAAAAGAATACAAACATAAAGATATCGCAAAAAAAGAAGGTCTGTGTTCTCTTCTTTGCGTTCCCTTGGCTGTTAAGGGCAAGGTGATCGGAGTTATTAATTGTTATACGTCCAAGTCTCACGAATTCTCAGAAACAGAAATTAACATTTTGACTTCTGTGGCGCATCAGGCGGCCGTGGCTATTGAAAATACTGAATTATTGGTTAAGACTAAAGTAATTCAGGAGGAGCTTGAGGCGCGTAAGAAAATCGAGCGCGCCAAAGGGATCCTTATGAAAGATGAAAAACTGGACGAAGCAGAAGCTTATCAAAAAATGCGCAAGTACAGTATGGATAATCGTAAAACCATGCGTGAAGTGGCGGATGCTATTATTCTGGCTTCGGATATGAGAAAGCTAAAAGCATAGAGGTTTTCATGAGCTTCGAACAGTTGGTCCATAGCATATCACCAAAGTTAAGGGGGATCGCGTACCGATTGAACGGACGTTCTCATTTTTTCAATGAGGATGATCTCTATCAAGAGGCGGTAGTGCATTTGTGGACAGATTTTAAAGAGGGTAAATTGAGCGATAAAACAAGCAGCTACGTGCTTCAGGGTTGTTATTTTTATTTAAAGAATTATATTCGTAAAACCCAGGATGGCGCGAGTCTGGTTCGCTTGTCCTGTTTAGGGCAAGACCAGGAAGAAATTGATTTAGAAAATTTTGTATCGCTGAAAAACCCTAAGACCGATCTCGATGATTTAAGCGGCAAGATTTTATTAGAGGATATTCAGCGCGAGCCTTGGACAGAAAGAGAAAAGGATGTGTTGTCTTTAAGTTTAAGCGGATTGACTGTGAGAGAGATTGGGCTTAAGCTTGGAGTTTCGCATGTTGCGATCGTGAAGATAAGAAACAAAATAAAAGATAAATGTCAGAAATTTAGAAATTTTTTTTGATTTTGGGTTACCAGAAGAACAACTTTTTTACTTGTATAGTCGAATGAACACATTGAAGTGTAGAAAACAGAGACGTTCTTTTTAAAAAGAACGTCTTTTTTGAAATTTTTAAGACCTCGAGCGTCTTTTGCGACCAGTGATGGCTAAAAAAGACGCTTTTTTATTTTCCGGCATCGTTGCCTAGACCTATTAAATAAGAAATTTTGATTAGACAAAGGAGGGGCGATGCGAAAATATCTGTTCGCGATTATCTGTGTGGGTTTTCTTAGTTTTGTTTCTTTGGGGTCTGCTGCTGAGACGACGGGCATTTTCTCGGATAAAGGATGGGAGGTTTCAGGAGACCTCAATTTCAGTTCTCTTTATATGTGGCGCGGCATGACATTAGATGAAGATGCCGTGGTTCAGCCAGGTATTTATATTAAAAGTCCTATTTCAAAACTTGGCCGGATTAAACTGGGTTTTTGGATGAGCTGGGATTTGCGGGATAAAGATTCTTTAAAATCCGCAGAGAACGATTATATTTTTGATTATACGTATTCATTTGAGTCTTTTGATGTATCCTTTGGCCACACCTATTATGATTTTCCTGATCTTGTCCCGGCTGACGGTGCCTCGCGTGGTTTTAGCCGTGAATTCTACTATGGGATTACTTTCGGCAAACTTTTCTTATCCCCAGGTTTATTTTATTACTATGACTACGGACGCAAAGAAGAAGGGGGCGGCCAAGGGAGCTATTTGGTATTAAATTTAGCCCATAGCGTTCCTTTCAAAATGGGTAAGTATGCGTTAAGCCTGGATTTATCAGGGCACATCGCCTATAACAATAAATTTTACTATCAAGGGAAAGGTGGCGATGCGGCGATTGGAGCGGGTGTTACGATTCCTCTGACAAAGTCCTTAAACCTAAAACCGAATATTAATTATGGGATTCCCTGGGGCAATGTCAGCGATAAAAACAATGGAAACCAGAAGGACAGGTTTTACGGCGGCGCGTATTTGAGCTATATTTTTTAAAAAAAATACAAAAGGAGGAAAAAATGATTAATGCAGGTGATACAGCGTGGATCTTAATGTCATCAGCGCTTGTTTTATTGATGACGCCGGGGTTGGCATTTTTTTATGGGGGGATGGTGCGGCGCAAAAACATCTTGAGTGTTTTGATGCAGTGTTTTGTCATTATGTGTGTTTTGAGTTTGCAGTGGGTCTTGTTTGGCTATAGTTTGTCTTTTCATCCGGGTGCTGGATTTTGGGGTGGATTTCAGTGGGCGGGTTTAAATGGCGTTGGTTTAGAACCTTATCCGGATTATGCGGCCACAATTCCGCACCAGGCTTTTATGATTTATCAGGCGATGTTTGCCATCATCACGCCGGCGTTGATTATCGGCGCATTTGCCGAACGGATGAAATTTTCTTCATTTTTGCTTTTTACCGTCCTATGGGCCACTTTAGTATATGATCCGGTTTGCCATTGGGTTTGGGGAATAGGGGGATGGATCAGGAATTTAGGAGCTCTTGATTTTGCCGGCGGTACAGTCGTTCATATTAACGCCGGTATAGCTGCGCTCATAACAGCTCTTGTGATTGGCAGAAGAAAGAGCGTGAATAAACATGTGCCAGCTCCTCACAACATGCCGTTTGTTGTATTAGGAACAGGTTTATTGTGGTTTGGGTGGTTTGGATTTAATGCCGGCAGTGCGCTTGCGGCCAATGGTTTGGCTGTGAATGCGTTTGTCGTGACTAATACTGCCGCAGCTGCAGCAGGTTTAAGTTGGGCAGTTATTGAATGGTTCCGTTCCGGGAAACCTACGATGTTCGGCGTGGCGTCAGGAGCTGTAGCTGGCCTTGTGGCTATTACACCAGCCGCAGGTTTTGTCAACGTGACAAGCGCTATTGTCATCGGTTTATTGGTCAGCGTTTTTTGTTATATCGCTGCGGCTGTCATTAAGCCAAGATTAGGATATGATGATGCATTAGACGCGTTTGGTGTTCACTGTGTAGGTGGGATTTGGGGGGCTTTGGCCACAGGATTGTTTGCTTCTAAGGCTGTGAATGCCGCGGGTTCTAACGGTCTGTTTTTTGGCAACCCACATCAGTTTCTTGTTCAGGCTTTGGCCGTCGGGGCGACCCTTCTTTACGCTGGCCTTGCGACATGGATCCTTTATAAAATTGTTGATTTGATGATGGGTATAAGAGTTTATGAGGATGTTGAAGATGTGGGGCTTGATTTAACGCAGCATCACGAACGCGCATATACGATGGTGGAGTAGGTGACGGCATGATTTATGGAGCATGAGCGACATAAATCATATGCCGGAGCCTACCCAGCACTAATTTTATATAAAATTAGTGCTGGGTTTTCCCGCCATGATTTTAAGGTTAAAGACGGGATCCCGCAAAAAATGTTGAAAAAAGAGGCGGGAAATTCGCCCAAACAATTTACGTTCATTGTGTTCCGTAAATTGTGGGCTCATTAAAGGAGGATATATGAAACTTATCATTGCAATCGTTCAGCCAAGTAA
>JAGVOQ010000044.1 GCA_020052645.1 Candidatus Omnitrophota bacterium
CTTTCAAACAATCTCGAGAATAATTCTAACAACACCTTCCCGGGGGTTCCCTCCCAAAGGCAACCTGCATTCATCCCCGGCCTAAAGGCCGGGGAATCCTGCCGTGGGATTGAAAAAAGGATCACTTTTCAGGAGCGCGCTATCGCGGAATTGAATGAAGCGCTTATCGAACAGCAGAAACTCATCAAGATTTTGGAAATACAGCTTAAAATATTCAAAGATCAGGTTGCTGACGGAGATTTTGTTAAAAAACAAGAAGACGAAACTCCGCCCCCACATTATTAAGCCTTAATCTAATTTAATCGATTTCACTTTTAACTCTGGCCTATTTGCTATAAACTAGTGAAGTTCCTTAGGACTTTAAGCCCTAAGGCTTCCTCCTTTAGCAGAAAATGCAGGACACCATTCATCTTGACGGGCTAAAAGCTTTAAAGGATTTCGGCTAAAGGATTAAATATATAATATTAACTGCATTACTTTTTAACTATTTTTAAAAAATGTCCGTATACGTTTACTGCATTAAAAAAGATTACACCTACCAATCCTCGATAATGGGGCGAATATTTGAAAATGATTGGTTCCGATTATCCCGGGATGGAATGGTTATTGTAAAAGGAAGTCACGCCAACGGTTATGCTTGGGATGGATGCAGCCCAAAATTTAAAATAAAAGATATTTACTTTGGGACGCCTGAAGCTGTTTTAAATTGGCAAACAGGTGAGAGCAAAACCTATTACGCTTCTTTAGTCCACGATGTCTTTTACCAATTCAGCAAAGATATAAAATCTTTTGTGCGCCGCAAAGAAGTTGATCAGGAATTGTATGCTATTTTAAAAAGAGACCAATTCCGCTTCGCTCAAAGCTATTACCTTAGCGTTCGTTGTTTCGGATGGCTCTGGTGGCGGTAAAAGGAGAGATTTGTGATCAACAATAACCAGATATTATGGAAGCTTCGGATCGCGTTAAAGCTTAAAGATACAGACATCATCGAGATCTTACAGCTCGCTGATTTTGAAATTTCAAAATCAGAATTATCCGCACTCTTTAGAAGGGAAGACCATGAAAATTATAAAGAATGCGGAGATCAGATTTTAAGAAGATTTTTAGATGGCTTGATCATTCGCAACCGTGGCAAGCAAGAGTAAAAAACGCCCTAATACTAAGTTTTTTAATTATGGCCTTGATCAGTTTACAGGAAATCAGTCTTAAATTCAGCGGACCGCTCATCTTTGACTGTCTAAGTTTACAGTTAGAGCCCGGCGAGCGCGTGGCTATGCTTGGCCGTAATGGCGCAGGTAAAACCACGCTCATGAAAGTAATGGCTGGTCAACTTTCAGTCGACGACGGAAATGTTATCTGCCAAAAAGGCATCGAAATCACACATCTGCCCCAGGAAGTTCCAATGAATATGGAAGGAAGTGTTTATGATATTGTCCTTTCCGGTTTAGGGGAACGCGCAGGACTTTTAAGTAAATATCATGCACTGACTCATCGCCTTCACTCAGAACAAACTCCTGAATTATTAAAACAACTCGATACGCTTCAATCCGAACTGGATCGCACTGGCTGCTGGGATGTAAATAATCAAGTCGAGAATGTTATCGCTCGGATGAAGCTTGATGCTGAAAGCAATTTTTTAAACCTCTCAGGTGGTCAGAAACGCCGGGTGCTTTTAGCTCGGGCGCTGGTCTTAAAACCAGAAGCGCTTCTCCTTGATGAACCCACCAATCATTTGGATATAGATTCTATTAACTGGCTGGAGGAATATCTTTCAAATTATCCTGGCACAGTTTTTTTTGTCACCCATGATCGAATGTTCATGCAGCATTTGGCCACACGGATCGTTGAGCTTGACCGCGGAAAAATCTACAGCTGGTCCTGCGGTTACAAAACATTCCTTGAACGTAAACAAGCAGCCCTGGATATTGAAGAAGCGGAGTGGGGCCATTTCGATAAAAAATTAGACAAAGAAGAGATTTGGATCCGTCAGGGGATCAAAGCGCGCCGATGCCGTAATGAAGGACGCGTAAGAGCCTTAATGCAATTAAGGGAAAAAAAGAAGGCCCAACGTAAGCAAGAAGGACAGGTTCGCATGCAACCACAAAAATCCATTCTTTCCGGCCATAGGGTGATCAAAGTGGCCCATTTAGGATTTAGCTATAGTAACAATTGCCTGATACGGGATTTTTCTACTAACGTCATGCGTGGAGATAAAATCGGCTTGATAGGCCCAAACGGAAGCGGCAAGACCACGTTATTGCGCCTTTTACTGGGAAAGCTTGCCCCGGGCAAAGGAAAGGTAACGCTTGGGACAAATCTAGAAATAGCCTACTACGACCAGCTTCGTGAACAACTAGATGAAGAGAAAACCGTTGCTGAAAATGTCAATGGCACCGGTGAAACCATAATCATCAACGGAAAACCTAAACATATATTTGGATATTTGGAAGATTTTCTTTTTCCACCGGAGCGCAGCCGCACGCCGGTAAAAGTCCTCTCTGGAGGAGAACGCAACCGTCTATTGTTGGCCCGTCTATTTTCCAAGCCTTCCAACGTATTGGTGATGGACGAACCTACCAATGATCTGGATATTGAGACGATGGAGCTCTTGGAAGAGTTGCTTTTAAAATACCCAGGGACCCTGCTTTTAGTCAGCCACGACAGGACGTTTTTGAATAACGTGGTGACCTCAACGATTGTCCTTGAAGGTAACGGCATCATCAATGAATATCCCGGAGGTTACGATGACTGGTTAAGCCAGCGTCCATCTACGCCTTTGCCCGAATCTTCTAAAATCAAGGCCGCAAAAGTACATAGAGAAAGAGAAAAACCTGTTGTCGCGCGTAAACTTACCTTTAAGGAACAAAAAGAATTAGACAGTCTCCCATTAAAAATTGAAAAATTAGAGGAAGAACAAAAGGCGCTCTTTAATTTATTCGCGGACCTTGCTTTTTATCAACGAGATCCCCAAGAGATTAGCCATGCCAAGGCCCGATCTGAGGGACTCTCTCTTGAACTTGAAGAAGCAAACAATCGCTGGATTTATCTCGAAGAAGTGAAGTTCCCCGGACTTTAAGTCCGGGGCTTCCTTCCTTTAGCAGAAAATGCACAACACCATTCATCTTGACGGGCTAAAGCCCTAAAGGATTTCTGCGGAGGATTAAAAATACCTGAATAAAAGGATAAAATGTATGGCAAGGTTTAAATGCGATCTAAATGATGTAACACCTAAGGGACGCCTGGTTGAAGATGAGCTCAACCAGGCCATTGAAGAATCTATTGAAAGGCGGGTTTCCTATTTAGAGGTTGTTTTTGGCAAAGATAATGGAGAGATGAAAAAGCGCGTGCTTCGTTTTTTGGCCCAGCCAAAGTTTAAAGAACTCTATCACCGGATAGAAAAAGATGAAAAAAATTTCGGCCGCATTTTCGTTCACTTCAAGCTTATGTCCAACAGAAAGAAAATAGGATTATTGGGATATACCAAAATCACTGAGACGCTTTAAATATTCCATTATAAATATATATTTCAAAATATTGCCAGAAAATAATTGTTAATTAATGCTTAACTTCTTATACGGCATAAGGTTATGTAGTTAAAATAACGATTATTTTAGCAAAAATAATAGTCTCAAAACACATTGTATTCACCCTTGCAATATGTTATAGTTACTTGAGGCTAAGAAGGAAGAGTTTAGGTGCGAAATCGAAAAGCCTCTATCGGTTTTGCCCATCTACCAAGTGAACCTGAAGTGGAAAGGGTAGATGGGTTTTTCATTTGTATAGGGTTTGAAGGCGTCCTTTAAGCCAAGACTAGACAGGTGAGAGTCTTGGCTTTTTTATTTTCTAAGGGCGTGTTAAATGGAGCCCACCTTAGGGCTTTAGCCCTAAGGATTCCTTTAGGGCGGAATGCCCAAGCGGCCAACCTTAATGTGATTATAAGAAATCCTGCCATAGGCAAGGCGGCCACAACCATCTGCGCCTTTAAAAGGCACAGATTTATAGGCCTCGGGGTATAAAAGAAAGGTTTCAAGGTTCATGCAAAATCAAAAAAGAAGAAAAGATGTGCGAAATCTCGCTATAGTCGCGCACGTTGACCACGGAAAAACAACACTCGTCGATTCGCTGTTAAAATATACAGGCGCCTATAAATTTGAAGAAGGCGAAATAACGATCATGGATTCAAACCCTCTGGAAAAAGAGAGGGGAATCACGATTTTCTCAAAAAACGCCTCTTTTAATTACAAAGGTGTGCAATGTAACATTGTAGACACACCCGGACATGCGGACTTTGGCAGTGAAGTCGAACGTATTCTTGAAATGGTCGATGGCGTATTGCTTTTAGTAGACGCCGTAGACGGACCCATGCCCCAAACAAAATTTGTATTAAAAAAATCCCTTGAATTGCACTTAAAGCCGATCCTTGTCCTCAATAAAATTGACCGCCCCAATGCACGTCCAAACGAAGTCACAAATATGATGTTTGATCTTTTCTGCGAGCTTAACGCGTCCGATGAACAACTTGATTTTCCGATAGTCTATGCCTCTGGCCGGGATGGCTACGCGACACTCGACCTTGATGAACCGTGCGACAACATAAAACCTCTTTTAGATACGATTCTGCACAGAGTATTACCGCCTCTAGCAAATCCCGATCTTCCTTTTCAGATGCTGGTAACGATGCTCGACCATAATTCTTATTTTGGGCGCATCGCGATTGGACGTATATTTCATGGCGCTGTACGCATCGGAGATCCTGTCGCTCTTGTGAAACGCGACGGCTCTATCACTTCAAACAAAGTAACTAAAATCATGAAGTACAAGGGCCTGACTCCTGTCGAAGCCAGCGAGGCGATGGCAGGAGATATTATTTTAATAACCGGTATCGAAGGTGTTTCAATCGGAGAAACGATCACATGTATTGATAATCCAAAAGCGTTACCAACGGTAAAAATCGATGAACCTACGATATCCATGAATTTTTCGCATAATACGAGTGTTTTTTCAGGCAAGGACGGAGGCGTATTTTTGACATCGCGTCATGTTCGCGAACGCCTGGAACACGAAGCAATGATGAATGTCGGCATAAAGATTGAGGAAGTCGACCGGGGAGAAAGGTTTAAAGTTTCAGGACGGGGCGAACTCCATCTTGAGATCCTTATCGAAACGATGCGCCGCGAAGGATATGAGCTAGAAGTTTCAAGACCACAGGTTGTCATGAAAAAAATAGGCGAACAACTTCTTGAGCCGGTAGAACTGGTGGTTATAGAAGTAGACAGTCAATATCAAGGCGCGGTTATGCAGGCACTCGGAGATCGCAAGGCAGAAATGAAAGATATAAAAACCACTTCTTCAAACAGCATACAGATGGAATTTATTATTACTTCAAGAGCATTGATAGGATTCAGGAGCGAATTTATTTTATTGACGCGAGGCAGCGGCATCTTATTCCAAAGCTTTCTTGAATATCAGCCTTATAAAGGCGATATGCCGGCGCGTCAACGAGGCGTCCAGATCTCAAAAGGTGATGGAAAAGCGGTTGCAAACGCAATCGAAAACTTGCAGGAGCGCGGAGAGATCTTTATCAAACCGGGAGACATGATATATGAAGGCATGATCGTAGGCATGAACAATAAAGGGACTGATATGGTTGTAAACCCACAGAAGGAAAAAAAATTAACCAACATGCGTTCTTCAAACTGCGACATAGCGACTCAGCTGATACCTTCTCGTAAAATCACTCTCGAATTTGCGCTTGTGTTTATTGCTGAAGACGAGCTGGTTGAAATCACGCCTCTTAATATACGGATCAGAAAAATACAGCTAAAGGAAATAGATAGAACACGCGCGATCCGGCAGGACAGATGGGAAACGTCACAGTAAACCCCGTTAGAGAACGAAGTTCTCTAACGGTTTGCACTCAACTGATGTCTTAAACCACCATCGACTTTATCACTGGATAACCGCCGACACAAAGTCGGCGACCTTCTCTAACGGGGTAAATTAGTAAAATAAGGCGGAATTTTTGTCTCAAATTTTATTCTCTTACCATTCCAAGGGTGCAGGAAAGATATCGAGAGCGCATGCAAAGCCATGCGTTTCATATTATCTTTTTTACCGTACTTTGTGTCGCCAACAATCGGATGCCCCATATCAGCGAAATGCACGCGTATCTGATTTTTTCTGCCCGTAACCAATTCAATTTCAAGAAGGCTATAATCTTTTGTCTCTTTAAGGACTTTATAATAAGTTGTAGAAAGCTTTCCTATTGATTCATTCTCTGTGCTATAGACAACGTGCGCGGCATTTTCAGCCAAATACGAAGTGATAGCTCCAGACTTTTCCGCCAGATGACCATAAATTACAGCGATATATTTTTTTTCACATGAATCCCACTGTTCCTGCAGACTATACTTTGCCTCCTCATTCTTTGCGAAAATGACAAGCCCCGAAGTATCTCGATCTAAACGATGCACGATGAAGACGCGCTTAGATGATTTCGAATAACCTTTGCGAACATAATCCGTAAGAATATGATAAGCGGTTCTTTCTTTCTCAGTGGCAGAAGCCATTGTTAAAAGGCGAGGAGGCTTATCAATGACAAGGATGTCACGATCTTCGTAAATCAACTCTATCCCTTTAAGATGGTCTTTGCTCATTTTTTATTCCCTAGGCGGAAAATATATTTCCATCACACAATCTTTACAATTAAACTTTAGCAATAATTTTCTCTTATCTTCATCCACCAAATGCAAAACGCCGGTTTCCTTGCCACATAAATCCAATTCTTTTTTAACGCAATATTTTGTGATCATGACCCTGCGGTTCGACATGTCCATGCCGTTTTCCGCGGCCAATTCAATAACTTGTGCGCCATGGCGTTTATAAAAACTTTCAGTTTTTGAATTCAGGCAATTCCCAAGATAAGTAATATCTTTAATCGGGGTGGGGATATCATTAACAAGAACGTGCCCTGTTGACTTGGGCTGATTTTTCTCTCGTTCAACAAGAAGATTTTCAATCGCGCCTCTGCGCAGCTGATTTAAAACTGAAAAAGCGATAAAGTACACGTCTTTAAAATTAACTTTAATATAGTCACATTTAAAAATCGTCTCATTAAGCTTTGAGAGTTGATTCTTGATAGCAGACTCAGCCAATTCTTTTTTTTCGGCTTTATTTTTTTCTGTTGAAAGAGAATAAGAAGCAACATTCCCATCTTCATCGCGAACGCCTAACTTGAACCCATCCAAAGTTTCTTCAAGCGCAAAAGAAACCGCGATCCTGCGACGGCAAGGCATTTTTTCAAGGATTTTTACAAAGGCTGTATCGTAATTCCTGTAAATAACAGTTCCTTTTTCCAGGTAATACATTTTATCCGGATAAATCTTTTCATTCTGGACCTTATTGATCAGAGTGCCTCTTAAAACCTGGCTGTGATCGAAAAAACATATACCATCGCCGTTCTTTAAATCATGCTCTGTCGATAAAGCGAATGATTCTTTGCCAACTTTTGCCACAGACCCGATTTCTTCTCCCAAAGATTTAGGCGTATAGAGGGAGGCCAGATTCGATTTGTCACCGCATAAACAATAATCCGTATATCCACGATTAAACGTCTTATGAGGATTCGGAGTAAAATCAAAAGCTATCTCTCCTGATGAACTTTTAAAAATTTTTCTATTATCTATCAATTTATCAAGTTTTTTGCGATAAAAGCTCGTGATGTTGGTAACATAGGCGATATCTTTAAGCCGGCCTTCAATTTTAAAAGAAGTAACTCCCGCGTCAATCAACTCATTTAAATGATCTGCGCGATTAAGATCTTTTAACGAGAGAAGGCGCTTGTCCTTCGCCAAAAATTCTCCATTTTCATCCAACAAAGAATAGCTGTGCCTGCAAGGTTGCGCGCATGCCCCACGATTGGCGCTACGACCGCCAATAGCATAGCTTAGATAGCATTGACCACCATAGCTCACACACAGCGAACCATGAATAAAACACTCAAACTCAATCGTAGCCTTAGCTCTCATTTCCTTAATTTGTTCAAGGCTCAATTCTCTCGGCAGGATAACGCGCTTAAATCCAATATTCTGGAAAAAAAGGATTTTATCTATACTGTCATTATTCATCTGCGTACTTGCGATCAATGGGATAGGAGGAAGAGGAAGCTCAAGAAGGCCTACATCTTGGATGATCAGGCCGTCTGCGCCGATCGAATAAACATCATTAATAATTTTTAACGCCTCATCTAATTCATCATTACGCAAAATAGTGTTCAACGTAATATAAACGCGCCCATAATACTTATGCGCATGCGTTATCAATTTCTGAATATCATGCAACAAATTTCCGGCATCTTCACGCGCGCCGAATTTTTTAGCAGCAATATAAACAGCATCAGCCCCGCAATTGATAGCAGCTATACCAGTTGCAACGTCTTTTGCCGGTGCCAGAAGTTCTATTTTTTTCTTGAATATTGTCATATGTGGCTACAATCATAGCAACATTTTCTTCACCCAGCAATAGCAAAGCTCTGAACTAATCTTCTTCACTTTTGATTGTTTTTTCTGTAAACTATTAACTATGCACAATACACTTTTTGATATGCGACTCTCCAGCGGTAATATATTCGCAAAAATCCAAAAACATATAAAGCGAGAAATTTTCGAAGAACTGTTCAAAGGAAAAAATTTAAATATCTATCGTATAGTGTCGCACGGACAAACCACGGACTGGCTTAAACAAAATACAAATGAATGGGTGATACTGCTTAAGGGCAAAGCAAGGCTGTCATTTAAAGAGGGGAACCTCAAAATCAGCATGAAGCCCGGAGATTACTTGCACATCCCCAAAGGATGCGAGCACAAGGTAAGTTGGACCGATCCAAAACATAAATGTGTTTGGTTAGCTGTGAATTATGGAGCCCACCTAAGGCTTTAGCCTAAGGGTTCCTTTAGGGCGGAATGCCCAAGCGGCCACAACCATCCCTGCTCGCCTCGCGGCGAAGCCGAGGGCCGGCAGGCAGGCGCTCTTTAAAAGGCTCAGGTTTTAGGCCGCAGGATATAAAAATAAATAAAACTTTTTTCTAAACCTTAATGAAAAAGCTGATTTCTCTATTCGTTACAATAGGCTTGGTCAATGGATGTGCGGCAACGCAAACACAAAAACAAACAGGGCAAACCCCATCCGAGCGCCACAACTTAATTGATGAAGAAACCGCAGACAGTAGCAGGGAGCCGACATTCTACTTTGGCGAAGCTTCTGGGGATGTCCGCCATTCACCAGCAATTTAGCTATTTTCTCTTTTAACTCGTTAAAATCTAATTCTTCTTGCCAATTCCCATCCTAAGGTGTAGTCTTTCTATATATTCAAAACAAGTTTTTAAAAAACAGCTCTTGAAAAAATATTTTTGATTAACTCAACAAACGAGGAGGTACGTAATGATGCTCGCAATTTCGTTGTTCTTGTTGGCCATACTGTTTGACATCTCAATAACCTTAAGAAGACTCAGCAAAAGCCTTATGGAACTCCTGAAAAAACTATAGAATCACTATTTCGCTAGGAGGCGAAATGAAGCATATTTTATTTATTGTAATGCTTATGGTTTTTATAAGTTTCTTTGCTCAAGAGCTGCCCATTGCCTACGCCTTGGATGTTAATGCTATTTTTCAACAATTAAAAAACGAATTACTGAGCAAAGGCTTAACATCAATAGATGTAAAAGCAGTGGAACAACCGACAAAAAACCTTATCAGCTCAGGAGCGAATACGACAGACATAAAAAATATGGTTCTTGATTTTGCCAATAAAGGCTTTAAAGGTACCAAGCTTGAAAGCCTGGTAAGCATAGTCAGTGACTTGGTAAAAAGCGGTGATTCCCTAAAGGTCGCGAGTGATTCTGTTTCCCAAGCCATACAAACCGCCAGCGCTTCCGGCTTAAAAGGCGACAACCTTCTTGCCAAAATTAAAGAATTGGTTAGCCAACATAAGGCGCAGATTGTTCAAGTAAAGAGTACTATCGGCTCAAAATTAGGTGGCTTCCTAAAAAGCAAGTAACCTTAATAAGCGAAGTTCCTTAGGACTTTAAGTCCTAAGGCTTCCTCCTTTAGCAGAAAATGCACAACACAATTCATCTTGACGGGCTACAAGCCTTTAATGCTTTCTGCGAAGGATTATAAGAAATAACCACCCGTTAAACAAAGAGGAGGGAACCATGACAGATCTCGAGCCCATTCTTAAAGCACATCCATTTTTTCACGAACTAAAACAGGAACATTTCGATATTATCCTCGGTTGCGCATCAAATGTAAGATTTAAAGAAGGGGAGATCATTTTTCGGGAAGGCGATGAAGCAAACGAATTCTACCTGATCCGACAAGGTAAGGTCGCCATTGACATCACAACATCTAATCATCATTTTGTCACAATCCAAACCCTCCTTGACGGTGAAATTGTCGGATGGTCATGGCTTATCCCGCCGCATCGTGCTCGTTTCCACTGCCGCGCCGTTAGCGATACGCGCGCTATAGCACTTGATGGAAAATGCTTAAGAGAAAAGTGTGAAACGAATCACGACCTGGGATACGAGTTGCTCAAACGACTGGCTAAAGTTTTTACAGAACGTCTTGAAAACACCCGAATCCAGCTTCTTAATATATGCGGGGGAAAGTAGCAAAAACAAGCTCTTTTCACCTCAAAAAAACATGAGACGTCGCATGCTGGGGCAATGCCTTTTTAATTGCCTAACCCTTGGGGGCAACTCTCTTTAAATAGCGGGTTGCTTTTTTGTCGTCCTTTTTAACATCGCAGCAAGAAAGAGTAGAAATGTATTTTGTTAACCTAAAAGTAAACCCCGTTAGAGAACTTCGTTCTCTAACGGTTTGCGCCAACGGTGGCTTTAAACCACCGTCAGCTTTATCGCTGGATAACCGCCGACTAAAGTCGGCGGCTTTCTCTAACGGGGTAAAAACATTTTTTTTAATAAACGCTTTATTCTTAACCACGGCTTTTGTTTATGCTGAAACCATTATTTTGAAATCAGGCAAAACCGTAGAAGGAACGATCACAGAAGAAACAAGCGACTCTATTAAATGTGACGTAGGAGAAGGAATTATCGTAACTTATTACAAAGATGAAATAGAAAGACGAGAAAAGACAAAAGAAAGGAAACGAGAAGCCTTAAGCGCCCCACAAAAAACCGAGAAAGAGGTCGAATCCACAAATCTAAAAACAATGGACGACACGGGGAAATGGGTCGCGTTTTATTATCAGCATAAAGATATAAACAATTTCATCCCCGCCATAAAAATAGTCTTAGAAGAAAAGGGTATTTACGAAGATAATGATCATGCCAACCCCGTGATCCATTTTTTTGCGACCGTTCTAAAAAACAATAAAACATTGCTGCCTCAAATTAAAGACCTTTCAAAAGAATATAGCGACAACGCGCAGGAAATGCTCTTGAAAATAATTAAAGAAGCGGAAAATTTTAAATCTCCTGTTCCCAAAGATCCCAAGGATCTGGATTGCCTCTGGAGTGAATTTTTTGCTACCGGAAGCCCTGAGCCCATTAAAAAGATAATTTCTGTAATAACCTATACAGAAAATGATATTGATCTGTCATCGCTTGTATGGGCAAAAATGGACATAACATCTAAACCAATGGCCTTAAAATTGCTGCAGAGTGCCGCAGGATGGTCGTTAAACTCAAACGCCCAACAGCACAAAAAGGTGCATGAAATCATAGAAATAGAAAGTAGGAATACAGAAAACGAAGATCTTAAGATAAAATTAACCGCTGTATTAGAAAATAAAGGGGGGAAACCAAGGGGCCCTAACGCATAGAAAAATCTTTCTCTATCATTCTTTTAATTATATTACAACGTGTATTCGCTGAAACTAAAATACAAAGAAGGAGGAAGTGATGGACTTTTCGAAAAAACTGATTATTTTTTTATTAATAGCAGCTGGTTTATATTTCGCCTATAAAAAATATCTGGAGAAAGAAATACATCCATTGAAGAAAAACGTGAGGAACGTAGACTTTTTCCAATCTAATATTAACGAATCACTTCGATAGAGGAAAGAAGCCTAAGGATCTGGCCTGCCGTAAAAACGCCGAAGAGAAAATAAATAAATTAAAATAGAAGAAAAACTTTAAGAAACAGTAAAATCTTTGAAGTTTTATGGAAGTAAAAATTGTTCATAGCAGAAGGCGTAAGCGTACCGTCAGCGCGCGCATCGTCAAGGATACACTTTTGATCCAAGCGCCTCTGGCGCTTTCAGGAGAACACCTTGAAAAAATAATCGCTAAATTTAAGTTAAGATTCGAAAGAAAGAAAACTAAAGAAGCGTTAGATAAAAAAGAAGACCTTTTAGAGATAGCCGCCCGGCTGAATGAGAAATACTTCGACAATCAGCTGAAGATTAATTCCATAAAATACGTCATGGGCCAGAACAGCAGATTCGGTTGTTGCAACTACCGCACAGCCAATATCCGTATATCGCACAGGATAGGCACGATGCCGACATGGGTCAGAGATTACGTATTGATTCACGAAATGGCGCATTTGATACAGCCGAACCACAGCAAAGCCTTTTGGGATATTGTTTCCCGCTACAAATTAGCCGAGAGAGCCAGAGGTTTTATTATTGCAACAGGCCTTGCCAGTCCTCAAACTTAACCCAATTAAAAGCTCATTATTGTTTACCACCATTTTAAATCTCACCACCTGAATACTTCTTGCCAATTTACGCCTAAAGGTGTAATCTTTTTACACAGCCATTTTAATTCTACTTTGTCAATTTACGCTGCAAAAGAGTGAAGTAGTGAAATGATGCAGAAAATTTTAAAATTTCAAATCTAAGCAACTTTCTTAAATAAGAAAGTTGCTTTTTTGCTTTCTCACCAAAAAAAAGATCAATCATAACTGTGTAGATTTTTTTGAAAAAAAGGAGCTCTATGAATAAAAAATCAGTAGAGTGGCTTTATCAGGAATTGCCTGACTTGATAAAAAAGGGCGTTTTAACACAAGAAACAGCCAATAATCTAAAGACTCATTATGGCGAAATAAAGCCTGCCGACAAAAAATGGTTCATGTTTTTCTTGTATGGCTTGGCAGGGACAATCTTAATCGGATTAGGAATTATCCTATTGTTTGCGCATAACTGGGATCAACTCTCACGATCAACCCGCGCCGTACTTTCGTTTATGCCTCTTTTGATAGGCCAAGCTTTGGTTTTCTGGGTCTTGTTTAAAAAACCTACGTCTGGAATCTTCAAAGAATGTTCTGCTACTTTTTTGAGCCTTATGGTCGGCGCATCTATCGCCCTTGTTTGCCAAACGTATAATATCCCTGGGAATGCAGCGAGCTTCACATTAACTTGGATGTTTTTAATAGTGCCTTTGGTCTATCTTATGCAGGCAACCATCCCGGCAGCAATCTATTGCATAGGAATTACCGCATGGGCTATGCAGATTGTTTGGAATGATCCGCTTCGCTCAATGCTTTTCTGGCCTTTAATCGCCGTTATTGTGCCTCATTTCATCTGGTCATTGCGTCAAGAAAAATATATTGTGCGTGCGACCATGCTTTCTTTTGTCATGATGATATGCGTGTTGTTGGGGGCTCAATGGACTTTAGAGAAAAGCAATAATTGGCCTTCGTCTTGGATCATTATCGGCCCATGCTTGTTCACACTTTTTTACCTCGTCGGTTCCTATAAGTTTAAAAACTCATCAACAAACTGGCAACGACCTTTGTTGCGCATAGGCGCATTAGGTATTTTTATACACGCTTTTTTTCTAACTTTTCGTTTTTCATGGGATTCCATTAGTTCGAGATATCCGTACTATTACAAACCAATGATGTCAGGGCTAAAAACCTTACCCGGCAGCATAATAAGCATTCTGATAGTTACAACAGCGATATTGTTGTTTTATGATTTTGCCAAACGTCGTCAACTCATGAAAGCTATGTTTGGAGGGTTATCAGTACTCGCTGTCATAGCATATTTTTTAACGGCCATGGGAGCACCAAAAGCTCTAGCCATGTTTCTTTTTAATGCCTATCTATTTATCTTAAGCTTAACACGGATAATATTAGGAGCTAAAAGCAATAGGCTGGATATTGTCAACACGGGCATGTTCATGTTAGCGACTTTAATATTGGCGAGATTTTTTGACAGTGATATCAATTTTATCCTAAAAGGAACTGTCTTCATATTGATCGGCATCGGTTTTCTTTTGACAAACGTGATGATGTTGCGCAAACAAGGAGTTAAAAATGAAAAATAAAATAATCATTTCAGTATTTTCTTGTTTGGTTCTATTGCAGATCGCAACACCTTTATCCATGATCATGAAGCGGGAATCCACATTAAAAGAAGGGACCTTGTTCCGCTTTAAAACAGCTCCAGTTGATCCCTTTGATGCTTTTCGCGGCAGATATGTAGCCTTGCAAATTGAAGAAAGCAGAGTTTCACTGAACAAAGTAAGCCCAGAATTAGAACACGGACAGAATGCCTATGCGCACATTGTCGTAGATAAAGACGGTTTTGCAAAAATTTCTCAGGTAACTGCACTAAAGCCAAAAGGCGCTCCATATTTATCAGTACGAATAGGCTATAAGGGGACAAAAGATATGACTATAGATTTTCCTATTGATAGATATTATATGGAAGAAAATGCCGCTCCTCGAGCCGAAAAATTATATCGAAGACATAGCAGGCAAGACGCAAAAGACGCTTACGTAACCGTAAAAATCAAAGATGGATTTGGAGTTATCGAAGGCCTCTATGTAGCTGGTCAAAAAATAGAAGATTTGATCAAAGCACAAGGAAAAAGATAGAAACCTTGGATAAAGCTCATAACCTGATGGTCTATGGAGAAAAGCGCCGAGAGAAGATGAAGGAACTATCTTATCTATTTGCTATAGTGATATTAATAAGCGGATGTGCAGTTAAGCCTTTTCCCAAGGTTGAAAGAGTGGGAATCGAAGAACATCTTACCGCTAAATTCCCAGGAGACCATCAATCTTACATTGGATATCGAGATGTTTTACGAAAGAAAATTTTTTACTATGCGCATAAGAATTATCATTATTTAGAACAAGGAATAGTGCGGTTGGATTTTAGGGTTAATCGAAATGGAAAAGTAATGATTGTTGAAGTAAACAAATCTACGAAGTCAATCGCAAGTAAAAAACTAATTAATGTTGCTATAAAATCGCTAAAACAAGCTTCTCCCTTTGAACCATTTCCAGCTACCTTGACCAAAAGTCCATATTTAGATTTTACCATCGAAGTTGTTTTTGCTATTCAAAAGTAAAATCAAAAACCTTAAAAAAACCTTAAAGACGTTTTATCTAACTGACTATATAGCAAATAACTACAAATGGAGCCCACCTAAGGCTATAAGTCCGGGGTTTTTTAAGGCGAAATGCCCAAGCGGCCAACCTTAATGTTTTTAATAGGAAGTCCTGCCGTAGTCAGGGCTGCGCACCTTTCAAAGGCACGGATTTAGGCCGCAGGGTATAAACTTTACAAAAGAACTTAGACAGGGAGAAGGCCAATCGCGCTCATACTCAGCTTTTACAAGCCCATCTCAATTCATACCAATAAATCAAATCTCAGCTTCGTAGGATTTCGTTAAAAATTATATCTAGGTGTTTAATTTTTTATTCTGCCTGTTTCACCAAAAATAAAAACCAAGGGAGCAGCGTAATAAAAAAGACGCGATATTTTTCGCGCCTTTCTTATTACGCTGTTTTTATTCAACTATGCTGTGAGGATTTTTTTTGCTTTTTTGTCGCCGACATCGGTAATGAAGGAAATTCCAGTTTCAGCTTCGGTTTCACGATTACCAGAATAAATATCATCTCGTGATATAGCGTCTATTGAGAATTTTCTGGCTCCAGCCATAAATTGCTGTAGTCCAGCAGCTAGCTTATCCGCGAGTGTCCAAACTGCGATTGCGCCATAAGGAATATTCTTCATTTCAGTTCTTCCGACTTTCTTTTCCACATCATAATACCCGGCAAAGATCTGATCTGGACTGTTAGCACCAGACTCTGTGACACTGTTGGGAAGTTTTTCCCAATGCCCACACACCTTATCTTTACGATCAGGATTAAGGGCACCTTCGATGTTGGAGCCGAGGAACCCTGGAATCATAACCGCGCGTCCCATACAGATAAGTTTTGTGAATGGGGCTCCGAGAGCGAGCGCTTTGAAGATATGATCTTCACGAGCCAAGCCACCGGCAAATGCTATATCTACAACTTTTTTTCCTTTTTTAGCAAGAAAAGTAGCGTATTCATGGGCTTTTGAATGAAGCAAGATAGAGGGCACACCCCATGATTCCATCATGTTCCACGGACTCATGCCGGTACCACCACCTGATCCATCGATCGTCAGAAGATCAAGCTTGGCATCAGTCGCGTACTTAATCGACATGGCCAAGGCTTCCATTCCGTACGATCCGGTCTTCAAAGAAATGCGCTTGTAGCCGATTTTGCGTAAATGCTTGACCGCGTTCATAAAATCTGTTTCTACTTGATCACTGGAATCAAGATTAGTATATCCAAGACGGCTATGACGCGCGATCGTTTTTATAGCGCCGGATTTGAATGCCGCTTGAACCTCTGGAAGCGTCGGATCCGGGTCTACAACGTAGCCACGACGTTTAAGGAAAACGGCGTAATCGAGATCATTAACCTGGATCTCTCCGCCAATATCCTTGGCACCTTGCCCCCACTTGAGTTCAATAATGACTTTTTCACCGTAATTCTCAATGACATACTCAGCGACACCATTACGCGTATCTTCGACGTTCATCTGAACAATGATTGCGCCATAGCCATCGAAATATTTTAAATAAGTATTGATGCGACGATCAAGTTCCGGGGCTTTTTTTATTTTACCTTTTTCAATGACTGCGTTTTTATCGATCCCAACAACGTTTTCGCCGATGACGATGGGAAAGCCCACGAGTGCGGCTCCAATCGCGAATGATTCCCAGTATTTCGCGGCAATAAAAGTTGAACCTAAGGCACCTGTCATGATAGGGACGCGGCATTTGGTTTTGATCAATTGACCAAACTGAGTTTCAATATTTACATTAGGAAAAATACAATCATCGGCGGCATCGGACAAGCCTTTGGGTAGCCCAAAAACACCGTAATTATATCCCTGGATACGCAGTGAATTATAACAGACGCCTTCGTGGCAGGTATTAGCGCTTCCGGCTGTGATCGAACCAAAATCGCGGGGGTAAAGCATTTTTCGGCCCTTAAGACTAGAGAGCCATGTTTCGCATTTTCCTGCACAATCCGCGCGACAGAGCGTACAAAGACCTGATTCACATGGATTGCCTCGATTAACTGAGCCGATAGCGTCGTTGCTTTTATCTGGCCTGTTCATGAGCTCCTCCTTCATTGGTGGTTTGCCGTGCGTCTTTACACGGGAATACTTTAGTGGTTCATGCATCATTGCATGGAATTGCGGTTTGTAATCTTTTAATTATATGACCCGAAAGAGTTGCTTGTCAAGCATGGAAAACAAAAAGAAGAAAGTAGCTGTCCAGGAGCTCAATCCTTCCTTGTTGCTCCTATTTCGTCCTTTAAAAATCTAATATCCTGATCATTTACGTATCTGCATCATCTTTATAAAAACGCTAAGATGACTCTGCGGGTGTTTCACTAAACTATAAAATCGAAGGAACTAAAGACAATAGATTCAAATCGCTACAAATAAACTTTATAGAAGAACTTAGACAGGGAGGAGGCCAATCACGCTTTCTCCCTTTCTTTTTGTCTTACTGCACCTACATCACCTAAATAAATACACTACGGTAGTTCTATAGGTATTTCACTAAATTATAAAATTAAGGTGTTATACCACACTTTTGTGTGGTATAAATCATGTTGAGCTCTTTAGACTCAACCTTGCAACATGATTATCCTGAAGTCTACGAAAAAAATATCAGGCGCTTTATGACTGAGATTTTTGAGTGCTTAGACAAAGGATGCTTCAAGTTAATCAGCCTATAGTTAATAGCTGATAGTCTATGGACAAAAAATCCAGGTCCGAAGGACACATTTAAAACTATCGACTATA
The DNA here is from genome assembly GCA_020052645.1 of Candidatus Omnitrophota bacterium. Taxonomy (GTDB): domain Bacteria; phylum Omnitrophota; class Gorgyraeia; order Velamenicoccales; family Velamenicoccaceae; genus JAGVOQ01. The sequence goes on from JAGVOQ010000044.1 coordinate 18,116, forward strand.
GACTATCAACCACGGACTAGTTATGCTCATGCACATTGATATGGACGCATTTTTTGCATCCATAGAACAAGAAATCAATCCCAGCCTAAAAGGCAAACCAGTGATCGTTGGCTCACGGGACAAAAAATACAACACCGTAGTTGCTGCGGCATCCTATGAAGCAAAAGCTTATGGAATCAAATCCGGCATGTTGTCACGGGATGCTTTGAGAATCTGCCCGCATGCGGAATTCGTAGCTTGCGATTCAGCCAAATATACCTATGTTTCAAGTGAAATTTCCAAGCTCTTAAACGACTATTCACCAGTTGTAGAACACTCAACTATTGATGAATTTGATTTAGAGCTTGATGGATTAGAGCCCCTGTTTGGCTCATTTTTAGAGATCGGAAGGAGGGTGAAAAATCGAATAAAAGAGACCTTTGGATTGAGGTGCTCTATAGGTATAGCCCCTACCTGGATCCTAGCCAAATTAGGCACTAAAATCAGAAAACCAGATGGCCTGGTTTTGGTGACTGATGACAACCTGAGCGCCTTTATCCAAGATGTCCCGGTTGAAAAAATTTGCGGTATTGGGCCAGCTTTGACAGCGCATTTGGCGACCTTAGGAATTATGACGTGTGACCAATTAAAAAAAATTCCTGAAAACATTTTGATAAATAATTTTGGAAAAAGCACTGGCCAATGGTTGTACCAGATTTTGCGTACTGAAAAGAATCTTTCTTATGACCGAAGTGTAAATCATGAACCATCAACTATAGACCATAAGCCGCAATCCGTTGGCCATTCTTACACATTACCGCGCGAAACTTGTGACCAAAAAGTCATTAATGCGTGGCTAAGAATGTTATCAGAAATGGTGGCAGAACGCATGCGAAAATATGGACTTTTGGGCCGTACAACCAGCCTATGGATCAGTTCCAGAAATGCATCGTTTTTTAGGCAAAAAACCCATCCCATACCTACCAATGATGGCTCTGAAATCTTCGTTCGTTCCAGTGGCATCCTGAATCAAAGAAAGGGTCAAATTGGACCAGTCCGGGCCCTAGGAGTCACTCTCTCGGGGCTGATTTCTGATTGCGCTCCTCCCTTGCTTACAGAGCAAAAAAAGAGGGAGGCGCTACTAAAAGCTATGGACCAGGTCAATACCAAATATGGTGACTGGACACTGTCACCGGCGACCTTAAGTTTTATCCAGCCCCAAACAAAAGAGTAAGCCCTTGCAAGAAGAATTAAGACGCGGTAAATCCGACCAGCTGAATTCACAGGTAATTCAAGATATCTCGCAACCCCTTATAAACCTCCTTGGGAGCGCCAATCTTTCAAGCTCACACAAGTTAACATAAGATATATTATAGCTACAAGTACGACATTTAAGATTGAAGAATATCCTTTGTTTTTGGTCAATTTTTAAAGACTTGCGCGCTTATTCTTGTTGTGTATTCTGGGGATTTTTAGATCTTCTGGAAAGATATGTATTTATCTTCTCTAATGTTTCGCTGTCCAAATTTGTTGTGCCCTTAATCCATCTTTGAATAGTCCTGGGACTAACCTTAAGAAATTCAGCCA
>JAGVOQ010000036.1 GCA_020052645.1 Candidatus Omnitrophota bacterium
ATAGCCCTGTTAAAAATAAAAAAAGATTTTTATCGTTTTGCGTACGTAAATACCTATTAGAGACAATTACCTAATCAGGAAAGTCTTGAAAAAAGCTTTAAAAAGACAAAATTAGGAGGTGTACAGTTGAGTTTAGTTGGAACGAAGAAAAAGGAAATTATTGAGACTTATAAGGTTCATGAGAAAGATACGGGCTCATCGTTTGTGCAGATCGCCCTTTTGACTGAGAGAATCAATCATCTTTCCAAGCATTTTGAACAGCACAAAAAAGATCACCATTCCCGCCAGGGGTTGCTGAAAATGGTCAGCACGCGTCGCCGCCTTCTCACATATTTGAAGAAGACTGATGTTAAGAAGTATGAAGAGATCCTGTCGAAACTTGGGCTTCGTAAATAATCATGAGGAAAAACATGTCTATTGAAAAGATGGAAGTTCCCTTAGGGAACGGCACTATGATTTTAGAAACAGGAAAATTGGCGAAACAGGCGGATGCGTCAATAACCGTTCAGTTCGGTGGAACCGTCGTGTTGGTGACGGTGTGCGTGTCCAGAGGAGTAAGGAAAGATAAGGATTTTTTCCCACTCACTGTTGAATATCAGGAAAAAACATATGCTGCCGGAAAAATTCCCGGCGGTTTCTTTAAACGAGAAGGTCGTCCTTCCGAGAGTGAAATTCTTATTTCCCGCGTGATCGATAGGCCTATCCGGCCGTTGTTTCCTAAGGGCTTCAGGAATGAAGTTCAGGTGATGGCTATTGTTCTTTCCAGCGATGGAGAGAATGATCCGGATGTTTGTGCCGTTGTGGGTGTTTCAGCCGCGCTTTCTATTTCTAAGATTCCTTTTCAGGGTCCTTTGGGGGCTTGTCGTGTTGGCCGCGTTGACGGCGCACTTGTCTTGAATCCGACTTATGCGCAAAGAGAGGCTAGTGATTTAGATCTTTTTTTGGTCGGCACAAAAGATAAAGTGACCATGATCGAAGGCGAAGCTAAGGGATTGCCTGAAGCGGTTGTCCTGGAAGCTTTAAAATTCGGCCACAAATCTTTTCAGTCGGTCATTCATGCTCAGGAAGATTTTGCTAAAAAAGTCGGAATTCCTAAAATGTCTTTTGAAGACCAGAGCGTTCCTTCTGAGCTTTTAGAGAAGATCCGTACGATGTATTTGAAGAATATTCAGGAGATCTGCCGTTTAACCCAAAAAGAACAGCGTCAAGAGGCAAGCTCGGTTTTGTTTGATGAGGCTGTTGAAAAACTTTGCGTTAAAGAGGCAGCAGAAGAAGGGGCCATTTCAGAGATGGCTATTAGGGCGGCCCTTGAAGAGATCGAGAGCGATGAAGTCCGTAAATTGACTTTACAGGAAAATAAACGCGCTGATGGCCGTAAGTTTGATGAAATTCGTCCGATTGCCTGTGAAGTGGGTGTCCTCCCGCGTACACATGGTTCAGGATTGTTTACCCGAGGTCAGACACAGAGTTTGGCTATTACAACGCTGGGGACCCGCTTGGATGAACAGATGATTGAGGCGTTAGAAGGTAAGTCTTATAAAAAATTCATGTTGCATTATAATTTTCCTCCTTTTAGCGTTGGTGAAGTTAAGCCTGTGCGCGGCCCAGGCCGCAGAGAGATCGGGCATGGTGCTCTAGCTGAGAAGTCTTTAAAAGCTGTGATGCCAACCCCGGACGAATTCCCTTATACAGTACGCGTTGTTTCTGAAATACTGGAATCTAATGGTTCTTCCAGTATGGCTTCTGTATGCGCGTCTTCGTTGTCTTTGATGGATGCCGGAGTTCCGATTAAAGAACCAGTGGCAGGTGTGGCGCTGGGGCTGGTGCAAGAAGGTGCTAAGCATGTTGTTCTGACGGATATCGCAGGTCTAGAAGATCATTACGGCGATATGGATTTTAAGATTGCCGGGACGCGTCAGGGAATCACTGCTATTCAGTTGGATCTTAAAATTGACGGTATTGGCTTTGATATTATTGAAGAAGTTATGAGCCGTTCGAAAACAGGCCGGCTTTTTATTTTGGATAAAATTGTGGGTGTTATCGAAAAGCCTAAGTCTGAGCTTTCCGAATACGCGCCGCGCATCATTTCATTGCAGATCAATCAGGAACGCATTGGTGATCTTATTGGTCCAGGTGGTAAAAATATTCGCAGGATCATTGAAGAGACGGGCGTCGCGATTGATGTTGAAGATGACGGTAAGGTTTTAGTTGCTTCTAGCGATAGCGCGGCATCTTCGCGGGCGGTGGATATGATTAAGGGCCTGACTGAAGATGCGGAAATCGGGAAAATCTATAAGGGTAAGGTTAAGCGCATCATGAATTTTGGAGCGTTTGTTGAAATTCTACCTAATAAAGAAGGTTTGTGCCATGTCTCTGAGCTGGCGGATAAATATGTCAAAAACGTTGAAGATGTCGTCAAGCTTGGTGATGAATTTATGGTAAAAGTTATCAGTGTTGATGAGTTAGGGCGCATCAATTTAAGCAAGAAGCAGGCAACCCCTAAAGAATAGAGTGTTAAGTCACCGATGAACCCCGTTACACTCATTTGTGTGCGGGTTTCTTGTTTACCCCGTTAGAAAATGAAGTTTTCTAGTGGGGTTTTGAAAACATCAAGGGTTTTTGATAAGCTCAAAAATTTCAGTAAAAAGAACGTCGTAACTCTTGAAGGTGAATCTAAAATGAAGAGGGAACATTTACTTGAGATCATAGGCCTTTTAATTTTTGCGCTGACGGTTCTCACTTTTTTAAGTTTTATCTCTTACCATTCGGAAGATCTTTCCTTCTATACCTCACATCCCAATGTTCCTCCAAAAAACCTAATTAATATTTTCGGGGCGTATTTATCGGGCATATCTTTTTTTGTTTTTGGCTGGGCTTCTTATCTTCTGCCTTTTTTCTTATTCCTCTTCGGTTTGAAATTTGTTCGGGCTGAAAAAATACGTGCCAATATCGTTAAAATTCTCGGGGCCTTTATTATGGCTGTGGCCTTAAGTTCTTTTCTGACCATGTTTTTTGTGACAGATGCGACGTTTCGTTTTCGGCGTGGTGGCATTGTCGGGATTGTTTTTTCAGATTTTCTCATTCATTATTTTGGACGGACCGGAGCGTATGTGATTCTTCTGATGCTGGGTCTTTTGTCCCTGCCATTGATCGGCGAGATCCTCGTGTTTCCTTTCTTTGCGCAATTCGCTGATAAAATTCAACAACAGTTGGCCGGTTTTTTTGCATCTCTGGGATCTTTTAAGAATTCCATGAAGAAGATGAAGTCAGCGCCATCGGCGAAGGCGGCTTTTAATAAAGATAGGGTCGTAAAGATGCCGGCTGAAAATAAAGTCTCTAAAGTTTTAGAGCGTAAAGAGGAGCCCCTTGTAAAACAATCTTTTGAATCAGCCTCTTCTTTAAATATAAAAATCGCCAAATCGAAAATTGAGCCTGATAAGCATGAGAGAAAATCGTCCGAGCAGCAAGCGAGCGAGGAGGAAGATTATGTTTTGCCAACTTTGGATTTGCTTGATTCTCCTCCGCCTGTTTCCATGCGCCAGCTTAAAGAAGACCTGACGGAAAATGCAAAGATATTGGAAGATACGTTGAATGATTTTGGGATCAGTGTCCGTGTGGCAGATATTGAGAAGGGGCCGGTGATCACGCGTTATGAATTAGAACCTGCGCCGGGCGTTAAAGTGCAGAGGATTGTCAGCCTTTCGGATGATATCGCGATGACCATGAAGGCTTCTAGCGTGCGTATAGTCGCGCCTATTCCAGGAAAGAACCGCGTGGGTGTTGAGATTCCTAATACTCAATCAAGTATGGTTTTTTTAAAAGAAGTCCTGGCCTGCGATGATTATATGAGTTCTGATTCAAAATTGACGCTTGCTTTGGGTAAGGATACGGCAGGTAAGCCTATTGTGGCTGATTTGAGAGAGATGCCTCATCTTTTGATCGCCGGAACTACAGGTTCAGGTAAGACCGTTTGCGTGAATGGCTTGATTGTTTCCATTCTTTTTAAATCAACGCCCAATGATGTAAAATTTTTGATGGTCGATCCTAAAATGGTGGAGTTGGCTCCTTATAACGGATTGCCGCATTTGCTTTGCCCTGTTGTGACGGATCCCAAAAAAGTTGCAACAGCGCTGGCCTGGGTGACTGCAGAAATGGATGAGCGTTATCAGCTGCTGGCTAAGGAAGGCTGCCGTAATATAGAAGCCTATAATAAGAAAAAACAAAAACTTCCCTATATTGTTGTTGTGATCGATGAATTGGCTGATCTCATGATGGTGGTACGCGATCAGGTGGAAAGCGCCATTGCCAGGCTTGCGCAATTGTCGCGCGCAGTTGGAATTCACTTGGTTTTGGCGACACAGCGTCCGTCTGTAGACGTTATCACAGGTGTTATTAAAGCAAATTTTCCTGCACGCATTTCTTTTAAGGTAGCATCTAAAGTGGATTCAAGGACTGTTTTGGATATGAATGGAGCGGATAAGCTTTTGGGACGCGGGGATCTTTTGTTCTTGGAACCCGGGCAGCCTAAGCCTGTGCGCGCTCAAAGTTCTTATATGAAAGACTCCGAGATTGAGAATGTTCTGAATTTTATCAAGAAACAGGCAGAGCCTGTTTATGATGAGACAATTTTGAAACAGCAGGATCAGACATTGCTTGGTGCGATCACAGAAAAAGATGAACTCTATGATACAGCTGCTCAATTGATCATTGAGACAGGGCAGGCATCAGTTTCCATATTGCAGCGTCGCTTAAGGCTGGGGTATACCCGGGCAGCGCGGCTCATTGATATGATGCAGGACGAGGGGCTCGTAGGCCCTTATCGCGGTTCAAAGCCTAGAGACATCCTTGTAGATAGAGAAAACTGGCTTAAAGAACAGATGCAGAAAGGTCATAAAGATGCCGCAGAACAGTGAAGAGAGAAAGTTCGGAAATATCTTAAAAGACGCTCGTCTATCAAAGAACATGAGCCTTGAGGACGTTAGCAAGGGTACTAAGATTCACCCTAATATTTTAAAATCCATCGAGGCTGATGATGTTAGCGCCCTGGGAGCGGTGTATGCAAAAAGTTTTATAAGAATTTATGCGGATTTTCTAGGGTTAGATAAAGAGGATCTCCTGCGGCGTTATGAAGGTTTAAAGAACGGTTCGGAAGAAGGAAGGCTGAAGGAAGTTCGTTTAAAATCAATGGCATCGGTGCCCGCTCCTGACCTGGGAAACCACAAATATCTCTTTGATGTTCTCAGAAAGATCCCTTGGGGCCGTGTTATTGTTGTTATCGTTTTAGCCTTTGTTTTATGGAATTTCGGTAAGTTTTTGCATAAGAAAAAAGTTGAGTCTGCGCTCAAGAAAAAAATAGAAATTCAGGTCCCTGTAGAAAAAGAAGGTAAGCAAAAAAAAGAAGCATCGGCAAAAATCCTTGAAAATAAATCTAGCCCTGTTGTAAAAACAAAAAAAGATTCGTCAAAAACTTCTGTGTCGAAAGTGTCTAAGACGGCTCAGTCAAAAAAGGCTTCAGACGCGACGACTAAACAGGCTCCCCTTGTAAAAAATGCAGAAAAACTACTTTTAGTCATTCGCACAAAAGAAAAAACCTGGCTTCAGGTAAAGGTGGATGGAAAAATTGTTTTTCAGGGGGTTTTGGCTAAAGGCGTTGCAGATAGCTGGCAGGCTGAAGAGAGAATGGAGCTTTGGCTGGGAAACGCAGGGGTGGTCCAGCTGGAACTTAATGGAAGGTTGTTAGAAAAAATCGGCCGTCCTGGTCAGACGCTTAAACGTGTGTTGGTCACGCGGAGCGGTTTGTCGATCGAGAAATAAACTGATTCACCCGCCTTTTTAAAAGGATTTTTTTAAGAAGGCGGGTTTTATTTTAAATGAGAAAATTTTATGCCGCGTAAAATCGCCATAATCAGCCTGGGTTGCTCCCGCAATGTCGTAGATTCCGAGAAGATACTCGCCGATTACAGGCGTCGGGGATACGAGCTTTGTTCAAGTGATAAAGCACAGACAATTTTATTAAATACCTGCGCTTTTACTAAAGAGGCAAAACAGGAATCCATTGATTGTCTATTGGATTTGATTGATTTAAAAAATAAGGGGAAAATTAAGAAAATATTTGTTTACGGATGTCTGGCCGAGCGATACGCCCGCGAACTTAAAATAAATTTCAAGGAAGTTGATGGTTTTTTTGGAATAGCAGATTTTAAAAAACAATTTGATAGAAATGCCAGGATAACGCCGAAACATTCGGCGTACATAAAGATTTCCGAAGGATGTGCCAACTTTTGTAGTTATTGCGCTATTCCCGCTATTAAGGGACCTCTGAAAAGCAGGGATGTTTCTTCAATCTTGAAAGAAGTTGAGTTTTTGGAAAAAGACGGAGTGCGCGAACTTAATGTTGTGGGCCAGGACATTACGCTTTTCGGCCAGGATAAATCTGGGCTTGCGCCTAAAAGCATAAGATGTTTTAGCCGTTGTGAGCCTCTCGTGGCTCTGTTGAAAAAAATATTGGAGTCAAGCGATATCCCCTGGATCAGGCTCTTATATCTTAATCCTTTAAGGGTTTCGGATGAACTGTTGTCTTTGATGAGCGAGAACAGCCGGATTTGTCCTTATCTGGATGTGCCTCTGCAGCACGCCAATGATAGAATTTTAGAATTGATGAACAGGGCCATTGATAAAAAAACAATCTTTTCGTTAATAAATAAAATCCGAAATTTTTTGCCCGAAAGCGCTCTTCGCACGACTTTTATCGTCGGTTTCCCGTCAGAAACGGACAGAGAATTTCAGGAGCTTCTTGATTTCGTTAAAAGCGTTTCGTTCGATAGATGCGGCGCTTTTCAGTTTTCCGCGGAAGAAAATACGCGCGCTTATTCATTTAAGAATAAAGTCAAGCAAGAGATTGTCGAAGAGCGCTACGATAGGCTTATGGCGCTGCAGAAGACAATTTCCGAGCGTCTGCTTAAAAAAGAAGTAGGAAAGGTTTTAGACGTGCTTATTGATGAAAATCGTCAAAAAACAGACGGTGTCGTGATAGGCCGGACCGCAAAAGACGCTCCGGAAGTTGATGGGGTTGTTTATTTGAAATCAAAAAAACCTTTAAAACGTGGCGCCCTTGTTTGTGCTAAAATAACAGATAATTATGAATATGATTTATGCGGTGAGGTTGTTTAAATGAATATGCCTAATCGATTGACATTGTCCAGGATTATTCTGACGTTTGTCATGATGATCTTTCTTTTTAAAGCCGGGCTCTGGGCTAAAATAATAGCTTTGGTGATTTTTCTCCTGGCGTGTTTGACAGATTTTCTGGATGGCTGGTTGGCGCGCCGCAACCATGAGATTTCTGATTTTGGCAAGATCTTGGATCCCGTTGCTGACAAAATTTTAATTTTAGGGACGTTTATTTGTTTTGTCGAACTGCAGTTAATACCTTCTTGGATGGTGATTGTGATCGTTATACGGGAATTTTTGATAACGAGTGTGCGGCTTTTTGCCATACGTAAAGGAAAAGTTTTGTCTGCTGAAAATGCAGGAAAACATAAAACAGTTTTTCAGATGGTGGCGGCTTTTTTTATTTTAGTTTTTTTGGTCGTGCGCGAAGCATTAGCGGGTTCTTCTTTTTGGAATGAGGTCGTTCAAAGGAATTTTGTATTTTGTATTTTTTTCCTTATGGGCATTACTTTAAGCCTGACGATTTATTCCGGTTTATCATTTATCTGGCATAACAGAAAATTAATTCGGAGTCTTTAGATGAACCGCTTCTCTGAAATTCTGGCAACTTTTTTTTACCTAGGAAAAGTCCCTTGGGCGCCCGGAACTTTCGGAAGCTTAGGCGGTCTTTTGCTTTTTGTGGGGGTGGCGGGTAAACCTTTGGTCGGAGTTTTTTTGTTTGTTTTTATATTACTAGGTGGGATTTTTGCGGCAGGCCGCGTCGAAAAAATCTGCGGTACGAAAGATCCCAAGTGTGTTGTTGTTGATGAAGTGGCGGGAATGTTCATCGTTTATTTTATGATTCCGATCAAGATTGAACTTTTTCTTCTGGGATTTGTCCTCTACAGGGTTTTGGATATTATCAAGCCTTTTGGGGCCAGGCAATTGGAGCGGTTGCCCGGAGGGTGGGGCATCATGGGTGATGATGTCCTCTGTGGAATTTACGCTAATTTAATCCTACAGGTTTTGGTGTATTTCGGGATATTTATGTAAGTTTGTCTTGACCTTGAGGGGCTATTTTCTATACAATGAATTAAAGAACGGTTTAAAACGGAATGTGAGAGGGTTATGATATGACCCCGTCGCTTAAGCTCCTAAAAAACTTTTCAAGTTTTTTAGGAAAGCGTCGAGGTTAATTTTGCAGTGAAAAAACCCGTTAATATACAAAATTAAGGAGTCAATATGATCGAACGTCGCGGTGAAGTTCGACAGGAATCCCTGGATATGATTTATAGTTTTATTCGTCGTGCCATTAAGGAGCGTGCGACTGATGTTCATTGGGAGCCTTATGTCGAGTCTGGTAAGCCTGAGATGGTCATACGGTTTAGAATTGACGGTATGCTGAAAGATATGGAGCGTTTTTCAGAAGATAAGACAAGACTGGGGTCTGTGGTTAATGCCATTAAAATTATGGCGAGCATGGATCCAACGCAAAAACGTTTTGAACAGGATGGTCGTTTTACTGTTTCCATTGATAATGTTGATTACGATATCCGTATTTCCGCGATGCCGACGATCTTGGGAGAAAAGATCGTTATGAGGCTTATGGATCGTAAACGTTATTGTATGAGCCTTGCAGATTTAGGAATGTCTAAAGAAGTGTTGGATATCGTCAATCCTATTATTTATAAGCCTGAAGGATTTGTGATTATTTCAGGGCCTACGGGTTCAGGAAAAACCACAAGTCTTTATTCAATTCTGCAGCATATCTATTCAAGAGATAAAAATATCTGCACGATCGAAGATCCCGTAGAAGTTAAATTTGTTGGCATTAATCAGATTCAGGTCGACCATGATTTTGGGATGACGTTTGTCAAAGGCCTGCGGGCTATCATGAGGCAGGATCCTAATGTTATCGCGGTGGGTGAAATGAGAGATGCTGAGACTGTGCGAACGGCTTTGCAGGCGGCTTTGGTCGGTGCCATGGTTTTTTCAACGGTTCATGCTAAAGATGCGATCAATACCATTGTCCGGCTTCTTGACATGGGCGTTGAGCCTTTTTTTATTTCAACGGCTCTAACAGGCATTGTGTCGCAGCGGCTCTTGCGTCTGGTTTGTAAAATTTGTAAAGGGAAAGGGTGTATGCAATGCGCCAATACAGGATTTAGAAGAAGAACGGGATTGTTTGAAGTATTAAAAATAAATGATATAATAAGACAACTTATTTTAAGAAGAGCCTCTGCAGATGAACTGAGAGCTGCGGCGGCAGAGCAAGGTATGCTTTCATTTGCAACATCTGTTGAGCCTTTGATAGCTCAAGGGGTAACCACCCGCGAAGAAATTGACAGAATTCTAGCGGTCGAGTAATTTTTTACCCCGTTAGAGAAAGCTGCCGACTTTAGTCGGCGGTTATCCAGTGATAAAGCCGATGGTGGTTTAAGACATCAGTTGAGCGCAAACCGTTAGAAAACGAAGTTCTCTAACGGGGTTTACTGTATTGATATAATTTAAAAATATATACCGGGTTAGGAAAAAAGCGATATGTTGAAAATCCCAAGACGTTTAGGAGAACTATTAGTTGAGCATGGTATTTTAAGCGAAGTCCAGCTTTTGGAGGCTTTAAGCGCCCAGAGGCGCGAAAGAAAGCTCTTGGGTGAGATTATTGTCGAGTTAGGGTATGTGACAAAAGAAAAACTTGATAGCGCCCTTGCTCAGCAGTACGGTTCAAAATTAGGGGAAATCCTTATTAGTAAAAAGCTGATCTCTTTTGAACAGCTTCAGAACGTTCTTGAGGAGCAAAAAAATTCAGTCCTTTCTTTGGGTGAACTTCTTGTCCATAAAGGTTTCGTGACTGAATCCGAGCTGATTGAAGGTTTGGCGGAGCAATACCACTTGCCTTATGTGAAGCTCGCCGATTATGAGATAGACCCGGAAGCTATTGCCAAGGTTCCTCTAGACGCTTTAAAAAAATATTGTGTCTTCCCTGTAAAAATCGAAAATAATATGTTAGTTGTTGCGACGACTAATCCTGAAGATGTCATTGCCGAAGCGGATCTGAAATTTTTATCCGGCATGTATATTAAGTTTGTCCTCGCTTCAAAATCCGAGTTGCTTTCTTTTCTGGAATAATTCCTTAAAAATTTAGGTTAAGGTTTAGGTTGAGGTTAAGATTTTCTTAGCCTTAGCCTTAATCTTAGCCTATTTTTTCTGATAATTTTATCTGATGCAGAATGGAATGAATTGGGCCTTTAGGGGTTAAGAGGCTTTCGAATAGAGTGATGTTGTCGATGGGGAAAGTTTTTTTGTTGAAATCGGCATTGGCGATATTTATTTTTTCAATCAGGCTGATTTTATTTTTAAGCGAGCGCATGCGGCCCAGCGTTATGTGAGCCTGAAATTCCCGTATTTCTTTTTCAACCCCGATTTTTTCAAGTGATCCTTCAAGGGTCTGTGTTATCCTTTTTAAAAATCCATGGGCGTCTTTTAATCCTACCCAAATGACTCGCGGCGCCGAAAGCGAGGGGAAGCTTTCCAGTTTTTCTAAAACGACTAGAGAAATAGATTCTCTTAAGCAGGTTTCGGATAAGACCTTCGAGATGGCCTTTACTTTTTCAATAGGGGTATTGCCTAGAAATTTAATGGTCAGATGGATATTTTCTCTTTCGATCCACTTGGTGTCTGAGCCGCTTTTTTTTAATTCTTCGATAATATTGCTTAAAACGCGTTTGATTTCTTCGGAGAGGCAAATGGCGATAAAAAGTCTCTTGCTCTCTACGGCTGGAGGCATGTTTTTAGAAGAGAGAGGGCTGCGTTTTTGGCTTTTTGCTTAATGTTGATGCGGTTTCCTGAAAAGTTAAATTTTTTAAAGTAAGCGTGGTGTCCGATGGAGACGGCGATAAAGACAGTCCCGACAGGCTTTGTGGATGTACCGCCGCCTGGCCCGGCAATGCCGGTGATCCCAAGGCCAATGTGCGCCTGGCTTAAGTGTTTGATGTTTGCGGCCATGGCCAGGGCTATTTCTTTAGAGACAGCTCCTCGGGTTTTAATCGTTTCAGCCGGAATTTTCAAAAGGTTTTGTTTGGCTTGATTTGAATAAGCCACGATGCCGCAGCAAAAATATTCAGAGCTTCCGGGGATATTTGTTAGCGCATGCGCGATCAGGCCGCCTGTGCAGGATTCCGCGACCGCAAGGTTGAGTTTTTCTTTTTTTAAGATTCGGGCTATTGTTTTTTCAATCATAAGAATGGTAGATTTACCCCGTTAGAGAACGAAGTTCTCTAACGGGGTTTTCTCTTAACGCATTTATACCTCGCGGTTTATAATCACGCTAAGGTTGGTCGCCCTGCCTATGGCAGGACTTCCTGAAATCACATTAAAGATGGTCGCTTGGATATTCCGCTTAAAAAGGAACTCAAGGCTTTTGAGCTTAAGGCGAATTTCATTATACGACAGAATAATACCCTTGACAAACATTAAGTGGGTTGATATATTAAGGCTCGATCTTCGGGATGGGTGAAACTCCCAGCTGGCAGTGAATCCGTGGTTTTTTAGATGCACGGAAAAGCCTGCGAGTCCGCCAAAGAAGTAGTGGCGAGACAGATCAAGTGAAAATCTTGAGCCAATAGTAGAGCCTAGAGGGGAGAAGGTCAGAAAAGAGATTTATTTATAATCCCGAAGTGTTTGCTTCGGGATATTTTTTTGAGCTCCTTAATGTAATATTTTAGCGAAACTCCGCGAAGTGCCGCAAAATTATGAAAGAATTTTGCGAGTCGTTACGCAGCGGAGTAGACAGACTTAATGTAATA
>JAGVOQ010000049.1 GCA_020052645.1 Candidatus Omnitrophota bacterium
AGATTGTTTGAAAGAAAAAAGGAGCCCCGGGCTTTAGTCCCTTCCTTTATGATGATTAGGAAGGACTACCCTTTCTGGGTTAGCCCGGGGGATTCCACTATCCACAATTTTAAGGATATTCTTTCTATTATTTTTAAAAAATGAATCCTTGACGTAGTCTCAAAGATACAAAAGAAGGCGTCTTGGCGTAAGTAAACATAAGTAAGTTTAAGTAAGATTAAAATAATTTATATAAAAAAACTATTGACAAAGTAGATTTAGTATGGTTTAATACAATCCATATAAGTCTATAATGATTCTCGTCGTATGGAGATGCATGTTTTATGTATAGTTTGATGGATCTTGAAGAACTTGCCGGTTATTTGCGTCTTAAAAAGCAGACCATTTACAATTGGTTGCATGAGAGTAAGATCTCAGGAATCAAGGTGGGAGGAGTCTGGCGTTTTGATAAAAAAGACGTGGATAAGTGGCTTCGGGCTCGTTACCGTAAAGCAAAATAAAGGAGTTAAGACACTGTATGTCGCCTTTGCCTTTTTTAAAAAAAGATTTAGCCGGAATATATTTTAGCTCAAAGGGCGTTGTTATCGTTCAGCAGGGAAGTGGAAAGATGAAATCCCATTTTTCTGCTTCGTATCCGACTTTTGAATCGGAGATTCCTGAGGTCATAACTGATGATATCTTTGAAGTTTTTAAGGGCAGACAGGATGAGCTGATCGCCTTTATGAAAAAAGCCCTTCGGGACAGTAAGATCGGCTCAAGCAGTCTTGTCGTAGCGCTCCCTCCCAAAGATCTTATCATACGATTTTTTGAAATGCCCAATATCCCGATGTCGGAAGTGACGGCGGGTATTAATTTTGAAATGAAAAAGTACATTCCATTTAAGGTGGAAGAGCTTGCTTTCGATTTCCAGTATCGCGTAAAGTCAAAATCCAAGATTATTGAAGTTTTGCTATGCGGCATCCGTCAGGAGCCTCTCGTTAATTATATAAATTTATTTAAATTAGTTGATGTCAATGTTTTTGCTTTTGAACCCGGTTTATTCAGTCTTTTTAGATTTTTGACTATTAAGAATAAGGTTTCTCATCAGCGGTCTTATGTGATTTTGGAATTTGACAGGCTTGAAGCTAATATTTTGATTGTTGAGAAAGGCTTCTCAAATTTTACACGGGATATCAAACTGATTTCGTCCAAAGCGGCCGAAGGCAGTCCTGAGGAATTTGAAACAATATTTTTCCGCTTGATCAATGAAGTGAGGGTTTCTCTGGATTATTACCGTCGTCAATTTTTGAGAAAAGATGTCGATGAAATCGTCGTCGTGTCTACTAAGGTTTATCAAGGAATTGCCGAAACTTTTAATAAGGAATTGGGCTTGAAAGTTACTTTCATCGCTTTGGAGGATTTGATGGGTGCTGAGGCCGGTTCTATGGAGATGCTTTCAGACGCGGCCAAAGCGTATGGTGCTTCTTTGCGTAATGTTCAACCCGGGTTGATCACGTTAAATCTTGGCAAGTCTAAAGACGCACAAGGGTCCGCTTCATTCAATCTGGCCGGAATCGCCGGGAAAAACGTTGTTGAATTAGGTCTCACGTTATGGAGAGAGTTCAAAAGGTCAATCGTTAAAGGATGTGTGCTGGGCGTTGTTATTTTTTTAATGGGATATGGGCTGGGTTTTTCAAAGCTGCTTCCTCTTCAAAAAGAATTTTCCGCTAAAAGTATTCAGCAACTTCCTTTGTTGCCTGGTCTTGATTTAGTCAATAAAGATAGCATAAAATCCAGCGAAAACTCATTCAAGTCGAAGGAAAAAGTTTTAAAGGAACTGACTATTTCTTACCAACCTCTTTATAAAAAACTGATTATTTTACCGGAGCTTTTACCTAAGGGGATATGGATTAATTCGTTGTCTTACATGAGAAGGCCGAGCGCAGTCCTGGATTTGATCTGTGCTTCATTTTCAGAGAGTGATGCTGAGCGTTCTTCGAACATCAATAAATTTGTCATGAAAATGAAAGAGCATAAAGAATTCAGCGATACTTTCGCTTCAATGGAATTGAAATCTTACAGGGAGGCCGAACGAGGTGATACGCCTACCTATGTGTTGTTTGAAGTTCATTGCGTTGCACAAGAGGAGAAGGCCCGTGTCCGAAAGTAAGGCATTTGATACAGCTGCTATTTTAAAACAACGTGAGAACATGGTCATCGTGTTCGTTGTTTTTATCTTTTTATTTATAACAAGGGCTGTTTATCAGAAGCAAATGATTGAATATAATAAATTAAAATCAGCGATAAAACTGGAAGAAGAAAAAGGTAAGGCTTTGGAGAATATTTTATCCCTTAATGACAAGATAAAGTTATATAGAGTGAAAAGCTGGAGTTCAATGGAGACAAGTATGATTGTTGATCAATTGAACATCTTGGCAAGTGAGGTGCCCTTAAGGATAAAGAATATATCTCCAGGAAAGAAGGAAGATCAGGCGAATTATGCTGTTACTCCTTTTGATTTGCAGTGTGAGGGGACATACAAGGAATTGGCCAAATTTATCCAAAAGATTGAGAATTTTCCTAAAGGGATTGTCAGAGTTGTTGAGTTGCGCTTGCAGCCTATCAGGCGCTCGGACAGGAACGCCGCTGAAGAGCCAAAGCTGATTGAGGCGACGCAATTGAACATAAAGCTTTCAGTAGAAACATACTATTTAAAAAAATAGATCATGATGTTGAGACTTAAGTTTTCATATTTTCGGAGTGTGATTATTTTTAGTTGTTTCATTTTTTGTGGCTTTGTTTTTGCTCAGACCCCTGATGAAGAAAAATCAGAAAAGTCGACACAGGAAGAGAAAAATCCTAAGCTGAAAGTTCAGGAAAAGAAAAAGCTCAAAGCGGCAAAGACGGATGCTTCAAAAAAACAAAAAGACGCAGAGTCTGAAAAAAAAGAGTCAATAGAAGTTCCCGAGGATTTAGGAGATCCTTTTGAGGAGTATTTTCCAAAGCCTGGAGTGACTGAATCTTCGGTGGTTGTGCCGGATCAATTCTTAGGGCCCTTGGGGAGTGACATGAACATAAAGACGTATGAGGATAAACCTTTTGATACCTCTTCGCTTAAAGTGACTGGAATCGTCTGGGGTGGAGATAAGCCGAAGGCTATCATTGATGATAAAATTTACGGAAAGGGCGATGTGGTCAACGAAGCAGAAATCATCAGCATTACCAAAGAGGGGATCTTGTTCAAATATTATGATAAGGAATATTTAATGAAACGTGAAGGTTTGTCTGCCGAGTCTTCTGGCAAAGGGGGATCTAATGAGTAAAATTCAATTTTTGAAAACAAGCCGTTGTTCAATAATTTTAAGTTTATTTTTCTTTTTTTATTTCTTTTCTTCGTTGATTGTGGCTTCGGATTTCAACTTTTATGAAACTGAACTGATCGCCAAGGAATCCTATCGAAAGATCTCGATGGATTTTCAAAACGCAAGCCTGACTAATATTTTAAAAATATTTTCAGAACAGGCAGGTTTGAATTTTATCGCGTCTCAAAATGTTCAGGATAGGCAGGTAACGCTTTATCTTGACAATGTGCCGCTTCAGGAAGCGTTAAAAAAAATCATGGCGGCAAATAATTTGAAATATGTTCTTGATCCTGGAAGCAATGTTTTTATCGTTAAAGAAACAGGCTTGCCGGATATTGAATTGATCACAAAAGTGTACAATCTTAGGTACGCGCGTTTAAAAAATTCAAAATTGGATGCTGCGATTTCTGCGGCAGGCACAGAACAAACTGCTTCAGCAGAGGGTGGGATGAGCGGTGCGAGTACTCAAGAAGACGCTGCTGTGGAAACGAGTAACTTAGAAGATGTTTTAAAAAACGTTGTGTCTCCGAACGGAAAGATCGTGGCGGATAACAGGACCAACAGTTTGATTGTGACAGATGTCCCGAGTCAATTTGAGGCGATTGATAAAATTATTGCGCTTTTAGATGTCCAGGCTCCTCAAGTGCTCGTTGAAGTTGAGATGTTGGATGTTGATAAAACCCTTCTTGATGAAATGGGTGTTACCGTTGGTAAAACATGGTTTTCTTTTTCGGGAAATTCTATGTCCGGTTTAAGATGGCCTTTAGACATCCAAAACGACAAAGGGAAGACATCTCTTCCTGCTAAAGCTTTGACAGGAGGATCTCTCAGTGCTACCGGTTTTACGGCGATGTTAGAATTGTTGACCACAGACACAAGGACAAAATATCTGGCTAGGCCGCGCATTGTGATGACCAGCAATGAGACGTCGGAAATTAAAATTGTGACCAATGAATCCATCGGGGTTAAGAATACGGCCAGTTCTGACGCTTCTGGGGCTGGGACATCGACGGTGGAAGCTGAACGTTACGAGACGGGAGTTTCCCTAAAAGTAACGCCACAGGTTGACATTGCCAGCGGCAATATCACGTTGCATGTTAAGCCGATGGTCGCCGCGGCCAAAGAAGGAAACGCTTTAACGTTCGCCGGGTCAAATATGAGTTATAAATTTAGGGACCCTGAAATCAGGACGACTGTTACGACGTTGACTGTTAAGAGCGGTGAGACGATCGTGGTGGGCGGATTGATCAAAGAAGTGGATTCAGACACAAGGACAAAA
The DNA here is from genome assembly GCA_020052645.1 of Candidatus Omnitrophota bacterium. GTDB lineage: Bacteria > Omnitrophota > Gorgyraeia > Velamenicoccales > Velamenicoccaceae > JAGVOQ01. The sequence goes on from JAGVOQ010000049.1 coordinate 4,621, forward strand.
ACTCCTTTTTTTGGCGACCTTCCTTTGGTGGGAAGCATGTTTCGTCATAAAAATAAATCACATGAAACGCGAGAGTTGATTGTGTTCATCACGCCGCACATCATTGGGCAAGATAATGTTGCGGTCCTGGCTAAAGCGACCTCTGGATTGCCTCAATCTATACCTGTTCGTGAGCAAAGTTCTCCTTTTGCCAAGAAGGAAGAGATTGACAATACATTAAAACGGTGGGAAAATTAATCTGTTTTTAGAACATTTTACGGTTTTTTTATTTTTTTTAAAAGATTGAGCCGTCAACATTAAAGGAAAATTCATGTCGCGCGCATATTTGAAATTAGGAGAAATCCTGATCAAGGAAGGGATTATCAAACAGGCCCAGCTGGACGATGTGATTAAAGTCCAGGCTAAGGAGGGCGGTCGTGTCGGCGAGATCCTCCTGAAGCTGGGGATGGTGACTGAAGAGGATGTGGTCGTTGCGCTTGGCAAGCAGTTGAATCTTCCTTATGTAACGATTGGGGCAGGTTTAATAAAACCTACCACTGATCAAAATCTTGATCATTTGGTTTCAAAAGAATTTGCTTTGAAAAATTATGTTTTGCCGTTAGCCAAAACGTTGAATTCTTTGACGTGTGCTATCGCAGATCCCTTGGATATTATTTTGATCGATAATTTGCGCAAAATGACCGGATGCGAAATCAATCCTCTTATTGCGACGAAGTCTGAAATACTAAAGGCTATCGATGATTTTTATGGGAAGCGTGATATCTTAGATTCAGCGGTCAAGGATTCCTATAAACAAACAGACGACTTTGAGCCTCATTACGAAGAAGCTGCTGAGGAATTAAGCATCGACCGCCTGATCGCAAGAGCTGAAGAGGCCCCGGTGGTTAAGCTTGTCGATCTGATCATTAAGCAGGCCATTGATGAGCGCGCTTCAGATATACACATAGAACCTTTTAAAGATAAGATCAGTCTGCGCTATAGAATTGACGGTGTACTCCATGAAATTCCTCCTCCGGCCAAACATCTGCATTTACCTATTATTTCAAGAATCAAGATTCTCTCAAAACTTGATATCGCCGAAAAACGTCTGCCTCAGGACGGTAGTTTTCCTGTGCGCATTGAAGGCAGAAATATCGATTTACGTATTGCGGCAATGCCGACCATTTATGGTGAAAAGATCGTTATGAGAATATTGGATAAGGAAGGAATGGTCTTTGATCTTACGGGAATGGGTTTTATCCCCCAACAGCTGGAACTTTTCCGTCGGGCTATTAAAGCGCCTTATGGATTGATTTTTTTGACCGGTCCAACAGGAAGCGGAAAATCGACGTCGCTCTATGCGGCATTAAATGAGATCAAAAGCCCTACAAAAAATATCGTCACCGTAGAAGATCCTGTGGAATATCACATGGATGGGATTAACCAGGTCCAAATTAAGCCGGAAATAGGTTTGACTTTTGCCTCTTCCTTAAGGGCTTTTTTAAGATCGGATCCGGACATCATGATGGTCGGTGAAGTCCGTGATCTAGAAACAGCCCAAATTTGTGTGCGCTCAGCTTTAACAGGTCATTTGGTTTTAAGTACGCTTCACACGAATGATGCGCCTACAGCGATTACGCGCTTGATCGACATCGGTGTTGAACCTTATCTATTGATGCCTTCTTTATTGCTGGTTGTGGCTCAACGTTTGGTCAGAAAGTTGTGTCCGGAGTGCAAGGAGGCTTATGAGCCGACTCCGGATGAACGGGAGAGATTCAAGTTGGGGTCTGATCTCTTGTATAAACCAAAAGGCTGCGATAAGTGTAATCATATTGGATATAGAGGAAGAACCTGTATCTCTGAAGTTTTGTATTTTGATGAAGAAATAAGACAGTATATTGTCGGTGGCGTTGATGCGCGTCAAGTCAGGAAAGTCGCTGTTGAACATGGGATGCTTTCTCTTTATGACAGTGGAGTCAAAAAAGCTCAGGCGGGGATCACGTCTTTAGAAGAGGCCTTGAGTGCTACAATCGGGATCGAGTAATGCCTAAGTTCTCTTATATTTCACGAAAAACCACCGGTGATCGCGAATCGGGAGTTATTGAAGGACCCAGCCAAGATGAAGTCCTTTTTCAGCTTCAGAAGCGTGGACTTCTCGTTACGTCTATTATTCCTTTTGACCTTAATAAAAAAGAACCTTCCTTTACTAAAGAAACAAAAACAAGAGAAAAAAAACAGTTTACGCATAATGGCGTTACTCCTAACGATCTTGTTCTTTTTTCTCGTCAGCTTTCCATGTTGTTGTCCGCAGGAGTCAGCCTATTGAGATCTTTAGATATTGTTTCTAAACAGGTAGACAGTAATAAATTATTTACCGTGATCAATCAAATACGTCAGGATATGGAGGCCGGCCGAACATTAAGAGATTCTATCGGGAAGTTTCCGGATATATTCGATTCCTTATGGGTAAATCTTATTGAAACCGGTGAGGCGAGCGGCAACCTGCCGACTGTTTTGGATAAATTGGCCTATTATTTGGAAGAGACGATGTCGTTTAAACGTAAAATCATTTCGGCGCTTATGTATCCCGGAATCCTCTTAATAGTTTCTTTGTTGGCTGTATTTTTCTTTGTTATTAAAATCGTGCCGACTTTTGCAAAAATCCTGACTTCGTTCGGCGTCGAACTTCCTTTGCCGACGAGGATTTTGATCGGTCTTAGTAATTTTTTGACAAAGAAGTTTTTTCTTCTCGCGGGCATCATTACTGTTTTTGTTTTTCTTTTTAAGTTTTTTTCCAAGAGGCCACCGCTAGATCGCGCGATTGAAGAATTTAAATTTAAGGTTCCCATCTTTGGAGATTTTTTTCGGTTTCTTTTTCTTGAACGCTTTGCAACCACCATGTCTATTTTAATTGAAAGCGGTGTACCAATACTTTACGCGCTTGAGATTTCTGAACGTAGCGCGGGTTCTTTGAAGATGGCCGAAACAATTGCTTTTATTAAAAAGAGCGTTAAAGAAGGCCGGAGCATGGCTGTGCCTATGGAGAAGAGTGATTTTTTTACGCCAATGGTTATTCAGATGGTTTCTATCGGCGAGGAAATCGGTGAATTATCAAACATGCTCAAGCGTATTGCGAAGTTTTACCAGGAATACCTAGAAACTTTTGTAATCCGGTTGGCAACGATTTTTGAGCCGCTTATGGTTGTTTTTATGGGTATCCTTATCGGCGCTATGGTTATTTCTATCTTTTTGCCAATATTTAGTTTAGCGTTTATGAAAACTTCTGGATAGTTGACTTGAGTTTGAATATATGCTAATATTATTTCATTAAAGGGAGGTGGTGAATTTCGATAGTAAAAAATAAACCCTTTAAAATTAATATAGATTTTTAAAAAAAATAAAACAACATATGGGAGGAGGAAGGAAATGAAAAAAAGAAATAAGTTAGGTTTTACGTTACTTGAACTCATCATCGTTGTTATCATCATTGGTATTCTCGCATCAATCGCTTTACCTAGGTATATCAGAATCGCTGAAAAAGGTAGAGTCTCTGAAGCGAAGGCTCTTTTGGGTGCGATAAGGAGCGCTCAAATGAGGTATAGCGCTCAGTGGGCGTCATATTCTCAGATAACAACAGACCTGGATCTTGAATTTTCTACACCGAGATATTTTACCATTGATCTGACTGGTGTTATCTCCAGCGATCTCAATGATGAAGATGCAATCGTCGCTGAGGTAGTCAGAAATAACCAGGACAATCCAAGTTTTGGTAATTATGTTATTCAAATTACATTGCGTGGAAATATATCTGGTGATGCAGCAGTAACTTCGCTTGGTTTGCTATAATCTAGTTTGTTAACAAAGTTTAGAATGAGGGGGCTTTAAAAAATGCTCCAGCAATCCTTAAAAATCCACAAAAGGCGTTGCTGGAGCATTTTCATTGAAAATTTTTTAACTAATTTTAGCTTATGGAAAACAAAAAACTGAAAAAAGGTTTTACCCCGTTAGAGAAAGCCGTTGACTTTGTTCAGCGGTTATCCAGCTATAAAGCTGACGGTGCTCTAAGACATCAGTCAGCGCAAACCGTTAGAGAACTTCGTTCTCTAACGGGGTTTACGTTATTAGAATTAAGCATTGTTGTTGTTATTATAGGAATTTTAGCCAGTATCGGTATACCGACGTATCTTAAAACGGTGGAAAAGGGTCGCTCTGCAGAAGCCCGCCAAATCCTAGGATTGATCCGCATGTCAGAAAATGTTTATTATTTTGAGTGGGATGGGTATGTGAATGATTATCGCGCGTTGAGTATTTTTGATGTCCCTAGTTCGTCCTGCGATCCTAAGCATTATTTCTGGTATGAATTTATTCCTGCTGGAGACGGCTATACGGTGACGGCTCATCGTTGTTGGCGTAACAACGGTGGGGGCAAACAGCCTGATTCAGTCTATGAATACGATATATCGATTGATCAGGATGGAGCCATAACTGGAACACCGGGTTTTTTATAATAGTTCGATGCTGATCGGAGACTATATGAGAGAAAAAGGACATAATGATTCTATGCGTGGTTCTACCTCGATTGAGAAAGCCGCTGACTTTAGTCGGCGGTTATCCAGCGATAAATCTGACGGTGATTTAAAGCCACCATCAGCGCAAACCGTTAGAGAACGAAGTTCTCTAACGGGGTTTACTTTAACTGAATTGCTTATTGTCGTTGTTATCATCGGTGTTTTAGCTTCTATCGTTATCCCGAATTATACGATTCAAAGAGAGAAAGCCTTGGATAAAACCGCAATCAATGCCGTTAAGTTGATAGCCATTGCTAATAGGCAGTATTTTGCTAAATACGGTTTTTATAGTTCTTTTAGCGATGGCGGCGCTTGGAATGATAATGTTGGTTCGATCAATGATCAGTTGAATTTAGCCTTGAGTCCAGGAGGCTGGTATATCCGTTTGCAGGGGACAAGATCAGGTACTGTGGATAGCTATATAGTTCAAGCTTGTAAAGGTGGGAGCCCCGCGGCGTGCGGGAGTGGTGGCATGAGGGTATTTACGATTACGCCGGCAGATGATGAACCTGTTTGTGATCCTTGTAATTACCCCTATATAAGCTAATATTTGAGGATTTATTTCTTGCATAAATATAGAGCGATTTTGTTTAAATTTTTTAGAAAAAATAATACGGGATTTACTCTAGTTGAGATCATTGTCTCGACCATTATCCTTTCTTTTATTGCCGCAGGGATGTTTAGCATTCTTGTTTCCGGACGTTTCCTTATCGCACGAGCCAAAATGAGACTTCAGGCGGTTGAAATCGCCAGGAATTTTCTTGAACGGGGGCGTGGCTATATCAATTGGACAGCCTGGAGTATGCCTTATGGTGATTTTACAGATCCTAATGGGAATCCTTTTGCTCCGGACGCTTGGAATGCAGCGCAACCTACTAAGGCTGATTGGCGGGATGTTCCAAGTTCATATTATAAAATTCGTTATAGGGTTGAGCGCGGTGGAGAAGACGTGGCAGCAGGTAGATATAAGGCAAGAAAGGTATCTGTTCAGGTACGATGGGGTGATTGATTGATTAGATTTTTTAACAAATGTGGAATGACGCTTATTGAAATGATGCTGGGTATTCTTTTGTTGGCATTGATATTGATAACGGCATTATCTATTGAGCTGGGTGCCCGGCGTATTTTTGTCAATACCGATACTGAGGGTAAATTTTTAGCGGAGATGACCGCTATATTGACGTCAGTCTCTAACTCTGTTATTAGGGCTTCAGGTTCTTTTGCGTTCGGTATGTCACCGTTTAGCACAGTAATTTTTGGGCTTAACGATTACACGTTTCAAATGCGATACGATACAAATCATAACTTAAGGGCGGATAGTCTGGATGGTTGGTCGGCTTACTGTTGGAATAATACAACACATGCAGTTGTGTATTTTCCGGATACAAAAGTACCCGAAAATAACGTCACGTTTACGACTCATTGCGTTAATTTTGCTATTTTTCCTGCATTCCCCATCAACGAAACCAATGGAACAGCCATGCTTATGATAGCTTTAAGAAGAGATCCGGAAAATGAACCTAATTATACAAATCCGGAATTAACGGGTTTTTCTAATGTAACCTTCAGGGGTTTTAGCCTTCGGTAGAGTCGTTTTATTTCTTGATTATATTCATTATCTCAGTAAAATATAAAAAAATTTGAATTGTTTCGGGGCAGTAGCTCAGCTGGGAGAGCATCACGTTCGCAACGTGGGGGTCGGGAGTTCAAATCTCCTCTGCTCCACCAGACTTCGCTAAAATGTTTCATCCTGCTTAAAAAACGCAGGATTTCACGTTTAGCTTCGTCTGGCTTCGCCGCAGAATTTCGAAGTCTGGTGGAATCTTTAGACTTCGCTAAAGTGTTTCATCCTGCTGAAC
>JAGVOQ010000028.1 GCA_020052645.1 Candidatus Omnitrophota bacterium
AAATAAAAATAAAACCAAAATTTGACAACGAGAGAGCCAGCGCTTTTTCCGCCGGCAATCCGAACTTACCTAGAATAACGACAGATGCAGAATCCCGCAAGCCCAATCCTCCTAAAGAAATCGGAATGGCCGCGATCGAAGAAATCACAGGAACGGCGATAAGAAAATAAATCAGAGGAATAGGGCTCTGGATCGCGTGAGCCACCATATAATAAACAAACGACATGCCTGCCTGAATCAAAAGAGAGAAAAGCCAGGCGGCGCATAAAATCCCTTTTTTCTTTCGGTAGCTTAAAGTCACAGACTGCATCTGGTTCACATAAGTTTTCCATTTTTCAAAAGGGATAAGATAACAGATCCATTTCGCAAACCTGCGTGAAAATATGGTGGCAGCCAGAAAAACGATCATCAACAACAAAAGCAGCGCGACGATAAGAATACCTTCGTCACGTAAAAGCTTGAAGCCAAATCCTAATGAGAAAATAAGGATCGTCATCAGCCCAAAAAACCCTGCCACCCTGTCTAAGATAACAGTAGCCAAAATATTGCTTGAATGTTTATTGGCATATTTGGCAATGTCCAGTGTACGGACCGCATCTCCGCCTATAGTGCTTGGCAACACAAGATTAAAAAACTGGGAAGAAAAATAGGAGATAAAAAGACGGCCAAAAGGCAGATTGATATCAGCCCCTTTCAAAAGAATGCACCAGCGCAAAAGACAGACGATGTTGAGCAGGAAAAAAGCACAAAGAGCCAAAAGCATTAGAAACCAATCAGAGGATTTTAACACTTCACTCAAGGCTTTAAAATCCGTCTTAAAAAACAAAAAAATCAGCAAGGCCAACGTTACGCTGATTCTTAAAAAAACTGCAGTGATTTTTTTCAATTTATCTTTTAAATTTTATACCCCGCGGCCTAAAAACGCGCCCTTTTAGGCGCGAATGGTTGTGGCCGCTTGGGCATTCCGCTTAAAAAGAACCCCAGGCTTTTAGCCTAAGGTGGCTCCATTATGCAAAAACTTTTCCACGTGATATTCGGCCAAAGCCCCTTCGCCACACGCCGTCACCACCTGCTTTAACGCCCGCTTACGGCAATCCCCGCAGGCAAAAATACCGTCGCAGGAAGACATCATCTCCTCATCAGTCAACACATAGCCCTCTTTATCAAGATCCATAAGATTTTTTAAGAAGTCTGTATCAGGAACAAACCCGACAAAAATAAAAATTCCGTCACAAGGAATCACTTCATTACCGGCGGTTTTCACATTTTCTATTTTTAAGGCCTCAACCTTTTTGGAACCAATGATTTCAATCGGAAGAGATTCCCATTTAAATGCAATCTTTTCATTGCTAGTGACTTTTTCTTTTAAAACTGCAGTGGCCCGAAGCTCCTCTCTTCGATGAACGATCGTGACCTTCTTAGCGAATCGCGTCAAATAAAGCGCTTCTTCAATGGCCGTATCTCCCCCTCCAATAACAACAACCTCTTTATCCTTGAAAAAAGGTCCATCGCACGTAGCACAATAAGAAACACCGCGGCCTGTCAAAGAGACTTCATTGGGAAGATTCAAACGTTTGGGTTGAGCTCCTGAGGCTACAATGACGCTTCGGGTCTCAACGAATTGTTTGAGCGACTGGCCTTGTGAAGAATAAAATACTTTAAAAAAACCATCCTTACATTCTACTGATTCGACTTTTACATCCTCTGTGAGTTCTACGCTTTTAAGCTCAACGAGCTGTTTTTTTACCATTTCGATCCAGTCGTAAGACTTCATCTGATAAATGCCTGGATAGTTCTCGATATGTTCCGTCAACAACAACTGACCGCCGACACCAAGTTTCTCAAAAACTTTCGTTTTTAATTTCGACCGTCCTGCATAAAGAGCTGCAGTGATGCCTGCGGGTCCTGCCCCAACCACAACCAAATCCAACATTGGCATAAACTCCTGTTTTTTAAAATATTCCTTTTAAGGTGTATTCAAATTCTGCTCACTGCCCTCTCTTAGGCACGCAGGCAGCTGGCCCTCTTGGCGATGATAAGACAAACACTCACAGCAAAGCCCGTAGCGAGGACACGCGTGATATTCACAACTGCACGAGAGAAGATTCTTTTTTTTATTCAAACACGTCATAAAACTTCTTTTTTATGCTTTAATAATGCCCTTAATTTTCTTTTCAATTCTATTTTCTTAAAAATATTGGCGTGGTCAACAAGCAACTTCCCTTTTAAATGATCCATCTCATGCTGGATAACACGCGCCAACAGATTGTCAGCGCTTAAGGTTACCGCTTCATTTTTTTCATTCAATGCTGTAACCGTTATTTTTTTCGCCCGCTTAACACTTAAAAAAACTCCGGGAAGGCTTAAGCAGCCCTCTTCTTTCGTATCGCACCCCAAACGTTTAAAGATTTTTGGATTAATAAAAACACGAGGGCCTTCCCCGATATCAATAACGATGATCTGCCGATTGATCCCAACCTGAGGAGCTGCTAAACCGACACCACCGGCTAAACGCATGATTTGAGCCATCTCAGCGAGAATAGCCATTTCTTTCTCTGTCACTTTTGCAACTGGCTTGGCTTTTCTTCTTAAAGATGCATCACCGTAAAACCTTAGCCTTAATTTTATTGGAAGCGTCGACATGAACAACCTTTATTTTAATTTTTTTGGCATCCTCATCGCCAACGATCGCATAGGCCAGGATGATCACCTGGTCGCCCCTACAGGCAAAGCGCGCCGAAGCGCCGTTCAAACAAATTTCACCGCTTCCCTCTACCCCAAGAATCGCATACGTCTCAATACGTGAGCCGTTATTCAAATTAAGGACTTCCACTTTTTCTCCTGGCAAAATATCCGCCGCCTCTAAAAGAAGATAATCGATCGTAATGCTTCCTTCATAGTTCAGCTCCGTGCCTGTGACAGTAGCACGATGGATTTTTGACTTACACATGATTCTTTGCATAGGAACACCTCATTTCACTAAATGAAAAGTCTGCTTGGCGATCATCAACTCTTCATTGGTCGCAATAACAAAGACCTTAACTTTTTTCCGATTTAAGAAATTAAATAACCCCTTTATGATTTTTTGCCGTATATCTTTCTCGTTCTCGCCAATGCCTGCAGTAAAAACAATGGCATCAACGCCATCCAAGGCAGCGACATAACTACCGATATATTTTTTAATGCGATAGGTAAAAATATCCAAAGCAAGTTTGGCGCGGTGATGCCCCTGGCGTGCGGCCTGTTTAATCTCACGCATATCATTGCTAATACCTGAAATCCCCTTAAGGCCGCTCTTATAATTCAACACCTTATCGATCTGCTCCAGACTTATATTCTCTTTATCTGCCAAAAAGATAACGGACGCGGGATCAATGTCCCCGCAACGTGTACCCATAACCAAGCCTTCCAACGGCGTAAACCCCATGCTAGTATCCACGGACTTCCCATTCTTAACCGCGGTAATGCTGCATCCATTGCCTAAATGACATGTGATAATTTTTAATTTTTTTAGAGGTTTTTTAAGCAAACGAGCAGCTTCGTGAGCCACATAATGATGGCTAGTTCCATGAAAACCAAATTTACGCAAATTATATTTCTCATAATATTCATACGGCAAACCGTAAATATAGGCATGTTCCGGCAGCGTCTGATGAAAAGCCGTATCAAAAATAGCTACTTGTTTTGTCTGAGGCAGCAATTCTTTACAGGCCTCGATACCGGCCAAATTAGCAGGATTATGCAACGGGGCCAGCTCAATGCAATCTCTGATCTTAGAAATAACCTCATCTGTTATCAGTGCCGGATGTCCGAAAGTAACGCCGCCATGAACCACTCGATGACCAATAGCGCAGATGTCGTTTAAACTGCTTAAACCCGTTTCGCGGGATGCCACCAATTGATTAAGAAGAACCTGAATCCCCTGCTTGTGATCGCTAACCCCTGAGCCTTGTTGACCGATTTTTTCGATCAGCCCTTTGGTCAAAAGATCATAATGAGCGTCATGTTTATTATTATTTGTGCGAACATCAAAAAGTCTATACTTAATAGAAGAACTGCCAGAGTTGATCACCAGGATCTTGCAATGTCTCATATGTTTTCACCCTGGGATTCAACCTGAGCCCGAATCGCCGTTACAGCGGCACAGTCCACCACGTCTTCCCATTGACAACCGCGAGATAAATCACTGCATGGCTTAACTAAACCCATAAGCAAAGGGCCCAGCGCTCTTCCGCCAGAAAGTCGTTCAGTTAATTTGTAGGAAATATTCCCCGCTTCTAAATTAGGAAAAATAAGAATATTCGCATCGCCCTTAATAGGGCTGTTTGGATTTTTTATTTTGGCGACTTCCGGAACAATAGCCGCGTCTACCTGGATCTCACCGTCGATGATTACTTCCGGGGCCATTTCATGGAGCATGGCCGTTGCTTCACGGATCCTTTCAACAAAACGGCCGCCCGCTGAACCTTTCGTAGAATAACTCAACATACCCACTCGTGGAATTCCACCCAGAACTTGCTTTTTCAACTCCGCGGCAGAAAGGGCGATCTGCGCCAACTGACGCGTGGTCGGATCAGGGACAATACCACAATCCGCAAAAATAAAAACACCATTTTCTCCATAGGGACAATTTGGCACGATCATAATAAAGCAACTGGCAATCGTCGCAATCCGTCTATCAATACCAATGCAATATAGACCGGCTTTCGCGACATCCGAAGTCGTAGTTGCAGCTCCTGCCACAAATCCATCGGCAAGGCCTTCCCTAACCATAAGAGCGCCGTAAAAAACAGGATTACGAGCCACCTCATGGGCCTCATCCTTGGAAACCCCCTTATGCTGTCTTAATTGAAAAAATAATTCCGTATATTGATCAACTTTCTGAGGATCCAGGGAATCCTGATCTAATAAAATGATGTTAGCAATCTTCTCTTTTATAAGAAACTCTGCCGCTTTTCGAACACGCTCGTCGTTCCCTTCAGGCAATACAATCGTCTTTGATTGTTTCTTCGCTTTCTCTCGAATTAAGGCTATAGTATCCATTTTATCTAAAGATGTTCCTCTATTTTGGCTTTAAGTTCTTCTTTTCCAACCACTCCGATAATTTGCTCAGTTACTTTCCCATCCTCAAAAAATAAAAGCGTCGGAATAGACATAACGCCATAAAATTGAGCCGTGCGCTGACCCTCTTCAACATTAAGTTTTGCAATTCTAAATTTTCCTTTATATTCAACGGCAAGTTCATCAACCACAGGGCCGACCCGCTTGCAAGGACCGCACCACTCTGCCCAAAAATCTACCAAACATGGCTTTTTAGATTCCACAACCTCCTTTCTAAAGTTTTCATCATTCAAATGTAGTACCGCCATTGCTCCTCCTTAAATTTGTCCTTGATTGGGTATTTTACCTGTCAAATGGGATCTTAAAAAAACACTCCATCAAATCTTTTTTCTAACTTAACGCGCCCTTGTCATTTTTAAATGCTTGGATGACCGGCGAGAAAATCTGATATATTATAACAAAATATTAAAAAAAAGAAATAAAAAATAAAGAAACAGATTTAGTGGAATCCCCCGGGCTAACCCAGAAAGGGTAGTCCTTCCTAATCATCATAAAGGAAGGGACTAAAGTCCGGGGCTCCTTTTTTCTTTCAAACAATCA
>JAGVOQ010000033.1 GCA_020052645.1 Candidatus Omnitrophota bacterium
ACTCTAGTACGAATCTTTCGTCAGGCACAACGTACTATTATCGCGTCAGAGCGCATGATGGGAATGCGTATTCTACCTATTCCAATGTGGCCAGTGCTACGACTAAGACGAGTTAATTTGTTGAAATAAATTGAACTGTATTAACTTATACTTCTCGGTCTAAAAACTTAAGCCTTTTCAAGGCGTGTCTGATTGTGGTTGTCCTGCCTATGGCAGGACTTCTTGTAATCACATTAAGGTTGGTTGTTTGGGTATATCGCCTTAAAAGAACTCTTGGGCTTTTAGTTTAAGGTGGGCTCTATAAAAGCACTTATGAAGAAGTTCATGAGTGCTTTTTTATTTAGCATTATGTTCTTGACATGGTAAAATAACGAGAGTACTCTCTATTTAGAGAGTGGGGGAGGTATTTATCTATAACTTATACTTAATTAAAGACTTAGCACGATTGAGCGGTTATTCAATTCATACGCTCAAATACTATCTTAAAATTGGCTTAATTAAAGAAACGGGTCGCAGTCCTGAGACCCGTTTTCGTTTTTTTGGGGATTCAACATTAGAAAAATTAAAAACTATTCACGATCTGCGCAGGCAGGGAAAGTCAATCAAGGAAATCAAAAATGAGTTACTTTGCGACCCTCGGGCTAACTAAAGAACCTTTTTCCACGAGCCCGGATCCGGATTTTTTCTATCATTCTGTCAGCCATGAGACTGCGTTAAAACGATTGGAGATCGCGATTAGGCTTCGTCGAGGTTTGAGTTTGATTTTAGGAGATGTTGGGACGGGAAAAACAACATTGTCTCGGGCACTTTTACAAACCTTCAAAGACGAACAGGAGTATATTTTTCATATGATTTTGGACCCGAGCCACAAATCCGAATTCCAATTCTTGTTAAGCCTGGTAAAGATGTTTGGCATATCAAGCGAATTTAATTCAACCCTTGATTTTAAGGAAGCTTTACAGAAGTATTTATTTCAAAAAGGCGTTGATGAAAATAAGACTATTATTTTGTTGATCGACGAAGGACAGAAGATCTCAATGGAGAATCTAGAGGTCTTAAGGATGCTCTTGAATTATGAGACTAATGAGTATAAGCTATTACAGTTGGTGATTATGGCGCAAGTTGAGTTGTTGCCAAGGGTTACCCGGGTGAGAAATTTCATGGACCGCGTTTCTTTAAAATACACCATCAACCCTTTATCTGAAGAAGAAGTAAAAGACCTTATTTTTTTCAGGCTTAAAGCCGCTGGATATTGTTTTGAAAACAATATTTTTACCAATGAGTCTATTGGTTTGATCTATCGGCACACTTCGGGCTATCCACGTAAGATATCTATTTTATGCCATGATGCCCTGGAGCTGGCGGTCATGAAAGAACGGTCTGTTGTCGATCGTGATATTATTGAGGAACTTATTTGTGAAAGGCAGGAGTATGCGCGATAATCAATCTCCTGAAGAAAAACTTTTGCGTTTGATAAGAAAAGATAAGGGGTCGAGTTCTGCGGCCGATGCTCCTAAGCCGGAGCTTTCCGGCACTGCGAAAATTCTTGCTCCACGGCAGGCTTTTTCTTTGAATTTTAACGCATCCTTCGTGATCAAGAGTCTTTTTTTCATCTCGTGCTTATATTTGATATACTGTTATTTGGATCCTTTGCTTTTTCCTAAAGAACAAAAAGGCTTTAAAAGCGCAATTGTGGTTGAAGAGGAGAAGGTCGAACCTTTGCCGACGTTGAAGCCCTATGATTCTTATCATCAAGGAGTCCAGGGTCAGGAGCTTTTTGCCGCGCTAACATCTACTGAAGTCATGGTTGCGCCGGCTAAGGACGTTAATTTGGATTTGATTAAAGATTTGTCGCTTGTGGGTGTCCTTTCAGGAGAAAATCCTGAGGCCATTATTCAAAATAAAAAAGATCAAAAGACTTTTTACGTCGCCAAAAATGGGTTTTTCGGTGAATTCCAGGTTGAAGACATTCAGGAAGGTAAGGTTATTTTGGGATATCATGGTCAAAAATACGAACTTTTTTTATAAGCCCCGTTAGAGAAAAACCACTCTAGTTTAGCGTGTGAGAAGGTATTGTTTTTAAAAGGTGGCTATGGGATAAAGCCACTGTTTTTAAAGAATGCTGGTGGTCGTCGTTCTCTAACGGGGTAAACCCCGTTAGAGAACGACGCAGAGCTTGTCAATGAGTAAAATCGAAAGAATATTGAGTCGGAGTATTGCCAAAACCTCTTTGTGTTGCTTAAGGGCAACCTGTCTCTAACGGGGTAAACCGGAAAGGAACGAAAGATGAAAAGGGCTTTATCAATCATTGTTATGGGGCTGTTTTTGTCTTTGTTTTCACCTCATTCTAATTTCGCACAGGAGCAAAAGATATATCTTCCTGAAGACGACAGTAAGTCTCGAAACGCCAGCGTTGCGGTGCCTCTGAGCGGCGGCTCTTCGGGACAGAACGCTAATCTTATTACTCTTGAAGTTAAGGGCATGGATGTTGTTGATGTCCTTCAGATGTTGGCCAAGCGTTCTTCGTTAAGCCTTGTTATCGGGAAAAATGTGACAGGAAGGGTGGCGCTTTTCCTTAAAGACATTGATGTTCGGGATGCTTTTGAGATCGTGATCCTGGCGAATGATCTGGCTTATGAAACAAAAGGAAATATTATTAATATCATGACGCAAAGGGATTATGAGCTTCTTTATGGAGAGCGTTATCAGGATAAAAAAAAGATTAAATCAGTGAGTTTGAAGTACGCAAATGCAATGGATTTATCTCAGTCTTTGAATCAAATGAAAACGAATATCGGCAGGGTGATTGTGGATGGGCGTTCGAATACGGTTATTTTGATCGACACACCTCAGAAAATAAAGGAAATGGAAGATTTTATTCATAAAGCTGACATCCTTATTGAAACGCAAATATTTAATTTAAAATATGCCCAAGCGGATAAGATCAGCCCTAGTGTTCAGGAGGTTTTGACCAAGGGGGTTGGTTCTGTGAAGGTGGACGCTCGAACCAATAAAATTGCCGTCACGGATTCGCGAAATAAGCTGGAGGAAGTCAGCCGGCTTATAGCAGCTTTTGACGAGAAGACGCGCCAGGTCGTCATCGATGCGCAGATTGTTGAGATCAATCCTTTGAAAGACCAGTTTTCCATGGGCGTTGATTGGGATTATTGGTTGAAGAAGAATATGCGTTTTGCAGGTTCTCTGCCGGCACCGGTCTTATCGGACGCTACAGCTATTCCTAATATATTGTCTTTCGGTGTTGCCGCCGCAGGCAGCGAGGTAACACAGCAGGGGCAGTATAAATCCGTTATTAATTTATTACGCGTGATCGGAAAAACGAAAATTATTTCAAGTCCACGCATCATGGCTTTGAATAATCAGGAGGCTAAGATATTAGTTGGGACCAAAGAAGCTTACATCACCTCGACGGTATCACAGACCGGCACGACCGCAGTTACGTCCCAATCGGTTAGTTTTGTGGATGTCGGGATAAAGCTTTATGTCACGCCTACGATTAATGCCGACGGTTTTGTGACTATGAAGATCAGGCCTGAAATCAGTTCTTCAAAAACTACGGATATTATTTCCGAGGGACAGATAACCCAGATTCCGATCGTGACGACGTCAGAAGCTGAGACCGCCATTATGGTCAAAGATGGAGCCACTATTGTTATCGCAGGACTTAAAAAAGATACCCGTGATAAAGAAGTAAAAAAATTTCCTTTCTTGGGCGATTTGCCTTTGGTGGGGTTTTTGTTCAGGAGCGTTCGAGATGAATCGACGAAAACGGAACTCGTGATATTTTTAACGCCCCATATTGTTAGCGGCGAAGAAACATTTCCCTATACGTCTTTGACAAAAGACAAAGATATTGAAGCGATCCAGACCCATATGACGAAGACCAAGGAAGCGACAGCATTTAAAGACAATCGGTACTATCGGGAATATATTGTCAATAAGGTACAGGACGCGTGGATGAATATTCGTTTAAGAGAACATCTTTTTGAGGGTCAGGTTAAAGTGCGTTTTGTCTTGATGGACGACGGTGGATTAAAAGCCGATCCGCGCGTTATTTCTTCTACGGATTTTCGCTTAGATAAACTGGCCATTGATTGCATAGGAAATTCCTTGCCTTTTCCTCCGTTTCCGGAGGATTATCATGGGCTGACACAAGGGTTTGAGATTATCTTAAAAGCCGATAAGTAGGCCCCGTTAGAGAACTATGTTTTTTAACGGTTTGCGCTCATGGTGGCTTTAAATCACCGTCAACTTTATTGCTGGATAACGGCCGACACAAAGCTGGCGGTTTTCTCTAACGGGGTAAAAAATCTTTATTTTGGTTTAAATTGGGTTTTTTAAGACGCGTGTGAAGTTGTAAGAGAAAGATTCCTCGCCATGATTGATTTTTTTAAATCCCAGATGGACTATGTTTATTTTATCTACGGGCTGGGCTTTTTTACGCTAGCTGCTGTTTGCTTTTTGTTGATCAGGACACATGGCGAAAAGCTGCGTTGGTTTTGGTTAGGGTTGTTCGGCCTGGTTCATGCGATTAATGAATGGCTGGATCTCTTTGCCCTAACGCTCGGCGATAGTCATTTTTTTAAATTTTTTAGACTGATTATTTTGACTGTGTCGTTTTTATTGTTGTTTGAGTTCGGCCGCGCGAGTTTTAATTCTATAAAACTAAAAAAAATTCCGTGGTTTGTTTATATTTTTTTGTTTATTTTATTAGGCGTGGGTTGGTATATTGGCGATTTGGATGGTTTGAATATGGCATCCCGCACACTTTTAGGTTTTGGTGGCGGGTGTTTTGTAGCTCTTGTATTTTTATTGGCCGCATGGCAGGGTGAAAAGGGATTAAAGTCGTGGCGGATTGTTGCAGGGTTTGTATTTGCTTTTTATGCCTTGACTCAATTGGTCATAGCTAAAAGCCATTTTCCCATTCCTCCTCTTTTGAACCAAGAAGATTTCCTAAAATTTTTTTATTTTCCTATCCAACTCTTGAGAGCTATTTTGGCTTTTGTGGCTTCTTTCTTGCTTTGGAGTTACTGGTATTTAACCTGGGAAATGCCGAAACATCTTGCATCTGTTAAGAGGCAATTGAATAGAAAGAAAGTTCTCTTTTCGGCGTTGGTTCTCATTGGATTTATTGTTCTGGGATGGTTTATCGTAGAATTTTTTAGTTATTTTAATGTTTTGCATGATAAGGATAAGTTTTTAGCAAGAGCTGAAACAACGGCTGCGGCTGTTAATTCTCGTCGCATTGAACATTTAACAGCTTCTTCTTTAGATCTTGACCAGCCTGATTATCTGCGTTTGCGAGAACAGCTGACATTAATTAAAAAAGCTAACAAGGATTTGCGTTTTGTCTATTTGATGATTTCAAAAAATGGCCATATTGTTTTTTTAGCCGATTCCGAACCTGAGCAATCACCGGATTATTCTCCTCCAGGGCAAGTTTATTTAGAAGCCCACCCTTTATTAAAACGTAATTTTTTCAGCAACAATAGCTTTATTGTCGGCCCCTATAAAGACCGTTGGGGGGAGTGGATCTCGGCTTTTTCGCCCATTAAAAATTTAGAAACGAACAAGAATGTTGCTGTTGTAGGAATGGATATTAATTATGCCTTGTGGCAGAAGATAGTTTTTCATGATCGCATATCCGGTATTTTTGTTGTTTTTAGCTTTTTTATTGTTTTTGTTTTTGGATTTATTTTTGTTCAGCTCAGCCGTTTGGCCGTAGTTCGTTTTTCTGAGATCAGTAGATTCCTGGAACACATAATGGATAGTATTCCTAGCCCTGTTTACTATAAAGACAGGGAAGGGTTTTATCTTGGGTGTAATGATACCTTTGCGGCATTTTTTGGAAAGTTTAAAAAAGAGATTATTGGAAAAACTGTTTTTGATTTGATGCCAAAAGATATAGCCATAAAACTCTATGAGGCAGATCAGGCTTTAGTAAAATTACCCGGCGTTCAAACGATTGATACAAGATTGGCTCGTGCTGACGGTTCAACGAGGGATGTGATTATCAGTAAGTCTTCTTTTATAGACGCGCAAGGAGATGTTGCTGGGATTGTCGGTATTTTCATGGATGTTACGGAGCGCAAAAAAGCGCAAGTAGACTTGCTAGAAAAAGAAGAGCAGTTCAGGGCTATTTATGAAGGCTCTAATGATGCAGTGATGATGTTGGACGACAAAAAGTTTTTGGACTGTAATCCGCAAACATTAAAAGTTTTTGGATTTAACAATAAGGAAGAATTTATAGGTAAGTCACCTGGTGATGTTTCCCCGATGACTCAGCCTGATGGTCGAGCATCGGCCTTGGTATCTCAAGAATATATTCAGAAGGCTTTTCAGGAAGGAGGCGCGCGTTTTGAATGGGTGCATCAGCGTAAAAACGGTGAAACTTTTTTTGCCGATGTTCTTTTGTCTGCGTTTAGCTATGGCGGTAGACGTGTGTTGCAAGCGACAGTGCGCGACATCACCGAGAGTAAGCGTCTTCTGGATTTAATTTTTTCGGAAAAAGAACGTTTGTCTGTAACTTTGAGCAGTATCGGGGATGGTGTTATCGCAACTGATACTGAAGGCAAGGTTATTTTAATGAATAAGGCTGCAGAAGTTTTGACAGGTTGGAGACAAGAAGAGGCTTTTGGTCAATTTTCTCTAACGGTTTTTCATATTATCAATGAAGAGACTCGTGAGCTTTGCAGGAATCCTTTTCAGGAAGTTATGAGGACGGGCAATGTCATGGAGCTGGAAAATCACACTGTCTTAATCGCAAAAAATGGAGAAGAAAGGATTATCGCTGATAGCGGAGCACCTATCCATGACCGGCAAGGAAAAATTATAGGCGCGGTTTTGGTGTTTCGGGATATCACGAAAGAAAAAAAGATGCTGGATGATCTAAAAGCTGCAGAAAAAGAATGGCAGCGGACTTTTGATGCGATTTCTGATATTTTGTTTATTCAGGATAAAGATTTTAATATTATTAAGGTTAATCATGCGTGTCTGGAGGCGCTCAAGTTAACTAAGGATCAGGTTGTGGGCAAGAAGTGCTACGAGGTCTTGCATCACACGAATCATCCTTGGCCCAATTGTCCCTTTGACCAGACGCGCATCGACCAAAAAGTTCATGTGGAAGAAGTGGATGACCCTACGCTTGGCGCAACGCTTTTGGTGACAACATCGCCTATCTTTAAAGAAGATAGGAGCTTCTTTGGTTCTATTCATATCGCTAAAGATATTTCCGTTATCAAAAAATATCAGCATGAATTAGAAAAGAAGAATAAAGACCTTGAGCAATTGGATCAATTGAAATCCGACTTTATTTCGATTGTTTCCCATGAGTTGCGCACACCTCTGGCTATCACCAAGGAAGGCATCAGCCTTGTTCTTGATGAGGTAACGGGTAAGATAAATCCCAAACAAAAAAAGATCCTGAAGCTTTCCAAAGACAGTATGGACAGGCTCGCCCGTCTTATTAACGATCTTTTAGATATTTCAAAGATTGAATCCGGCCGTGTTCAGCTTTTAAGAAAGTCCGCTGATCTCGTTAAATTGGTAGAAAAAGTTTTAGGAAACTTTACTCTTAAAGCGCGAGAGAAAAAATTAAAATTGACACTTAACACACAGGCCTCGGAGATAGTTTTAAATATTGACGAAGATAGGATTATTCAGGTTTTCGTCAATCTTATAGGCAACGCATTAAAATTTACTGAAACTGGCTCTATTGAAGTTTCTTTAGATGATAAAGGCGATGAAGTAAAGTGTGTCGTGGCTGATACGGGCCGGGGCATCGCAAAAGCAGATTTGCCTAAAGTTTTTGATAAATTCATGCAATTCGGACGCACGGCTGGAGGTGGTGAAAAAGGAACGGGCCTGGGTCTTTCTATTGCCAAGGGATTGGTTGAGCTCCATAACGGAAAAATGTGGGTGGAGAGCGAATTAGGCAAAGGCACCAGATTTTGTCTTATCGTTCCTCGTAAAACGACAATGGAGCGGGTTCGAGAACATATAGAAAAGGCGATCGGCGTTGCTATCAAAGACAGTGCGGAGTTCTCTTTAGTTGTTGCAGCTCTTGATTATTCTGATAAAATAAGCAATGAACTTAAGGATGTCGGCCTTATGGAGTTAGCGGATCAAATGGAGAAGGTTTTCCGCAAACGGATCTATCGTCAGAAAGACAGCGTCCTCAATTGTTTAAATAAATTTTTTATAATTTTGAGTGATTGCAATCAGTCAAATTCTTTGATTATTCGGGATAGGCTTGCGCAGGAGTTGGAAGAATTTTTAAAAAGCAAAAGCTTAAGTTCTGATGTCAATATCCAATGGCAGATTGCGACATTCCCGGATGATGGCAATACCTATCAGGCCTTGATTGAAAAAGTTAAGCAAGATTGATCCTGTTTTTTTACGACAAAGCTTTTTTGGAGGAATTTTATGGAAGAGACACAGGAAAAAAGAATAGTTTTGATGGTTGATGATGACGCCAGTTTTGTTGCAGTTTTGAAAGAGAGAATTTTGTCCTGGGGATACGCGTGTTTGACTTCATCGAGCGGTCCAGAGGCCTTAGGTGTTCTAGAATCTCAGGATGTTGATATTGTCATCCTTGATTATATGATGCCCGGCATGGATGGTTTAGCTACTTTAAAAGAAATCAGAAAAAAATATAAAGATTTGCCGGTGATCATGTTTACTGCGCATCCGGATGGGCGATCTTTGTTTGGCTCAAGAGAATTGCACGTCAACGCGTTTCTTCCAAAACTCAGCTCAACGACGGACGCCTCCACTTCTTTAAAGTCAGCCATTTTGTTGGTTATTGCTCAGCAAAAGGATAAGCGGGCGAATCCATGAAGAAAAAAATCCTTTTAGTTGATGATGAGCCCTTGTTGGTAGAAATGGTTTCTATGCGTCTGGAAGCCAATGATTATGAAGTGATGTGCGCAGGCGATGGCCAGGAGGCCTTGGAAAAAGTCCGTAAAGTTAAGCCGGATCTGATCATCCTGGATTTGATGCTTCCTAAAATTGACGGTTATAAAGTCTGCCGTATGTTGAAATTCGAGGATCAGTATAAGAATATCCCCATTCTTCTTTTTACAGCTCGAGCCCAGCAGAGCGATATGAAGTTAGGTGAAGATGTTGGTGCTGATGCCTATCTCGTGAAACCTTTTGATGCTGAAGTCCTTTTGGCAAAAATCAAAGAACTCTTAAAACAATAATTTTTTTAGGTCTCGCCCTAAAAAAAACAAAGCGTTTTTTTGTCCTGCAAAATTAAAAATAGTTTTAAAATTATTGTGGCTCAAAAAAGGAGGTTAGCATGAAAAAAGTGTTGTTAACTGTTTTGGTTTGTTTTTTTGTGATTTTGTTCTCTTGTCTGGTATTTGCAGAAGGTGATCAGGAGGGTGTGAATACGACAGCAGCGCCAGAAATGAAGCATGAGGGAATGCCTGGGCCGGCAGCCATGATGATGGAACATGGCAAAAAAATGATGGGAATGATGGGTGGTAAGTCTATGGTGGCAACCAGCGATGGCGGTGTTGTTATTTTGTTCGGGCATAAGCTTCAGAAATACGATAAGAATTTAGTGCTGCAAAAAGAAGTTGAGATAAAAATTGATAAAGAAGCCATGCTTAATAAAATGAAATGTTCTAAGATGGCTGAAAAAAAAGCTCAAGAAGACCTCAAGGATAAAAAAGAAGAGAAAGCAGCAGAATCTTCTGAGCCGATGGGAATGCCCGCTTCAGATATCCAGTAAGTGAGTAAAATCGCTGTAGATGCATTTAAGCTTTGTTTAGTGATTGCGATTGTTGTTTTTTCAATGCTCATGTTTGAGGTGATAGGATTTTCAAAAGAGGAGGCAATTAAGATTCGTATTTTTGATGCGGCTCGTGGGACCCTTAGAGAGGTCGATAAGGTTACTAAAACAGAAGCCCAGTGGAAAAAACTTCTCGCTCCAGAGCAGTTCCGGATTATGCGACAGAAAGGAACAGAAGCCGCTTTTGTCGGTCGATGTGAATTGCCTAAAAAAGGCGAAGAAGGGATTTATCAGTGCGTGGGTTGCGGCACAGACCTGTTTTTAGTGTCAACAAAGTTTGAGTCAGGTACAGGTTGGCCAAGTTTTTATGAACCTGTTTCCCGATTTAATATTATAACACAGGCGGATGATGGTTTCGGACTGCATCGGGTGGAAGTCCTTTGTGCTCGATGTGACGCTCATCTGGGTCATGTTTTTGACGATGGCCCGCCTCCTACGGGGAAACGTTATTGCATTAACGCGGTTGCTTTGAAATTTGTAAAAGTTGACGGCCTAAAAAAAGAACAGTTAGGAATAGCAGCGTTTGGAGCTGGGTGTTTTTGGGGTGTCCAATCAGCTTTTGATACGCTTAAAGGGGTTAAAGAGACTTTTGTTGGTTTTATGGGGGGAACAACTAAGAATCCTACGTATGAAGAAGTCTGTACACAATCAACAGGATATGCCGAAGTTGTTCAAGTATTTTATGATCCCGGAGTTATCTCTTATGATGAATTGCTTGATTTTTTCTGGGGCATACATGATCCTACCACGTTGAATCAACAGGGTCCGGATGTTGGTAATCAATACAGGTCTGTTATTTTTTATTATTCAGCTGAACAGGAAAAGGCGGCTCGGCTTATTAAGGAAAGAAAAGAAAAATCTCATGCGTTCGAAAAACCCATTGTGACTGAGATTGTTTCCGCCGGAGATTTCACAAGGGCAGATGCGTATCATCAGGATTATTTTAAGAAACGTGGATTAAAGTCGACATGCCGCCTTCCGAAAGCAACTCGATTAGGGAAGGCCGTTAATTATTGACAATTAAGTGAAATTAATTATACTCTAGAAACAGGGGAGATCAGGTTTTTGTACCGGGTCCGTCTCTAAGCCAGGCAGTAGCTTTAAAAGCTACGGGACTTCCTAAAATCATGCTTGAAAGGAGACTGGAAAAGGGACAAGAAAGCTGTATCTTCTTTTTTTTATCTTATGAGTATTTCAAAGGAGGCCCAGACTTACGGAAAGTAAGTCTGTTGGCCGAATTCCTGCCTGTCGGCCCTCGGCTTCGCCGCGAGGCGTGCAGGTGAGGTGACCCAGCACTTATTTTAGCAACAAGCTTATGATGAAGAATTTTAAGATTGAGCCTTAATGCTGAACTTATGATTTAAAAAAAGGGATGGGAGAAAAATAAGTGCTGGGTTAAATTCCGACAAACAAATTATGTTCATGATATTCCATAATTTGTGTCGTCATTAAAGAGAGGGTAATATGGAATTTATTGGATTTGTCATAGATGTTGTCATGCACATTGATAAATATCTTAACGTTGTCATCCAGAATTATGGTGTTTGGGTGTATGTGTTGCTTTTTTTGATTATTTTTGCGGAAACGGGCCTGGTCGTGACGCCTTTCTTACCCGGTGATTCATTGCTTTTTGCCGTTGGAGCTTTTGCGGCACTCGAGTCTTTTGAATTGCCATGGCTTTTGTCTACGCTTGTGGCTGCGGCCGTTATCGGCGATAGCGTTAATTATGCTATAGGAAAGTATTTTGGAGAAAGATTGTTCAGGAGAAAAAATTCGAGAATTTTCAAAAGAGAATACCTAGAAAAAACCCATAAATTTTATGAAAAGCACGGAAAAAAAACGATTGTGTTGGCGCGTTTTGTTCCTGTGGTGCGGACATTTGCGCCTTTTGTGGCAGGTTTGGGGAAGATGTGTTATCGTGACTTCTTTTTTTATAATGTCACGGGCGGTATTTTATGGGTGGTTGTTTTAGTTTTGGTCGGGTATTATTTTGGTAATGTTCCTATCGTTAAAGATAATTTTTCTATCGCTATATTTGCGATTGTTTTTATTTCCTGTCTGCCTATTGTGATCGAGTTTTGGCGTCACCGGATTAAAAGAAAAGACAAAAAGGTCTGATGCTTTCAGAAAATGAAATTAAAAATATGAAAGGGTTGTCTGAAGAAGAAGTGGCTCAGCGTTTGAAGCGGGATGGATATAATGAGCTTCTTTCTCAGAAAAAGCGGTCGATTGTTGCCATATTTTTTGACGTGGTGAAAGAGCCCATGCTATTGCTTTTGTTGTGTTCAAGCGTGGTGTATCTGTTTTTAGGGGAAGTTGATGATGCGCTTATGTTGTCTAGTTTTGTTTTTGTGGTGATAGGCATCACGTTTTATCAGGAACGAAAAACCGAGAGGACCCTGGAGGCCTTGCGCAATTTATCAAGTCCCCGGGCACTCGTGATCAGGGGCGGTATTCAGAAAAGGATCTCAGGGCAGGAGGTTGTTAAAGACGATATTATTGTTTTAAGGGAGGGAGACCGTGTGCCAGCGGATGCAGAGATCCTTTCCTGTTCTAACCTCACAGTAGATGAATCTTTGTTAACGGGAGAGTCTGTGGCTGTACGCAAGTCTGAAATCACCGGCCGAGAGATGAGCAGGCGTCCCGGAGGCGATGATTTACCTTTTGTTTATTCAGGCACTCTTGTGGTTCAGGGACGCGGTATCGCTAGGGTAACATCCATCGGAATAAACACCGAGATGGGCAAGATCGGAAAAGCGCTTGAAGCCATTAAAGAAGAGCCGACGCTTCTGCAAAAAGAAACAGGCAGGATTGTACGGCAATTTTTTGTGGGCGGCGTAATCCTCTGCGCTTTGATCATTATTATTTACGGCCTCACGAGAGGGGATTGGCTTAAGGGTTTTCTTTCAGGGCTCACTTTAGGCATGGCTATGCTGCCGGAGGAGTTCCCAGTTGTCCTGTTGATCTTTTTGACTTTAGGCGCCTGGCGTATTTCAAAAAAACATGTTTTGACCCGTCGATCAGCCGCGATTGAAACATTGGGTGCTGCGACCGTTCTTTGTGTGGACAAGACAGGGACGCTGACCATGAATTCCATGAAATTGGCCAGCATTTCTACTAGCGGCACTTTTTTTGATTTTGATAAAAACAATACCACTGTTTTGCCAGAACAATTACATGATGTGATGGAGTACGGGATTTTGGCCAGCCAAAAAGATCCGTTTGATCCTATTGAAAAAGAGTTAAAATCAACAGGGGAGTTGTATTTATCCGGGAGTGAACATATCCATCACAACTGGAAATTGGTGAGGGAGTACACGCTTTCTAAAAAATTGCTCGCGCTTTCTCATGTTTGGGAGTCCCCAGATCGACAAAATTATATCATAGCCGCAAAAGGTTCTCCGGAAGCTATCGCTGATCTTTGTCATTTATCTCAAGAAAAAAAACAGGAGTTGAAAACACACATTGAGAGGATGGCAGAAAAAGGCTTACGTGTTTTAGGTGTGGCTAAGGCCACTTTTAAAAAAGTTGAACTTCCTGAAGAGCAACATGATTTTTCTTTTGTTTTTATCGGCTTGCTTGGATTTATAGACCCTATTCGCGCGACTGTTCCTCAGGCGATCCAGGAATCTTATAAGGCGGGACTTCGGGTGATTATGATTACCGGAGATTATCCTGGCACGGCTGTCCATATTGCCAAGCAAATCGGTTTGAAAAATCCTGATCAATATATTGCTGGTTGCGAGCTTGAGAAAATGGATCTTCTCGTTTTAAGGGAGAAAATAAAAACGATCAACATTTTTCCTCGTGTGGTGCCTGAGCAGAAGCTTGCGATTATTAAAGCGCTCAAGGCTAATGGCGAGATTGTTGCCATGACAGGGGACGGTGTTAATGATGCGCCTGCTTTAAAAGCCGCGCATATCGGTATAGCTATGGGTGAGCGAGGGACTGATGTTGCCCGTGAAGCTTCTGCCCTAGTGTTGCTCAATGATGATTTCTCATCCATTGTACACGCGGTCCGTTTAGGACGCAGGATATTCGACAACTTAAAAAAGGCCATTGCCTATATATTTGCTGTTCATGTGCCTATTGCAGGCATGTCGTTTTTTCCGGTTTTATTTCAGTTGCCTATCGTGCTTTTGCCGGCGCATATCGCGTTCTTAGAGTTGATCATTGACCCTGCGTGTTCGACCGTGTTTGAATCAAACAGGGAAGAGAAAGACATCATGGACAGGCCGCCGCGCAGGCTAAACGATCCTTTGTTTAACAAAAGATTATTTACGATCAGTCTTTTTCAGGGGTTGAGTGTTATGATCGTTGTTTTTATTGTTTTTTTATCTGCGCTGTATTTAAAAAAAGGAGAGTTGGAGGCGCGTTCTTTGAGTTTTGCTACTCTAGTTTTTGCGAATCTTATGCTTATTACAACTAATCTCTCATGGTCTAAAAGTATCTTTAAGATTTTGACAACCAGGAATATGGCCTTATGGGGTGTTGTTTTGGGAGCTTCTTGTGCGCTCTTATTGGTTTTGTTTTTTCAACCCTTACGTGATCTTTTCCATTTTGCAGTTTTGTCATTTGAAGATTTGATGATATGTTTTGTTGCAGGGATCTTCAGCTTGCTTTGGTTTGAAGTTTCAAAGCGGTTATTCAACTGCGATCTTAAGAAAGTTGAAGGGAATGGATGATAGCGTTTACGGCTTCGTTTCTTTTTGTCGTTTTGGCTGAAATGGGGGATAAAACCCAGCTTTTAGCTATGGCTTTTGCAGCAAAATATAGCGCGCATAAGGTGCTTCTTGCTGTTTTTCTCGCGACAATTTTAAATCATGCGCTTGCTGTTGTAACGGGGCATTTTTTAACCACAATCGTGCCCTTAGATGTTATTTCTTTTGTCGCTGCGTTGTCTTTTATCGCGTTTGGCTTATGGACGATTAGAGGGGATACGCTCCAAGGTGAGGATAAAAAAGAATCTCGGTTTGGTCCCGTGGTTACAGTAGGAATAGCTTTCTTTTTGGCTGAAATGGGGGACAAGACTCAACTGGCGACGATCAGTCTTGCGGTTGAGTATCAGAATATGGTTTATGTGCTCGTGGGCACAACTCTTGGCATGGTGGTTGCGGATTTTATTGGCATTGTTTTTGGTATAATAATGCGTAAGCATATGCCAGAACGTTCCATCAAGGCAATTTCTGCTATTGCGTTCATATTGTTTGGTTTAAATGGGGTTTATCGAGTTTTATCGAATCGTTTGGAGCTGGCGCATGTTTGGGGAATTATTTTGCTTATTGGTCTAACTACGATCGTGGGGGCTAATCGTCTGTTGCGATTGAATAAGGAGAGGGCATAATGTCATTTTTATTATGGGCGGGGTTTATTGTATTCGTTCTTGCAATGTTGGCGCTGGATCTTTTGATTTTTCAGCGCAAGGCGCATGAAATAAAAATAAAAGAGGCTCTTGTCTGGAGCGGTATATGGATAGGTCTGGCCCTGGTGTTTAATGCGGGTGTATATTTTTGGGCTGGACGACAGGCTGCCTTGGAATTTTTAACGGGCTACCTTTTGGAGAAATCTTTAAGCGTCGATAACCTTTTTGTATTCCTGATTATTTTTTCTTATTTTAAGATCCCGCATAAATATCAGCATGAGGTTTTGTTTTGGGGGATATTGGGCGCTCTTGTCATGCGTGCCGTATTTATTTTCGGCGGCATCGCTTTGATTGAACGATTTCACTGGATTATTTATTGTTTTGGCGGCCTACTGATATTTACCGGCATTAAGATGTCTTGTGAAAAAGAGAAGGAAATCCATCCTGAAAAGAATTTTATCCTGCGTCTTTTTCATCGATTTATGCCGGTTACTCACAATATAGAAAGCGGCAAATTTTTTGTTAAAATCGATAAACGCTGGTTTGCCACACCGTTGTTTGTGGTCCTTCTGGTTGTTGAAACGACAGATGTTGTTTTTGCCGTTGATTCTATTCCGGCCATATTGGCCATCACCCGCAAGCCTTTCATTGTTTATACCTCCAATGTATTCGCGATTTTGGGGTTGCGCGCGCTTTATTTTGCTTTGGCGGGTATCATGCAGTACTTTCATTATCTGCGTTTTGGTTTATCCGCTATTCTTGTGTTTGTAGGGCTAAAAATGTTATCGGCGGATTTTTTTAAGATTCCTATCGGCGTTTCGCTTTTTGTGATCGCCGCAATTCTTTTAGTTTCGATTTTTGCGTCTATCCGTTGGCCGAAAGAAAAAATAAAAAAATAAGGCAGCTATTCTTTTACTTGTCTTGTTTCTAAATTTTCTTTAATAGCAGTATCCTGCCTTTTTTCAAAGATTCCAAAAATATAACGATAACGAGTATGAGCATGACGATCGAAAGACCGGCATTGAGGTTGCCTCGGATCGTATGTTTGGGAAGATAGTTGTTCACGATATTGTCGATATCCGCGATAAAAGTCGTCACGAACATAAAGACGCCAGGCAGCAGGGTTATGAGACAGTAGGATAATTTTTTAGAATGCTTAAGAATAAAGATGGTGCCGATGAATAGGGCGAGTGTTGCTAAAAGCTGGTTGGCGACGCCGAACATGGGCCATATGGTTGAGATATCTCCGTTATAAACTAGATATCCCCATAGAAAGCTGATCGTGGCACTGCTTATGATTATTCCTGGCATCCAGTTGTTGCGGCCCCATCGCGGTTTGGCAAATTTTACCAATTCCTGCAGGATGTAGCGCGCTACGCGTGTTCCGGTGTCCACTGTTGTTAAGATGAAGAGCGCTTCAAACATAATGGCAAAATGGTACCAGTAGCCCATAAGGTGTTTAAGGCCTTTGATCGACGATAAAATGACAGACATCCCCGCAGCGAGCGAGACCGCGCCGCCGGAACGTCCGGTGAGGGTTTCTCCTGTCATGCGTTCAATTTCTGAGAGATGTGTCGCCTGAAGTCCCAGCTTGGAGAAGGCTTCAGGAGAAAGATTGATCGCGAAATAATCGCCCGGCAATAAAACGGTTGCGGCAATCAAGGCCATGATGGAGACAACGGCTTCGACGAGCATTGATCCAAAAGCTATGAAGCGGATTTCAGATTCGTTGTTGATCATTTTGGGCGTTGTTCCTGATGCGACAAGACTGTGGAATCCGCTGATCGCGCCGCAGGCAATAGTGATGCAAACGAACGGCCAGACTTTTCCAGGGATGATCGGGCCTCCGCCATGTATGAATGTTGTGACAGCCGGCATTTGGATGACAGGATTGACACAAACAATGCCCAAGATCAAGAGAAGGATGGTTCCGATTTTCATGTAAGAGCTTAAATAATCCCGTGGGCATAAGAGCAGCCAAACAGGCAGGATGGAAGCGATAAAACCATAAACAGGCAGGATGATGGAAAGAGCGGGTTTTGAAAGAAGAAAATAAGAGCCGAAGGCGGTTTTTGACAATGGTTCTCCTATGATAACGCCAAAGACAACCAGGGTGACGCCGATGAGTGAGGCTTCGACAATTTTTCCAGGCCTTAATTTGTACATATAAAGCGCAATCAAGAGAGCTATGGGGATCGTCATGGCAATCGTAAAAGTCGCCCATGAGCTTTCGCTTAAAGCATTGACGACCACGAGCGCTAATCCTGCTAGAGCGGTGATGATGATGAAGAGGATGGCAAAACCTGTGGCAAAGCCTGCGGCCGGGCTTATATGTTTTCTGGCCAGGCGGGTTAAAGACTGACCTTTCATGCGCACAGACGCAAACAGGATGACCATGTCATGTACAGCGCCGCCAAGCACAGCCCCGATCAATATCCAAAGAAATCCCGGAAGAAAACCAAATTGAGCGGCTAAGACCGGTCCTACTAGAGGGCCGGCACCTGAAATAGCGGCAAAGTGGTGGCCAAAAAGGACATATTTATTTGTAGGATGATAATCTTTGCCATCTTGAAACGTATGGGCCGGGGTTGGGCGTTTATTATTGAAGACGAGGACTTTTGTGATGATGAATTTCGCGTAGAAGCGGTATGCCAGCGCGAAAACCAAGAGACTTATGACGATGAGGTTTAGTGCATGCATAAGGGATTCCTATTGTTTCTATTATACTCAAATGAATTATTTTTCATAGACTAAATTTTTAGTTTTTTTTGCTTGACTTGCGGTTGAGTTGAAGGAAGAATGGAACCTGACGAATATAATGTTTTTAAAATTGCAAAATTGCTATACATATTTCTGGAACCATTCATGCAAGGGAAGCGATGAGTAAAAAAAATTTCAGTCAAGGTTTAGATTTTAAGTTTATTCTCCGGGCCTTAAGGTATCGGAATTACCGTTTATTTTTTATTGGACAGAGTATTTCTTTGGTTGGGACATGGATGCAGGCCGTGGCCTTAAGCTGGCTGGTGTATCGATTGACGAATTCAGCCTTGTTGTTAGGCGTGGTTGGTTTCGTCGGCCAGTTGCCTGCTTTTTTATTGACGCCTTTGGCCGGCGTGATCGCAGATCGGCATAACCGCCATCGGATATTGATCCTGACGCAGATTTTGTCAATGATGCAGGCGTTGATCCTGGCTTTTTTGGTTTTGACGAATAATATCGAGGTGTGGCACATCATGGGTTTAAGCCTATTAATGGGTTTGATCAATTCTTTTGATATGCCAATACGTCAGGCTTTTACCATTGAGATGATTGAGAATAAGGAAGACTTAAGCAATGCCATCGCGTTGAATTCTTCGATGGTGAACGCGGCGCGTTTAATAGGCCCGTCGATTGCAGGGATTTTGATTGCAGCTCTAGGAGAAGGCATTTGTTTTTTAATTAATGGGGTCAGTTATTTGGCGGTGATCGCATCGCTTTTACTCATGAAGATCGCCCAAAAAGAAATAAAACCGTCTTTTAAGAATGTTTTGCATGACATGAAAGAAGGCTTTGTTTATGCTTTTAACTTCTTACCTATCAGGGCCATTCTTTTGCTCTTGAGTTTGATGAGCCTTGTGGGTGTGCCTTATCAGGTTCTTATGCCAATTTTTGCCAGGGACATTTATCACGGTGGGCCTAGAATTCTTGGGTTTCTGATGGCTATGGCAGGCCTGGGCGCGTTAATGGGGGCTTTGTATTTAGCAGGAAGGAAGAGTGTCTTGGGCCTGGGGAGAGTTATCGCTACGACTTCAGGTCTTTTTGGTTTAGGGCTGATTTTGTTTTCTAGCTCTAGAATCCTGTGGTTTTCATTGTTGATGATTTGTATGGCGGGTTTTGCTATGATGGTTCAGATGGCTGCCAGCAATATAGTCTTACAGACCGTCGTGGATGAAGATAAGCGCGGTCGGATCATGAGTTTTTATACAATGGCTTTTATGGGCATGACGCCTTTTGGAAGTCTTTTGGCTGGGAGTCTGGCCAATAAAATAGGAGCGCCTAAGACGCTCTTATGCGGAGGTTTTTGTTGTGTCTTGGGGTCTCTTGTTTTTATTAGGATTCTTCCTGCGATAAGAGCGAAGATCCGGCCACTCTATATAAAAAAAGGTATTATACCGGAAGTGGCTCAAAGCATTGAAGCCGTAACCGGCCTAGAGAACATTCTTGAAAAATAAGGTAAATTGAGAACGTTTTTTTAAAGGTAAGTCGCAGGCAAAGATTATTAGAAAAGGTTGACAAAGTCAATTTTTGAGATAGAATTATGATTCAACTATTTGATATACATGGACTTGTTTTCTAATGAGAATGCAGCCAGAGATAAAGTTCTCTGGTTTTTTGTTTTATTGTTTGTGGATTAAGGCATAAGGCCAACGGAGTCGCCCTTTGACCACGCATAAAGAGGCTGCCTATAAACGGATTAAAATAGCAGGGATGCTTGCGTATATCCCTTTTATTCTGATCGCCGGCCCATGGGCCGGATACAGTCTTGGAGAAGTGGTCGAAAGAAAATTCAGCTTAGGCCCTATGGCTTTATTAGCGGGTTTTGGTTTGGGTATGGTTGTTGCAATCGTTGAAATTTTCAGGATCGTCAAGCTTACCTTAAAGATAAGCAGCAGGGATTAGGAATGGAAACTTTCGTAAATAGAACAATCCAGATCACGACTCTTATTGCTGTGGTGAGCGCTTTTGCTTTGATCATGAGCCAGCAATTGATTTGGGCCGAAGGGTTTTTAGTGGCAGTGCTCTGGTCCATTTTGAACTTTTGGCTTTCTTCGGAGGTTTTAAAGATCGCCATTTTTAAAGAAAATAAGCAGAAGCTTTTTCTTATGCTCTTGGTGAAGTTCCCTTTATTGTATTTACTCGGGTTTTTTGTTTTGATATCCCGGCTTTTTGAGGTTTCAAGCCTTTTGACCGGATTACCTCTTGTCTGGGTTGTTATGGGAGTCATTAAATTATGTCCGAAGTTCATGCCGTCAGCGCAGAATTGCCAAATTTAGTTACCCTTATCGCCGAGCGATTTGAGGGGTACGTTTTTGCTCAAAAGCTTGTTCTTTGGGAAAATGTTATTTTTTCTTTTTTGATCATTCTTGTCCTGTCTTTATGGGCGATTCTGGTTTCAAGAAAAAGACAGGAAGTGCCGGGTCGTTTGCAGAATGCCGCTGAAGTTTTAGTGGGCGGGCTTGATGATTTTGTATGCGGCATTTTAGGGCCCAAAGGCCGTAGATACACACCTTTTATTGGGACCCTTTTCATCTATATCCTTTGCATGAACTTGTTTGGTATTGTGCCGTTTATGAAATCTCCGACCAGCAGTTGGTCAACAACGCTGGCCTTGGCCCTGTGCGTGTTTTGTTATGTTCAATATTCTGCTTTTAAACAAAATGGTTTTTTAGGGTATATCGACCATCTTATGGAGAGGCCGCGCGGTTTTTTGGCATTTTCTGCGGTGATTCCTTTGCTGATGTTTTTCCTGCATGTGATGGGTGAGTTGGTAAAGCCCTTGAGCCTGTCTTTGCGTTTAAGAAGCAATATTTGGGGCGATGACATGCTTTTGGCCATTATGGCGAAATTCGGACTTCCGGGCCTGCCCATGTTGTTGTTTAATACAATACTTGCGATCATCGCCGGCGTAGTTCAGGCGGTTGTATTTTGTCTTTTGACGACGATTTATTTTGCGCTGATTTTGCCTCATGAAGAAGAGGCGAGGGGATCAAATAAGGCC
This sequence comes from Candidatus Omnitrophota bacterium, assembly GCA_020052645.1. GTDB lineage: Bacteria > Omnitrophota > Gorgyraeia > Velamenicoccales > Velamenicoccaceae > JAGVOQ01. The sequence continues at coordinate 20,938 of JAGVOQ010000033.1, forward strand.
ACAACTTAAGAGAGCCGTCGATTTTCGGCAGGCGAACTTAAGTTGTTTTGGTCGCATTTGACCCAGCACTAATTTTTCATAAAAATTAGTGCTGGGTTTAATTCGCGCAAATGACTTATGCTATGAAAAGCGTTCCCTGCCTGCCGGCAGGCAGGCATAAGTCATGCGCTCATTAAAGGAAAATAAACTTTACTCCGTATTTTACAATCCCCAAGGGGATGGACCTTACTAATTCCATACAAAGGAAGGGTCCTACCCAGAAAGGGTGCCCTTTCTTATCCATATAAAGGAAGGGGCTAAATTAGAGAAATTGTTTTGCTCCTCATCTTTTCTAGGAATAACATCAATGAGGGAAGATTCGGAGTTGATTCCTGTAAAGAGACAGGAATCAAGAGTTCACTCGTTCGCCATTGAGGCAATGGCGAACTCATGAAGGAGGCTCGTATGGATTATAAAGTAGCGTTGGGATTTGCAATACCTTTAAGCTTGGCGATTGTTGGTTTTGGTTCAGCGATTGCTTTGGGAAGAGCTGTGTCTTCAGCCATGGATGCTACAGGCAGACAGCCTGAAGCAGCGACCAAGATATTGATCAATATGGCTACAGGCTGCGCGTTTATTGAAGCGTTAACGATCTATGCGCTTGTGTTTGCTTTTTCGTTGGCCGGCAAGTTTTAAGGAGCGGCTTAAAAAATGGAACTGCTGAAGCTTTTAACGACAAACGAGATCGTCGCTCAGGTCATTAATTTTCTGATCCTTTTTTTCCTGTTGCGTATTTTTTTGTGGAAACGCATTTTAGGGATTTTGGATGAGCGGCGTGAAAAAATCGCGCAAGATTTTAAGACGATAGAAGGCACAAAAAAGTCGGTCGAAGAGCTCAAAAATGATTATGAAAAGAAGATGGGTTCTATTGAAGAGATGGCCAAAACTAAAATGCATGAGGCTGTTTTAGAAGGCGGTAAGATCGTCAGCGAAATCAAAAAAGAAGCTTACCGGGACGCTGAAAAGATCATTCAATCAGCTCGCGCGGATATCCGTTATGAAATAACAAAAGCCAAAAATGAACTTAAAGACAAGGTGGTTGATCTCACTATTCAGGCAACGGAGAGCGTCATTCGGGAAAAGTTAACGGTGGAGAGCGATAAAAAAATCGTTAAAGAATTTTTAGATCAAATGGAAGAATTATCTTAATGAATATTATTCTTTCTAAAAGATATGCGGAAGCTTTTATCAGTTATGCCAAACCTATTTTAGGTTTGGATGAAATTGTCGACGAATTTAAGAATTTAAAATTTGTCCTTGTCCAGAATCCCGAGCTGAAGGCGTTTTTGGAAAATTATGGGATCCTTCATAAAGAAAAATATGACACGATCGAGAGTGTCCTAAAAGATTTTTCCCGTGAGTTGAGGGATTTTCTGAAATATCTTGTGCATAAAGACCGCATCAGCCATATCCTTGAGATGTGTGATTATGTGCGCGTGACCTACGCCCATGGAGAAGCAGTGGATGCTCTTTTAAAAACATCGTATCCTTTAGATTTGGAATTGATACAGGCTATTAAAGACAGTGCTGAGAGAAAATGCGGGAAGAAACTGAATTTGCATATTCAGTATGATGGTGATCTTTTGGGGGGTGTGCGCTTGACGGTGGGCCATTTGGTTTTTGACGGTTCTGTTAAGAGGCGGCTTGAAGAGTTGAGAGAGAAACTAAAGACAGTAAGGATATAATATTATGGATATACGGCCCGAAGAAGTTACGTCTGTAATTAAGCAGGAACTGGAAAAGTATAAAGCGCGTCTTAGGATGGAATCCGTAGGGACGGTCATCCAGGTGGGCGACGCTATCGCGCGGGTCTATGGGCTTGATAATGTTATGACCGGCGAAATGGTTCAGTTTCAATCCCAGGTGTATGGGATGGTGTTGAATTTGGAGGAGGATAGCGTCGGTGTTGTTATTTTTGGCGCTGACAACCCTGAGCAAAATATCAAAGAAGGTGATTCGGTTAAAAGGACAGGAAAGATTGTTCAGATGCCTGTTGGAGAGGTGCTGAAAGGCCGTGTGATTTCGGCTTTGGGAGCACCCATTGACGGTAAAGGGCCTGTTGTTACCAATAAATTCCGGACCATGGAATTTGACGCTCCCACTGTTATTGATCGTCAGCCTGTAAAAGAATCTTTAGAGACAGGGATCAAGGGGATCGATGCCATGATTCCTATTGGCCGTGGTCAGCGCGAATTGATCATTGGAGACCGGCAGACCGGAAAAACCGCTTTGGTGCTTGATGCTATTATTAATCAGAAAGGCAAAGATGTTTATTGCGTCTATGTAGCCATTGGACAAAAAGTCGCCAGTATCGTAGCTGTGGCTGAAATTTTGGAAAAATACGGCGCCATGGAATATACAACGATTGTGAGCGCTTCGTCTCGTGCGTCAGCGTCTCAGCAGTATCTGGCTCCATACGCGGGATGCGCCATTGGCGAAGAATTCATGTATTCGGGTAAAGATGTTCTTGTTGTGTATGATGATTTGTCCCATCATGCTCAGGCGTATCGGCAGCTTTCGCTTCTCTTGAGGCGGCCGCCAGGACGCGAGGCTTACCCTGGAGATATATTTTATCTGCATTCAAGGCTCCTGGAACGAGCGGCGAAATTAAGCGATAAACTCGGTGGAGGATCACTCACGGCTATTCCTATTGTTGAAACTCAGGCGGGTGATATTACCAGTTATATTCCTACCAACGTGATCTCTATTACCGACGGTCAAATATATTTAGAAAATGATCTTTTTTATTCCGGCGTACGGCCTGCGATCAACGTTGGTTTGTCAGTTTCTCGTGTGGGCGGTAAGGCTCAGGCAAAGGCCATGCGGCAGGTGGCTGGAAAATTACGCCTGGATTTGGCTCAGTACAGGGAGCTTTTGACATTTTCAAGTTTTGGCGCAGAAGTTGATAAAACGACTCAGGCTCAATTGAATCGTGGTGAACGGATGGTTGAGATATTAAAGCAGGAGCAATACAAACCATTGTCGCTCGCGCGACAGGTGATGATCATTTACACAGGCATAAAAGGATTTTTAGACGATGTGTCTTCTGATTTGATCAAAAAGTTTGAAATAGAATTTTATTTATTCATTGAAAAGAAATATCCCGAACTTGAGAGCGGCATACAAACTAAGAAAATTTTGGACGATGATTTAGCGAAACAGTTAGATGAGGCGATCCGATTGTTTAAGCTTGAATTTTTAAAAAATAAATCATAGATTATGATTCAGTCTTTGCGCCAGATAAAAAGCAAGATCCGCAATATCGAGAACGTCAGAAAAGTGACGCACGCGATGGAGATGATCGCAACCGCTAAATTTAAGACCATTGAAAACCAGGTTTTGATTTCTCGGCAATATCTGGCAAAGGTAGAAGAGCTTCTTTATAATCTTTTAGCTCATCGGGGGGCCCTAAATCTTCCCTTGCTGAACCGCAGGGACAATCAGGATAAGATTATTCTCTGTGTTATTGCTTCAGACACGGGATTATGCAGCACTTATAACAGCGATATGTTTTGTTGTGTGGAAGATTATATCCGCCAGGAAGGATCCAAGACGATTGAGGTGGTCGCGGTGGGTAAAAAAGCTTTTAATTATTTTAAAAAAAGAAATTTGAAAATCAGGGAATCTTTCTTGGAGTTCCACGGCCGCTATAGCGAAGGAATTGCCTGTCAGATATTAAACATCTTGATTGAATATTTTGTTTGTGGCGATATTGATTCGGTTGTATTGGCGTATACTCATTTTGAAACAGCATCCCGTCATAAGGTAAAGCTTGAAAAATTGTTCCCTATTGAAGCGAGAGAACAAGAGATGCATTTTATGCTCTTTGAGCCGGATGTCCAGAAGATCACGGAAGACCTTATCCCTGTTTTTGTATTTAATAAGATTAAAACAATTCTTTTGGAGTCTTTCGCTTCAGAACATGCCTCAAGGATGATGGCGATGGGGGAGGCGACGGAAAATGCCCGTGGATTATTAGAAGATATGATTCTTTTGAGGAATAAGGTCAGGCAGGCCAACATTACTAATGAAATATTAGAGATCAGTTCTACAGCTGAAGCTTTGAGGTGAACTTATGGCGATGGGTGTGATTATTCAGATTATTGGTCCGACAGTTGATATAAAGTTTGCGGAACACGAAGTCCCGAACATTCTGAATGCCATTAAAATTGAAGATGGTGCGGCGAAGAAAAGCCTTATTTTGGAAGTTGCGTTGATCCTTGGGAATAATACTGTGCGTTGCATCGCCCTGGGGTCCACAGAAGGCTTGACGCGCGGCATGAAGGCAATGGATACGGGAGGACCCATCACCGTCCCTATCGGACCGCAGACTTTGGGAAGGATGTTCAACGTATTAGGTGAGCCTATTGATCAAAAAGGGCCGCTGGCTCATCCTGAGCAACGAAGCTCTATTCATAAAAATTCACCGACTTTCAGGGAACAACTCTCTATTACATCTATTTTAGAAACAGGGTTAAAAGTTATTGATCTTTTGGCACCGTTTCCCAGGGGCGGTAAGGTTGGTTTATTCGGCGGAGCAGGTGTAGGCAAGACTGTTATCGTTATGGAGCTTATCCGTAATATTGCCGAAGAAGTCGGCGGCGTATCTGTTTTTGCCGGAATCGGTGAGCGTACCCGGGAAGGCAATGAGTTGTGGGGTGAATTAAACGCGTCTGGTGTTATCGATAAAACAATGCTTGTTTTTGGCCAGATGAATGAACCGCCGGGAGCACGATTGCGCGTTGGATTGTCTGCCATGACTATGGCGGAGTATTTTAGGGATGAAGAACGCAAAGACGTTTTGCTATTCATCGATAATGTTTACCGGTACGTGCAGGCAGGGTCGGAAGTTTCCACATTATTGGGCAGGCTTCCGTCTGCCGTGGGTTATCAACCTAACTTAGCGACTGAGATCGCTCAATTGCAGGACAGGATCGCAACAACCCGTAACGGTTCTATCACGTCTGTTCAGGCTATTTATGTTCCTGCAGATGACTTGACAGATCCGGCGATTGTGACGATATTTGGCCATTTGGATGCCAAGATCGTTTTATCGCGCCAGATCTCAGAGCTGGGGATTTATCCGGCGATAGATCCGCTGGATTCAACGTCTAAGATCTTAGATCCTCACGTGGTGGGATTGGATCATTATGAAACGGCCATAAGAGTCCAGAAAATTTTGCAGAGGTATAAGGAATTAAGAGACATCATCTCTATCCTAGGTATTGATGAACTTTCGGATGAAGATAAGCTGGTGGTTGCGCGCGCAAGAAAGATACAAAGGTTTTTCTCCCAGCCTTTTTTTGTCGCTGAAGCTTTCACGGGAACGAAAGGCAAGTACGTGAAACTTGAGGATACGATCAAAGGTTTTAAGATGATCTTAGAAGGCAAGATGGATGAATTGCCTGAACAGGCCTTTTTATTCGTCGGAACAATCGAAGAAGCAGAAGAAAAAGCAAGGCAGATAAAAAACAGTTGAGTCTAAACAATGGCAAAAGAATTTCATTTAACCGTTCTATCCCCGACAAAAAGTCTTTATAATGGCAAGGTTGTTTCATTGGTCGCGCCTGCGGCTTTGGGGTATTTGGGCATTTTAGCGGATCACGCGCCTTTGATCGCCGGTTTAAAAAAAGGGAAGATCATGATTAAAGAATCTTCAGGTGGCGATGTTTTGCTTGAAACTCAAACGCGAGGTTTTTTAGAAGTTAAAAATAATAATGTGACGATTATTTTAGATCGTCCTAGTGGCGTATGTTGAAAAAAAGAACTCCTGGTTTGACCCAGAAAGGGTAGTCCTGCCCAATTCCACATTAGGGTAGGGGGATAAGCCTGTGGTTTGTTAAGGAAAAAATGTCCCTTGTCTATGCACTCTAAAATTTCTTCCCCAGCGCATTCGGGGTAAGAAATTTTTAGTCCATAAAGGACAGGCCTTCCTGGTTCCGCATAAAGGAAGGGCCTAGAGTAGACTTCGGGATTAATTTTGCAAAGAAGAAATACCTCGAAAATTCAAAATTAAGGAGCTAACAATGTCTTTATGGCAATTAGTGAAGGTCGGCGGCTTTACGATGGTGATTTTAGTATTGTTTTCAATCCTTTCTTTAGCGATTATTATTGAAAGGCTTCTGTATTATCGTCGCAGGTCCCTGATCCGCAGAAAAAATTTTATGAGCCGTATCGCCGTTGAATTAAATAAAAAAAATATTTCCGAGGCTGTTAAGCTATGCAAAAACACAGATACGCCTTTTTCACGCGTTGTTCAGGCCGGCCTGAATCTCTATAGCCACGATGAAGTCGTGATATCGAATGCCATGGAGAGGGAAGTCACTATTGAAACAACGCGCTTGGAGCATTTGACCAGCATTGTGGGGACCATTGGGAGTACCGCAGTTTATATTGGACTTTTTGGCACTGTCCTTGGTATAATAAGGGCTTTTCATGACATCTCTCGAAGTGGTTCAGGGGGAGTTGACATCGTTATCAACGGAATTTCCGAAGCGCTTGTGTGTACGGCCGCTGGATTATGCGTAGCGGTTCCTGCAGTTATCGCTTATAATTATTTCGTTAAAAAAGTCGATATCTTTATTACGGATATGGAATTATGTGCTTCTGAAGTTATGGATCTTTTGAATATCAGGCAGAGATGAAACGTCGTTCGCGAAAGCAAAACCTGGTTGCTGAGATCAACATAACACCGTTCACGGATGTTATATTGGTGCTCTTGGTTATTTTTATGATCACGACGCCTTTGATTTCGCAGTCCAATATCAAGGTTGATCTGCCGAAAGCAAAGAGTGGGCAACCTGTTGAAGCTGGACAGAGTTCGGGCGCTGAGATCATTGTGACGCGCGAAGGCCCGGTTTATTTAGACGGCAAGGTCGTTACGCGCAAAGAGATGGGGAAGGAATTAGAGGACTTAAAAAAAGAAAATCACGATTTAAGCGTTGTCGTGCGTTCGGATAAAACAGTAAGGTTTCAGGATATTGTTAACGTATTAGATATGTTAACGGAACTGGGTATAACAAAACTTAAAATTGCAGCAACAGCACAGGAGTGAGAAAGGAGTATCATGTTCGGTTCGATCATTGCAAGTCCGTTTGAAATCGTTGCTATCTGGAGTGTTTTGTTTATCGCATTTTTGGGGTTAGGATACGCGATGTTATTGCGGTCTCAGATCATGAAGTATGATAAAGGGACACCAAAGATGCAAGAGGTGTGGAATGCGATTCGTACAGGTGCGGATGCATATTTAGGGCAGCAGTTAAAAACTATTGTGCCGTTTATCGTTGTCCTTACCTTTGTATTATTCTTTTCTGTTTATGTCATTCCTCCTACTGAGGAAGCCTTGGCGCGTTTCAGTAATTTTAAGCCTGAAACCGTAAAGCTTATCGTTGGATTTGGCCGTGCCTGCGCGTTTGTCATGGGCGCTGTTTTTTCACTCATGGTCGGTCAATTCGGTATGCGTATGGCGGTTGAAGGTAATGTGCGCGTGGCCTCAGCTGCCCGAAGAAGTTTTTCGGAAGCGTTAAAAATAGCCTATCGTTCTGGGACCATCACAGGGATGTTGACAGACGGTCTTGGATTGTTTGGTGGAACCATTATTTTTATTATTTTTGGTATTGCATCTCCTGATGTTTTATTAGGTTTTGGTTTTGGTGGAACGTTGTTGGCGTTGTTCATGCGTGTGGGCGGCGGTATTTATACAAAAGCCGCTGATGTCGGCGCTGATCTGGTTGGAAAAGTTGAGAAAAATATCCCTGAAGATGACCCGAGAAACGCCGCTGTGGTGGCAGATCTTGTTGGAGACAATGTCGGTGATTGCGCAGGTATGGCGGCCGATATTTTTGAATCGTATGAAGTCACAATTGTTTCAGGATTGATTTTGGGGTTATCATTAGTTGGTATTACGCATGAAATTAAGTGGATCGTTTTTCCTTTGCTTGTGCGCGGTATTGGTGTTCTTTCATCTATCGTCGGGACTTACCTTGTTAAAGGTAAGAAGGGCGAGAAGAAGAGCGATGCGTTTGGCGCTATCAATCGCGGGTTCTATGCGTCTGCAGGCATCTCAATCGTTGCATTTCTTTTCTTGGCTCATTATTATATGCACGAGTGGCGCGCGTTTTTCTCGGTCGCCGTGGGTATTCTTTTGGCCATTGTGATTGATGAAGTTACCAAGTATTTTACACACACGGAACACGCGCCTGTTAAAGAGATCGCTGAAAGTTCAAGAACAGGATCAGCCACGCTTATTTTGCGCGGGTTGGCCCTTGGTTTTGAATCTACTGTTTGGCAAGTCCTTGTTATCGCTTTAACGATTATGGCAGCTGTTGTGATTTATTGGGGACAGCCTGTTGTTTTTGTTCTCTATGGCGTAGCCATGACAGGTATTGGTATGTTGACATTAACAGGAAACAATGTGGCCATGGATTCTTTTGGCCCTATTGCGGACAATGCTAATGGTATCGGCGAAATGGCAAAGCTTGAACCTGAGGCCCGTCAGATCATGGCGGATTTAGATGCTGTGGGTAATACAACCAAAGCTATCACCAAAGGTGTGGCCATCGGTTCCGCGGTTATTGCCGCTGTGTCTTTATTTGGTGCATTTTTAACAGATGTGACTAAAGTTCAGGCCCAAATGGGTGTTCCTGAGGCCCTGCGGCTTCTTTCAACAGGTATTAGGGTTTCTGAGCCTACTGTTTTTGTGGGTATGCTTATCGGTGGAGCCATTCCCTGGCTTTTCTCATCTTTGATTATTACTTCTGTTGCACGCGCCGCGGGATTGATCGTTGAAACCGTGCGTAAGCAGTTTAAGATCCCTGGAATCATGGAAGGGACGGTTACGCCGGATTACAAAGAAGTTGTGGGTATCTGTACTATTGCAGCTCAGAAAGAACTCGTGGGTTTATCATTAATCGCTGTTTTAAGCCCGCTATTAATAGGTATGCTTTTAAAAGTCGAAGCGCTTGGTGGTTTCTTGGCTGGTGTTATTCTTTCAGGCCAGCTCTTAGCCGTATTTATGGCTTCTGCAGGTGGCGCATGGGATAATGCCAAGAAGATCATTGAAGACGGTCTTTATGGCGGCAAGGGCACAGAGGAGCATAAGGCTTCAGTCGTCGGTGATACAGTGGGCGATCCTTTAAAAGATACGGCAGGACCCGCATTGAATCCCATGATCAAGGTTATTAATCTTGTGTCATTGCTTGCGGCACCGATTTTGATACAATATCGTAATACAGATCCGCGCATTATTGTCACTATGATTGTGTTTGTTTTGGCGATAGCTGGCGCGATTATTTATTCAAAGCATGGTTGTTTGAGCTTGAAAAAAAGCAGTAAAACTGGATTCTAAGAAGAAATTAAATCATTTGGGCTTCCTTTAATATTCTTTGATCGTAAGAGTTTTAAGGGGAGCCCAAAGAAGTTAATGAGGCCATAAAGAATGACATATGAGCAGATATTATTAAGCGCAATTTTTGTTCCAATCACAGGAGCTTTTCTTGTGCCGTTGGCGGGCCGTGTTTCGCGGTTTTTGAGGAATGGCTTGAGTCTTGTTTTGATTTTGTTTTCTTTTAGTTGTTCTTTGGTCCTTTTGCCACACGTTTTTTCCGGGCAACCTGTTTTCTTTTCTTATGTCCTGCCCTTAGGGCTTGATTTTGTTTTTGTTGCGGACAAGCTCGCCGTCTTTATGTCGCTTGTGTCTACCTTAATTAGTTCTGTCATTATTTTTTATTCTTTCGGCTACATCAGCCATTACGAAAATCAGAATGAGTATTATTGTATGGTGGTATTATTTTTAGGAGCTATGGTAGGTTTGGTTTTTTCCGCCAATCTTATTTTCCTTTATCTGTTTTGGGAAATTACGGCGGTGACCAGCTGGCGTCTGATCGGATTTTTCAGGGAGAGGAAACAAGTTTTAAAAGCTGATAAGGCTTTTCTAGTGACGGTATTCGGAGCGCTTTTAATGTTATTAGGATTTGTTCAAATTTATCAACAAACAGGAACTTTTGTTTTGACGCATGCTGCGCTTCCCAATGTCGCTGTTGTATTGATTTTGTGCGGAATATTGTCAAAGTCAGCGACATTACCGTTTCATACATGGCTTCCAGATGCAGGTGTTGCTCCGTCGCCTGTTACCGCGTTGCTCCATGCCGCTATTCTGGTTAAGATCGGCGTGTACGTTTATGCCAGGCTTTTTATTTCTTCATACTCTATTGATGTTTTTTGGCAAACAGCGGTCCCTGTGATCGCAGCGGCGAGCGCGCTTGTTTCTGCGGGCGCGGCGTTGGTTGAAACAGACTTGAAAAGATTGATCGCTTATTCGACGGTCAGTCAGATCGGTTTTATTTTTTTTGGATTAGCGATAGGCAATGAGATGGCGCTTGTCGGAGGCCTGCTCTATATTTTGATGCATGGCCTGGCAAAAGCCGGACTTTTTCTTTGCGCCGGCATTGTTGAACAGAATGCCAAGACAAAAAATATCACAGAATTGGGCGGGTTGATGACCACGATGCCCAAGACCGCGATATCTTTTCTTTTGTGTGCTTTTTCCGTTATGGGCATTCCGCCTTTCGGCGGATTTTTTTCTAAATATATGGTTTTTTCCGGCGCCATTGAAGCAGGACAGGTTTGGATAAGCCTTGTGTTTCTTATCGGCGCTTTTATGACAATTTTATATCTCTTCAGGGTTTTTAACATGGTATTTCTCGGTGAATCCAAAGGGCACGAAGCGAAAGAGCAGGATTCAAGCATGGTGTTTAGTGTTGTCCTGTTGGCGATCCTGTCGCTTGTGGGAGGTATTTTAATCGCGTTTCCTTCAATGTTGGCTCATGATACAGCCGTTCAAATGCTTGCAAAGGTTATTCCATGATTGAACAGATAATCCTCTTACCTATAGTATTGCCTTTGGTTGCAGGATTTTATTATCTTCTTGTTCCTAAAAAGTTTCATGCCGTGACCGGGATTATGGCATTTTTGATAACGTTTGCCAATCTTTTGGTGACCGTTGTCTTATTTGATAAGAAATTTTCGTTTACTTTGCCATGGGTAGGCATAGGGCTGGACTTTTCTCTGCGCCTGTATCATTTCAGTTCTTTTATAATTCTTGCGGTGTCGTTGTTCGGTTTCTTGATTACGCTTTATTCTCTTGTTTTTATCAGAGGAAAGTTCGGCGTGAAATATTTCTTTGCTTATTTTCTTCTCACGCTTGGTTTGGCCAACGGCGCGGTTTTGGCCGACAATCTTATGGTCATGCTTTTTTTCTGGGAGGCGCTCCTGGTGACACTTTTTGGTTTTATCGCCATAGGCAACAAAGGCGCTTTTAAAACAGCTGCCAAAGCTTTTATTATTATCGGTATTTCCGATTTATGTATGATGATTGGCATTGTTTTAACAGGACGTTTGGCCGGAACATTGACAATGTCAGAGATCAATCTTCCTTTGACGGGATTAAGCAGTTTGGCGTTTGTGCTTTTGATGATAGGTGCTATTTCGAAGGGAGGGTCCATGCCGTTCCATAGCTGGATCCCTGATGCAGCGACAGACGCACCGCTTCCGTTCATGGCTTTAGTCCCCGGGGCTCTAGAAAAGCTTCTAGGTATTTATTTTTTAACAAGGATTTCTTTGGATATGTTCCAGCTAAAAGAGCATTCGCCGTTAAGCACGGCGATGATGACAATCGGAGCCCTTACGATCATTCTGGCTGTTATGATGGCTCTTATTCAAAAAGATTATAAGCGATTATTGTCTTATCACGCGATCAGCCAGGTTGGTTATATGGTTTTAGGGATTGGGACAGCTGTCCCCGCAGGCATTGTGGGTGGTTTGTTCCATATGATCAACAATGCGCTTTATAAAAGTGGTTTATTTTTAACCGGAGGTTCGGTCGAGAAACAGACCGGCACGACAAATTTGGAAGAATTAGGCGGATTGGCGAAGAAGATGCCTATTACGTTTTGTTGTTTTTTGATAACAGCGCTTTCGATTTCCGGTGTTTGGCCTTTTAACGGCTTTTTTTCAAAAGAGCTTGTTTATGACGGCGCTCTGGAACGCGGTTGGATATTTTACTTTGTGGCGGTCTTAGGTTCATTTTTTACGGCGGCATCATTTTTGAAATTGGGCCACGCGGCATTTTTGGGAAAACTGAACGAAAAATATAAAGCGGTCAAAGAAGTGGCTTTTCCCATGTGGTTCCCAACGGCGACGATCGCGGGCCTTTGTATTCTTTTTGGGGTATGGAATGCGTTCCCATTAAAGCGTTTTATTGAGCCTATTTTAGGAGCAGAAAGGCTTGAAGGTAAGAGCTTCGCTGGTTTTCCGACAAATATGACGCTTGTCGTTATTACTTTTGTGGTTTTAATAGCGGCTGTTTTGAATCATCTTTATGGCGTTAAATCTAAGGGTAGTGGGTTGAAGGCTGTGGATCATATCCATTATGCCCCAGTGCTGTCTGAAATTTATGATAGGGCACAAAAGAGGTACCTTGATCCCTATGAATGGGGCATGGGATTTATGCGCTTTGTTTCTAGAATTGCTTTTTGGTTTGATCGCGCCATTGATTGGATCTATGAGGATTTGGCGGTTCGTACAACCGCTGTTTTTACGAATGGAATTAAAAAACTTCACAACGGTAATTTTTCAACATATTTATCATGGTCGTTGGTGGGGTTTTTGTTGGTTGCGATATTGTTGTTGCGACCGTTTTAAAAGGAAGGATCCCTTATCTTTAGCACTTGAAAATATTCTTGCCAGGGCAATTGGGTGAGAATATTTTCTACGCAGATTTCGGGATTAATTTTGTAATCCAAAAGGGATAGTCCTTCCTGATTCCATGCAAAGGAAGGGACTAACACAGAAAGTGTAGACCTTCCTAATTCCTCATAGAGGAAGGGGCTTAGGAAAAGAAACTATTGTATAGGCAAAAGATAAGGAAGTAGTGGAATAACTCCTGGCCTAAACGCTTGTAAATTTTCTCGCCAGCAAAATTGGGCAGAAAATTTACTAAGCAGGCTGCGGAGTTAACTTTGGTGGGAAAAGAAACCATTGTATAGGCAAAGTTAAGGAGCAAAATTAATGTATTCGTGGTTGGTGCTGTTGCCTTTTTTAGGCGTGATCTTTTTGAATTTACCTTCCAAAACAGTCAGGTATAAGCTGGCTTTTTGGTTGTCTTTATTTATTGTTGTTGTTCAACTATTTTTTGTTATTGTTCCGATGTCTGTTGCATGGAGCCGCATCCTGGATTCTTTAGGGACATTTTTAAAGATGAATTTTTCCGTTGATAGCTTAAGCCAGGTTCTTTTGTTTTGTATCGGTCTTGTTGCGCTTGTTACGCTTTTTGTGCAAAGAGAGATGGCTCAGGATGAAAAACAAATGTTTAATTTTGCCAATGTGCTGTTGTTGGTCTTGGCTGGGATGAATGGCATTGTTTTGGTGAGGGATATTTTTTCTCTCTATGTATTTTTGGAAATTACGGCGATTGGTTCTTTTATCTTGATATCTCTTGATGAGAGTTTTAGTGCTTTTGAAGGAGCGTTTAAATATATCATTCTTTCTATCGTGGCGACGGTTCTTATGTTACTCGCGATAGGGTTATTTGTACTCGTGGCTGGGAGCACTTCGTTTGAGGCCATAGGCCGCGCTTTTGCAGACTATCCTAATGTTTTTTTGATTCGTTTGGCTATGGGGCTTTTTCTTTCAGGATGTTTCATCAAGGCGGGTCTCATGCCGTTTCATGGTTGGCTGCCGGATGCCTATGCATCAGCACCAGCCTCGGTCTCAATTTTATTGGCAGGCATTGTTACCAAGGTCGTTGGCGTCTATACCTTAATGAGAGTGGTGGTGTCTATCTTTGGTTTTGATCCGACGTTGCGTACGATTTTGTTCCTTGTGGGTATTGTTTCAATTGTTTTTGGTGCTTTAGCTGCGTTGGGGCAAGGTGATTTTAAAAGAATGCTGGCTTATTCAAGCATCAGCCAGGTTGGATATATTATTTTAGGATTAGGAAGTTTTACTTTGTTAGGGCTGGCTGGGGCGGTTTTCCATTTGTTTAACCATGCTATATTTAAATCTCTTTTGTTTGTGAATTCCGCGGCTGTTGAATCCAGGACCGGCACGCGTCATATGGATAGTCTTTCAGGTTTATCTCAAAGAATGCCTGTAACGGGTGTGACGTCAATTTTAGCGAGTTTGTCTGCGGCAGGCGTTCCTCCGTTGGCAGGTTTCTGGAGTAAGCTTTTGATTATTATGGCTCTTTGGTTTTCCGGATTTATTTGGGTGGCTGTAATTGCTGTTTTGGCGAGCGTCTTGACACTGGCATATTTCTTGAAGTTTCAGCGGAAGGTCTTTTTTGGCACGATTGCAGCTGATTTTAACAATATCAAGGAAGCGGGTTTTGGTCTTATGGTGTCCTCGGTGATTTTGGCGGCCATTATCATTGGAGTCGGCGTTCTTTTCCCGTTTATTTTCAGCAATTTTATCGTATTTATAAGTCCATTGATTGGAGGCACCGTTGGTACTTGATATTTTTCTTCTTAGCGTGTTGGTGTTGGCGTCGTTGTGGACTGTTATGACGCGTAGTATCTTAAGGTCTGCGATAGGCCTGGCTTTGACCAGCGTTATTTTGACGATCGTGATGTTTAGGCTTAACGCGCCCTTGGCAGCCATGTTTGAGCTCTCTGTCTGCGCCGGATTGATCTCTGTCCTATTTATATCAACGATAAGTTTGACGCAGCCCTATACGAATGAAGAAGTCTTAGAGCGCATGAAGATCATGTTTGCGCGATTTAAATTTTTACCCATTCTTCTGGTGGGCCTGGGTGCATTCTTATTTTTTATGAACATAAGGCCTTTTGTGCCTTTTTATTATAAAGAATCTCTTGTTGATGTACGGGTTTTCTTATGGGATTTAAGGCGTATCGACATATTCGGACAGATTTTGATTTTGCTCGTCGGAGTTTTTGGCGTTGTGATATTGTTCAAGGAGAGGGTTAAAAAATAATGGATATTGTTAATTTATTCTGGGTCTATGCTTTTTCTATTATCATGCTTCTTGTGATTGGGATTTATTGCATGCTTGCGACATTTAATCTTATGCGGGCCCTGATCGGTTCGGAGATCTTGATTAAGGCTGTGACACTTTTTTTGATTGTGGCAGGTTATGTGACCAATCAAGGAGCTTTAGCCCAGTGCCTGGTGATCACGCTTATTGTTGTTGAGGTGGTGATGATGACGGTTGCTGTGGGTGTTGTCTTGGGCATTCATCGTTATAACAAATCGCTGGACGTGCGAAAAATAAGGAATTTGAAAGGGTAGGATATTCATGAATCATTGGCTTTTGCTTCCTCCAGTAGCTTTTGTTGTGATCCTCGTTGTCAGTTGGTTATTTTTTAGGATCTGCGCGCGGTTTTCTTTTAAGCCGCAAAAACATTCGGCAGCAGAAGGCACGTCGTACGCTTGTGGTGAAGCAAATTATGATAATACGGCGCAGCCGGATTACAGTACTTTTTTTCCTTTTGCTTTTTTCTTTACGCTGGCGCATGTAGCGACACTGATCATGACGACTGTTCCCGTTGAGAATCCGTCGATATTTGTTATGGTCGCGCTGTATATTTTGGGCGCGGCTATTGGTTTGTATATTCTTTTTAGGAAATGAGGAATTATGTCTTTAGCGAAAAAGATAATGACATGGGCAAGGATCAAGTCGCCTTGGATCATTCATTTTAATACAGGCGCGTGTAATGCTTGCGATATCGAGATCATCGCGGCATTAACACCGCGTTATGACTTGGAGCGTTTTGGTATACAGCTTAAGGGTACGCCGCGGCATGCGGATGTGCTTGTCTGTTCCGGGCCTGTGACAAAGCAGATTGAAGATCGATTGATCCGGATCTATGAGCAGATGCCGGAACCGAAGTTCGTGGTGGCGGTCGGGACCTGCGCCTGTTCCGGAGGTGTTTTTAAAGGGTGTTATAATATTAAAGGCGGCATCAACGCCGTGATCCCTGTTTCCGCATTCATACCTGGTTGTCCGGCCAGCCCTAAGGCAATTATAGACGGCATGATTAAGCTTTTGACAAGTCTGGAAGAGAAAGAATCGGTGAAAAAAGATGCTTAATGAAGAAAAAATCATTCAAGATCTTTGTGGAAAGTTTAAATTTTTAGAAAATCAGATTAAGGCCACGCGGCCTCGTAGGATTTTTTTAGAAGTTCCTTATGAACATTTTATGGAAGTTTTTGATTTTTGTGTTCGACAGCTATCTTTTACTCAGTTGTGTGCCATGTCAGGTCTTGATGATGTAGAGAAATTGAGTGTTATGTATCATTTGGCGCAAGAAGGCGGGATTGTGATTAATTTAAAGACAGGCGTGTCGAGAGAACAGCCTGTTTTAAAAACAGTGATGCCGTATTTTCTTTGCGCGGAGATTTATGAAAGAGAATTGGTAGATTTATTTGGTTTTAAAATTGAAGGGTTGCCTGATGGCAATCGGTATCCTTTAACGGATGATTGGCCTAAAGGTGAATTTCCGCTTCGCAAAGATTGGAAGCCTTTTGATCAAAAGAAGGCTTAAGGAGGATTAGCTATGCATCATTCAAGTAAATTTAAAATACCTATGGGGCCGCAGCATCCTGCTTTAAAAGAGCCGGAAAGTTTTAGCATCGCTCTCAAGGGTGAGAAGATTATGGGCGTTGATATCCGTCTTGGGTACAATCATCGCGGCATTGAAAAGGCCTGCGAAGAACGGACTTTTGTCCAGGATGTTTATTTGATTGAACGCGTTTGTGGTATCTGTTCGCATTCGCATTCAACTGCTTTTGTTCAAGGAGTAGAAGAAATTGCTGGCCTTATCGTGCCTCCAAGGGCTCAATACATTCGTACGCTCATCGGTGAATTGGAGCGTGTGCACAGCCATCTGCTTTGGTTAGGTGTCGCCGGCCATGAAATTGGTTTTGATACGTTGCTTATGTATACATGGCGGGACAGAGAGATCGTCATGGATATCCTGGCACTTCTTTCTGGGAATCGTGTTAATTATGGCATGAACATGATTGGCGGTGTGCGCCGCAATGTCACTGAAGAACAGGCGCAAGATATTCTGAAAGGTGTCAAGACCCTTGAAGAACGCACCAAGTATTATATTGAGGTTGCGACCCAGGAGACGACGATCATTAAACGTCTTTCTGGCGTCGGGGTCTTAAAAAAAGATGATGCGCTTCGTTTGGGCGCTGTAGGCCCGACGGCACGCGCCTCAGGCGTGGAATATGACGTGCGTCGTAACGATCCCTATGCGGCTTATGCCGAATTGGATTTTAATGTGATAACAGATACAAATAGCGATGTGTATGGCCGTACCATTGTGCGTGTTAAAGAGCTCCTAGAGTCTTATAAAATGATTCGTCAGTGCTTAAAGAATCTCCCCAATGGGCCGATTGCTGTTAAAGCGCCACGCAAGATTCCGGCAGGGGAGGCGATCAGCCGCTATGAAGCACCCCGCGGCGAAGACGTTCATTATATAAAATCCAATGGAGGAGAGAAGCCTGAGCGCGTAAAAGTCCGTGCGCCGACACTTGCGAATATCCAGGCGGTTAAACATATGCTTAAAGACAGATATTTGGCGGATATGCCGATCGTGGTGGCTGCGATTGATCCGTGTTTTTCCTGTACAGATAGACTTGTTTCTGTTAAAGGTAACGCGGGTAAGAGCAAAAAGATCTTAACGTGGGAGGCGCTTCGTAATTACAGCGTTGAATGGCATCAGGTTCACGGGATTGATTTTACAGAATTGAGCTATAAATTCAGAACTAAAATGGAAAGGTTTTAAATGGGTCTGGCACTATTCACGATTCTTATTTTTCCAGGGTTTTTGTTTGTGAGTGTTTTCGGGCTTATGGCCGAATTTTTTGACCGTAGGATTTACGCGCGTCTGCAAAATCGTGTTGGGCCTCCATGGTTCCAGGCATTCGCAGATTTTATCAAGCTTTTAGGAAAAGAGGACATTGTGCCGTGCGCAGCGAATGAGAAGATGTTTGACTTTGCGCCGCTTTTTGCTTTGACGAGCGCTGTCACAGTATTTCTTTATATTCCCCTCTGGAAAGCGCCTGTGACATTCTCTTTTAACGGTGACATCGTCATGATGCTATATCTTTTAACGATACCGACCTTGGCGTTTTTTATTGGGGGATGGTATTCCCGGTCGCTCTATGCACGGTTGGGTTCCGTGCGTTGCGTGACACAATTATTTGCTTATGAGGTTCCTCTTTTTATGAGTATTTTGTCGAGCGCTCTTTTAGCTAATACCTGGGAATTGAAAGAAGTCGCGGCATTTTATCTTAAACATCCTTTGTATAGCTTATTCAATCTGGTAGGTTTCTTCGTTTCCCTGATCGCGATATTGGGAAAGCTGGAAAAAGTCCCTTTTGACATTCCTGAGGCAGAGACGGAGATCGTAGCAGGTACTTTTACAGAATACAGCGGCAGGCGATTGGCTATCTTAAGGTTGACAATCGACGTGGAAATGGTTGTTGGCGCCGCATTGCTGGTGGCTGTATTTTTTCCTTTTGCTCTTTACTTCCAATCTGTGTTGGGATTTCTCGTGGCTGTTTTGGAGATTTGTGGCGTGATCGCTTTGTTGGCACTCTTGCGTACTATTGTGGCGAGATTGCGCATTGATCAGATGATTAATTTTTGCTGGAAAGTCCTTGTCCCATTTTCTCTTTTTCAGCTTTTATTAAACCTTATTTTAAAAGGAAAACTCATTTTATGAGACCTGGCAAGATGCTTCGGGAAGTTTTAAAACACCTGTTCAAAAAGCCCGCGACGAATATGTATCCGGCAGAAAAACTGGATATGCCAAAAACATATCGCGGGAAGCTTATCTTCCATGCTGATAAGTGTATCGGTTGCAAGCTTTGCGTGAGGGATTGCCCGTCGGGTGCCATCACTATCAATAAGATCGGTGAAAAACAATTTGAGGCAGTTCTCGATTTGGGAAAATGTATTTATTGCGCGCAATGTGTGGATTCTTGTCTTAAAAAAGCTCTTGAGGCGACGAATGATGTAGAGTTGGCGCAGTTGGATTCAAAAAAACTGAAGGTGGTTTTGGGTGAAAAATCTGGCTCAAGCTCTTAATCAACGGCTTAAAGGCGCGAAGCGTCTTTCTCTTTTAGGTGTAGGGTCTGATTTAAGAGGGGATGATGTCGCAGGTATTCTTGTCGCGAATTCTCTTTCGCTAAAAGCCAAGAAGTCGCGGAACTTTAAAGTTTTTATCGGTGAGACAGCTCCGGAAAACCTTACCGGGGAAATCAGGAAGTTTGATTCAACGCACCTTATTATTGTTGATTCCGCAGATATGAATAAAAAACCAGGGAGCGTGCAATTGATCGATCCGGATCAGATCGGAGGTCTTTCATTCTGTACTCACAGTTTGCCCTTGAAAGTCATGACGGATTATTTAGAAAAAAGTGTAGGATGTAAGACGTGCATCATTGGTATTCAGCCCAAAGGCCTTGGTTTTGACACACGGTGTTCTCCTGAGGTCCGTCGCACGGCAAAAAATATTTCAAATCTCTTATGGAAAGTTGTTAAAAATCTGGGTCTTTAAAGATTGAGTTAAAGAAGTGAAGTTCCTTCCTCCTTTAGCAGAAAATGCACAACACCATTCATCTTAAGGGCTTTAGCCCTAAAGGATTTCTGCGGAGGATTAACGCGAAGGCAAAAAAATGAAAAAAATAAGCGAAATTATTTCAAAAGACAAATATTTTGATGACGTTTGTCATCAGCCGCATCAGACGCTTAGGCAGCGCATCAAGTGTTTGTTTTTGGGCAAATCACAGAATCCAAGGGATTCGAGGATTTTCCATAAATTGAGTTTAATTGCTTTTTTTGCCTGGGTTGGTTTGGGAGCTGACGGATTGTCGTCTTCCTGCTATGGTCCTCAAGAAGCTTTTTTAGCCCTTGGCGGCCATACGTATTTAAGTATTTTTGTGGCTATTGCCACAGTTTTGACAATTTTTATTATTAGCGCCAGTTATTCTCAGATCGTCGAGCTTTTTCCAACGGGCGGTGGCGGATATCTTGTTGCCAGCAAGCTTTTGTCTCCTACACTCGGCATGATCTCTGGCTGCGCGTTGTTGATCGATTATATCTTGACCATCGCGGTTTCTGTTGCCAGCGGTGCGGATGCTATCTTCAGTTTTCTTCCTCCTGAATGGCATGTTTATAAACTTCAGTTTGCGCTCATCGTTGTATTTGTTCTCGTATTTTTGAATATGAGGGGCGTCAAAGAATCTATTCTAGTCTTAACTCCGATCTTTCTGATTTTTCTTTTAACCCATGTATTCATAATTATTTTTGCGCTGAGTACGCACGGGCCTGTTTTGCCTCATATTGCATCATCCATAAAAGGTGATATTCATAGTACGGTGTCTCAAGTTGGATTTTTTGGAATGTTTCTTTTGATCCTAAGGGCTTATACCATGGGCGCAGGAACTTTTACAGGGATTGAAGCTGTCAGTAATGGGCTTTCTGTTTTAAGAGAGCCTAAAGTGGAAACAGCTAAGCGCACCATGCGTTACATGGCGATTTCTTTGTCTTTTGTTGTTTTTGGAGTAATGCTGGCTTATTTATTCTATGGCGTAGGACCACAGCCAGGAAAGACCTTTAACGCGGTTTTAATAGAAAAGGCTGTTGGGGGATGGGGGAGTTTGGGGAATGCATTTCTTTTGATCACGCTTGCTTCTGAGGCACTGCTGCTTTTTGTCGCCGCTCAAACTGGTTTTTTAGGCGGACCGGCTGTTTTGGCGAATATGGCGGTGGACCGGTGGTTTCCTATTAAATTCTCGACGCTAAGCGACAGGCTTGTGATTCAAAAAGGCATCATTATCATGGGAAGCCTTTCTGCCGTCTTAATGATTTTTTCTCAAGGTTCTGTGCGTTTCCTTGTTATCCTTTACAGCATCAACGTTTTTATAACTTTTGTTTTGTCCCAGGCAGGAATGGTGCGGCATTGGTGGGATTCCCGGAACAAAATAAAAAATTGGGTTAGAAAAATTTCCATTAATGGCATCGGTCTTTTGTTGAGCTTTTTTATCCTTATCTCCATGATTGTCCTGAAATTCAATGAAGGCGGCTGGATTACTTTGTTCATTACAGCCACGTTAGTCCTTTTGGCTATTTTGACAAAACGTCATTACTATCAAATCGCAAAACAATTAAGGCGCTTGAACAGCCTTGTTGCAGCCACGGAAATAGAGCAATATGCCACGGAACACCTGGAGCATAATCCTGTTTTTGATCCTAAAGCCAAGACAGCTGTTTTATTGGTGAATGGATTTAACGGTATGGGCCTGCATACGCTTTTTGGTATTATCCGCACATTCGGCGATACATTTAGAAATTTCGTATTTTTAGAAGTCGGTATTGTTGATGCCGGAAATTTTAAAGGCAAAGAAGAAATGGATAATCTTGGGGCCCATGTAAAGACAGACCTTGACCGCTATGTGGATTTTATGAAAAAGCAGGGGTATTACGCGGAAGGTATTTCTTCTGTTGCTGTAGACGTGGTGGATGAGGTGGATCAGCTCACGCCTCAGATTATGAGCCGTTTCCCCAATGCCGTCTTTTTCGGAGGACAGCTGTTGTTTGAAAAAGACACGTTGTTTGCGCCTTTATTCCATAATTACACCGTTTTTTCCCTTCAAAAGAGGTTGTATCGGCAGGGGATCCCCTTTGTTATATTGCCCATCCGCGTGAATTAAATAATTCTTGACAAATCGTAAATTAATGGTAAACTCACAGTTGTAGTAAATAAAGATTAGAAGTCTTGAACCGCAAGGGTGAAAAAGATAACTAACCTTGCGGTTTTTTTTATCAGCGTCATATTTACCCCGTTAGGGAATTCAGATGTCTAGCAGGTAAAGGTGATAAAGATTTCTAACGGGGTTTACTATAATTTTGAGGAAAAGGAGGTATTCAAGCAATGGCAAAAGGAGTTGTTAAGTGGTTTAATAACCAAAAAGGTTATGGTTTTATCACTCCGGAGAATGGTAAGGATGTGTTTGTGCATCATACCGCTATTCAGGGTGAAGGTTACAAGTCTTTGGACGAAGGACAAGCGGTTGAGTTCGAAATCGAAAAAGGTCCTAAAGGCGAACAGGCTACCAACGTAGTTAAGTTGTAACCTGAAGGTGGGATAATCATGGGCCCGGTCTCTTTGAAGAGCCGGGCCTTTTTATTTTTGTAAACCCGGAGAGCCGATATGCATACAGGTAAAATAAAAAAGTTAGTGGGCGAAAGAGGTTTTGGTTTTATCAGCGATAATGACGGCCGAGAGGTATTTTTTCATCAAAATAATATTGTTGACAGTAAATTTTCCGATTTGAAAGAAGATCAGGAAGTTGAATTTGATGTTGAAGCTTCAGAAAAAGGGCCTCGCGCGGTCAACGTTCGTGTTATCCAAAAGGGATAGGGATGAAAATAGTTTTGATTGAACCTCGCGCGTGTGAGGCGAATGTCTATAGTAAAATATCCATGCCGCTGTTGGGCCCGGTCTACTTAGGGACTATTTTAAAAAATAGAGGGCATGAGGTTGAGATTTATCATGAAAACATTCAGCCTCCTGATTATGCGAATCTTAAAGCTGATCTTGTGGGTATTTCTATCCTCACTTCGACCGCGACCCGCGGTTATGAAATTGCCAAAAAATTCAATAAAGAAAAAGTGATTATGGGCGGCGTCCATGCGAGTCTTTTGCCGAATGAGGCATTAGAATTTGCCCGGCAAGTTGTTGTGGGCGAGGCTGAAGAAGTTATTGCAGATATAGCTGAGGGCAGAAACCTTGAACCAATCGTTTACGGTAAGCCTATCCAAGATTTGGATGCGCTTCCCGTTCCTGATTTTTCTTTAATTAAAGGATATCGTAAGAATCCCTTGATCATGCCCGTATCAACATCTCGTGGCTGTCCTTTTGATTGCAGCTTTTGTTCTGTCACAAAGATGTTCGGCCGAAAATACCGTTTTCGCAGTCCTTTAAATATTGTTGCGGAATTGAAATCAAGGACCGCGGGGTCATTCTTTTTCTGTGACGATAATTTTACGGCGCACCCGTTGCGGTCACGGCTTTTATTAGACCTTATGCTGAAAAATAAAATAAACAAGTGGTCTTGTCAGGTGCGTTGTGATGTGGCTAAGGATAAGGATCTCTTGAGTCTTATGAGTAAGGCCGGATGCCGCTTGGTTTGTATTGGTTTTGAATCTGTGAACCCGAAGACGCTTAAGGCCTACGACAAGAAACAGACGCTGGAAGATATTGTTTCCGCGATTCGGTCGTTCCACAAAAAAAGAATAAAAATTCATGGCATGTTTGTTTTAGGCGGAGAGGATGATAATAAAACGACTATTTGGGAAACCCTGAAATTTGTCATTAAACAAAGAATAGATACGATGCAATTGTCTATTCTGACGCCTTTTCCCGGGACAAAGGTTTATGAAATGCTGGAAGCTCAGAAGAGAATATTTACCAGGGATTGGAGACTTTATGATGGCCAGCATATCGTTTTTTTCCCAAAGTTGTTAACAGCAAAAGAACTACAAATGAATGTTATTAAGGCCTACGAAAAGTTTTATTCACTCACGAAGTCGTTTTCGTTAGTTTTTAAGTTACGCTTGAGAAACGCTATGTTTCGTTTTATGGGGCACGCGATAGTCCGGGAGTGGAACCGGCGTAATGTAAAGATGCCTTGGTTGTTGCAAAACGCCAGTCTAGTCGCCAATAGGAAAGAAGGCTTAGTATGAAGAAGATCAAAGTTTCTCACAAAGGAAGGATCTGCAAGCATCCTGCCTGTAAGATATTCTTAAGTATTTACAATCATGAGTGCTATTGTTACCTGCACCAGGATAAATTAATAATTCAGGATAGCATTCGAGGGGCCGCGCATTTGGCGAAAGTTTGACAAGGTTGCGTGATTGACAGTGTTTTTTTAGCCGTTTTTTAGAAGACGAATTTTCTTGCCAATTTCAAAATTTCTAATATAATTAGAACTTAGTAAATCGCTTGGATCTTTCTTTCAAGAGATTTTAAAAAAGCTCATCTAGGTTGAGTTTTTTAAAACAATATCAACAGAAAGTTTGTGGTATAAAAATTCTATGAAAACAAAAAATTTTATATGGTGCATGGTTTTTATCGCAAGTTTTATTTTTTTCATTGCTCCTTTTTGTTCGGCTGAATCTATTTTGCTTAAAAATGGGCAAAAAGTTGAAGGGTTACTTTGGGAAAAATCGGATAAATACGTTAAGCTTGTGATCGATGGTGTTTTGACTACTTTTTTCAGTGATGAAATTGATCCCAGCTATTTTGCCAAACAAGAAGCGCCCGCTTTTTCAAAGAATCAGACCTTTTCAACAAATCAGACGGTTTCATCCGGTAAGGCGCCTTTGACAAAACCGGCAGTGGAATCGGCGGCCAAGGAAGAGAAAATGGCCCCTGGTAAAAAATCCATGATTCTTTGTAAACAAGGCGCCGAATTAGGGGCTCAAGGAAAATTTAAAGAAGCAGAGGTGCTTTTTAAAGAGGCTATGGCTTTAGCAAGGATCGCCCCGCAGGGATTTGATTCTTTTGCCGTAGGGGGCTTAAGGACATGCTCAGATGTGAGTTCTGGCGTTATTTCAGATGAAGCTGCGCGTTCTATCGCTCAAGCAGCGGTTTTACTGACCGCTAAACAAGTGGAACAATCCTTGAAACTTCTTGAGAAAGTCGCAAAAGATTATCCTGATTATGCGCCTATATGGCATGATCTTGGGCTGAATTATTTGGCAGTGGGGCAGGTCGAGAAGTCTTTATCAAGCCTTGAAAAGAGCCTTCGATTGGAATCGGATAATCCGGATACTCTTTTTGCTCTTGGGGCCGCCCAGATCGCCTTAAGTCAGTTTGTTGAAGCGAAAGCGAATTTAGAAAAAGCCAAAGCCTTGTATTTAGAGCAGGGGCGCAAACCTAATTCTCGCTATATCGATGCGTGGATGAAAAAAATGGCGGAAAAAGCTCTTTAAAAAAAGTATCTTTTCTTTGATTGTTAAAATTTTTTAATCCTTCAAGCAGATCTTTTAAAGCGCAATGAGTCGAATTGTAAGCCTGATCAGGGAAAGAATAGTCCGGGAGTTCGACCCGAATTATTCAGATTATGTTTTTGACGGTAAAGAGAAGCGCTATCGCCCGGCGCGTTTTTTTTTAGGGCTTTTCTCAAAAAAAACACTTGATAAGGAATTCAAGGAAATTTTTGTAAAACAAAAAGAAGGAACGGAATTATTAGATGTGGGGGGAGGGACAGGTTTATTGTCCGGAGTTTTATTAAAGTATTTTTCGCGAGTTTACGCGATTGAAGTTTCAATAAGAATGCTTTTAGAATCTCATCCGCGGCTTTCTTTAGACCCAAACTATTTTCGAATCAACGCGGATATTTTTAAATCTCCTTTTAAAGAAAACAAAACATTTGATGCTATTTTTTGTTCGGATGTTATTCATCATACAGGCAGGCATCCGGAATTATTGAATATTTTGAAAAATCTGCTTAAGGACTCAGGGACGCTTGTCATTGTGGATTATCTGCCTGAAAGTCTTAAGACGAAACGGGTTCAATTGTTTGAAGAACTCTTTATCGAAGATTTGAAGCTTATTGCTCCTGAGGTGCTTGAAACTTATTTTTCAAAAGATGAGTTTTCAACAAGGTATCATCCTATAAGCCGTTTTGAATATATTTTTATCGCCCAGAAAAAACAAGCACCGATATGTGAGGCGAAGGCCCATTTATCGTAGTCCTTGTGAGCAGAGCGAACAAGGGAAAAATAAGGAGTTTTGTTCATGAAATTATTGGTGAGCGCGATTGATTGTGGCGAAGCCAGGGCCTGTATAGCCGGCGGTGCGGATATTGTTGATGTAAAAAATCCTAAGGAAGGCTCTTTGGGGGGACATTCTCCTGAAGTTATAAAGAAGATTCGAAAAATTGTCCCTAAGAGCTTGATCCTTAGCGCTACTGTTGGAGATGTGCCTAATAAACCCGGCCTTGTCGCCCAAGCGGCCCTGGGTCTTGCTGTTTCCGGTGTAGATTATGTTAAGATCGGCTTGTGTGATCATTTTACCGTCCAAGAAGCCATTTATCTTGTGCGCCTGTTGGTTCAAGCGATTAAGCCAGTTAATAAAAATATTAAGGTCGCTGTCTGTGGATATGCGGATGCCGCTCTCAAGAGTTATATCTTACCGAAACATATCCCTCGTATTGTGAAAGAAGCCGGGGCTCAAGTGGCCATGATTGATACATTGTCTAAGGGCGACGGAAAGGGCCTGTTTTCTTTTCTTTCCGAGGGTGAACTTTTAAGTTTTTCACGTCAGTCTCGGCATTTTGGCCTCCAAGTGGCTTTGGCAGGGAGCCTTAATGAGGAAGATGTTATAAGGATAAGGGATAAAAAACTTTGCGATTTGATCGGCGTGAGAACTTTAGCTTGCCGCGGAGGAAAAAGAAGCTCTACGATTTTAGCTCCCCGGGTCAAAGAAATCAAAAAACTTCTCTCTCAATAAACGATGTCCACCCTGATTAAAATAGGGGGAAGCCTAACCCCAAATGCTGCCTTAGAGATATTTCATCTTTTAAAAAAATTCAAAACAAAAGAAAAGATTTTCTTTTTTCCTGGTGGAGGTCTTTTTGCGGATTTGATTCGTACATACAGGAAAGAGGCCGCGCTCAGAGATTTTACAACACACAGGATGGCTCTTGCGGCGCTTGAGCAGAATGCTTTTCTCTTAAGCGATATCTGTCAATGCCGGTGCCTGACGCGTTTATCGCAAATTAAAAAAAATAAAGTTTCGCCTGTTGTGATAGCGCCTTACCAACTATTGACTCAGAAGTGGCCTTTTAGCGGTTATAATCTTAATATCGACGTGTTTTCATCGGACTCATCTGCTCTTTATTTGGCGCATCTTTTGAAAGCAAGATGTATCATCGCAACAGATGTAGACGGGGTTTGTTTGAAAGATCCTAAGACTTCTAAGAAAAACTTTAAGCTTTTGCCAACGCTTAGCGCGCAGGATTTAAAAAAGATAAAGCGAGGAGGGCCATTGGATGAAACAGTGGCTCGTCTCATGATTAAATACAAGTTAAACATCTGGGTTGTGAATGGTAAATACCCTCAAAGGATTCTTGAAATAATCCGTTATAACTCTGTTTCAAAAGGGACTTTTGTGCGATACGCATAGATCAGGCCTAAGAGGAGAAAAATTATTATGAAAATATTTTTATATGCATTTGAGTTTTTTATGGCCAAACGGTTGCATATCGGCCTTTTGGCTTTTATCATCCCTGGTTTTTTTAGAAGCATGAAGCAGTTTAGCGTTGATATTTCTCCTTTAGCTCCTGTTATTTCTTTTTTAATTGTTTGGGCCGCTTACTTGGAAAATCTTACCACCGATAAAAAAGAAGACAGTTTGGGGGCCGTGCCTCATGGTGTTTCTTTAGCTTTGGAATCCAGGCTTTACCCGATAGAGAAGTTTTATCCCTTTATATATCTTTTGGCTCTTATTTTTGCCTGGTCGGAAAGCATGAAATGTTTTCTCTATACGGTATTAGCTATTATTGTTTTTTCAAGTTATGTCCAGCCTATATTCTATTCCAAAGAGAAAAAGAGGCGTTTTCGATTAAAAGAGATCTATGTTGTTAAAAATTTGATTCCTCCCATGGGTTGGGTTTTATCCGTAGGGGTGATCCCATTTGTTACGACGCATAGCGTTTGGATTCCTGAGTATAATTTTGGTTTGATTGGCGCGCTTATCTGGTCTTTCAGGGAAGAAATTAAATACGATATACCTGATGCTGAAGGCGATAAAAAAGCAGGGATTAAGACGTTCCCGAATGTGTTGGGTGAGAAAAGAACAAAACTGATTCTGACGTTCATTAATTTTACGTTACAGGTTTTATTTTTTACCTGTTTATTTTTATTAAAAAGAAATAATCGCACATTGCAACTTGATGCGGCGTTTTATTACATGTATCCGTTCTTAGCGTCGTTTTTCTACGATTATCAATTTTCTAATCTCTTGTTTGAAAAGAGGAAAAAAGAATATTGCAATATCGGTGTTTTATGGTGGGACATCCTTTTGATTTTGTTTTTGGGGATTCCGTGGCCTGTCAATATTGTGATTTTTCTTTTCTTAAGGTTTTCAGGCGGCTTGTTGGCCACATCTACTTCTGCTGTAGACGCGTTTTTGGATGTTTTGAAATCCGCAGAAGACAAATATTTTAGAGTTAAGGCGTAATTTTTTTAAAAGAAATCTAACCCCTTGAAGCGTTGGCGCGTTTTAAGGGGTTTTTGTTTAATCGAAGCGAAGAAGTTTCTTGAAGCGAGCGTAAGGGGTGTTTGAATGCCCGCTATTCAAGCATCAGCGGGCATCCGCTGAAGTTCTAGTGGCGGATGGTTGAATAGGATATGATCCCTGGTTTAAGCGTTTGTAAATATCTTGCCCAGGGATGCCGGGCAAGATATTTACTTCGCAATCTGCGGGATTAACTTTAGTGGGAAAAGATACCATTATCTTAAGCAAAGTTAAGGAGCTCAGACCCCGCCAAAGAGCGGTGAGGATTTCGTGCAGCAAGCACGCACTTGCCAATCCTTTATGGCAAGGTGCAGAGCAGCAGGCGATGTACTTGCCTCTCAATAAAAGGCAAGGTACGCTAAAATATTACATTAAGGAGCTCAACTATTATACCAGCGCGGCCTTCGCCATAACCAGCAGGTTTTAACGGACGCCCTGCGCCTGAGCAAGAGAAACGGAATCAAAAGGGTTAAAAATAGCATATTGACGATCGTAAAGCTTATATTATTTTTATAGGTTAGAGACTGAAGGTGGGCTGATATCCAACGGAATATTTTGTTTTTGTGGCGGCCGAATAATAAGAAAAGCTGGGCCAGGGCAATGTTGCTGTGCACAGAAACAAAAAATAATATTTTTTTTAGTCTTTGACGTTTTTCTGTTAAGGCGTAATACAGCACTTTTGGAGAGTAGCCATCCGAGAAAAAATCTTTTATTTTGAAATTTTTCAACCTGCTGTATTTATCAAATAATAGGGAACCGGGAAAAACAAAGAAACCGGCGAATATGGTGTTGGGATTCAATTTTAAGCTGTATTGAATCAAAGTCCTCATGTCGTTATAGGAATCATTCGGCATGCACAAAAGGAAAGAAACAGTGGAGTGAATGTGGGGGTATTTATTCTTTAATATCGCACTGGCTTCGAGGCTGGCATCGGTTTTGCCTTTATAATGAAGCGTGTTTAAAGGATTTTTTTCCGCACCTATAAAGGTGTTGCTTAA
>JAGVOQ010000004.1 GCA_020052645.1 Candidatus Omnitrophota bacterium
GACCATGACGTATCCGTTGATTGGCAACTATGGCATCAACCTTGAAGATGTTGAATCTAACAAGGTTTGGGTCGAAGGGTTTGTGGTCAAGGAAAGGTCGAAGGTTTCTTCTAATTGGCGTTCGCAGGGGTCTTTAGAGGAATACCTTTTGAAAAATAAGATCGTGGCTATAGAAGGTATTGATACGCGCGCCTTAACACGGCACCTGCGATTATCCGGGGCCATGCGCGGGATTCTTTCGACGATAGATTTTGATAAACAGAGCTTGTTAAAAAAAGTTTTGGTATCGCCGTTAATGGCGGGCCGCGACCTTATTTTGGAAGTCACGGGGAAAGACCCTTCCTGGTGGCCTGAAAGCGCCAAGAGCAAAAAAGAATTTCTGGTCGCCTGTATTGATTACGGCGTGAAATACAATATTTTGCGTTTATTGGATTCGGCGGGTTGCCGTGTGCGGGTATTTCCAGCAACGGCTAAGGCTCAGGAGATTCTCGATATTAAGCCTGACGGTGTTTTTCTCTCCAACGGCCCAGGAGATCCGGCTGTTTTATCGTATGCCATAAAAGAGATAAAAAATTTGATCGGCCGCGTGCCCATTTTTGGTATTTGCCTGGGGCATCAGTTGCTGGGCCATGCTTTTGGGGGCAAGACTTACAAGTTGAAATTTGGCCATCACGGCGGCAACCATCCGGTGATGGACTTGGAAACAAGGAAAGTTGAAATTACTTCACAAAACCATGGTTTCTGCGTCGACATGGATTCGATCAAGGATAAGAATATCAAACGCACTCACGTGAATCTCTACGACAAGACAACTGAAGGCCTGCGGCATAAAAAATTACCCGTTTTCTGTGTTCAGTATCATCCTGAAGCGGGTCCCGGGCCTCATGATGCGGGGTATTTATTCAAGCGGTTCACGGACATGATGAGGGCGTTTAAGAAGAGAAAGAAAAAATAATTATTGTCGCACGTTGCACGTAGCAAGTATCACGTCAAAGTAATAAAAGGCCTGATACGTGAAGCCTGGGACGTGAGACGGAAAATAACTTCAATCATAGGGGAATTATGCCAAAACGTAAAGACTTGAAAAAAATTATGATCATCGGCTCAGGGCCTATCATTATCTCTCAGGCCTGCGAGTTCGATTACTCAGGCACACAGGCCTGCAAAGCCCTCAAAGAAGAGGGATATAAGGTTGTTTTAATTAATTCCAATCCGGCGACCATCATGACCGATCCGCAGTTTGCGGATGCGACGTACATCGAGCCGGTGACGCCGGAGTTCGTCGAAAAAATCATCGCCAAGGAAAGGCCGGATGCTTTGTTGCCGACGTTGGGAGGCCAGACCGCGCTCAACGTGGCTGTAGCTCTGGCAAAAAAAGGAGTTTTAAAAAAATACAAAGTGGAAATGATTGGCGCGGATCGTCGTACTATTGAGAAAGCGGAAGACAGGGATCTGTTCAAAAAAGCCATGCAGAAGATCGGCCTTGATCTGCCGCGCAGTATTAATGTTAAGACGATGAAGGAAGCCAAAAAAGCCGTGGCAGAGCTAGGATTGCCTATTGTGATCCGTCCGAGTTTTACCCTGGGCGGTACTGGCGGCGGTATCGCTTTCAATATGCAGGAATTTGAAAATCTTACGGCGCATGGCCTTGAATGCAGCATGATCCATGAAGTTCTTTTGGAAGAATCCGTTTTAGGATGGAAAGAGTTTGAGCTGGAAGTAATGCGTGACAGAAAAGACAATGTGGTCATCGTCTGTTCCATTGAGAACCTTGATCCTATGGGGATTCATACAGGGGATTCTATTACTGTGGCTCCGGTCCAGACGCTGACAGATGTCGAGTATCAGATCATGCGGGATGCGGCCATTAAATCTATTCGTGAGATTGGTGTTGATACCGGCGGCTGTAACGTGCAATTTGCCATTAATCCTAAAGATGGCCGTATGGTCATGATAGAGATCAACCCGCGTGTTTCGCGTTCATCCGCCCTGGCGTCAAAGGCCACAGGATTTCCTATTGCCAAGATCGCAGCTAAGCTTGCCGTGGGCTATACTTTAGATGAAATACCTAATGATATCACGCAGGTGACCCCGGCTTCTTTTGAGCCGGTGCTTGACTATTGTGTTGTGAAAATTCCGCGATTTACCTTTGAGAAGTTTCCCGGCGCTGACCGTGTGCTGGGCACATCCATGAAATCCGTCGGGGAAGCGATGTCCATCGGCCGCACATTTAAAGAAGCCCTTCAAAAAGGATTGCGGTCCTTAGAGATCAAGCGCTTCGGCCTGGATTCTGTAATTAGCGAAAAAGATTTTGATACACGCGATCACCTTTTGGAACATCTTTTTGAGCGCCTGCGTACCCCGAATGATGCGCGCATTTTTTATATCGGCGACGCGATACGTCTGGGATTTTCCATAGATGAAATTCATGCGATGACCGCTATTGATAAGTGGTTTTTGGAGAATATTAAAGAGATCGTCGATTTTGAATCGGCCTTAAAAAAGAAGGCAGCTGATGAAGGCGACCTCAAATCAAAGCTATCGAAAGATCGGTTATGGGAAGCCAAAAAAATGGGTTTTTCCGATAAGCAATTGGCTAATTTTTTCTCTGTCAGCGAAGACGATATTCGCAACCGCAGGAAAGAATACGGCCTTGTGACAACATATAAGCTGGTGGATACTTGTGCCGCGGAGTTTGAAGCCTACACGCCTTATTTTTATTCGACCTATGAAACTGAAGATGAAACACGCCTGACGGATAAGAAAAAAATCATGATCTTAGGAGGCGGTCCGAATCGCATCGGTCAGGGCATTGAATTCGATTATTGTTGCGTTCATGCTTCTTTTGCTCTTAAAGAAGCGGGTTTTGAGACGATCATGGTGAATTGTAACCCCGAGACAGTCTCTACGGATTATGACACTAGCGATAAATTGTATTTTGAGCCCATGACCCAGGAAGATATTTTAAATATTATCGATAAAGAAAAACCCTATGGCGTGATCGTGCAGCTGGGTGGACAGACGCCGCTTAATTTGACCCTTGCTCTTAAAAAAGCAGGCGTTAACATTATCGGTACAAGCCCGGAGTCCATTGATATCGCCGAAGACAGGGAAAAATTTAAGAATCTACTCGAGAAACTTAAATTGCGCCAGCCGGTTAATGGCATTGCGCGTAATTTTGAAGAAGCCAAGGCCGTGGCTAGCCGGATCGGTTATCCTGTTTTGATCCGTCCATCTTATGTTCTAGGCGGCCGGGCCATGGAGATCGTCTATGATGAGGATACGTTGGAAAGATTTGTTTTGGAGGCGAGCCGCGTTTCAGGTGAGCATCCGATTCTGATCGATAAGTTTCTTGAAGAAGCTATAGAAGTTGATGTGGACATGATCGCAGACGGAGAGACATTTGTTATTGGAGGTATTTTAGAGCATATCGAAGAAGCAGGAATTCACTCTGGGGATGCTGCGATGGTTTTGCCGCCGTACAGTTTAGGCGAGGATGTTCTTCAAAAGATCCGCTCAGCTACCGTGGCTATGGCTAAAGAATTGAAAGTAATAGGCCTGATGAATGTTCAGTACGCGGTCCGTGACAACAAAGTATATGTGTTAGAGGTGAATCCGCGTGCCTCCAGGACTGTTCCTTTTGTCTCAAAAGCCATTGGCGTGCCTTTGGCTAAATTGGCCGCTAAGGTGATGGCTGGCATGAAATTAAAAGATCTTGGGTTTACGTCAGAGTGTATTCCCAGTTATTCGTCGGTGAAGGAATCCGTGTTTCCCTTTAACCGATTTCCGGGTGTTGATATTATGCTTGGGCCTGAGATGAAATCAACAGGCGAGGTGATGGGCATTGATGATGATTTTGGATGCGCCTACATAAAGAGTCAGTTGGCTGCAGGGCAGAATCTCCCTTTAAAAGGCCGGGTGTTTGTGAGCGTGCGGGATAAAGATAAGCGCGCGATCGCCTTTATCGTCAAGAGGCTTGTGGATCTAGGTTTTGAGATTGTCGCTAGCGAAGGAACGGCCAAGGCGTTAAAAAAGAATGGTATCGAAGCAGAGAGTATCCGCAAGGTCTATGAAGGCCGCCCCAATATCATTGACTTTATGAAAGATGGAACCATCAGCTTGATCATTAATACTCCGTCGGGCCGCATGCCGCGCGAAGACGAAATCAAGATCCGTTCCACCGCCATTATGCAGGGCGTTCCCTGCATCACTACGATCGCCGGAGCGCAGGCGTCAGTGAATGGTATCGAGGTTTTATTAAAAAAAGATTTAGACGTAGAGCCGCTTCAGTCGTATCATAATAGGCAGGGTAAGAGGTGGCCAGCGTCCCGCGTGCGAAAAATCAGAAAACGAAAATCAAATTAATAAAGGCCTTGATTAATGCGAGAATTAATGAAAAAAAATAGAGTGGTGTTTTTGTCTTTGGGTATATTTTTCCTGACAACGGCATCGGTTTTTGCCGATGTGGATAAGATTTTTCTTAAAAGTGGAACGTCTTATGAAGGAAAGCTTGTGGGAAAATCCGATAAACGCTACCTGTTTAAAGTGAATTCAGAGGGAGAGGTTTTTGAAATGAGTTTTTTCCCCGAGGAAGTCGAGAAGCTTGAGCTCGGTAAAGATTCTATGGACCGTGAAGTCCCTTATTTGAAAGAAGTTGAGCCCTTGAAGGTTCCGGTGAAAGCGGGCAAGCCCACGGTGTATGAATTGTCTTTATATCAGGAAAGTGTTGGGAAGACGGATACACCCTCGTTTACAGAACAAGAACTTAAATCTAAGTTGAGCAAAGAAGAGGTGGAATATTATGATAAATTTAACGATATCTTGAAAAGATATACGGATAAGCTTTTCTTTGTTCAGAATGTCTATGTGAATCTGACTACAGCTACGAGAGATGACTTTGAATTAGCGAAAGGCTATATGGATAGCCTGTATTTTGAATTGAATAATATTGTTGTTCCGGAAACCTTCAAAAAATCTCACGGCTACTATTTACAATCTGTTAAAGCGAATTATCTGACATTCAGCGCGCTGAAGCAGGGGATGCTGGATGAAGCGGCTCAGCAGATGAAGATTACTGATGAGAATAAACAGGCCTCTATGGCGGAATTCAGGCAAGTGATCGCTTTAAAAAAATCTTCTAGTTCTTCTGTGGGCGCGGCTAACAAATTGGGAAATTTGAATGAAACTGGAAATTCTCGCTAATACGTTACTTAAAGAGAAACGCTACTTTCTGGAACTGAAAGTTCCTAAAGAGTTTCCTTTGTGTGCTCCGGGTCAATTTCTTCATATGCGCATTGAAGATTCCTGCGACCCGCTTTTGCGGCGCCCTTTTAGTATTCATGATTTTAATCCTGCGGGGAAAAAAGGGGAAGGTGTCATAAAAATCTTTTATGAAGTGGTTGGGAAGGGAACGGCCTTGTTGTCGCAAAAGCAATCTTCTTCGGTTGTTGATGTCTTGGGGCCTTGTGGGCACGGTTTCGATCTTTTAAAGATCGAGAAGGCCAAAAAAATTTATATCGTGGCCGGCGGCATGGGAATGGCGCCTTTATATTTTCTGGCAAAA
Organism: Candidatus Omnitrophota bacterium; assembly: GCA_020052645.1. Lineage (GTDB taxonomy): Bacteria > Omnitrophota > Gorgyraeia > Velamenicoccales > Velamenicoccaceae > JAGVOQ01. The sequence goes on from JAGVOQ010000004.1 coordinate 5,564, forward strand.
ACCCTTGTTCATAAAAAGCCGGTTGTCCTTTTGGGCGCTAGAACAAAAGACCAGCTTTTCGCCGAGCCTGAATTGAAAAAACTAAAATTGGATGTATCGATTTCGACGGAGGATGGTTCTGAAGGAACAAAAGGAAAAATTACGGATGTTTTGAGTGATCTTTTAAAGAAAGATAAAACGGACGGCTCAACAACGATCTGCGCGTGCGGCCCGAAGTCGATGCTTGCGGTTGTTTCGGAACTCGGCCGTCGTTATAATATTGGGGTCTTTGTTTCCATGGAAGAGTTCATGGGATGTGGATTAGGGGCATGCCTGGGGTGCGTGATCCGGACCGTTAATGGTTATAAGCGTATTTGTCACGACGGCCCTGTGTTTGATTCAAAAGAACTTGTGTGGTAAAAAATGATCCATATTTCTTATCTTATTTTAGGGTTGATCACGGGTTTGTTTGGCGGTCTCTTAGGCATCGGGGGTGCGGTGATCGTTGTTCCGGCCTTGGTGTTGTTTTTTGGATTTACTCAGCATCAGGCTCAGGGGACTATTCTCGCTGCGATGATTCCGCCCATAGGTTTATTAGCCGCATGGCGGTATTATCATGCGGCTAATGTTAACGTGACCGCGGCGGTGTTTATCGCTCTTGGATTTTTCTTTGGGGGTTATTTCGGAGGTATGCTGGTGGAGCATGTCCCGGATATGATGTTAAAGAGAATTTTTGGTATTTTTCTTATGGTCATTTCTTTGAGGATGATATTTTTAAAATGAAACCAATCTTGGATGTTGATATAGGCGGTTTAAAACTCAAGAATCCCGTGATGGTGGGTTCTGGGACGTTTGGTTATGGTGATGAGTTCAAGGAATATGTGGAAATCAATCGCCTGGGTGCTATTGTGACAAAAACGATCACCAAACATCGCCGGGAAGGCACGCGCCCGCCGCGCATTTATGAAACAACAGGCGGGATGCTTAATGCGATAGGCCTCCAAAATAATGGTGTTGATGATTTTGTTCAGAATAAATTAAAACATTATAAAAATCTAAAGACAAAATTGATTGTTAGCGTTGGCGGGGAGACTAACAGTGAATATGTGGATGTGATCGAGCAATTGAGCTCATATTCTGAGATCAGCGCATTTGAGCTTAATATTTCTTGTCCGAATATAGAATATAAGGATAAAATTATCGCCTGTGATGAAAATTTAACACATCAATTAGTCCGGGAAGTGCGGCGCGTTACGGTCCTGCCGTTGATCGTAAAGCTTTCTCCAAATGTGTCTGATATTACGTTGATCGCCAAAGCCGCTCAGGAAGGTGGTGCTGATGCTATCAGCCTTGTAAATACTTTTTTAGGCATGGCGATCAATGTTAAAACGAAAAGGCCGGTTTTAGGTAATATCACCGGAGGTTTAAGCGGGCCGGCCATAAAGCCTTTGGCGCTTCGTATGGTGTGGCAGGTCCATAACAGGATCAGTCTTCCTATTATCGGCATGGGAGGCATCATGAACGCCCGTGATGCTTTGGAATTTATTATTGCCGGAGCTTCGGCTGTTGCCGTCGGAACGGCGAATTTTATTAATCCCGAAACAACGCTGGAAGTCTTAAACGGCATCGAGGATTACCTGATCAAACATCGCATCAAAGATATCAGTGAATTGATTGGAAGCCTGAATGTAGGCTAGGTCAGTATATAGTCCCTGCCTGCCGGCAGGCAGGAATAGTCGATAGTCTATAGCAAAAACAAAAATATGAAGAAAAAATCGCAGTTAATAGTTGCTTTGGATGTCCCTAGCGTTAAAGAGGCGAAAAAGCTGATTGATCTTCTTTCTTCTAAAGTAAAAATATTTAAGGTTGGCAGCCAGCTATTTACTCTCGCCGGGCCTGAAGTGGTTCGTTACATCAATAAAAAAGGCGCGGAAATTTTCTTGGATTTGAAATTTTATGATATTCCCAATACGGTTGCCAATGCGGTCTCGGCTGCGACAGGCTTAGGCGTTAAAATGATGACATTGCATATTTCGGGAGGTATGGAAATGTTGCGTGCGGCGGTGCATGCCGTAGGCGAAGAAGCCGCGCGCATGAGAGTCAAAAAACCAATGCTCATCGGCGTGACAATTTTGACAAGTCAGGAGGCTGGGTCTGACGAGGTTTTGGCTTTAGCCAAAAATGGCTTAGAGAATGGGCTCGATGGGGTTGTTTGTTCTGTTAGGGAAGCCAAGTTTTTAAGAGACAAAATAAAAAAAGATTTCATAATCGTGACGCCGGGCATCCGATCGAATAAAGCGTCTCAGGATGATCAGAAGCGGACAGCTACGGTGCGCGAGGCTTATGATGCGGGAAGCGATTTTCTTGTTGTGGGTCGGCCTATTCTTGCAGCCCAAAATCCTTTGGATGCTGTCAAAGAATTTAATGAATAGGAAAGAAGTCAAAAAGGAGGATTCATGTTTAAGCGGTTTGTAATGGTATCAAGCGTTGTTGCTTTCGCGCTTGGTACGACAATGCTTTTTGCTGAAGCTCCGGCACAGCCGTCGCAGAAAATGATGGAAAGGTCTCAGCGTAAGGCGATGACAGCAGAGCAAGTTACCAAAATGGATGAAGAGCGGATTGATCAAAGAATAGAGATTATGACCGGTGATTTAGGTCTTTCGGATGACCAGCAAAAAAAGATAAAGGCCATATTGGTTAAGACTAATGCGGCAATCCGCAAGATTTTAGATGAAGCCCAATCCTCGGTTAATAATTTTATGAAATCGGATTCGGATAAGATCAAGGCGTTGTTAACAGATGCACAGAGAGCGAAGTTGGATCAGTTGGTTGCCCAAGCTGCAATGAGTCAACAGATGTCTCAGCCTCCGCCTGCTGAAAAAAAGAAATAAATAACTTAAAAGTTTTTTCAAGGGCGATTAGCTCCCAGCCGTAGGAACAGGCTTCGGCCGAAGGCTGATCTGCCTACGGCGCGAGGTCCGCCTTCGGCGGAAGTTGGTTTACGGTGATTGGTTAGGAGGGTGCTACCTTTTTGTCAGGTAATAAATTTCCGGGCGATTAGCTCAGTTGGTTAGAGCGTCTGCTTTACACGCAGAAAGTCAGGGGTTCAAGTCCTCTATCGCCCACTAATTAAAAACCCTTCAAGGGTTAAACCTTGAAGGGTAATTTTTTAAAAACGGAAGAACCTTATTAAGATTCTGTTGATCTGACAGTGATATTTATTGCTTTTAAGCCTGCATGTTGAGTTTTGTAATACTCTATTGTTACATAATCGTTGATATTGATCTCTGAAAGACTGCTGCTGTGCGTGCCTTTGGTGATTTTTGTGCCATTGGGGACAACGAAAGTCATTTCATCTGAGCCAGTATTAACGATGAGCGTATCTGCCACCCAATCTTTGGACACGATGCGACCGCTGATTGATTGAGAGGCATCCTGCTGCGTTAGATCTAAAGCATAACAAGTAACGAAACAAGCTAAACTCAGTATTGTCGTTAAACTAAAAAAGATAATCCGTTTCATATAAAACTATGCTACCTCGCGATTAGCTTTTTGACAAGAATAAAAAGAATTGAAAGCTAGAAAAAGGCCTGCTTAATCCTTCGCATAATTCGGATCTTATGCCGGATCCGTAATCAGAATATTTTTAGCTTTACAAGTACCATCAGACAAAACGACATACTCGACCTTAACGTGCATCCCTTGCTCAAGCTCTGTTTGAGCCGAAGCATCGGCTCTCTTCATCACCTTCACATCATCAGTCATGACAAGCTCAAGTTGTCCATCGTCTACAGCAGTAAACATTTCGTCTCCTCCATCAAGGAATATCTTATCTCCAACCCAATCAACGCTCATAATCGTTCCTTCAGCCACCATTGTCCTGTTTTGAGTTTCCATCTCCTGCGCAAAACCAAAACGCGCCATGGCAACTAATATAAGTATCCCCAGAACCACCGTGATCCGTTTATCCATAAAAACCTCCCTGGTTTTGAATTGGCTGTAGCGACACTTGTCTTAACTCGAGCCATCTCACTCTATCTGTTCATATCAAAAGAGGTTAGAAAATTTAGAAATCAACGGTGCTAAAAGTGTGCTGTCCTACTATCTTGGTTGCTCTTTACCCCGTTAGAGAACGAAGTTCACTAACGGGGTTTACAATAAAAATAGGAATGGCAATTGAAATTCGTTCTGGGTTATAGATTGAAAACCTGAACAAAATCGTAAACACCCTTTTCCAGCATTTTTCGAAAGAGACTCTGCTTTCTTGGATCGCTCTTCTTCACAGCAAGCATCTTAATACCTTCTTTAAAATTCACTCCCGGTACCCTGAAAAACTTCAGGCCTGTTTTATGCAACATCGCCTCAAGCGTTCCAAGATTGTAATAATAAAGATGCCCTGGAGGACAATAGGCGCTCCAGTTTTCCTTGAACTTCTTAGCCTTCCAGCCGCCGGCATCGTGCAGGTTAAGATAAATTACGCCTCCGGGCCTGAGCACCCGTTCAACTTCTTTTAAGAATGTTAACGGCTCTCCGATATGGTCCAATAAATTAAACATGGTTATGACATCGAAATATCCGTCGGGAAAATTCGCCTCTTCCAATCGGGTGTGGATCAAATCGACATGAAATGTCTTCGTGCCGTACTCGATCAAATCTTTATCTAGATCTATTCCCTGGGCCTGCCATCCTCTTTCAGAGGCGTCCTTGACAAGAAGACCGAGACCACAACCGATATCCAACAATCGCCCCTTATGTCCTTGGATTTTTTCCAAATAACTAAGTTTCCTTCGATTCCTTCTCTCCCGGGAAGTCCTGCCTCTTAAATAAGTCTCGATGCGTTCCTTGGTCGGCTGTTTGTGCTTATTATAAAAATCTTCCAGCTGGACTGGCGTCGGCAAAAAGCACGCAAAAATCAAGCCACAGTTATCGCACTTTACAACATCCCAGTTATTCTTGGTAAACTGCTTGGTGAAGGCGTTGGTTTTACACAGGACGCACTGTTCTTTTATTTTTTCCATAACGATTACTTAATGTATATTCTTCTTTCCTTGATCTCTCGATATTTGCTGTACGCGAGCCACTGGTAAAAACCGCTCAATGCAGCGGCGACGAACCCGTAGTAGCCGTCTTTGTAACCCTTCTTGCCGATATATCGACGCAGAAAACGGTCGATCGTTCTCCAGGCCGCCTTCCCGGAGCTCATCTTGCGGCCGTCCAAATGCCATTTGATTGCTTCAAGCGTCGTCTGACGATTGACCTTGCGGACAAAATCTTCGATGTTGACAAAATTGTAATGGATGAGAGACCCCTTGAGATTTCTTCCTTTCCATCCTTCCTCGATATGAATGCCCGGATGTACAACGTCGCATTCTTTCTCGCTCCAACGCACATAATTTTTGTTGTAGAGACGGATATGAGGATTCGACCAGCCGCCGTACTTCAACTGAATTTCGCCCAAATAAGCGATCTGAGGAGCCCAGAACGCAATATACTTTCCGTTATCCTGATTCAAGATCTCCGTGATCTCTTTTTTCAGTTCCTCGGTAGGACGCTCATCGCAATCCAACAACATGACCCAATCGTTCCTGGCTTTAGAAACGCCGAAATTCCTCTGCTTTCCCTCTAGCTCCATCTTCCGGCTGAATATTTTATCCGTATAAGCGTTCGCGATGAGGCGTGTCCTGTCCGTACTTTCATCATCAACAATAATGATCTCATCGGCCCAGCGATAGACTGTCTCTAAGCACTCTTTGATTCTCTGTTCTTCGTTCTTTGCAATAACAATAACACTTAAGGGAATAGACATAGGGCTCCTTGAGAAATTATCTGTGAGTTAGGTCAAAATCAAGGTTTTATTATAGCACCATCAATTCAAACGATTCAAATAAAATATCAGCGCCCTGTCTGCCGGGAGGCAGGTGCGGGTCGACTTCTCCCGCCTTTTGCCGCAGAGCGGCAAAAGGGCGGGGACGATGTTGAGCACCCTAATGTGTCCCAAAGGGACTTTCAACGAAATCCCGACAAACGTTTCAAAATTGCCGAAGAGAATTTTGAAACATCTTGTGCGACGGGAAAAAACCATCCCGTGAATTTCTATCCAATTATATTAAAAGAGGTTATAAAAATTGATGGGTGAACTGTGCTGAAAGTGTGTTGTATTTTTTAATAAAGATTGTTCAATGCTTTTCAGTCTGGTCTGCTTTTTCTTCCAACACAATATTTTCTTTATTCGCATTTGATATCTTTTGCATTAAGCTTCTAAACACACCATACCTTCCGACTGAAACTTCAGCAGTTTTCAATACCCAATTCTCATTTATAAGGATCTTATTGCCTTTAATTTGGTATTCTACTTTATAAGAAGCCTCAGGTTTGTCCAAATTCAAGTTTTTTGGAATTGTTTTTATGGTGTATCCTTCTGGCAATATGATTGTCGTATTGTTCTCCTGAACGAAAGGATATCTTAATTCAAGGGCAGATTCCCGGGGTGTTTTAAGAAACAAACTAGATGGTAAAGGATCGGATAATGGTACCTGAAAGATTAATAGATTGTCGCTTTTAGTGGAATAATTATTAATGGTAAATGATGATTTCGTCTGAAATGGATTTGCTAAATCATTATAATCAGAGCAGGTTAACTTTTTTAAATTAAATCCCGGGATAACAAATTTTGCGGCTTTTTCAAAAATTTCTTTAAATACTTCAGGGGCTGTGCTTTTGGCCATGTATCTATAGAGCCAACCCGGTTGTCCGCTTAAAATAACTTCTTCTTCGCCTTCTGCCGACAAATCTCTTTTTAGAACCAACCGGCAAGTCCGACTTATTTTATTGGTCTCCGGCGTATCAATAGGAAGATAGACAAAATCCTCCTTTTTATTTTCAGTTAATATAAAAACATCACAGCCTTGATTTGGGTACGGAATTTTATCAAACGCAAGCATATCAGCCGTTGGGTCAATAAATTTATAATCCGCGCCATTGGGCACAGCTACGATCATGTGGTTAAAATCAAACGTAGGGATGTCTTTAATAACAAAACCTCCGTCGCTTGTCATTAGTAAGGCAGGATAGGCTTGAATACCGGCGGCTTTTAACATGGCGATCAATAAGATGCTTTTTCCCTTGCAGTCGCCATAAGCGTTTTTAAAGACATCGGCAGCGGCATAAGGCTTATAAGCGGACATTCCCAACTCAATGGCCACATAACGTATCTGGCTTGAAACGTAATTGGATAAAGCTTGGATGATTCTATCCTGGTCTTCTTTAAGATCCGCTACTAATTCATGGACTTTTGTTTTTATTGCTTCATCTGGCTCGGCTTGATTTTTCATTAACTCCATAGTCCAGCTATTGACTTCTGACCAATCTTTTATAGTAGAAAAAAGGACATATTGTCGCGTCTTCATAAAGTTAGCCGCCGCAGCCTCGTCGCTTCCTTTCGACCAGACATGTTCCATTTGCCATGTATAGACATCATTGTTCCCGCTTGATGTTATTGTTGGTTCGTTATTCATAAACCTTTCGGCTTTGAATTTAACAGGTGTGTTTTTCGGAACGACCGCAGAGAATTTGATCAGTGAAAATGTCCAATTTGTCGGGATTGTAAAAATATAAGAAAATCCGAGTTTGGATTTAATATCTATCAAGAATTCTACCTCATATTCTATGATCGATCCTACTTGGACATTCGGAAAAGTTATTTTTTTAATCTTGATGTCGCTATAAAATGGCAACGATGCATAAAGAGATTCATCTTTAATGGCATCTTGGGAAACGTTCTGGATGCTACCATCGGGCTGGATGGTTCTTGCTATGGTTAGTTTCACCTTTTCAAAATACTCATTATAAGGGATAAGTTCAAAACCGATTCCTTTACCGGCTTCTCTTAAGATTTTAATAATGACGTGTCTTTTAAACACTGCTTGATTTTGATTTTTTACGGTAAATTTATCTTCAAACAAAAGCATCTTACCTGTTATGTGAGGGTTTGGCACCACTGAAGAAGCCTTTTTTATAATTTCGACTGTTTCTTTATCTTTGATAGCCGAATAATCAACTTCTGCATTTATTATCTTTGTGAAATGAAATAATAATAAAAAAGATACTCCAATTACAGAAAGCAATTTTTTCATAAAAATGCTCCTTTTTGGCTAGTTTTTGATATTTTATTTATTATATCACAATCTTGCTGTAGGCGTATACAGCGGAACTCCGATGATTTTTAGGCGGGAGGATTTTTGTTCATCTGTTTCGCATTCCTGCCTGTCGGTAGGCAGGGGTTGCCTTCAAATCCCATTTCTTCCTATAAAAAGAAAGAGCCGCATTGTTTATGCGGCTCTGAGCATTAGGGTGGCGGCACTACGCTCACCATCCTTTAAACCAATCCTGAGCAAGGTCGAAGGGCCATCTCCTAAATTTCTATCTATTTATACCAAAAGATGTTAGAAAAACCAAAAGATTAACTGTGCTGAAAGTGTGCTGCCTACTTTTGCCTATATATATTTTAAATCTTCATATGCTAATACTGTAGGGATGTTGTGTTTATTATATTTTGAAAAAATATCGTTACTCTCTTTTTTAAATTGATCGATAAATTCCATTGGCATAATAATATATTTGATGTATTTTTCTTCAAAATTAAAATATTGATATCCATTTTCTTTAATAATGTTTGGAATTATCAATGTACCTGGAATAACCCGCCATTCTCTTTCAAAATAGCTTGCTTTTGTATTTTCGAAAAACTTCTTTTGCTCTAAATAGGAATTTTCGTTCTCGTATTTACCTGTATAAGGAAATTTTTTCTTTTTATCATATTCTTCATAAAAGCAAAGAACATATTTCAGTAAAGGCAAAATGTTATTATCTATCGTATGATCCTTTTCTGTAGGACTATAATCGAATTTCTCCATATCTCTTTTTTTTAAATTGCTGCTTAAATTTTCCAAATCTTTAATAATGTATTTAATATTGTCAATAAATGCGGGGTTTTGTGAGTACGCTACTGGAGTTGCGTGTAAATTAGTTAGGTATGCTTTGTCAAATGAAATACCAAACTTTGAATACTCAAAACAATGAGATTCACATTCAGAAAGAGGAATATCTGTAAAACTAATCATCTCACAAGAAACAATTTTTTCTGGATAGAATTTAGACAAAACACTCAAAGGAGATGGACTAAAGCGTAATCTTTTTGGTTTTAAGATAGATTGGGTCAGCAGATCGTACTTTTTTTGTTCTGAGGTTTCCTGTCTCGCTGCCCAATGAGTTAGTAGATTTGATATGTATGCCATTTATCTTGACATTTGGCGATGTTGGACTTATACTTTATTTGTAACTAATTTAAAGGATCGGGGTGTCCCCGGTCGACAGAGGCCTCTCCAAAAGAGAGGCTTTCTGCTTTTATGGAAACAATTTTAGTCCCCACCCCCATATTTCTCCTTTTTCGTCACAATAAAGTTTGTTTTTAATAATATCAAATGGCGGGTAAGGTTCTTTTGGATTCAGCAGATACCTCGCCAAAGGATAAGCGCTGAGATCCGCGATTTGTAACCCAAGGAAATTTTCTCGCTTACCGCAAAATTTAAAACTTGCAACCTTCTTCTTTAGTCTTTCACGAGACACAAAATAAGTTCCGCCATCTAGAATTGAATTAAAATGCGCGAGGAGCATTTCATCTTCTTTTTTGCCACGCAACTCTACCTTAATATCTACACTTGATCGCTTATCTAACGCATCCAAACAAAAAATCATTCGTTCTATAATAAACGAAAGAGATAAACTGTATGGATCTTTCGCCTGCTTGCCGTACTTCTTTATATGTTCTTCTTTGTTTATTCCTGCTCCGATTATTATATATTTCGCCTCTCTAAAGATACTATTTAAATTCTCATAAAACTTAGCCTTAAGACTCAAATCGAACAATATCTGAAACGCGCCTTCGCATTTCCTTATTTCACGAGAATGTAATATGACTTCCTTCGTTTGAAAATACTTTATTTTGAAATCGTTTAGTTTTTGTTCTGTCTCAAGAAGCGCATCTTCTTGAAAAAGGCAACCGCATAACAAAAATAAAGGAAAATTCTTATCAATGAAAGATAGACCATGATCGCCTGTTTCATCTAAGAAAAAATAATATTTCACGGTTAAATTTTACTCCAAATGAAAACATACCACAACATAAATTGTCACAACGAATGAAAAATCAACCAGATACCGCGAAGCGTGAGATAAGCATTGTGAGACTAAACAGTGTGCCGTTTTTGTGCTATTAGAATACAAAGATACCCAATAAACAAAAAAAAGAGACCGCATTAAGCGGTCTCTGATATTAAGGTGGCGGGGCAGAAGTCAAAGACTCCGGTACTCCGCCTTACATTGAGGTGCGGGGCCGCATTCGCTGCGTTGCTTTGTCGCAACGCTACGCTTCTGCGGCACCCGCCATTTTTTTTCTTGTCGAAAAAAAATGGCGGGGACGA
>JAGVOQ010000019.1 GCA_020052645.1 Candidatus Omnitrophota bacterium
TAGAAGATAGAAGATAGAAGATAGAAGATAGAAGATAGAAGATAGAAGATAGAAGATAGAAGATAGAAGATAGAAGATAGAAGATAGAAGATAGAAAGAGCTTAAAAACAGTTTTATCCATTTTCAATTTTCTATTTTCCATTTTCTTTTTTTTAACCTTAACCTCAGCCTTAACCCTTTTTGATTATGTTATCCAAAGATTTACTCTTGTCCGTCATGAAGCCCGCCCGTTATATAGGGCATGAGATCGGTTTGGTAAAAAAAGATCTTACGCGAGTGGCCGTCAAGGTGTGTTTGTGTTTTCCTGATACTTACGAGATTGGCATGAGCCATTTGGGCTTGAGGGTCTTATATAATATTTTAAATCGGCGCAGAGACTGCGCAGCCGAAAGGGTTTTTTGCCCGTGGCTGGATATGGAAGAGAGGCTCAAGAGCAATCAACTGTTGCTTTCGTCCCTTGAATCCGGCTCAAACATAAAAGATTTTGATATCCTTGGATTCTCTCTTCCTTATGAATTGAATTATACTAATGTTTTAAATATTCTCTCTCTTTCCGGTATTCCTCTTGAAAAAAAAGAAAGAAATGAATCTCATCCTCTTGTTGTGGCTGGCGGCCCCTGTTGCTTGAATCCGGAACCGATGGTTGATTTTATCGATTGTTTTGTAATCGGCGAGGGAGAGGAGGTTATCAATGAGATCATTGAGGTTTATAAAAGACAAAAGAATCAAAAAATAAATAATCGCGGTCTTCTTCTTGAAAGTCTTTCCCGCATTGCAGGTGTTTATGTTCCTTCATTAAAGCCCGGGAATAAAAGAAAGATCGCCAAGCGATTTGTAAAAGATTTGAACAGGCTGCCTGTGATCGATCATTGGATTGTCCCTTATATAGAAATTGTCCATGACCGTATCGGCATAGAAATTATGCGCGGATGCCCAAATGGCTGTTGTTTTTGCCAGGCGCGCGCGGCTTATCATCCACGCAGGTTTTTGAACGAGAGGACGATTTTAAAGACGGTGCGGCAGCTATATAAGAAAACAGGGTATGAAGAAATATCGCTTCTTTCGCTTTCTTCGTCTGATCATCCGCAATTGAATTCATTGGTCAGGCGTCTGTCGTGTGAATTCCGCGATAAGGGAGTAAGTATTTCTCTGCCGTCATTAAGAGCTAAGCATCAGCTTGGCGAAATTTCAAAAATATTTTCAACCATGAAAAAAACGACGTTGACATTCGCGCCTGAAGCCGGTAGTGAGCGCCTGCGACGTTTTATCCGAAAGAATATTGATATCGATGAGCTTTTTAGTGTAGTGCGTCAGGCGTATCAGGCGGGATACCGGGCGCTTAAGCTGTATTTTATGATTGGTTTACCGACAGAGACAGAAGACGATTTAAAAGAGATCGTCGAATTATGCCAGAAACTCGCGCTCATGAAAAAAGAGGTCGGTGGCCCTCCGGCTCAATTAAAAGTCAGCATCTCGAATTTTATTCCAAAACCGCATACGCCTTTTCAGTGGGAGGCGATGGCAACACCGGAGGAACTTTTAGTGAAACAAGCCTTCTTAAAACACCTTTTTAAAAAATTTAGAGGCTATATTCATCCAACATTTCACGAAGTAAAGCCCAGTACTTTGGAAGGTGTATTGGCGCGTGGAGATTCCCGGTTAGGTGCTGTCATTCTGGAGGCTTTTTCTAAAGGCGCCAGGTTTGATGCCTGGAACAACTGCTTCAACTTTTCTTTATGGAATGATGCATTTTTTAAGTGTTCTATTGACCCCAAAGAGTATCTAAAAGAAAAGAATGAAGCAGATGTTTTATGTTGGGATTTTATTGATACAGGCCTTTCTTGTCAGCGCCCTTCGCGCGAGGGCGTCTAGTCCGTTTTTTTTGACCTCGAAAAGCATTGACCGCCCGCCGAATTTATGTTAATTTGAGTGTGTTTTAAGACAAAATGCGAGGGATTCCACTTTATGTCATTATTTGGCAATAGGTTGTCGATAACTTCACGGTCATTGCGTCCACAGCTCTTGATCGCTTTTTGTCTTATGTCGGTTATCCCGCTTTTGGCTTGTTTGAACCTTGTTTTCCCTAGTATTTTTCCACGGTCTTCTGTAGGCGTTATCATTATTGTGGTTTCTTTTTTGTCTCTATTGGGTTTTTTTGTTGTTAAAAGAATTGTAGATCCTATTATCGAGATCAGTTCTGAAATGAAGGTGGTCGCTAATGGAGAGGTCAGTCGCAGGCTTAACATCAGTCGTAACGATGAAATTGGCGATTTAAGCAACGCCTTGAATCAGATGACGCAGCGTATCAAAGATGATATGGATGAGTTGAAGATTTATGGCGAACGGACCAAAGACATCAATTTACAGATTAATAAGCAGGTTATTGTTTTAAACGGGCTACTGCAGATCAGTAGCCTTGTGACAAAAGGCGCAGTCTTAAAGGAAATTTTTGAAATATCGATATCACGATTGGCGCAGGTGGCAAATTCAACTCTCGCGTTTATTCTTTTGGAAGAGAATGAAGGATATCGCGTTGTAGGTCACTATGGATTTGAAGCGGAAGTTTTAGCAACCGTCGAAATGCCGTCCAATTATCATTTTATCAATAATCTTCTTTTTGGAACGCTTCCCTTAAAAGTTGACGCGGCAAACAGGGAAGCGTCGTCTTCGGAACTGCTGAAGTTTTTCGGCGCCAGGAATCTTCTGGCGTATCCTGTTTTGATGCATGGACGTGTAGCGGGGATTTTAGGCATCGGCAATGGGTACGAGAAATTTAATTATACAAAGGATGATGAAGATCTGATGAATATTTTTACCAAACAGATCTCTATCGCTTTAGAGAATGATTTTCTTAATCGAAAAGTCCAGGATTTAGAAACTAAAGACGCTTTAACAGGGCTTTATAATAAACGTTACATGGTCGCGCGCCTTGATGAGGAGATCTTGCGGGCTATCTCTCATCAGCAACCTTGCAGTCTCATTCTTCTGCAGTTGGGAAATCTTAAAGAATTGTATTTAAAGGGCGGGAGCGCTATGGCTGAGGAGGCCCTGCGTAAGGTGGCCAGCGTACTTAAAAGTGGGACTTCGGAAATTGATCGCGTTGGTCGTCTTGAAGAACGTATTTTTGGTGTTGTTCTGCCGGAAAAAAATAAAAGAAAAGCTCAGGTCCTCGGGGCGAAATTGATCGAGCAGACTGAGTCTATTTTTCGTAAAGAGGATCCATCGAAACGACCGAGTTTTCAGCTCAGCGTTGTCGAAAACCCTATCGATGGAGTTGATGCGCAATTTTTATTTGAGAAAGCCAAAATAATGTTAAACGCATAAAGACGAAGGAAGGTATTTCCTATGATGTCCATTAAACGAGTTATTTCAAAACAATTGGGAGAATTGCTCATTGAGCGAAAGATTATAACGCAGGAGCAACTCCAGAAAGCCCTGGATTTTCAAAAAATAAACGGTGGGTTGATCGGCGAAATTCTTGTTCAATTGGGTTTTTCAAAGGAAGAGGATATTGCCCAGGTTCTGACCGCTCAGTACGGGTATCCGTATCTGCCTTTGATGAATTATGATATAGACGCAGAGATCGCGCAGTTGATCCCCGAACAGGTGGCGCGGCAGTATTGCCTGATCCCTATAGACAAGATAGGCAATAATTTAACGATCGCGATGTCTAATCCTCTTAACAATCATGCGATTGAGGATGTTGAGATGATTACTAAATGCGTTGTTCAGGTTTTTGTCTCGACTACGACTGATATCCGCAAGGCCATTGAAAGAAGTTTTGTAAAAAAATAGCCTTAAGAAAATCAAGTGCGAAATCCTGATTTTTAAATCCCGATTGTCGAAATATTATCCAAAATTTTAGAGTGATGAAAACGTTTGAGTTTTTTTAATGAGATATCGTGGCTTCTTTGAGAGACCGTTTGCAGGTAACTTTGAAAAATTTAGAGTTTGTTCCAAGCAAAGTTCCCTGTTTCCAAGGGCAATGCATACAAATAAATTATTTTTGTAAGAGGTATCAATGGCGACCTTAAGAGATCGGCTACAGGCAATTCTGAATGATTTAAGTTTCTTTCTAAACAGAATTCCCTGCGGCAGAGAGGGAAGAATGTGTGCAAAAGTTTTTCTGAGGGAGATATCGTGGCTTCTTTGAGAGACCGTTTGCAGGAGATCTTAATAAAAAATAAGCTCATCACTCAGGATGATTTGAATCTCGCCCTCCAGGTTCAGAAGGAACACGGCGGAAAATTAAGCGATTGTCTGGTTAAGCTCAATCTCATTAATGAAAAAGATCTTCTTATCGCTTTAAGTGAAGGTCTCGGATTTCCTCCTATTTCTTTGGCTCGATATAAGATCGAGCCGGACGTTTTAAAATTAATCCCCAAAGAATTGGCGAAACATTATCAAATTATTCCTATCGCTAAAATGGGTAAGGCCTTGACGGTCGCCATGGCGGATCCTTTAAATATTTTCGCTATCGACGATGTCAAAAGCTTGACCGGTTTTGAAATCAATCCTATCATCGCTGGCCAAAAAGAAATTTTAAGCACGATCGAGCAGTATTATGAAGAGCCTGCTACGCAGGTTATTGATGAGATCATTAAGGAGGTTTCAGAGATCGATATCGAAGTCGTCAAGGTGACCCAGGATATCGGTTTTGATACTCAGGAATTGGTCCGTTTAACTAAAGAAGCACCCGTTATCAAAATTACTAATTTGCTTTTGGAGCGCGGCATCGAGATGGGCTCCAGCGATATCCTGATCGAACCCTGGGAACATTCGATGCGCGTACGTTTAAGAATTGACGGAATTTTACGTGAAATCGAATCCCCGCCGTTGAAATTTCATGCCCCGATTATTTCAAGGATCAAGGTTATGTCGGATTTAGATATTGCCGAACACAGGCTTCCGCAGGATGGAAGGTTTAAGCTGAAGTTTCAGGACCGTGTGGTTGATTTTCGTGTTTCTATTTTGCCGTCATTTCATGGCGAAAAAGCGGCTTTAAGAATTTTAGATAAATCGACCGCGACGTTAGACTTAGACCGGTTAGGGTTTGATACGGAAACGTTGGCTATTATAAAAACTTGCGCTGATAAGCCGCACGGGATGGTTTTGATTTGTGGTCCGACAGGCAGCGGCAAGACAACAACACTTTATTCAATCCTAAAATACGTTGATTCTCCTGAGGATAACATTGTAACCGTAGAAGATCCGGTTGAGTATCAGCTGGAGGGCATTAATCAGGTGAGTATCCGTCAGGAGATCGGACTGACATTCGCCAGTTGCCTGCGTTCGATCTTACGCCAGGATCCGGACATTATCATGGTGGGCGAGATCAGAGATTTTGAAACGGTTGATATCGCGATCAAGAGCGCGTTAACGGGGCATCTTGTTTTAAGTACTCTTCATACAACGACAGCCGCGGGAACGATCGTCCGCCTCGTGAATATGGGCGTGGAGCCTTTCTTGATTACGTCATCGATGGTGGGAATTTTAAATCAGCGACTGGTGCGAAAAATTTGCAATTCATGCAAAGAGAGCTATCCGCTTTCGGAGGCTATGGTCGAAGATCTTAAGTTAAAAGATCGTAAAGGGCCGCTGCTCGCTTTTAAAGGTAAGGGGTGTAAAAAATGTTTTAACATCGGTTACAGCGGCCGTATTGTTATCGGCGAAATGCTAACTTTGACACCGACCATTAAAGAGTTGATTTTAAAACGGTCTCAGGAAGCTGAAATAAAAAGTTTAGCAAGGAAAGAAGGGATGAAGACTTTGCGGGAGAATGGTATAAAAAAAGTCTTAGAAGGAGCTACGACTTTGGAAGAGGTTTTACGCGTGACCGCTCCCGATGAAAAGACGACATAATAATCGTTGCGTGTTAGTGGTTTTTTTAAGAGTTTTTGACGTGAAACATGATACTTGAAACGTGCGACTAAAAATAAGTTTTTATCACCCCTTTCTCTATATGGATAGGAAAGGGCAATCCCAACTGGATTGAGATTATGTCAACTTTAAAACAAAGATTAACGGATGCACTTTTGGCTGCGAAGCTGGTTACGGCGCAGGATTTAGAGAAGGTGCTTAAAATTCATGCAGATACCGGCGGAAGCTTGAAGGATATCCTGGTTAAAGAAGGTTTTGTGAAAGAGCGCGAGTTGATGGGGATTTTGGCTAAAGAGCTCTTTATGCCGTATTTGGAATTGTCGAAATTTAAAGTGGAACCTCAGATCGTTCAGCTTTTGCCGGAAAAGATCTGCCGGCATTATAAAGTTGTGGCTATTTCTAAAATGGGCAGTGTCGTCAGTGTCGCAACAAGCGATCCTTTTAATATTTTTGCGATGGATGATCTTAAAGCGATCACGGGTCTAGACATTGATGTTGTTCTGGCGAGCGAGAAGGATATTGTTAAAACTCTTGATAAATTTTTCAGTTCTTCTGTGCAGGCGGACGATATTACCAGTGTTGTTGAAGAAGAGGCCAAGGGGCAGGACCTTGAAGTTGTTAAAAATGATGGGATGTTGGAGCTGGGAGCAGTTGTTGAAGAGAGCTCTAAAGCCCCAATCGTAAAAATAGTGGATCTGATGATTACTGAGGCTTTGAAAAAACGAGCCTCAGACATTCATATCGAGCCAGGAGAAAGAGAGTTGAGGATTCGTTACCGGATTGACGGACATCTTTATGATGTTTTTCGTCTTCCTAAAAAAAATCAAAACGGTATCCTGGCGCGATTCAAAATTATTTCAGGACTTGATATTACGGAGGGGCGCCTGCCCCAGGACGGACGGTTTAAGGTCCGGTTGAAGGATCGGGAAGTTGATTTTCGAGTCTCGGCGCTTCCGACGACATTTGGTCAGAAATTTGTTTTAAGATCTTTAGATAAGGGAAAGCTATCCACGGGACTGGATTCTTTAGGGATATCGGAAGAACCTTTAAGACTTTTTAATGAGGCTCTCAAAAAACCTTATGGCATGATTTTGATCACGGGCCCGACAGGTTGCGGTAAATCAACGACGCTGTATTCGATCTTACAAAAACTTAACACGCCTGAATTGAATATCGTTACTATTGAAGATCCGGTTGAATATCAGGTTGAAGGGATCACACAGATCCCTGTTAGGGCTGAAATTAATTTGACGTTTGCTACAGGGCTTCGTTCTGTTTTGCGCCAAAGTCCGGATGTGATTATGGTGGGTGAGATCAGGGATTCTGAAACGGCTGATATTGCGGTTAAGGCGTCATTAACAGGCCAGATTGTTCTCTCAACGCTTCATACGAACGACGCGGTAGGCGCTATCACGCGTCTTGTTGACATGGGTGTTGAACCTTTTCTTGTGGCCTCCAGCCTTATCGTGACTTCGGCGAAACGATTGTGTCGCAGAGTTTGTCCGAATTGCCGCGAAGAAATTAGCATCCCAAAAGAATCCTGGAAAAAATTGGGTATTGAGAAGGTTTTAAAAAGCGGCAAGACGCCTACTTTTTTTAAAGGGAAGGGTTGTCATCATTGCAATAATACGGGATATTATGAACGCGTGGGTATACATGAAGTCCTTATGATCGATGATTCCCTCCGTGATTTGATTATTAAGAGAGCATCGTTGAATCAGATCAAGGAGTTTGCTGTTAAAGAAAAAGGGATGCTTTCTCTGCGTGATGACGCGATGCTTAAAGTCGTTGAGGGCATTACGACATTAGAGGAAGCTATTCTTGCTACGACGGAAGAATAAAAAGAGACGATGGTCGATACCTGCCTGCCGGCGAGGCAGGGACCGCTGACGATAGAAAAAAAAGAATTAAACGATTTATTGGAAACAAAGAGCATTTTGACGTAGAATGTTTTAAACTATAGACTATAGTCTATTGACTTAAAAATATGGAAAATAAAGTTTTAGTGATAGACATGGAAGAATCTTCTTGTCAACAGATCAGAAATGTTCTGATGACGCGGGGCTACAGTGTTAGTATTGCTCAGACGGCCAAAATAGGGCTTATGACGCAAGAGTCGTTGAGATGCAGTCTCATTTTTCTGGATTTTCATATGAACGATCTGGATCTGCGGTCTATCGTTCGTGAGTTAAAGCGGCTGAATGAAAATATTGCTATTATTCTCATGGGTCATTCGGATCAGCAGAATCTTGTGGCAGAGGCCCTGAATTTAAACATATCAGATTATCTTTACAAGCCGTTACGTCCTGAGGAAATTTATTTTAAGACCAAACATGCGCTTGAAGAGAAGAAGACTGTCTTTAGCTCTTCGCGGGTCATGCAGGGTGTCGAAGAAAAGAATATTTCTTTACAGAAACAGAATCTTTTATTGGCTCGCCGCATTGAAGAAAGCACGAAAAACTTAAGCAAGTTGTATGAAGACTTGAGGGAAACATATATGCGTACGATTAAAGCCTTGGCGCACGCGATTGATGCGCGCGATCATTATACGTCTTCGCATTCGGATAATGTGACGCATTATGCGGAATTGATCGCTCGTCAGATGAATGTTGAGATGACGTATTTGGAAGATATTAAAGACGCTTGCCAATTGCACGATTTGGGTAAGATCGGAGTTCATGATAATCTTCTAGGCAAACCTTCTTCGTTGACAATAGAAGAATTCGAAGAGGTTAAACAACACGCGGTTAAAGGTGCTCAGATATTGGAGCCGTTAAGATATTTAGATCATGTTATTGATATTGTTAAGCATCATCATGAGCGCTGGGATGGTGCGGGCTATCCCGACAAACTCAAAGGTGAGGATATTCCTTTGGGTGCGCGCATCATGACGGTCGCAGACAGTTATGATGCGATGATTTCAGCCAGGCCTTATCGAAAAGTAGGGATGATCCAACGGGACGCGATTGACGAGATCGTTAAGAACAGCGGGACTCAGTTTGATCCCAAAGTGGTCGAGGCATTTTTAAAAGTAGTCCCTCAATTTTAGGATAAAATTTATGGCACATTTTAGTTATGTGGCAAAAGACAATCAAGGATTAAGGCTCACGGGAATATTGGAAGCCTCGGAAGAACACGCGGCGATCGAAGTCCTGCATAAAAAAGGTCTTATTGTTATTTCCGTCAAGGAAGAAAGACTTAAAAAGTCCAGGCAGCAAGGTGTTAAGCTGGATGATCTTGTTGTTTTTTCCCGTCAGTTGGCGACTATGGTTGAAAGCGGCATTACGTTGGTGCAGGCTTTGAGTATTTTGAGTGAGCAGGCAGAGAATAAATATCTTTCCGAGATTACTTCAAGGATCAAGGATGATATTGAAAGCGGTTCTACACTTTATGATGCATTGGCAAAATATCCCAAGATTTTCTCAAATCTTTATGTCAACATGGTTAAGGCCGGAGAAACATCCGGCTTGCTGGATGAAATTTTAGACAGGCTTGCATCGTATTTAGAGAAGTCCAGCGCCCTTCAGCGAAAAGTTAAATCATCGCTTGTTTATCCTATCGTCGTTATTTCGATGGCGATCATCATTACAATCGTGCTTTTGATAAAAGTTGTTCCTACGTTTAAGGGAATTTTTGCAACCTTAGGCGGGACCTTGCCTTTACCTACACAAGTTTTAATCGGTATTTCTGATGTTATGAGGAAGTATTTTATTTTTGTTGCTATAGGATTTGTCATGCTAGGGTTCTTATTTAACCGTTATATCAATACAAAAAGAGGCCGCTACCAATTTGATTCGCAAATATTGCGGATTCCTGTGTTCGGACCGCTTTTTCGTAAGGTTGTCGTTGCTAAATTTTCAAGGACACTTGCGACTTTGGTGAAAAGCGGCGTGCCTATTTTAAATGCTTTAGAGATTGTCGGCAGGACATGTGGAAATGTGGTTGTTGAAGAAACTGTGACCAATACACGTAATTCTATCCGTGAAGGGGAGCCTATTGCCGAGCCTCTGGCCAAGGGGGGCGTTTTTCCTCCCATGGTTGTGCGCATGATTTCAGTTGGTGAGCAGACAGGCCAGCTGGAAAAAATGCTTAATAAAATTGCCGATTTTTATGATGAACAGGTTGATGCGGCGGTAAGCGGCCTGACTTCCATGATTGAACCTCTGGTGATCGGGCTTTTGGGTATAATTATTGGTGGCATTGTGTTGGCTCTTTTTATGCCTATCTTTAAGATTACGGAATTGATTAGATAGTTTTGAAGCCTAAGGGCCGAAATCGGAAATGAATCTATTCCTGAACTTCTTCTATTTTTTATAAGGTTTCGTAATGTTGCTTCAAGTTTCTTTAGGTTACTTAAGGTTACTTTTGTAACTTCAAGAAACTTTTCGTAACTTTAAGCAACTTCCCGTAACTTGAGAATCCTTCGTTCTATCTTCTATCTTCTAAGCCTTAGCCTATTCTTTCGCTCTTCTATTTTCTTAACATTAACCTATTCTTTTGGACTTCGGACATCGGTTTTCGGGTTTCTAGCCTGTCTTGAATTCTTGGCCTTTGAATGTTATACTTACTTTAGAAACCGGAAGATCGTTTAAGGGTAAACCATTCGAAAGAATGGGGCACAAAGCTAAAGGGCCTAAGCCACGCCGCTTTTTTTGAGAAAGCAAGAGGCGGGGTAAGGTTGCCAGTTGCCGATAAGATGTGAGCCTATTCTTTATCCTTTTTGTGGTTTAAGAATAGGCATTTTTATTTCTCCGCCTTCGCGCCTGCCTGTTGGGTGGCAGGGAATACCTTGGGCAAGCTCGAGGATTCATGCAAAGGATTGTTTCGACGGGGATGCAACTAAAGTTCTTGTATGTGTTTTTCATGTTTTAACTTGACAGTTGAAAGGAGGTGAGGTAAAATTTTTGTATCGATAGGCATGCTTTACGCTTGCAAAATTGGTTCGGCATTTTATTACAGTTTTTCTTGGGGAAGAAGCGTAGAGTAAATTCTTGCCAAGAAAGGAGGAAAGAACAATGCGCTTAAGAAAAAGAGGTTTTACGTTAGTAGAAATCATGATCGTTGTAGCAATCATCGTCTTGTTAGCAGCTATTGCAATTCCGAACTTATTAAGAGCGAGGCTGAGTGCGAACGAAGCCACGACAATAGCGGCCATGAGGACGTTGAGCACGGCTATGGAGAGTTTTAGAGCGGCACAGTCTCCTCCGAGCTATCCAGCGCTCTTGACAGACTTGAACGCGACTAATCCACCTTATATAGATTCAGTTCTAGCGAGCGGAGTCAAGGGTGGGTATAACTTCACATTTGCACAAGGAGCTAGTGGGACGACGTATACAGTCGTTGCTGGTCCTCAAACTCCAAACGTTACAGGTGTGAGGTCGTTTTTTGTTGATCAGTCAGGTGTTGTGAGAGTTGGTACTTCGGCTACAGGGACGCCAATAGAATAAGCAACTTGAGGTTAGTTTTTTAAAAAAGCGACTGTTAAAAACAGTCGCTTTTTTTATTTCCCCGCCATAAAATGATTGACTTTTCGCTTTTTTTCTATAAAATACTAATATAAGTACAACCTAAATAGTGGCATGATGTTAAGATTGTTTAAGAATTATTTAAAGCACTTATTTGTGTTCAAGGCTTAGATGAATCAGGTCAAAGAAGCTGTAGGTAAGATTGTTCCTCAAATTCAGGAGATGGTTGCGAAATCATTCTCCTCGAATCAATTGCCTTCGGGATCCTTAGGGGTTGATATTGGTTCTCATTCGGTTAAGGTAGTCCGTCTGGAAGCGGCTAAGGATAATATAAAAATTCTTGGTTTTGGGATTGAAAGAGTGGTGGAAAAAAATTTTCGCGACGCATTGAGCAAAGCTCTTGTTAAGACAAAGGTCGTCGCTGGTGAATCTGTCGTTGTCGCAGTCACAGGTCAGGGTGTTGTGTCCCGCTATGTGGATATGCCTCTTATGAGTAGATCTGAGCTAGAATCTTCCATGAAATTCGAAATTGAAAAATATGTTCCTTTTAATTTAAGCGAAGTGTCAGCGGCTTATGATGTTGTTTATGAATTAAAAGACAAGGCCAAGATGTCTGTTTTGATCGCGGCCGCCAAAAATGAGCTTCTTCAAAAAAAATGCAATCTTATGCGCGAGATGAATGTGAATGTTCGCGTCGTTGATTTGGATTGTTTGGCGTTGGCTAATTTTTCGACTGAATTCGTGATGAGCAAGGAAAAAAAATATTGTGTTTGCGTTGTTCAAATAGGTAAGACCGTTTGTCATATTAATATTTTAGTGGATGGCCTGCCTCATTTAAGCCGTGACATTTTTATCGGAGGAGATGACTTGACGAAGAAAATGTCGGAAACATTGAATTTGGATTATGCGGAGGCGGAAAAACTTAAGAATGATCCTCTAGAGAGACTTCAAGAATTCATGGGGGTTTGGGAGACGCCGTTAAATAATTTGGCCGAGGAGATCAGGATTTCTTTGGATTATTTTGAAGCGAGGACGAATCGGGCCGTCGATAAAATTTTTATTACAGGCGGATCGAGCCGTTTATCGGGAATAGATAATTTTTTAAACCATATTTTGTCTGTTGAAGTCAAGCCTTTGAGTTTTGTCGATCGGTTGAATTTCGATGCGGCTGTTAACCGTGAAGATTTTAAATTAAACAGCGATTTGATGTCTGTTTCGATAGGATTGGCCTTAAGATAAAATGATTAATATAAATCTTCTTCCAAAAAACTTTAGAAAAGTCGAGAGAAAGGTCGTTCTTCCTACCAACGCGGTTTTTCTAAGCATCGTAGCACTTCTCGTTGCGTTACATCTTCTTTTGGCGGTTGTTTGGGCGTACAAACAGGCGCAGCTTCTTTATTTAAAAAGAGCTTGGGCCCAATTGGACACGCAGTACAAAAATTCCTCTTCTTTTAAAAAAGAAATTCAGGATTTATTGGCTAAAATTCGCAATGTCGAGACTGTCGTGACGCGGCAAGTTTCTCTGACCGAGATCCTTTCGGGGCTGAACGCGGCTGTTCCCAAATGGCTTTGGTTGGATCGTTTTAATTTTTCGGAGCAACGACTTGTCATCCAGGGGAGCGTTATTTCCATGACGCAGAATGAAATGACTATCATTGGAAAATTTTTGCAGGATTTAAAGAGTAATATAACTATTTCTAATAGTTTTTCAAAGATAGAGCTGACGTCTGTTCAGCGCCGGCTTATCAGGAATTACGATGTTGTGGATTTTGTTTTAACGGGAGAGATAAAAAAGTGATAAAAATCGACAAACAGGAGATCGCTGTCCGCCTGGGTGCTTTAAAAAACAATGCAAAGGCTGTCTTAGGGATAGCTGTTTTTCTTCTTATAATCGACGGTGCTGTCATTTTGCGCGGGCAGTTTCTTGGTGTGGGGCGTATGTTCGCTTCAGCTAAAAAATTGAACGCAGATATTAAGGATGCTCAAGGGGCTCAAAAATTTTCCATGACGAATAAAGACAGGGTCCCAGTCTTAGAGAAGGAATTTGCTGAGGTTAATAAAAAGATCATCAAGGATGAAGAGTTGCCAAAGGCTTTGGAAATAATATCTAAGCTTGCTGAAAGAAGTTCTGTGCGCATCCAACAGCTGCGGCCGCTCGTGGATCCAGCCATTGTTAAACAGCAGCTTCAGAATTCAACGGCCACATACTTGAGGCAGAAAATTTCACTAACAGTTGTTACAAGTTTTCATAATCTTGGGACTTTTGTGGCTCTTCTTGAAAATTCATCCATCTTTTTTGATATTCGTCAGATAGATATCCGCGTAGATGAAAAAGAGGTTAATAAACAATCGGTCACAATACTGCTTGAAGTTGTTGTTAAAAAAGCTTAGAATGTTTTCTATGGCAGAAGGGTGTTTGAGTTTTTTTAACGCAGTTATTAAAGGATGTTGAATTCATTCAGTTATGAAGAAAAAAAATATTTTGTTCATGAGTTTTTTGTTTGTGTTTGTGGTAATGTCGAGCGTTTTTGGCGAACAGTATTTTTATAAAAACGAAGGCAAACGGGACCCTTTTATATCTTTGATTTCTCCGGCAGGCTATCTGATCGATCAGGATGCTCAAGATAATAAAACCCTTCGCTTGGAAGGGATCATCGTTGATCCGAAAGGAGATTCTATCGCTATCATTAACGGCCTGATGATGCGCGTGGGGGAAAAGATTGGAGATTCCGTGATAAGCAACATCGAAGAAAACAAAGTGACTGTTATCCAAGATAATCAGAAGGTTGATATAGAATTGAGAAGGGAGGGGTAAATGATTTCAAAGCGACATCTCCACTTTGCTTTTATATGTTCGCTGAGTTTTTTAGTTTTTATGGGTGCCGCAAATCTTAACGCTCAAACACCTGAGGATAAAGCTGTTAATGCGACTGAAATTGAAACGGGAAATTTTTCTGTGATGCCAGTTCTTGGTGAGTCTGAAGCCAAAACCATAACGGTGCCGGCTCCAGCGCAACCCGCGACGGAAGCTGAAGAATTGATCTCACCGGTTTTAACGCCAGTGGCTACGACTGCGACGGGAACATCTCCGGCCGAGGCTGATGAGAAAAAAGGTTTGATCACGCTGGATTTTAAAGAAGCCGATATCCGTGATGTCTTGAAAGTTATTGCTTACAAGAGTGGTGTTAATATTGTGGCAAGCCCTGAGGTGACGGGAGCGGTTAATGTCCGCATTGCTGATGTGCCATGGGAGAAAGCCATGGATGTTATTTTAAAGACCTATGGTTTTGCTTATGACAGGCAAAATAATATTGTTATGGTGGCTCCTCTGGAAAAACTAACCGCTCAGCGTAAAATGGAGCAGGACTTGGCTCAGGTACAGCCGGTTGCGACAGAAGTCGTTGGACTTAAGTATATTGATGCGGTGGATG
The DNA here is from genome assembly GCA_020052645.1 of Candidatus Omnitrophota bacterium. GTDB lineage: Bacteria > Omnitrophota > Gorgyraeia > Velamenicoccales > Velamenicoccaceae > JAGVOQ01. Next base: position 14,777 of record JAGVOQ010000019.1, read on the forward strand.
CTAAAAAAGCCATTGAAACGCAGCTTTCTTATCGCGGCAAAGTAACGATATTGGAAATTACAGGTCAGGCAGGGTGGGGATTCGGCGGGACGTTTTCTGAGAAGCGCGCGAGGACGAGCGGTCAGTTGACCAGCCGTTCCAAGACGCTTATTATTTCCGATATTCCGCCAGTTTTAGAGAAGATAAAGAAGGTTCTTGATGATATTGATGTTAAGCCAAAGCAAATTTTAATAGAAACCAAGATAGTTGAAGTTAATCTTGATAAGTTAAAAGATTTCGGCTTTGAGTACGCAACAGGCGGTTATGGGTCGGCGTCAAGGACGGATGGCGTCGTTACAATGGATAGTTATACAAAAGACACAAAAGCCGGCGGTCGTTTCTTTAATACCCAGGTTTCACCTGCTGTTTTTACGCCTCAAGCCCAAGCCTTGACAACAGCGAATACGGGCTTAAAGATGATTTTTGATAAGATGAAGGGGTCACAATTTGAGGTGGTTTTGAATGCTTTGGAAGAAGATGTTGCAACTAATATATTGTCGGCGCCGAGCATTTTGACATTGGATAATCAAGAAGCGACGATCCTGGTGGGTGAACAATTTCCGATCGTTTCCACTTCTAAAAGCAGCGATACGGCTTCGACCGTTGATGTTTCTTTGGAAGAGTACAAAGATATCGGTATCCAGCTCAACGTTGTTCCTCAGATCAGTGGTAAGGATAAGGATTATATTAATATGATCATTCATCCTGCGATTACAACAGAAGGGACTTTGATCGAGGATAAATATCCGCGCATCCAGACCCGTGAGGCTCAGACTCAAGTGTTGATCAAAAGCGGCGATACCGTGGTGATTGGCGGTCTTATCAAAGATGTAAAAAGTGAAAGCGCCATAGGTATTCCATTTTTAAGAAAGATCCCTGTGCTTGGTAAGGCGTTTTTTGAACGTAAGACTATTCAAACAGCGAAAGTGGAATTGATTATTTTTATTACGGGTTATATCGTTGATGAAAAAAATCTGACGACAGATCAGATCGCTTCGTTGGAGCAGAAGTTAAGAGTTCACACGCCTTCTAAAAAGAAAAAATAAAATTTCTGTTGTTTCTCTTAAGCAGAAAAAGAAGGGTGCGGTTGTTTTAAAAGGCAAAATGGAATAAAGATTTTTTCCTTTTTAAATAGAACAGAAGTCATCAAAAGAGTAACAGCGAAAAAATGTGATGACCCCGCACAAACCGTGACCTGTGCGGGGTTTTGCATCAATGAGAGCTTAATGGGCAGCGAAAAAATTTCATTTAGATTTTCGAAAGACGAGCCGTTGATCTATATTTCTCATTTGGACTTATTGCGGCTTTTTGGCCGTTCAGCCAGGCGTGCATGTTTGCCCGTTGCTTTAACAGAAGGTTTCAGTCCACATTTGAAAATTAAGTTAAAAAAGGCTTTAAAATTGGGAGTGGCTTCTGCAAGCGAAGAAGGAGAAATCATTTTGTCGAAGCGGATGCCTTGCCGTGATATTCAAAAAAAGTGGCAAAAACAATTGCCTCAAGGGATAGTCTTAACAGAGTTAAGGCATGAGGTATAAAGATTTTTAAATAACAATTTTTAGGAGGAAACGCGTGAAAAAGAAAGAAATTTTAATTAATTATGAGCAACAGGAAAGGCGAGTCGCTATTCTGGAAGAAGGAAAGCTAGAGAATTATTTTGTTGAACGTGTCTCGGAACGTACCATGGTCGGCAATGTTTACAAGGGGCGGGTTGAAACGATCGTGCCGTCTGTGGGTGCTGCTTTTGTGAATATCGGTACGGGAAAGAACGGGTTTCTTTATCTTAACGATACCGTTACCATGGAGGAGGATATTGAGGATCATCCAAATTCCGGGAGCACAAAAACTGAGGCCCCTGCATTTAAAGAGGGTCAGGAAGTTATTGTTCAGGTTACCAAGGAACCTTTTGGTACTAAGGGGCCCCGATTAACGAGTCATGTGAGTATCCCGGGGCGCTATCTGGTCCTGATGCCTTTTGAAAAACATTTTGGTATTTCAAAAAAGATCGACGATGATGCAGAGCGCCAACGCTTACGCGTTATTCTTCATGGATTAAAACCGCCGGCACATATGGGGCTGATCGTTCGCACCGTTGCCTGGGGAGCTACAGATAAAGAAATGCAAAGAGATTTAATGCTATTAGTGCGCCTGTGGGAGAAGATCGACAGGGTCTCGAAGAAAAGAAGCGCCCCTTTTCTTATCTATGAAGAATACGATTTAGCGCTTCGTATGATCAGGGATTATTTCAATGAAGAGATCGGGTCTATTTTGATCGATTCGAAAGAGGAATTCAAACGCGTTTATCGTTTTATCCGTTCTTACATGGGGCGTTTGCAGAATGCCGTTCTGTTTTATAAAGAGAAAACTCCTTTGTTTGAGAAAAAAGGCATTGAAGAGGAAATAACGAAGTTGTATTCCAACAAGGTTTATTTAAAAAGCGGGGCTTATATTGTTATCGAAGCAACGGAAGGATTGACTGTTATCGACGTTAATTCCGGAAAATTTCATCGCCGAAAGATCGCGCAGGAAGAAATGGCTTTCGCGGTTAATTGTGAATCAGCCCGTGAGATTGCAAGGCAATTGCGTTTAAGGGATGTCGGCGGGATCATTGTGGTGGATTATATCGATATGATGGAAGAACGGCATCGCCGGGAGTTGATTAATGTGTTTAAGTCGGCCTTAGTCTCTGACCGCGCCAAAACAGATATTTTAGGCCTATCTAAACTAGGGCTCATTCAGATGACGCGCGAAAGAACACATCGGACTTTAGAAAGTATTTCTTATACCGATTGTCCTTATTGCCATGGTAAGGGAAAAGTCAAATCTTCTTTCTCTGTGGCTGTTCATGCCATGCGTGAGTTGAAGAACTATTTGGCTAATAATAAGACCCGAAAAGCTACGATTGAGGTTCATCCGGAAGTGGCTCAGTGTCTTAACAATGAGAATTTTCATGCTCTTCGCAATATATCTCGGCGTTTCGGTACGCGGGTTGAAGTAAAGGCTAATGAGGCTTTGCACATTGAGAAGATTGTTGTTGCCTAAAAAGCCTGAATTTTTTGCTTTTTGCCGAAATTTAAGGTTTTCCAGTCAAGGGTAACAAAGGGTTGACGCTGGCAGGGGGTTGTGTTATATTTAACATTCTTAAATAAGTGAGGGTATCGATTAAGGAGCGTCTAGCGATCATAACCGATAAACCCGAACTTATCCTTGACATGTACCTTAAGAAATGTCAAGGATAGAGGTTAAGATTAATCTTGTCTGCCGGCAGGCATGGATAAGGTTTGCAAAATAAGGTCTAAAGAATCATTGATTCTTTGTTTAACCCAAAAAGGGTAGACCTACCTGATTCCAAATAAAGGTAGGGTCTAAGCATTTGTAAATTTCCGCCAGGGCGAACCGGCTGGAAATTTACTGCATAAACGGCGGAATTAATTTTGAAAGGTATGAATACTTAAAAATTGACAAATGATCCCTTATCTAAACGCTTGAAAATATTTCCGCCAGGGCAAGCCGGCAGAATATTTTCTACGCAGATTTCGGGATTAACTTTGTAGGGAAAAATACCATTGTTTGGGCAAAGTTAAGGAGATAAAATGTACGCGATTATTGAAACAGGCGGTAAGCAGGAGAAGGTTGTGGTAGGCGATATTTTGAATGTTGAGTTATTGACGAACAAAAAAGATGTTACATTTAGTAAGGTGCTTTTATTGAGCGATGGCGATAAAGTCGAAGTCGGAAAGCCTTATGTGAAAGGGGCTAAGGTGAGCGCCGAAATTTTAGAACAGTTCAGGGCACCTAAGGTTATTGCTTTTACGTACCGTCGGAGAAAAAGTTCCCGCAGAATCCATGGTCATCGGCAATATTTGACAAAAATTAAAATCACCGAGATCGCCTCTTAATATTCATTAGATAACGTTTTTTTTATAGGTTTCTTAAAAGTTTTGAAGAATGTTTCTTGAAGTTGCGCGAGCGTGAGTACTGTAACTCTTAGCGACAACAAGTAATATTAAGGAACATTTAAGAAACCTTTTTAATCCTTTAGCATAAATCCTTTAAGGTTTTTAGCCGGTGGGATGAATGGTGTTGTGCATTTTCTGCTAAAGGAGGAAGCCTTAGGACTTAAAGTCCTAAGGAACTTCACTTAAATGAGCAAATGGCAATATGTGGGTTAGTGGCCATAGGGTACATGAGTGATTTTTTTAAAGATCATTAATGTTCATATGGTGAGATCCCACGGTAGCGGGGATTCTGGCTCATCAGGGTATCGGGATCAAGGAGGGGTGTTTTTACTGCATGTTTATAGATACTGCGAAAATTCATGTAAAAGCCGGAGACGGCGGTAACGGGTGTAACAGTTTTTTTCGTGATACGCGCGTTGAGCATGGAAAGGCTAATGGCGGTAACGGCGGTGATGGCGGAGATGTGATTATTCGCGCAGATAAAAGTATTTATACGCTGATGGATTTTCAATATCAACGTCATTTCAAAGCTGTAAGCGGAAAAAACGGTTCTAGTAATGACAAGGCTGGCGGACGCGGGAAAGATTGTCTTGTCTGTGTTCCTGTGGGTACTATTATTACGGATAAGACGAATGATTTTTTGATTCGAGATCTTGATGAAAACGGGGTTGAGGTGATTGTTGCTAGGGGCGGACACGGCGGCCGTGGCAACACAAGGAACAAAGATGCTGAAGCAGGGGTTTTAGGAGAAGGCCGCGAGTTATTTTTTAATCTGAAGATTATCGCTGATGTTGGTGTTATCGGTTTTCCTAACGCAGGAAAATCAACGCTTGTCTCAAAAATTTCTAATGCTACGCCGAAGATCGCCAATTATCCTTTCACGACAAAATCTCCGACGTTGGGTGTCGTGAAAGTTGATTTTGATAAAAATTTTATTATTGCGGATATTCCAGGCTTGATTCATGGAGCTCATGAAGGCAAGGGACTTGGGGATAAGTTCTTAAAGCACGTTGAGCGGACAAAGATCCTTGTTCATCTTGTGGATATGGCCGGCGTGGATGGCCGGCCTCCCGCGGTAGACTATTGTAATATTAATGAGGAGCTGGAGGCTTTTTCAGAAAAGTTATTAAATAAGAAGCAGATTGTTGTTGCCAATAAGATGGATTTACCTCAAGCGCAAAAAAATTTAAAAGTATTTAAGAAAACCTGTAAAAAAAAGATTTTTGAAATTTCCGCTTTAACTGGGGAAGGGTTGGAGGACTTAATTGAAGAAGTTGAAAAGATACTCACAAAAGATCGTCGTTAAGGTCGGCTCAAGTATTTTAACAGGTGGCGGGACAACAATAGTTGCCGAGAACTTGAAGAAAGTGGTGGGACACATCGCTCACTTTTGTCAAGAAGGCAAGAGTATTATTGTTGTTACGTCCGGTGCTATTGCCAGTGGTTTGGCTGTTTTGGGTTTAAAAAAGAAACCCAAAGAGCTTGAGCTTTTGCAGGCCGCTGCCGCGGCAGGGCAGAATATTCTCATGCAATCTTATTCCCATAGTTTATCTCACTATGGTTTGAAATGTGCGCAGATCCTTTTGACAAAAGAGGATTTTCAGGACAGGCAGCGCTATTTGAATGCCCGCAATACCATCAATGCCCTTTTAAAATGCAGCGTTATTCCGATCATCAATGAAAATGACGCTATATCCATTGATGAAATTAAATTTGGGGACAATGATACTTTGTCTGCTCGGGTTGCGGCTGCTGTAGAAGCCGATGGGTTATTGATTTTGACTGATATTGAAGGCGTGTATGATCGTTTTAATGCAAAGACAGGTGCTCGTGGAAATTTATTAAAAGATACACCGATCACCCCGGAAGTTGAAAAGATGGCTTGTGGGACTGATAAAGATTCCTGTGTGGGGGGCATGTCGACAAAAATTGCTGCCGCAAAGATTGCCACGCGTCAAGGGATTCCAACGATTATAACGTCCAGCAACTTGGATTCATTGTCTATTAGCTTTAAAAAAGATTCTGGTGAATATTTTGACGGAACGCGTTTTTCTGCAGTCGCGGCTGCCAAAAACAGTAAAAAGCACTGGTTGGCTTATGAAGCAAAAGTTAAAGGATCTCTTGTCGTTGATGACGGCGCGAAAAAAGCTTTAATAGACGGAGGAAAGAGTTTATTGGCTTGTGGCATTCATGAATGCAGGGAGTCTTTTAAACAAGGTGATGTCGTGGCTATTTGTGACAAACAAGGGCAGATTTTTGCTAAAGGGAAGGTTAACTTTTCTTCATCGGATATCGTATCTATTTTAGGGAAGAAAGCAAAAAAAGAAGTCATCCATTGTGACGAATTATCTATTTTAGAGTAAAAAATGGAAAAGAGAATAATGAAAAAAGATTTGGAAAGGAGCCTTTCAAAATTGGCTCGTCAGGCAAAAGACGCGTCGCATCTTTTGGGCAATATATCTTGCGAGAAGAAGAAGGATGCTATCTTAAAAATGAGCGAGGCGCTCTTGAGTCATAAAGATGAAATTCTTGCGGCTAATAAGCTTGATTTGAAAAATGCATTTAAGAAAAAATTGTCTTCTTCTTTTGTTGAAAGGCTGACTTTAAGCGAAAAGCGGATCCAGGAGATGGCCCAATCCTTACGGGAAATTGCCGGCCTTGACGATCCCGTGGGTAAATGCATCAGCAGCTGGAAAAGGCCTAATGGTCTTGTTATTTCCAAGGTACGCGTTCCTATTGGAACGATTCTGATACTTTATGAAGCGAGACCCAATGTGACTTCGGATTGCATAGGTCTGTGTTTAAAATCAGGCAACAGCGTTATTTTACGCGGTGGAAGCGACGCGCTTCATTCCAATACCGCTATTTTTAAAGTATGCGAAGGCGTTTTAAAAGAAGCAGGTTTGCCGAAGGGGATTATTAGTTTTGTAAAGATTGCCGATCGTCGTTCAATCGATATCCTGCTTCGTCTGGATAGTTGTATAGATTTGGTGATGCCCCGGGGTGGTGAGTCTTTGATCAATGAAGTGCGCAGTAAATCAAAGATTCCTATTATTAAGCATTACAAAGGCGTCTGCCATGTTTATGTCGAGAAAAGCGCGGACTTTGCTATGGCCCAGGGCATTATTCTTAATGCCAAGGTGCAGAGGCCGTCTGTTTGTAATGCCGCTGAGACGTTGCTTGTTGATCAATCGATCGCAAAAGAATTTTTACCGACGATGATTGAATGTTTAGAAGACGCTAAAGTTGAGGTTCGCGGTTGTCCTTTGACGCGACGCATCGTTTCAAGTGCAAAGAAGGCGACAGAAGCCGATTGGTTCGCTGAATATTTGGATCTGATTCTGGCGGTGAAGGTTGTTAAAAATATCGATGAAGCTATCGCGCATATCAATCGCTATGGCTCAAATCATTCGGATGCTATTGTGACTCGAGATGAACGACAGGCTGAAAAGTTTTTGCAGGAAGTGGATTCGGCTTGTGTTTATGCCAATGCTTCGACGCGTTTTACGGACGGGTTTCAATTTGGTTTTGGGGCTGAGATTGGAATAAGCACCGATAAATTGCATGCCCGCGGGCCCATGGGTCTTGAGGAGCTTACTACTTATAAGTATGTGATCAGGGGTAGTGGGCAGATTCGGGAATAAAGCGTTCCGAAGGATGAGGGACGAAAGGACGAAGGACGAAAAAATGTGTGCTAATACAATAAATGGGAAAGAAGTAGCAGAAATACTTTTAGATAAATTAAACAAGGCGATAGCAGAAAACAATGTATTAACTGATCAAAATAATAAATTAATGATTAAATATACAAAAGTGCTTACTTTTTTTACAGCTATCTTGATAGTCATAGGAGTTTTCTAACTTTTTTTGATGTTCAAGTCGTGAGAGTTTTACTTGTGACGTGTGACTTGTGACCTGGTGACCAAATGAGGCATTTGTGAAGATAGGCATTCTCGGCGGGACGTTTAATCCTATTCATTATGGCCATTTAATTTTAGGCGAACAGGTTTTAGGTCAATTGAAATTGGATCGTGTGATTTTTGTTCCGACGTTTTTGCCGCCGCATAAAAGTGATAAAGAAGTAATTTCCGCCAAGCATAGGTTAATGATGATACAACTGGCGGTTAAAGCTAATAAACATTTTGCTGTTTCTGATGTAGAAATGCGTAGGAAAGGGAAGTCTTACACAGTTGATACCTTAAGGCAGATCAAGAAGAAATTTCCCTCGGCTGATTTATTTTTTATTTGTGGTTCGGATTTGGTGAGTGAAATTCCCAGATGGAAAGACGTTGATGAGATTTACAAATTGGCTAAGTTTGTATTGGCAAAACGTCCGGGTTTTGGCAAAAGGCTTTCTGGGGAATCTTTTCTAAAAATTAACGTCGCGCAGGTGGATATTTCTTCTTCGTCTATACGTGATCTTGTGAAACAAGGGCGCTCTATACTTTATTTGACCCCGTACGTTGTGGTGAAGTATATAGAAAAGCATAAATTATACAGATAGCATTTTTCAGGGAACAGGCATCAGGTAACAGGGATCGGTAAAAGCTTTCTGTTGCCAGTTACCCGTTGCCTGATACCTGAGGAGAATTATGAAAATTAAAGTCGGACCATCCATACTGGCTTGTGATTTTGCTAATATAGAAAGCGAGATCAAACGTGTTAAGGATGCTGGAGCGGATTTTTTACATGTCGACGTGATGGATGGGCATTTTGTCCCTAATATTACAATTGGGCCAGGGGTCGTTGCGGCAATACGTAAAAAAACCGATTTGCTGATTCATTCGCATTTGATGATTGAAAACCCCGAAGATTACGTTGAGGCATTTGCTAAGAGCGGTTCAGACATTATTAGTTTTCATGTTGAAGCTTTGGGCCGAACCCGTAATGGTCGTTTGAAAAAAGCGAACCTTTTAATTAAAAAGATCAAACGTTTAAATAAACGTCCTGCGATTGCTATTAACCCATCGACTCCGATTGCCGATATCAAGGGGCTTTTGGATAAAGTGGATTGGGTTTTGATTATGAGCGTTAATCCTGGTTTTGGTGGGCAGGAATTTATTTCAGCGGTTTTGCCAAAAATTTTTGAATTACGCAATATCTTCGAAGGCGACATTGAAGTGGATGGAGGTATTACGGACAATACAGCTAAAGATGTTATTCGTCGTGGCGCTAATGTTCTTGCTGCTGGTTCGTATATTTTTAAAGCTCATGATATGAAAGAGGCGATAAGGAGGCTAAAAGAAGATGAGTAGCAATAATGATGAAGAGAAAAAAACTTGTGGTGAGCGAAGTCCTGAGTTTGTCGAAACGAAGAGTCGAACCATCAAGTTTGGTACAGATGGATGGCGGGCAGTAATCGCGGATGATTTTACTTTTGTGAATTTAAAGAAAGTGGCTCAGGCTACCGCGGACTATCTGAATCAGGAAATGAATAAAAGGACAGGTGAGACAATTAAAGTCTGCGTGGGTTATGATACGCGTTTTTTGTCGGATAAATTCGCACAAATCACTGCTGAAGTCTTAGGTGCGAACGGTATTGAAGTGCTTCTATCGGATAAGGCTGTGCCGACCCCGGCATTGAGTTTTGCGGTAAAAACTGAAAAACTTGATCTAGGGATCATGATTACGGCAAGTCATAATCCCCCGGAGTTCAATGGTTATAAAATTAAAAATGCTTCTGGTGGTGCTGCGGATATTAGCGTTACCCAAAAAGTAGAATCATTGATAGGAGTGACTGAGCCAAAAGCAAAAGCTTTAAACGTTGCTGTTCAGGACGGTTCCATAAAGGTTAAGGATATCGCGAAGGTTTATGTTGATTTCTTGCGCTCTTATATTGATAAAAAGGCGTTTAAAAAATCAAAAGTAAAAGTTTTATTGGATGCAATGTATGGCAGCGGGAATAGCTATATGGCGGATATATTAAAAGGGTTGCCGATCCGTTTGACATTAATGAGGAATGAGATCAACCCTCATTTCGACGGGAAAGGCCCTGAGCCTGTTGAGCAGAATGTCGGTAAAATCTTAGGCAGGATGAAAAAGGAAAAATTCGATATCGGCCTTATTTTGGATGGTGACGCGGATCGGATTGCCGCTGTTGATTCAAAAGGTAACTATATTCCTCCTCAAAAAATTTTAGGGCTTCTTGCACTTCACTTAAGACAGGATAAGGGATGGGATGGCGGGATCGTGACGACTATTTGCGGCACGACGATGCTTGAGCATATCGCTAAGGATTTAAAGCTTCAGTTGTATGAGACGCCGGTAGGTTTTAAGTACATATCCAATCTTATGGAAACCAAAAATATTCTGGTGGGCGGCGAAGAAGCTGGCGGGATGGGGTTAAAAAACTATATCCCTGAAAGAGATGGTTCTTTGGCGGGCCTCATGCTTGTTGAGATGATGATCCATCGGAAAAAATCCATCGATAAGATTTTGGCTGATATGGAAAAAAAGTATGGCCGTTACTATTATTTGCGTAGCGATTTCAAATTAAAATCAAAAAATTATACCTTAAATCCGAGTCAGCTGAAAGTTGATAATCTTTTGGGCAGCCCTGTGGTCCGAATCAAAGATTATGATGGTATTAAGCTGATATGCGCGGATGAAAGCTGGTTGATGTTCCGTTTTTCAGGGACTGAGCCCAAGATGCGCGTTTACGCGGAATCAAAGAGCTTGAAAAAAGCCAAGAAATTGATCAAGCTTGGCGCTGATATTATCAATCGGGAGATCAAATATTCATAATTTTACCCCGTTAGAGAAAGCCGCCGACTTTAGTCGGCGGTTATCCAGTGATAAAGCCGACGGTGGCTTAAGACATCAGTCAGCGCAAACCGTTAGAGAACTTCGTTCTCTAACGGGGTTTACTGTCAGTTATTCATTAAGCAAATTTCTCTGTTGGTTGTGTTCTTTGATTTTTTTTCCTCTTAAAGTGGATGGTAAAGAGCATATTCCCAAAATAGGGAAGGCAATCATTGCTTCTAATCATGTGAGTTACCTTGATCCTCCTGCGGTAGGGGTGGCTTGTCCGCGCGTGGTAAGCTTTATGGCGCGCGATACGCTTTTAAAAAATCCACTTTGGCGGTGGGCTTTAAAAGGTATCGGCGTTATTTCTTTGCGTAAGTCAAGAAGCGATGTGAGTGCCTTGAAGATTGCGCTCAAAAGATTGTCTTTAGGTCAAATTGTTGTTTTGTTCCCAGAAGGAACACGAAGCCCAGACGGCGAGATTAAGAGCGGTTCAGAAGGGGTAGGGTTTATCGCTCGCAAAAGCAAGGCCCCTGTTATTCCTGTTTATGTAAAGGGAACTGATAAAGCGTTACCTAGGGGGGCTAAGAAGATGCGTCGTCATAGGGTTCATGTTTATTTTGGTGCACCTCTGGTTATTGATGATTTTGAGGATTTAAGTGATCGGGAAATAACGGACCGAATCATGCAGCGCATTGTTGAGCTGAAAAACTTAAAAAATCGTTGATTTTGCGAGAGTTGTTGACATTTTGACATTTTTGCGGATAATAACTGTTTCATGCGTTGACTCTTGCGGCAAAAATCATGCCCTAAGAGTAAAAGATAAAATTGACTGTTTTGGGAGGTGACTTAGTTTTTAGGTTTTTAAATCGAAGTGCGAAATCCTTCAAGGTGTTTTAGTCTCAAGGATGAAGTCTAGGATGATGTCCCGTAGGAGTGTCGTAAAAAATATTGGAGAGATTTTTGACGATATCTTACGAAGCTTAGATCATCTAAGGAAAGATCCACATTAAAAGTTGGAATTTGGCGACAGTTCGATCCTTTTTTAGGATCATGCACACTGCGTTAGCGATATACCTTAAAAGGGGGTAGTTTTCTGTGAATGACGAAAATAATAAAGCATTGTTAGAGATGTACACGGCAAGTTTTAAAGACATTAAGGAAGGTGAAGTCATCAAGGGTAAGGTTGTAAGAATCGGTATTAAAGATGTCCTTGTTGATGTAGGCTACAAATCTGAAGGCGTTGTTAATAAAGAGGAATTTTCTGACCAGGGCAATTTAGTTATTGGGCAGGAAGTAGAGGTTTATGTAGATTCCAAGGAAGATGATAACGGTATGATTGTTCTTTCTCGCGATAAGGCCCGTCGTCTTTATGGTTGGGATAAGATTAATCAGGGTTTTAAAGAAGGCGATCTGGTGGATGGGCATATCCGTAAAAAAGTCAAAGGCGGTTTTATCGTCGATGTTTATGGCCTTGAAGGATTTTTACCGGCGAGTCTTGCTATGTTTAAAAATGTCAGTGAGCGCGAGCTTTTAGGCGGCACGTATAAGTTTAAGATTGTTAAGATCAATACGTTGCGCAAGAGCCTCATCGTTTCACGTAAAGAAGCTGTTCAGAAAGAAAAAGAGGATGTTAAAGCTAAGTTTTGGGAGAACCGTAAAGTTGGTGATGTGGTTACAGGCATGGTGAAAAATATCACTGATTTTGGCGCTTTTATTGATTTGGGCGGCGTGGATGGCCTTTTGCATATCACGGACATGAGCTGGTCGCGCGTTTCTCATCCCTCAGAGCTTTTGGCTGTAGGCGATAAGGTCGAAGTCACTATTCTTGGGCTTAACAAGGAGTCTTCAAAGGTCTCCTTAGGGTTGAAGCAACGTAGCGCGGATCCTTGGACAGAAGTGGCCAATAAGTTTCCTATTGGCACCAAGATTAAAGGTAAGGTTGTTAATATCGTTCCTTATGGTGTTTTTGTGGAACTTGAAAAAGGTATCGAAGGATTGATCCATATCTCTGAAATCTCATGGCAGAAGAGAGCCATCAATACGCAGGAGCTTTTTGCTATAGGAGATATGGTCGAAGTCCAGGTTTTAAATATTGATAGAGATAATCGCAGGATTTCTTTAAGCATTAAACAGTTGGAAGGAAATCCTTGGCTTGAGGCGGAGTCTAAATATCCTCTCGGAAATAAGGTGACGGGAAAGATTTCCGGATTTACGGATTTTGGTGCGTTTGTCGAACTTGACGGAAATCTAGATGGTATGATTCATGTTTCTGACATGTCTTGGACACATCGTGTCCAGAATCCTCAGGAAATCTTGAAGAAGGGGCAGAAGGTTGAAGTTGTTGTCCTTTCCGTTGATGCACAGAACAAAAAGATTTCTTTAGGATTGAAGCATCTTATGGAGAATCCTTGGAGCCGGATCGCTCAGGAAAATCCTTTAGGGACAGAGCTTGAAGGGGAAGTGACCTCAAAAAATAATTTTGGGGTTTTCGTCAATTTAGGCAATGAGCTTGAAGGGTTGCTTTACTTAAATGAAATTCCAAAAGAAAAATTCGAAACGATCAACGTTGCCGATAAGATTAAGGTAAAAGTAATCAAGGTAGACGTGGATCAGATGAAAATTGGTTTAGGGTTGGCAGAATAAAACAGTTTCAAGGTTTCAACGTTTTAAGGTTTCAAGAAAAAACACTTGAGACTTTGAAACTTGGAACCTTGTGACCTTAAAAACATGGACATTCAGGATCAATTAAAAATCATTAAACGAGGGTGCTCAGAAATTATTTCTGAAGAAGAGCTGATCGCGCGCCTCAACTGGTCTAAGAAAACTGGAAAGCCCTTAAAGATCAAAGCAGGATTTGATCCGACGGCGCCGGATATCCATTTAGGCCATACGGTGCTTCTTCGAAAATTGAAGGCTTTTCAGGATTTGGGTCATATTGTTTATTTTTTGATTGGTGATTTTACAGGCCGCATCGGTGACCCCTCTGGAGTTTCCGAAATCCGCAAACAGTTGACCCGCGAAGAAGTTTTAAAAAATGCCAAGACATATAAAGAGCAGATTTTTAAAATCTTACATCCTAAAAAGACTCGCCTTGTTTTTAATAGCCGGTGGTATGAGAGGATGAAGTTTCAGGATGTGATCGGCCTGTCAAGTAAATACACGGTGGCCCGGATGCTTGAGCGTGATGATTTTTCCAAGCGTTTTAAAGAGAACCGGCCTATCAGTATCTTGGAATTTTTATATCCGTTGATCCAGGGATATGATTCTGTCATGTTGGGGGCGGATGTCGAACTCGGAGGGACAGACCAGAAATTCAATCTTCTTGTTGGCCGTGAATTACAGAGAGAATTTAATCAGATGCCTCAGGTTGTGATCTCCATGCCTTTGCTTGAAGGGACGGATGGCATTAATAAAATGTCTAAATCTTTAGGCAATTATATCGGTATTAATGAAGAGCCGAATTCTATTTTTGGCAAAGTGATGTCCATCAATGATGAATTGATGATGCGTTATTATGATCTTTTAACGGATGAAGACCTAGATAAAGTAAAAACGCTTCATCCCAAAGAAGCTAAGTTGCGTCTCGCTACTTTAATTGTCCAGCATTACCACGGGCATAAAGCTGCAGGTCAGGCGCGAAAGAATTTCGATCAGGTGTTCAAAGAAAAAAATGTCCCTGAAAATATTCCTTTGGCGACTGTAATTACTTCGACTAATCTCGCTATTCACATTGTTGATTTATTAGACCCTGCATGTGCGGATTGGTCAAAAGCTAAAGATATTAAATTACTGCATACAAACAATACGAAAAATGAATTGAGGCGTTTGATTCAGCAGGGGGCTGTGAAAGTGAATGGCCAGAAGATTGATTCTGTTGATTTTGAATTAGTTGTTGGGCAGGAATATCTGATTCAGGTTGCTAAAAGAAGTTTCACCAAGATCGTTCTTGTTAAAAAGTAATAAGTCTTTATAGGGTAGGCACTTCTGGTTTTATTAAAATTTAGGAAGGTGCTCTTTTAGATTTAGTCAGCGGTTAGTGTACGGCGTTAATTGTTTGTCTTCTATGAAGTTGCAACCATGAAAAAATATTTCAAAAAAAAGACTTGACATAACAAACACTATTTGTTATATTTATCGTCACCCCATCAAAGGGGATTTCTTTAATAAGACAGGTGAAGAATTTTGAAAACTAACAAGATCGTCCTCTTTCAGGATACGTCGGGTTAGATTTTATTATCGTCGGGATGCGTAAGCGATTTTCGAAGGCATCGTCTCGATGCCTTTTTTATTTTTGTGGGGATTGACCCACAAAAATTAATCCGCTAAAGTTCGCCACAGAGCATCGTTGAATCCACTGAAGTTTTAATGGTGGACTTTAGTGGCGGATGACAAATAAAAATTTCTGGTTTATCGCGTAAGTGGTAAACCTTTGCTCTTTGAATAAATAGCCAAGATATACAAGGTGACGGTTTCAATTTATTGAAGCCGACACCCCGAAATTTTTTCGGAGAGTTTGATCCTGGCTCAGAGTGAACGCTGGCGGCGTGGATTAGGCATGCAAGTCGAGCGATATTGTTTTATGAGTAAAGCTGACCGTAAGGAAGGCTTTACAAGTGAAATGATATAGCGGCAAACGGGTGAGTAACACGTGAGCAATCTGCCCTCAAAACTGGAATAGCTCAGAGAAATCTGAGGTAATGACAGATGTGACTACGATAGCTATGCTAACGTAGTAAAAGACGGGGATCGTAAGACCTGTCGTTTGAGGAGGAGCTCGCGTCCTATCAGCTTGTTGGTGAGGTAACGGCCCACCAAGGCGAAGACGGGTAGCTAGTCTGAGAGGATGTTTAGCCACACTGGAACTGAGACACTGTCCAGACTCCTACGGGAGGCTGCAGTCGAGAATCTTTAGCAATGGGGGAAACCCTGACTATGCGACGCCGCGTGAGGGATGACGGTCTTTGGATTGTAAACCTCTTTCGATCGGGAAGAATATCCCGCCATTTAATAAACGGCGGGACTGACGGTACCGGGAGAAGAAGCCACGGCCAACTCCGTGCCAGCAGCCGCGGTAATACGGAGGTGGCGAGCGTTACTCGGATTTATTGGGTGTAAA
>JAGVOQ010000029.1 GCA_020052645.1 Candidatus Omnitrophota bacterium
CGTTTCTTAAATTCGGCTTGAACGACTTCAGCGGATTCCTGGTTGGTACGGATGATGACTTCCTTTGGATTTTCTCTTACCTGCTGTATCGAAGCCTCAGGCATACCCGCTTCTTTTAAAGATGCGCGAAGATCTTCAATAGAAATAACCTTCTCGAAGAGGTATTGTTGCACCTGTCCTCCGGAAAATTCAACACCATAAACACTATTGCCCTTAGTAATAAAAGCAAAAATACCAATACCAAAAATCAGCATGGAAAGCACGTACGCAAACCAGCGCTTACCAATAAAATCAATGTGCGTCTCTGTCTTAATAAAATTCTTAAAACGCAGTGCTTTGATTTTGTTCTTTAAAAGCAAGTGGTCGAAAATAACACGCGTGACAACGATCGCCGTAAAAAGACTTGCCACAAGACCGATGGTCAAGGTAACGGCAAAACCCCTGATAGGACCGGTCCCAAATTGAAAAAGAAAAAATGCCGCGATCAATGTTGTCACGTTAGCATCAAAAATAGCACTAAAAGCTTTATCATAACCATTGGCAATAGCGGTCTTTAAAGCCTTGCCCAGCGCCATCTCTTCTCTCATGCGCTCATTAATCAAAACATTAGCATCCACCGCCATACCAATCGTTAAAATGATACCCGCGATACCAGGCAATGTTAATGTGGCATGAAATAAACCCATGCCTCCCATGATAAGAACAACGTTTAAAAAGAGGGCACTGTTGGCAATAAGACCGGAAACCCCGTAATAGAAAAACATGAAGAGAAAAATAGCCAAGAAACCGACAACACACGCTGTTATTCCCTTGCGAATCGAATCCTGTCCTAATAACGGCCCGACCGTACGCTCTTCTTCAATGACTAAAGGCGCTGGCAAAGCACCGGAACGTAAAACGATCGCGAGATCTTTAGCTTCGTCCGGCGTAAACCTGCCAGAGATAACAGCTTCACCACTTGGAATAGCCTCATTGATGCGAGGTGCGGAATAAACTTTTCCATCCAGAATAATCGCCAGGCTCCGTCCAACGTTATTTCTTGTCACATTGGCAAATTTATTTATTCCTTCACCTTTAAGCTTCATGGCGACCATAGGCTGACCAAAAGCATCAGAATCAAAACGAACATCCGCTGTTTCTAAATATTCGCCTGTCAATTCCACGGTTTTGCTGACAAGAATTTTGCCTTGTTCAGAATCTTTAAGCTCATAACCTTCTGGCACATTCCCAGCTAAGGCATCACTGATCAATTTGGCATCGTCACTGACCAATTTGAATTCAAGCATCGCCGTACGTTTGATAATATCCAAAACCCTTTCTCTATCCGTCATGCCGGGCAACTGGACAACAATCTGATCCTCTCCCTGCATCTGAACAATAGTTTCTTTAACGCCAAATTCATCGATACGGTTACGGATAACCTCAAGAGCGCGCTCTATGGCATCTCCCTTAGCCTTAACATCTGTGAGCTTAGACGTATCAATACGCAACACAAGATGCATCCCGCCCTGCAGATCAAGCCCCAGATTAATCCTTTTGTCCAAAGGAAACGTCAGAAATAAAGAAAATAAAATTACTCCAATAACCAACCAAGTTCTGTGTAAAAGATTCTTTGACATGCCTAGATCTCCTTAATTTTGTACATTTTAGGTTTTTTCATTGCAAAATTAATCCCGCAGCTTGTGCCGTAAATTTTCTGCCCAAATGTGCTGGCGAGAAAATTTACAAACGGTTAAGCCTAGAGCAATTCATTCGACGCTACCATAACACCTGACTTTAATTTTAAAAAGTCGCTACGCCGCTGCTATACCTGGCCTTTATGGAGAGGCCAGTACCTTTCCTAAATTGAGAGGCAAGTACACCGTTTCTACGGTATATGCCGTCACAGTAATGACGCACTTTCCTTTCCGCATAAGAAAGGTGCGCTTTCTGCGTTATGCCCTTCCGAATTTAGAATCTTTCTATACCTGGCCTTTATGGAGAGGCCAGTATGCCGCTTTCTGCGGCAGGACTACACTTCCTGTGTTACGCCTCTTTATTTTCTATGCGCGCAACAGCGCTCTTATCAATTTCAATCTTCGCGTTATCATCAATACGAACCACAAATGTTTTTTCTTTAACGTTGACAATCGTGCCATGAACACCGCCGATCGTCACGACTTGATCGTT
The DNA here is from genome assembly GCA_020052645.1 of Candidatus Omnitrophota bacterium. Classification (GTDB taxonomy): domain Bacteria; phylum Omnitrophota; class Gorgyraeia; order Velamenicoccales; family Velamenicoccaceae; genus JAGVOQ01. The sequence continues at coordinate 2,170 of JAGVOQ010000029.1, forward strand.
CTTTTTTAAACTCTCCACCATCTTCTTAAACTCTTTTTGTTGCTTCTGTTGCGGCCTGATCATAATAAAATAAAAAATAGCAAAAATCATGATCAATGGGAATAAATTCGCCATCATTGCGGCTTGAGGATTGTTCATAACAACTCCTTTATGATTTGAAATAAAATAGAAATAAGCTTAACCGCGCTTTTGAAATACATTGAAATTCATTGTTAAGACAATTTATTTCAATCCATTTCAAAAAATTTCCATTAATTTCAGTGCTTTTTTATTTTATTTTTTTAATCAAGCTTTTCACAGTCGGAGAAATCTGAGCGCCTAATTTTCTCCAATGTTCAACTCTTTCTTTATTAATCTTTAACGCCGCCGGATTCTTGGCTGGGTCATAATACCCGAGCTCTTCAATCACTTTAGCATCCCTGGGACGGCTCCCTTCGATAGCAGAGATACGGAAATTGTATCTTTTTTTTGATGTATCATTGATTTTACGTAAACGAATCATTACTGACATTGTGAATCCTCCTTAACTTTGCACTTCTTTGGTTTTTTAATTTTGAATACTTCGGGTGCCATTCCTTACAAAGTTAACTCCGTAGCCTACTATAAAAAATTTCTACCCCGAATGCGATGGGAGAAATTTTTAAAGTGTTTAGGCAAGGAGTCCATTCCTAATAAACATATTTCGCTGCTTCGAACAACGCTTTTGCTTTGTTAACCGTCTCCTGATATTCACGCTCGGGAACAGAATCCGCGACAATGCCGGCCCCTGCCTGAATATAAAGAGTATTATTTTTAACAATGATCGTACGGATGATAATGCAGGAATCAAGGTTGCCTGAGAAACTGAAATAACCGATAGCACCTGCATAGGGACCGCGGCGCACATTTTCAAGTTCATCGATGATCTCCATAGCCCTGATTTTCGGAGCGCCGGCCACGGTCCCAGCCGGAAAACAGGCGATCAAAGCATCCATAGCATCTTTTTGTTGGCTCAAATGGCCCGTTACCTTGCTCACCATATGCATGACATGAGAATATTTTTCTATTCCCATAAAATCCTCTACCTTGACACTTCCTGTCTTAGATACCCGTCCTAAATCATTACGTCCCAGATCCACCAGCATCAGGTGCTCTGCTTTTTCTTTTTCATCCTTTAATAAACTTTTGGCTAATTTTTCATCCTGCGTTTCATCTTTACCACGGGGCCTTGTTCCGGCTATAGGCCGCGTTTCAAGAACACCATCCTCGCAACGGACTAATAATTCCGGCGATGAACCAACCAAAATCAAATCTTTACACTTCAAGTAAAACATATAGGGCGACGGATTAATAGCGCGTAAAGACCGGTAAATATCAAAAGGCTTGGCTTGTGCCTTCATTTTAAACCGTTGAGACAAAACCACCTGAATGATATCTCCCTGCCTGATATATTCCTTGGCTTTTAAAACAGCCGAACAAAATTCTTTTTTTGTCATATTTGATTTTAAGGACACGCGCTCCGAACTCTTCTTTGGCTCCGGAGTCATTTTTATGGGTTTTTTCAAAGCACCAACCAAATGTTCGATAGACAAACACGCAACCTTATACGCTTTTTTTAAATCAGCACTGCCTTTAGTGTTCAACAAAGCGTTCGCCACCACTTTTATCTTACGATTAACATGATCGAATATTATATAAGTATCCGAAAGCATGAAAACGCAATCAGGTGTTTTAAGTTCATCGGGATTTTTGTCAGGAAGCTTTTCATAAAAACGAACCATATCATAGCCGATATACCCTACAAGTCCTCCGCAGAATCTTGGTATCCCTAAGACAGGGACAAAACGAAAACCCGAGAGCACCTCATCTTTAAGTTCATCCAACGGCCTTACGGAAGAGCGCGTTGTGCTCGTAGAACTCAAACCTTTCTTAAAACGCGTTACCGTGCTTTTATTATTCTTACTTTCAAAAACCAACGAAGGATGAACCGCCAGGAAAGAATACCGGCCGACGTTTTCCTGCCCCTCCACTGATTCCAAAAGATACGCATAAGAACTCATATGGTTAATTTTTAAAAAAGCAGAAGCAGGGGTTTCAAGGTCCGCTAAGATCTCGCGGTACACAGGAATAACATTCCCCTTCTTGGCTAATTTTTCGAATGTTTTAAAATCAGGAGTTATCATAATTTTTCAGGTATCAGGGATCTGGCATCCGGGATCAGCTAAATCTTTTCTTTATCTAATGCCCATTGCCAAATACCAAAAACATCAATTTTAAATCTATTTAATTTTTTCAGCCGGAGGCTGATCCGCCTGCGGCGGAAATTTTCAATTTTCTATAAAAACAGCTGTACTTACCCGTGTGGCATGCCACACCCACTTGACGCACTTTAATCAAAAGGGCATCCTTGTCACAATCATAGTAGATCCCTTTGACAAATTGAAAATGCCCAGACGTCTCACCTTTAATCCAGAACTTCTGACGCGATCGCGACCAAAAACACGTCTTACCATTTTTAAGAGTTGCTTTTAAAGACGCCTCATTCATATAAGCCACCATCAAAATATCTTTTGTTTTATAATCCTGGACGATAGTCGGGATCAATCCACTTGCGTCAAACTTAAGTTCTTTGAGACCCTTGATGTCCTTTTTTTCGCTCTCATTCATCTTTTAAACCTTTCTGGCTATTAAGTTTTAAATAAAATGTTTGTATCAAATTTTAAATCATGTTTAATATTGGAGCTTGGATTTTTGGCATTTATTTGAAATTTGAATTTTGTTATTTGTGCTTTTATATCAACAAACAACTGCTAGATCCTGACCAAAACCTTTTTTGATTTTAAGTATTTTTTTATCTCTTCAACCTGGTATTGTCCGTAATGAAAAATACTTGCCGCCAACGCCGCATCGGCTTTCCCGCGTTTAAACACATCCAAAAAATGCTCTTTAACACCGGCCCCGCCTGAGGCGATCACCGGGATTTTCAGGCTCTCTGAAACAGAACGGGTCAGCTCAATATCGTATCCGTCTTTCGTGCCGTCGAAATCCATGCTCGTTAGAAGGATTTCTCCAGCCCCAAGATTTTGAGCCTTTCCAGCCCATTGAATAGCATCCAGGCCCGTGGCTGTCCGTCCCCCGTGTGTAAAAACCTCCCACTTCTTATTTTTTCCATTCATTGACTTCGCGTCGATCGCCACCACAATGCATTGGCTCCCGAAACGCTTAGCGCTTTCTTTGATCAAATTCGGATTTTTAACAGCTGCGGTGTTGATAGAGACTTTATCCGCACCTGCGTTCAATAAAGCACGAACATCATCAATCGTGTTAACGCCACCGCCAACGGTAAAAGGCATAAATATATTACGGGCAATTTTACGCACTAACTCCACGAACGTCTTACGCCCTTCGAAACTCGCCGTAATATCTAAAAAAACAAGTTCATCGGCCTTTTGCTTCTCATAGGCGCGCCCCACAAGAACAGGATCTCCTGCATCGCGCAAAGATACAAAACGCACACCTTTGACAACGCGGCCGTCTTTAATATCCAAACAGGGAATAATTCGTTTTGTCAGCATTATTGTTTGAGAGCCTCAATGGCTTCCTTAAGGCTAAATCTACCTTCATAAAGCGCTTTTCCGACAATAAACGCTTCTGGTCCTGCAGCGTCAAGGTTTTTTAAAACTTTAACATCCTCTAAGCTTGATATGCCACCCGCATACGTAAAAGAGAGTTGACTTGTCATATGTTTACGAGCTAATTTTAAAAAATGAACAATTTTAACAATATCAGGCCCTGAAAGCATGCCATCGCGGCTGATATCCGAAAAATTTATATAAATAACACCAGCGCTGGAAAGAGTTTTGATGAATGACGGAATATCCAAAAGGATATCGCCATTTTCACTCCAACCGGCTGTCCCGCTAGTTACAACATCCGAACCCTGTAATTGTTTAATATCGATACTGACAGCAATTTTATTCAAATACGGCTTTAATTCAGGCTTTAAAAGAAAAGATGGTTCTTCCAAAACCTTAGTGCTCAAAACAACTCTGGCCGCGCCTGCATTAAGATACGTAGCAATAGCTTCAACGCTTCTTATGCCTCCACCCACTTCTATCAGCACACGGCTGTTTTTTATAATATCTTTTATGACTAAAAGATTGCTTAAGGTCCCGCTTTTAGCACCATCCAAATCAACAACGTGGATCAGCGATGCGCCTTCATCCTGCCACCTCTTGGCATATTCACAAGGAGAGGCATCATAGACCTTAGACTTGTCAAAATCCCCTTTAGAGAGCCTGACGACTTTTCCAGACACAATATCAATGGCAGGAATGATCAGCATAAACACCTTTATCTTTTCTATTTAGTAATATCCCGCCGAAGCTACTGTTACGTCCCATTTTCCGTACAAAGCGGAATAAAACCATCAACAAAGCTGGATAAAATTCTTAAGCATCGTTAATCCTATTGCCTGACTCTTTTCAGGATGAAACTGGAGACCGTAAATATTGCCTCTTCCTATCATGGAGGCGAAACGAATCCCGTATTCTGTTTCAGCCAAAACAACAGACTTTTGAAGAGGTTTAACAAAATAAGAATGACAAAAATACGCGTAGATATCTTTGTTTAAGCCTCTAAAAAGTTGCGATGTTCTTTTACTCTTCTCAATCTCATTCCAACCAATATGCGGGCATTTAAGTTTGGATGAAAATTTTTTCACTTCACCGGAAATAATTCCTAAGCCTTCAACCCCTTTAGACTCTTCACTTTTATCCAAAAGAAGGTGCATCCCAAGACAAATCCCTAAAAGAGGTTTGCCTAAGAGCACAAATTCCTTGATCGCGTTTTTTAAACCGCGCGCGCTCAACTCTTCCATCGCATCCCCAAAGGCCCCGACACCAGGAAGGATCAATTTATCAAATTTAAAAATCGATTTTGGTGTTGAAATTATCTCCGTCTTGATCCCTACAGCGCCAAAAGAATTACACACGCTATATAGATTTCCCATACCATAATCAATGACCGCAACCCTTTGCTTCATGTTAAATCTTGCCTTTTGTTGAAGGGACACCTTTGGCGCGCGGTTCTTTTTCAACAGCACGCAGCAAAGCCTTGGCCGCCGCTTTAAAAACCGCCTCTAGCATATGATGCAGGTCGCCTGCCTTAAGAATATCAATATGCATAGTTAAGTCAGTATTGTCGACAAAAGCCTTACAGAATTGCTGAGCATCACTTAAAGAATATTTCTCATCGCCGCCAGCCAAGACAGCGGCCCCCTTAAAATCCAAAAAAGGCCTACCGGAGATATCAATAACTACACGCGCAAGCGCTTCATCCATAGGAACCACAGCTTCTCCGAATCTCTTGATCCCGGCTTTATTTTTCAAAGCCTTAGCAAAAGCCTCTCCCAAAGCAATCCCGACATCTTCATTGGTGTGATGAATATCGACGTCCAAATCCCCTTTAGCAGTAATTTTTAAATCAAATAATCCATGCTTGGCAAAAAGGCTCAGCATATGATCTAAAAACGATATGCCTGTTTGAATTTTATAAACACCCTTGCCGTAAAGATTCAATGAAACCGTAATGTCTGTCTCACTGGTCTTGCGCTTGATCGTCACTGTTTGTGCCATCTTTACTCCTGTCTTGATTTTTCAGGCAACAGGCAACGGGTAACGGCAATGGTTCGCTGATCCCAGCTACCTGATCCCTGCTCCCTGAAAAATTAGAACTTTTAATCACTGCTTACTCGAATCTCTTTTTCACTGATTCAAAGTGTTTGCTCAATCCCTCGATCTGACATAATTTCTCAATATGAGGCCTGGATTCTTCCAGCATTTTTTTAGAATAGGAGATCACGTGCGTACTCCTCAAGAAATCACTTGAAGACAATCCTGAAAAAAACCGCGCTGTTCCGCCTGTAGGCAGGACATGGCTCGGGCCTGCGTAATAATCACCGATCGCCACAGGACTGTACGGCCCTAAAAATAAAGCGCCGGCATTTTTAACTTTTTTAACAAATTTTCTTGGATTATTGGTCAATATCTCCAAATGCTCGGGTCCAATACTGTTGCTGACAGACACCGCTTCATCTAAATTTTTAACAAGAATGATGTAACCGTTATTCTCACCCGGCAAAGCCTGTTTAACCTGTTTGGCCAAAGCCTTAGAAGGTGTAATTAAAATAGCTAACCCTCCGGCATGTTCTCCCTGAGCGGCTAAGTCGCTAACAACATAATTAACATCACTGAACCGATTCGCGATCACAACCAATTCCGTTGGGCCCGCAAGCATATCAATATCCACATAACCAAACACCTGGCGCTTAGCCTCGGTCACATAATTGTTTCCAGGACCCACAATCTTATCCACTCTCTTGATTGTTTTAGTACCGAATGCCATAGCCGCGATGGCTTGCGCACCGCCAGCCTTATAGATCTCGCCCACATTCAAAAGATCAGCGATCACTAAAATATGTGGATTGACCTGCCCATTCTTATCAGGCGGTGTCGCTAAAATAATATCCGAAACACCCGCGATGCGAGCCGGTAAAACACTCATATACACGCAGGAAACAAGCGGCGCAGTCCCTGCAGGTACATAAACCCCAACACGACCTAAGGGATCAATCTTCTCTCCTAAAAAAACACCATCCTGACTTGTATGCTTCCAAGATTTTCTTTGGGGTTTCGCGTAGAACTTCGTTACATTAGCGATGATTTTTTTTAAGGTCGAAACAAATTCAGGGCTGATGTTTTGAAACGCCGCGCTCTTCTCTGCTTCACTAACCCTCATCTGTCGTTGTGTTAACCGAACACCGTCAAATTTTTTTGTATACTTTAAAATAGCATCATCGCCGTTAGCGCGAACATCATGAAGAATTTTTTCAACTCTATTCTTAACCCTCTTCTTCTCCAGATAGTTAAACCTGAGAATGATCTTTTCCAATTCTTTTGTATGAGCTTTAATGATCTTCACTTTTAACTCCTAAAGTTTATTGATTGTCTCTTCTACACAACGTTCAATCTCAGGCCATGCGCGGTGAAGTTCTGAAACATTTTTTGTGCCGCCTTGAGCAAAATCCTTCCTGCCGCCACCAGAGCCACCGACAAGGCTCGCGATCTTCTTTAACAAAGCGTCGCTGTCAAAACCGCGGCTGACCAAATCCTGTGTACAGGCGCAAATAATAGGCGCGTTATCCTGGCAATCACTAGCAACGACAAACACCCCTTTTTGGGAAATTTTGTTTTTTAAAACATCCACTGTCTGACGCAGCAAATTAGCATCCAGTTTATCCATAAGCTGAATAACTTTTCGAACATCCCCTTGGAGCTTGGCTGTTTGAATGAAAGACTCACCCTGATTCGCTAAATCCTTTTCTTTTAATTTTAATGAATCTTTCTCCAGTGTTTTATAACGGTTTAACTGGCCTAAAAGAGTATTTTTAAGTTGGTCAGGTTTTGTCCTTAAAAGCCCGGACAGTTCATTCAAAAGTTCCCGATCTTTCTTTGCCTGCTTGAACGCAAGCATCCCTGTTAAAGCCTCGATGCGCCTCAAACCGCTTCCCACGGATGATTCTGAAATGATATAAACGAGACCTATTTCACCGGTAGCCTGGGCATGCGTGCCTCCACAGAATTCCTTGCTATAGTCACCGACAGATACAACGCGGACTTCGTCTTCGTATTTTTCACCAAAAAGCGCGATGGCTCCTGTCTTTTGAGCCTCTTTTTTCGACATCACTTGAGCCGATAGCTTATCATTTTTCAAAATATACTCATTCAAGAGTTCACTAATATGTGTCATTTCTTCATCAGAGATTTCTTTGAAATGAGTAAAGTCGAATCTAAAACGGTCCTGCTCGACATAAGAGCCTGCCTGCTGCACATGCGGCCCTAAAACTTTACGTAACACCGCCTGCAAGATATGCGTAGACGTATGAGCCCTCTGAACAGCCTGCCGGTGGCAAAGATCAACTCTCGCCTCAACCTTATCACCAACTTTTAATGAGCCGCCTTCAATTTGAACCACATGCAAGATAGAATCTTTTTGTTTTTGGGTATCCAATACTCTCCCCTTTGTACCTTTTAAAACAATCTCTCCAATATCAGCCACCTGGCCGCCAGATTCCGCATAAAACGGCGTTTTATCAAAAACAACTCCAACATCTTCACCGCTGGATGCCTCTTTAACTTCATGGCTATCTTTAATAATTTGAACAACCTTTGCCTCGCAAGAATCATAACCATAACCCACAAATTCCGATTTTTTCAATTCTACAGAATCTTTTCCAAATATGCACCCAAACATTTTACTGGCATCTCTCGTCTTATCTTGCTCTAGCTTTATAATCTCAAAAGTAAGATTTGTATTTACCGTTAGATTATCTTTTTTAAAATCTTCAACGGCATATTCGACCGGTATTCCATGCGTCATATAGAGATCTGAAACTATCTGCGCAGAAACTTCAAGCTGTCCGGATTCTTTACACTGTTTTTTTATTTCATTAATTTTCTCAGCCCCACCTTCTAAAATATTTCTGATATACTTCTCTTCCTCGGCTTTTATGATTTGCGCGATATTATCCCGGCGCTCTAAGATCTCCGGATATTGATCTCCCATCGTTTGTGCCACACTTGAAACTATTTTGTAAAGAAAAGGCTTAGCGTCTTTTTGTTGGGCTAGATAAGAACAACGCCTGATCAATTTTCTCACTACATAACCGCGGCCGTCATTGGACGGCAAAACCCCGTCTGCGATACAAAATGTCACCGCACGCGCATGATCGCTTAAGAGATGCAAAATACGCGTATCGGAAACTCCCGAACTCTTTTTCGCTGCTTCAACAATAGGAACAAAAATATCAATATCAAAATTAGATTCAACGCCCTGAAGCACAGAAGCAATGCGTTCCAACCCCATGCCAGTATCAATGTTTTTATTCGGCAAGGGTTCTAACACACCGCCATCCAAACGGTTGAATTGCGTAAAAACAAGATTCCAAACCTCTACAGATTCCCCATTCTTTTTTTGATAATATATTTCTGAACACGGCCCGCATGGGCCATTGGGCCCGTTGGCAATCGCGTTCGATGGCCAAAAATTGTCTTTCGGCCCCATTTTTTTAATTTTAGAAACAGGCAGGCCAATATCATTTTTCCAAATCTCAAAGGCTTGCGCATCATCCTCATAAACAGAAACCCACAGAAAACCTTCATCGATCTCTAGAACCTTTGTGACGAATTCCCAGGCCCATTGGATTGCTTCTTTCTTAAAATAATCCCCAAAAGAAAAATTTCCCAGCATCTCAAAAAATGTATGATGAAAAGGCGTGCGGCCGACTTCTTCTAAGTCACCTGTCCGAAAACACTTTTGACAGCTCGTAGCACGCTTAAAATCTTTAACCTTACCTAAAAAATGATCTTTGAATTGATTCATTCCAGCGGACGTAAAAAGCACAGAAGGATCATTCGCAGGCACCAAGAGATCGCTTTTAACCAATTTGTGGTCACGCGCAACGAAAAAATCCAGATATAATTTTCTTAACTCACTTGTTGAAAGTTTCTTCATACAATACACACTCTTTTTCTAAAATGATGTTTTTACTTTCTTATTCAAAATTTCTATTAAATAGCCCTGGCTAAATCCTTTTCTTAAAAAGTATCCATACAGTCGCGCCTTAATTTTCTCAGGCTCCAGATTCTTCATTTTCGCCAACTTTACATCAACGAGACCTTGAAGGACTTTTTCTTCGCTGTATTCGTCTTTTAAAGACTCAAGAGAAGTTTCTATTATTTCAGGACTGATCCCTTTTTGCTTCAACTCAAACGCAAGGCGTCTAAGTCCTAAAGGTTTCTTAACACGGCTCGTCACCCAAAGCTTGGCAAAGAGCACATCATCCAAAAGCGCGCATTTTTTTAAAAAATCTATCGCCTGATCGATCGTACCTTCAGCATAATCTTTATTTTTAAGCTTTCCCCTGATCTCATATTCGCTTCGAACGCGGAATTTGATCAATCGCAAACAATAACTTTTAGCTTTTGAGTAATCCCTTAAGCTCATTATTTCTTCGCTCCAACAGCATGAGCTTCTGCAAGCTTACTGGCGTGTTCCGAGCGGATTCTCTTATCAAGCTCATTAAAAAGTTTAACATTCGATTTCAAGAATAAGCGGGCCGTTTCTTTGCCCTGTCCCAGTTTTTCCTCGCCGTACAAAATCCAGGACCCAGACTTCTGCAAAACATTGACATTGACGCCTGTATCAATAAGATCCGATTCTTTCGAAATTCCTTCAGAATGGAGAAAATCGACTTCTGTCTCTTTAAAGGGCGGAGCGACTTTGTTCTTGACCACGCGGATACGCACGCGACTCCCAATAACCTCATCGCCGTTTTTAATATACCCCGTCCTTCTTAAATCTATTCTGACAGAAGAATAAAACTTTAGCGCCCGTCCGCCCGTCGTTGTTTCAGGATTTCCAAACATAACGCCTATTTTTTCACGTATCTGATTTATAAAAATCACGCACGTTTTAGATTTTGAAATAGTCCCGGTCAATTTTCTTAAGGCCTGAGACATCAAACGCGCCTGCAATCCCATATGGCTATCACCCATCTCTCCTTCAATCTCGGCTCGCGGCGTTAACGCAGCCACGGAATCAATAACCACCAAATCTACCGCGTTAGATCTCACCAAAGTTTCAGCGATCTCTAAAGCCTGTTCTCCTGTATCAGGTTGAGAAATAAGCAAATCGTCTAAATTAACGCCGATTTTTTTAGCATAGGTAGAATCAAAAGCATGTTCAGCATCGATAAACGCCGCAACGCCACCCTGCTTCTGAGCCTGAGCAATAACACTTAAAGTCAACGTTGTTTTTCCTGAAGCTTCCGGTCCGAATATTTCTATAACGCGGCCCCGGGGAATTCCCCCTACGCCCAAAGCTAAATCCAATGAAATAGAACCTGTAGGAATGACCGGAATATCGGCCTTAACATCTTCACCTAATTTCATAATAGAACCCTTGCCAAATTGCTTCTCAATCTGAGCAAGAGCCAATTCAAGCGCTTTAAGCCTATTTGTCGAGTCTTCTTTCTTCTTTAACTCCTTATCTTTATTATCTTTATCACCCATAAATACCCCTTTCTTAAAGTTTTTAATTATTAGGCAAAATAATAAATATTCTGCCGCTTTTGGTCACAATAATCCCTTTGAGGAAATTGATAAATTAGGGGTAAATTATACATCCTAACTGGACCCAAGTCAACAAAATTACCGCCTGACAACCCTTAAGGTCTTTAAAGAGAAACATATAAAACCCTCCCCCTTGAAAATCACCTGTTTGTATGGTATATTTACACTAGAAAGAAAAATTGTTCTTTAATATTTAAAAGGGCAAACTGCTTGAAAAGGCAGGACGCAAAGCCAAGAGTCTAAAATCAACAGAAATGTTGAAAAGATAGTCAGGCTACCGTATTCCGTTAATAGCGGAATCTCCGTTAATTCAAAGAAACCCATTGCTCTTTGAATGGGTTTTTTGATTTTATAGGTCCATAGCCCCCTTTAGAACAATTTCCATTTTAGGGGCTATGGACGAGAAACACGCGCCCCTTAAAGCCCTTTTAAATGTAAAGACAGAAAGGGTTGTATGGACGCTAAAAAAATTTGTTTAATTCTTGCGATTACCTTATTGATTCCCTCTTCGTACGCATGGGCAGGGCAAACAAGCTTAAGCGGAGCTTCCAGATGCTTCATGCCGGTTATGATAGGCTTTAATACGCCGGCGCCAGCAATATCAGAATCCAAAGAACAAATTAAAGAAACTGAAAACACACCAATCCCCGAAGGAGTATCAGGCGATTATTTAATTTCTAAAGAAGAAAAAACGGAATCAAAAAAGGAAGGCGTAACAATAACCGTCTATTCTATCTACGCAAAATAGAGTCAAAAATATTTGTCCATGCAACCACCCCGAAAAGCCCTACTTTTTGGGGTTTTCTTTTTTCTGCTCAGTAAGAGGAATGTTAAACACAAACATGGCGCCCTCTGAAACATGGATCTTGTTTTGAAGGGCGATTTGGGGGATGTATTTAATCGGGATTGAAGTTAAATCAAGCTTCAGCACATGATCTCCGGGATTAAGCTTGCGGAATATGTATTCACCCAAAAGAGATGAAGCAATTTTCATCTTATCATCTAAAATCAGCACAACGCCTTTAACCGTTTCTTCACTAACATCATACTGACCATTATTATTTTTATCCACGAAAACGATACCTGAAACCTCTGAGCGCGTCATTAAGCCAAAGTCCACCCTCTTTGTCTTCCAATGAACGATATCAAAAGTCTTGCGAACGGAACTCGTTGGATTGTAGCCCTTAGGGATCGTCGACAAATCCATTTCAAAAGTCGCTTTTCTTCCCTTTAAGCCTGATATTTTATAGAATCCTTTATCATCCGTCGTTGTCTTGCTTGAGTCGCTCGTTTTGATCACAACGCCTTTAATGCCATTTTCATTGGGCTGTTTCACGCCGTCACCGTTTGCGTCATAAAAAACATAGCCGCTGAAACTACCGACCGGCTGCCAGCGCAACCCTGTATCCCAAACAAAACGCAGACCCCAGTTAAAATCCAAATCAAAATGCTTGGTTACGTTAACTTTTTCCGCCCAGATATTTGCAATACGGCATTTCAAATATATCTCGCTGTCAGGATTAGGTTTATACGTCAGTTCAGCTTCACCCTCCAGGCGGTCTTCTCCGCTTAAATAACTCAAAACCGATTCCGTGCTCTCTTCATCGCGATAATAGATTCTCCAATTCAAATAAAAAGGTGAAGTCCAGATTTGCTTATAATAATTCAAGCCATATTCCGTGGCATAAGGCAATGCATGCTCTTCCGTATACTTATTATATAAAAAGTTGAATTCCCGATTATAATAAAAATAGAGTTCACTCAACACCCTGAAATTTAAACCCGCCAAAATCCTATTGTCATTAAAATCCTGCGAAGGTGATTTATAATTCTTGTTCTTTCGGTTAGAATAATTGATAAACGTATTTATGGGTTTTAACACGTAGATCTTTTTACGAAAAGTCCCTTCTTTTGTCTCCGTTACCGACGGCGATACAGTCCCCATGAGATCGTCCATGGTGTAGGCAAACTCTAAGTTCGTCTGGGAATCCATGATCCAGCGGACCCTGGTATTCGAATTATAATTCGGACGGGTCGGCCTGTCGGGATTACCGAAAACCTTATCACGATTTCCGGAGAACGAGCTCATGATCGTCACGTCTTCTGATGCCTGATACGTTAAATTTAAATTGCCACTGGTATAGCCACTATTAGGAACGCCTCCTAAAATCGAAGCAAAATTTTTATTAGCATCTGTCATAGACAGGGC
>JAGVOQ010000047.1 GCA_020052645.1 Candidatus Omnitrophota bacterium
CTTAGGTCTTTTTAAAGAAGGCGTGGGATTAGCACAAAACAATCATCTAATCACCATAGGCATTGAGCCAACATCTGCGCACACGGGGTATGGATATATCAAAATAAAGTCACAAGTCACACGTCACAAGTCACAAGTTAAAGCATGTCCGGTGGAGAAATTTACCGAGAAGCCTGATAAAAAGAAGGCTGAGCTTTATTTCCGAGATAAACGATATTATTGGAACAGCGGGATGTTTATATGGAAGGCCTCAGTTATATTGGATGAAATCAAAAATTATTTGCCTGATTTAAGCTCAAAACTCAGCTTAACAAAATGGAATAGCATTAAGCCGATATCTATTGATTACGGAGTATTAGAAAAGTCGCGACGCGTTGTTATGCTTGCGGGCAAAGATTTAGGCTGGAGTGACCTGGGTTCCTGGTCAGCATTTAGCACTATCTGTGACAAGGACAAAAGCGGCAATGTTTTTCAGGCAGACGCAGTAGATTTTGATTCAAAAGATGTTTCAGTTTTTGGTAAAAGTCGTTTGATTGCTACTATTGGTTTAAAAGATGTTGTTATTGTTGATACAGATGACGCGTTGTTGGTTTGTGATAAAAATCGAACAGAAGAGGTTAAAAAAGTTGTTGATCATATTAAGCAGAATAAGCGGCAGGAGCATATATCGCATAAAACAGTGAAAAGGCCATGGGGTAGTTATACGGTTATGAATACGGAAATGGGTTTTAAGGTTAAGCTTGTTCAAATCCATCCGCATAAGCGTTTAAGCCTTCAGCGGCATTTGCAGAGAAGCGAGCATTGGGTTGTGGTAGAGGGAGAGGCTAAAATCACTGTTGGCCGAGATGTATTCTACCGGAAATCCAATGAAAGTATCTATGTTCCTAAGAAAGGCGTTCATCGGCTTGAGAACGCGACGAATAAGCCTTTAAAGATAGTTGAAGTCCAATGCGGCCAATATCTGGAAGAAGATGATATTGAGCGCATGGAAGACGATTTTAAGCGGGTTTAGCTTCGAGGTCGAACCTTGACCCCGATTGGCGAGGTTCGACCTCGGGTCCGATTGGCGAGGTTCGACCTCGAAAAGGGTATTGTAAAAATTATGATGAATGTGCAGATAGATGAGAAAAAGTTGATTAAGTGGCTGGTGGTTATAGCTATTTCAATCATTGTGTTACATGTTATTAATGTTATTTTAGGGGAACCTTCGTGGCGGTTAACAAAGCTTGTCAATTTAGATGCTGAAGCTAATCTGCCGACATGGTTTTCGAGTGGTCTTTTGTTTATTGCTGCTTTTTTTTCTTATCAATGCTTTCTATTAGAAAAATCACCAACAAATAAGGCAAGCATGTGGCAAATATTGTCTTTAGGTTTTTTGGGAATGTCCTTAGATGAAATAGCTCAGTTCCATGAAACATCGGGAATCTTAATTAGTAAGTACATATTTCACTTAGATAAGAAAAGTTATTTATCCTGGGCTTTTACAACAGGTCCTATCGTTTTTGTAGCCATCGCAATATTTTCAATAAAATTGTTTAAATATTTCAAAAATTCAAAAAAAGCTAGAAACTTATTTTTTCTTGGAGTGTGCTTGTATTTTTTTGGCGCTTTCATTTTAGAGATGGTAGGGACTAATTTTTATAAAGACGACCTTATTTTTTTTCAAATTATCGAAACAACTTTGGAAGAATCTTGTGAGATGTTTGGAGTGATTATCATGATTAGGGGATTAATGGAACAGCTGCTTTATCTTCGAAGCGATGCTTTGAAAAGTTTAAATACTTAACCTTAACCTTGGCCTCAGCCTAAGCCTCAATCTTTTTTATGATATCTTTAAAGCATAAAACAATAAGTGGGATAAAGTGGACTCTAGCGGCGAGCATTGTGCAGCGTATTATATCTTTCGGTACGACAGTTGTTCTTGCTCGTATTCTTTCACCAGCTGACTTTGGTTTATTTGCTCTTGCTTTTGTTATGATTGATGGGTTTGGTATTTTTAAAAGTCTTGGGTTTGATTCCGCGCTCGTTCGCCGAAAAGATGTGGATATTGAGCGCGCCTGCAACACTGCGTTTTTTCTGATCCCTGCCATGGGGATGATCTTGTTCGTTATTCTGTTCTTCTTTGCGCCTATCGGAGCGAAATTCTTAAACAATCCGCAAGTGACAAATGTGATTAGAGTTTTAGCTGTTATTTTTGTTTTTAGTTGTTTTGCAAAAGTCCCTCAAACATTATTGTATAGGGATATGAAGTTTAAATTTAAAACATTAGCTGAGCTAGGTGGGACTATTATTTTTTCAGTCATTGCTTTGATTTTGGCTTTTAGGGGTGTAGGAGTATGGAGCTTAGTAATTGGTTATATTCTAAGGATTTTTGTGCAAAGTGCTTCAGAATGGTTGTATTCAGGCTGGAAGCCAAAGTTTGAGTTTGATAAAAAAATTGCGTGGGAAATGTTTCATTTTGGAAAATATATATTAGCTAGTTCAATTATAGGATTTTTATATGGTAATTTAGACAAAATTGTTATTGCTAAGGTTTTAAACGTGACGATGCTTGGTTATTATGCGATCGCTATGAATTTGTCCAGTTTTTTAAGTGAGTATTTCTTGAGTAAGGTAGGGATGGTGTTATATCCGGCGTATTCGAAGATTCAGGAGAGTGCGGATGACGTAAAACACGTTATGCTTAAAGGGTTGTCTTACATAAGTATTATAGCCATGCCTTTTTGTTTCGGACTTTTTCTTTTTGCTCCAGATGTCTTGCGATTAGTTTTTGGAGAAAAATGGATGCCTGCGACGAATATTTTGAGAGTTTTGGCTTTTGTTGGTTTGATTCGAGCTTTAGGAGGTGCGATTTGGCCTATATTTATGGCAAGGGGTAAATCAAAAGCAGATTTTCAAGTAACTTTAGTGCAGTCCATTTTATTTTTTGCATTGGTTGTTCCTTTGGGCATTGAATATGGCCTTTTAGGCGTGGGATTTGCCATGTTGTTTTCCTCTCTTGTATCATTTTTAGTTGGGATCGGAAGAATACGGAAAATTTTAAATTTGAGTGTGATAAAGATAATTGATTCGTTAAAAATCGCGCTGTTGAGCTCATTTGTAATGCTGATTGTAGTGCTTTTTTTAAAGTTGAGCGATTTTATAAAGATATCTAACAAAAATTTAATTTCTTTAATTTACATGGGGATAGCCTTTCTAATATATTTTTTGGTTATTTATTTGATGAATAAGTCAATACTAAGGAATTTTAAGGAATTGTTTTCTTATCAAGGGTAATTTTCTATGAAAAAGCTAATTTTTAAAACTATTATTTTCCTTTTGGCATTTTTTCAAATACTTGAAAGAGTAGTTTTGAAAAAAAGAAAAGATGCCTATAAAATTGGTTTTTTAGTTGATGAATTCTTTCATAAAGAATGTTGTGGATTTGGTGGATATGGTATGACTGTGAAGAATTTAACTGATCATTTTAATTTAGTTAGCCGAAAAGTTCATGCTGATGTTTTTTTAACGAGAATACTTAATCATGTTCGACCGGAAATTAAACGCTATCATAACGCAGATGTTTTGTTTCGGCCGCTGGCTGCAAGCAAGTATGCTATCAATTTTTCAAAATATGCTTTCTTAGCTTTGTCGAGAAATATTGATTTGTTGGTTAGTATTGATTGGTATCATTCGTATGAATATTCATGCAATGCTTTGCCGATGACACCTCTTTTAATCTGGATCAAGGATCCTCGTGGTTTAGAAGAATGGGAAAAAATTGCAGCTGTTCCCTATGAGCTTGAGGTTTCCGGAGGATATAATAAGCAGCGGCTACAGGAGATTGTAGAAAAAAAGAAAAAGTCAGTTCAGGATGTACTTAAGAATAGCAAGAGAATGGGGAGAAAAGTACTTTTTGTAACACAGGCGAATTGCTTACTAGAGCGGGCTCGAAGATCTTATGGTCTTGAGGATCTTCAAGCTATTTTTTTGCCGAATCCAATTACTTTGCCAACGTCTGATTTCGAATTTATTAATACTAAGCCGACGGTGTGTTTGTTAGGGAGGTTGGAGCCAGTCAAGCGGCCATGGATATTTTTTGAGTTGGCGAAGAGATTTCCTCACGTTGATTTTTTAGTTGCAGGAATCACTCATTTTAAAGCTATCATGGCACCTGTTTTTGAAAAATATTCCAATATTACAAATCTGAAATTTTTGGGAATGGTTGACGGTAACGAAAAAATTAAATTGTTAAGGAATGTCTGGGCTGTGGTTAACACAAGTGTTCATGAAGCTCTTCCTGTTTCTTTTCTTGAGGCTTTTGCTTATGGTAAGCCCGTTGTGAGTTGTCAGAATCCTGATGATTTAACTAGTCGTTTTGGATACTATGCGGGCGAGGTGTTGGGAGAAGGGTTGGATGAGAAGTCGCTAAATGCTTTTGAGATTGTTTTTCAGAAGATGTTGGATGATTCTCATGGGAGGCAGGAAAGGGGACAGGCGGGTAGGGCATATGTTGAAAGAGTCAACTCTTATTCTAATCATGAGAATATTTTGCTGGACATACTAGAAAAAATTTCTTTATTATGAAAATTTGTTTTGTTTGTGAAGGGTATCATCAATATAGGGGTGGTATTGAGTCCTTTACACATTGCTTGTCCCATGCTTTGATTCAGAAAGGACATGAAGTGCATATTATCACTACTTCAGGTAATGAGCGATTTTATCTGGAGGATCTTTCTGTAGCCGGTCTTTATATTCATAAGGTTGAGTTGAAAAAACAACCTTTTTTGGGCTTCTGGCGGTTAAATAAAATACTTCCTCTTTTTGAGATTTATTTTTCTTGTTTAATTCTTTCAAAAATTAAGGAAGTAATTGGACAATTTGATATCGATATTGTGGAATCTTCAATTTTGAATTTTTGGAATTTTAGCAGGAGGGTTCCCTTTGTTATCCGTCTTCACGGATATGCGGGTTTTGAAAATAGATATAAAGCGAGAGATTTTTTTTCTTTGATTCGTAGTAAGCTGAAGTGGTGTATTGAGAGCATGGTTTTAAAAAAAGCCGACAAGATAATTTCGGTCTCAGCAGATCATTTGAAAGCTGTTGGTGATATATGGGGATTTGATATTGGAGAGAAAGCCTGTGTAGTTCATAACGGAGTTGATATACCTAGAGTTATGCCTTTAAATGATATAGGTTTTCGTCAGGCGAATGTTGTTTTTGTTGGAAGGATTAAGGAGGATAAGGGGGTTGAAACGATTATTAATGGCGCCTCATCAGTTCTTAAGGAATTTCCGGGAATAAAATTTTATTTTATCGGAAAAGATAGCGAAATGAAGGGTAAGGGAGAATCTTATATTGGCTATCTGATAAATAAGCTTCGAGATGAACGAGTTATATTCTTAGGAGCTTTACCACACGAGGATGTAATGCGATTTTATCGGGATAATTTGATTGCTGTTTTTCCTTCTAATTTTCGAGAACCTTTTCCTTTGGTTGTTTTAGAAGCCATGGCATATGGTTGCGTTGTCATTGCTTCTAGGATCGGAGGGATTCCGGAAGTCGTAGAAGAAGATGTGAGCGGGGTATTGGTTGCTCCTAACGACTCTGAAGCTTTGGCTGAAACAATAAAAGAGTTGTTAAAAAATGAAACTTTAAGAAATTTCTTATCAAAAAATGCTTCAGAAAAAATAAGAGATCATTTCTCTATAGAAAAAACAGCAGAAAAAAGCATTGTTGTTTATAAATTTATTCTTGATATAAGAAATTTAGCAAAAGGAAAGGTTTCGTTATGAGGCTTATTGGGGTGATGAACAAAATATTGAAGAAAAAATTTGGCTTTGAGCTGCATATTGTAAAATCTCAAGATTTCGTCAAGAAAGATTATTTGTGGCATGAGAGAGAACGTTTTAATCAAATTTATGAAAAAATGCAAGAGCAAACAGTTGTTGATAAAGAAAGATGTTATGTTCTATATCAGTTTTTACAATATGCCATGGCTATAGAAGGTGAGATTGCAGAAGTCGGGGTTTATCGTGGCGGCACAGCAAGATTGATTGCTGAGACCGTAGCTTCTCTGAAGAGACCAATCCATCTTTTCGATACTTTTTCCGGATTGCCAGTTTCGGATAAGGAAATAGACGCCGCTTGGAAGGGTGGGGAATTTGGGGATACTTCGATAGAAAGTGTAAAAAAATATTTGCAGAATAATCCTAATATAAATATTCACGCAGGATTATTTCCTCAAACAGCTGTTTCTGTAGGTAATAAAATATTTTCTTTTATCCATGTTGATGTAGATATTTATCAATCTGCTTTAGATTGCAGTATATTTTTCTATGACAGAATGGCCAGAGGCGCCATTATGATATTTGATGATTATGGTTTTATTGGCTGTGAAGGGTTAAAAAAGGCAGTTGATGAATTTTTTATTTCTAAACCAGAAAAACCAATTTATTTGCCAACAGGGCAAGGTTTAATTATAAAAATTTAAACTTAAGAAGTAAATTCAATAATGTAAGATTATAAAATGTATGCCAAAAGTAAGCGTAATAATCCCAACGTATAATCGCCCTGGAATGCTGTGTGAGGCCATAGAGAGTGTCTTAAGCCAAACTTATAAGGATTATGAGATTGTTGTTGTGGATGACGGTTCAACAGACAATACTAAAGAAGTTGTTAAAAAGTACGGAGATAAATTAAGATACTTTTATCAAAATAACCAAGGACCTAGTGCTGCACGGAATCAGGGTGTCGATAGATCTTCAGGGGCGTATTTGGCATTTTTAGACGACGATGATCTTTGGCTGCCAAATTTTTTAGAAACTCATGTTAGAACACTTGATGAGGAGGGCGATTTAGCATTTGTATGTTCAGGGGCTTATGTTGTTAATGAAACTGGCAAGCAGATTGACATTTGGAAAATGAGGGCAAGTAATTCTTTTTTAGATTTGTATCATATGAATTTTGTTCTTACTTTGACAGTTCTTTTAAGAAGGCAATGTTTTGATGCAGTCAGTGGTTTCGATAGACGTTTCAAAATTTGTCAGGATTACGATCTTTGGCTTAGATTGGCCATGAAGTATAAGTTTCGTTATCAGGATATGCTTTTAGCAAAATATCGGCTTCACAAAGGGAATATATCTAAAAATCTCGTTATGCGAGGTAAAGATCACGCAATGATTTTAAGAAGAAAGGAATTTATAGAAAATGTTGGTTTTCTGAAGTCACGCCTAAGAGTAGCAAGGGCACTCTTCAACTTCTCACAGATTTGTTCATCTGAAGGTAGGTTTTGTGATGCTTGGATTTTATTGGGAAAAGCAATTATGTTTTATCCTTTCATTGGTCGTTATTATTGGCCTGAAGAGACAAAAAATGTAAGGTTCTCGTTAATATATAGAATTTTAAAAGTTTATTTTTTAATCATTTTATATTTTTTAAAAATTTTTAAAAAGGTTAAATTTTATGTATGATAAGAAGTCTTATGATATAGAAGTTGCTTGGCAGATTAATGAGTTCTGCAACTTTGATTGTGTTTATTGTTGGTTGCATGAAAGAGATTGGGAAAATTCTAAAAGATTCGTTGGTTTACAGGACACTGAGAAAGTGATTAACGGTTTTAATAAAACAGGTTTTGCATGGCTTATTCATATGTCTGGGGGGGAGCCTTTCTTTTTTCCAAATTTTTTGCAAGTATGTTACGAGCTTACAAAAAAACACTTTATTAGTATTAATACAAATTTAAGCCATAAAGATGTTTTTGAGTTTTCAAAAATAATTAATCCTGAGAAGGTGGATTTTATTCATGCAAGCCTTCATATTCAAGAGAGAATAAAATGTGGCCAAGTGCAAGATTTTATTGATAAATATAGAGTTTTAAGGAAGCGTGGATTTAATATTTTTGTTTCTTATTTGATGTATCCAGAATCGCTTGATAGATTTAGAAAAGATTATGACTATTTTAAATCAAAAGGCATAATTTTACGGCCCAAAGTATTTTGGGGGGAATATTATGGGATTTTTAAAATATTTGATAGCATTTTTTTTAGAGAATTTAATCATTTCAAGCCAATAAGGAATCTTCTAAAAAAAACTTATCCAAATGCTTATACTAAGAAACAGAAGCAACTCATAAATTTTTATATTGAAAAAAGCAGCCAAGAAGAAGATGAGGATTTAAAGTTTAAACGAAATTTAAGAATTCGAACAGTCGACCTAAATTTGGATAAAAAATGGATTAATAGTTTAATTTCTTTTAAAGGGATGAATTGCTCTGCTGGTAAAGACTTCGTAAAAATGGATCAAACAGGAGGAGTTGTTAGGTGCATCGATGAAAATCAGTATCAGCTAGGTAATCTTTTTGGGGGTGAGGTAGAGTTGTTTAGAGAGCCAAGAAGGTGTTCTGCTGATATTTGTAGTTGTCCGTATGTCGGCTGTAGATATGTTTGTGGTAATACTATTGTTGGTGGGGCTTAAATGATAGATTTTTATAAAAAAATTGTAATTATTACTCCTGAGGTTTTTCCTATTCCGCCTATTAAGGGTGGTGCAGTTGAGACTTGGATATTTAAGGTTGCCAAGGAGATGGACATTGAGGAGTTAAACATATTATCTATTCAATCGGATTCTCTGTCTTTGGAAGAAAAAGATGGTAACATCAAATATTTTCGTTATAAGAAATCTTGGTTGGATAATTTATCATTGGTCTCATATAAATTTCCTACCAAGAATAGTAAGTCTTTTTATTATTGGTATTTTTACTCTTTTTGGTGTGCCAAAGTTTGTCAGCGTATCAAACCTGCCATTATCCATATTCATAACAGATGGCAGTTTGTTCCAGTTATTAAAAAGTTTAATCCAAATGCTAAGATCTGTTTTCATGTTCATCAACTCAGCGCCTTAAATTTTTCTGAAAAGCAGGCTGATTTATTAAAAAAACAAGTGGATGGTTTTATAGCCTGTAGTAATTTTATAGCTCAAAAAATTAAAGAAAAATTAGGTATTTCTGATAATAAAATTTCAGTTGTTGTTAATGGTGTTGATATCGAAACTTTTTTTCCTTGTTTAGAATTCACAAAAGATGTTTTAAAAAAGAAGTACGGTTTAGAAGGGAATGGGATTATTTTATTTGCAGGGAGACTTACAGAAAATAAAGGCGCGCATATTTTGATCCAGGCATTTAATAAAATTAAAATCAGCAAAGTTAAACTCCTTTTGGCTGGTGGGGTGACCTACAGCGCTAATACAAAAAGTGATTATGTGAGATACCTAGAAAAATTAAGTGAAGAGAAAAAAGATAATATCGTGTTTTTGGGTTATGTGCCGCATGAAAAAATAGCTGATGTATACAAAATGTCAGATATTTTTGTTTTACCATCTTTAGTTGAAGAAGCTTTGGGGATGTCTTTGGCTGAGGCGATGGCTATTGGTTTAGGAGTAGTTGGGAGCAATCGAGGAGGCGTAGGAGAACTGATAGATGATAATGTGAATGGGTTTTTAATTCAAGATTACATGAATGTTGATGCGTGGAGAGAAAAAATTGAAAAACTTCTTAGAGATAAAGATTTGTCTAGTTCTTTAGGTAAAAAGGCCAGAGAGAAGATTCTGAAAAATTTTACGTGGGGGAATGTTAGTAAACAATTAGAACAGACTTATTCGGGGCTATTGAATTCATAAATGACAAAAAAAAGAATATTATTCATTGAAACGGGGAGCGGTTATGGGGGGACTGGGAAGTATTTGTTTGAATTGCTGAAGAGGCTTGACTGTAAGATTTTTGAACCATATGTTATTTATTCTTCTCAGGCGCCGAATATTGAGAAAATAAGAGAGTTGGGAATTTCAACGCAGAAAATCGCATTAAATTTTCAACCCATCGATTATCCAATCTTGAAATATTTGCATTTGTTGTTGTTAATGTTGTTTGTTGTTTTCCCTAATGCGTTAAGAGTGCTGAGTGTTGTAAAAAAAAATAAGATTGACCTTGTGTATCTTAATAATGAGATTCATAGCCATTTTTCTTCTATTATTGCTGCTAAGATAGCAGCTAGGCCAGTTATCTGCCATAATCATGGATTAAGGGGTTTGACATCTTTAGAAAGAATATTTGCGCGTTGGATTGATCATTTTATTTGTGTTTCAGGGGCGACTTACGAAGCTATGATTAAAGACGTAATTGGCAGGCCAATTGAGGTTGTCTACAACGGCTTAGATATTAAGGATTATGATTTAGAGCATATGGTACTAGATGAACAGATTAAGGATTTAAGGCAGAAGGGACCTTTGGTCGGTATTTTTGGAAGAATTGTTGAGTGGAAGGGGCATCTGAATTTTGTTAGGGCAGCTGCCATATTAGTACAACAGAATACAGATTTAATTTTTGTTATCGTAGGTAATGATTTTTCAGAGAAGAAGATTTTTTTAGAAAAAATAAGAGCTGAAATTTGTGCTCTGGGTATTCAGGATCGCGTAATTTTTCTTGGTTGGAAAGAAAATGTAAGAGAAGTTATTTATGGCATAGATATTATTGTGCATCCTTCTATCCAGCCGGAGCCGTTTGGATTAGCTATTATCGAAGCTATGGCCTTACAGCGTCCGATTGTAGCATCGAGGTTGGGAGCGATACCTGAAATAATTGATGATGAGGAAGATGGGTTTTTGTTTAAGTCTGATAGCATAGAGGATCTTGCGGAAAAGATAATGTGTTTATATAAAAATAGTGAAATGCGAAAAATTTTTGGTGTTAAGGGGCGTCTTAAAATTGCAGAGAAATTTGATATAAAAACTAATATACATAAAATAGAGAAAATTATTTATGAAGAAGTCTCCAGATAAAAACAAAAAAAAGAATAATAAGTTTTTTTATTTTTTAGTCAGTTTTTGCGTGGTAATTCTTGCGCTGATTGTTAATAAGGATATTGGCGTTCCTTCTTGGCTGACAATAGGTGTAAGCGTGCTGATTTCTTTCTTTCTTCTTTTTTCTGGAATCAAAAATCCTGAGGTTCCTTTTTATGTTCTTGTAGCATATGTGCCATTTAATAAAGTTTTTTCCGGAACTTTTGGTGGTTTTATGACCGCCTTGAATCTAACAAATATTTTAATTTTAATTACATTATTTTGTTTGATGGTGAGCCGAGGGATGGGGCCTAAGGTGCAAATGATTGAAGGGGGAAGAGAGAAGGGGGAGGGGGGAAGAGTAAAAGACGATGGACGATGGACGATGCCTGCCTGTCGGCAAGGCAGGGACGATGGACGAAAAAATCATAAAACAATACAAAGAGTGAGGTCCGGGTTCCATTGGCTTGTGGTTCTTTTTTGCTTATTTGGAATATTTTCGGTTTTTAGGGGAGGGTTTTACTACGGCTCAAAATATGTTATGGAATTTGTTGTTCCTTTGAAAAGATGGCTGACCCCAATATTTCTATATTTTATAGCTTATGGCATTATTAGAAATAAAGAAATATTGAAAAAAACTATCATAATTATTATGATTGTTGTAGCTGTGGCAGGATTGTTAACTGTTAAAGAAGGCTTTGATTTAGGGGATGCTGGAAGTCTTGATTCAAGTCGCGTCGGAGGAATCGCTCAATCTCCAAATATGATGGCTGCCTTTTTTGTTTATTATATGTTTTTATACTTTGGGTTTTTTCTAACGAATTGGCGAAATATTTCTAGATGGGCTTTGCTTGTGCCATTTCTGATTTGTTTTAGAGGTATCCAGGTTACGTATTCGCGGGGGGCATTATTGGCTTTTGCTTTTGCGTTAATTGGCTTAACTTTTATCAAAAACAAGCTTCTGTTTTTTATTATTTGTGCAGGAATAATCTTTGCTGTGCTTAATCCTCAAATTTTACCGGGTGGGTTTCGATATGCTATAAGCCGCACGGACAAGGGAGGAGAGGTTTTTGAAGGCGCATCACTAGAATCTCGAGTTGATCCAAGTTCAGCCAAGAGACTGGAGATTTGGCAGGGTGCTGTTGAAATCATAAAAGACAATCCTGTGTTTGGAGTAGGATATGGTGTATTTCCTTATATAATTCCTTACTATACTTCGGGAATTGGAGAAATGGATGCGCATAATACTTATTTGATTATTGCCGCAGAAATGGGTATTCCGGTATTGTTGGTATTTTTATTGATTATTTTGGTTCTTTTTAAAAATACCTGGTGGCTTTATAGAAGAGTTGAAGATAAATTTATAAAAGCAGTTGCTTTAGGTATGTTAGGGGGCATAGCTGGTATGCTTGTCGCCAATATGTTCGGCTCGCGATTGGAATCTGAAGAGGTTAGCGCGTATTTTTGGATTTTGGCAGGGTTGATTATTCGTGCAGTGATGATGAAGAAGAGGAAAGAGATTGTGTAGGTTTCAAGTCCCAAGTCCCAGGTTTCAAGTTACAAGACAAAGGATAAAAGTATGCAAGAAGCAGGGTATAAAAAATTGATTGCCTGGCAAAAGGCTGATGAATTAGCTTATCAGATCTATTTAGAGACAAAAAATTTTCCAAAGGAAGAGATTTATGGCATAACTTCTCAAATTAGGAGGGCAGCTTTATCAATTCCGACTAATATTGTTGAAGGTTGCGCGAGACATGGCAAAAAGGAGCTTAAGTATTTTGTGAATATAGCACTTGGTTCTCAGGCTGAAGTCGAATATCTCTTGGGTTTTTCTTTGAGGCTCGGTTATGTGACTCAAAATTCTTTTGAAAGATTGGTCTCCTTAAGACAAGAAGTTGGTAGTCTTTTGTGGAAATTTCATGAAAGTATTCAACATGTGACTTGAGACGTGGAACGTGAGACCTGAATGATTAAGATACTCTATGTTATCGATAAAATGAAGCCGGCGGGGGCACAATTTATGAAAATTCTTGACTTTGTTCTCAATATGAGTACAATTGTTCTCAAAAGGAGAACGATATGTTGAAAGGCTTGATATCTTCAAAGACACGCCGCTTATTGTTAAATACTTTTTTTAGCGACCCTGAAGCTGAATATTACACGCGGCAGTTGGCTGCTATGCATAAGATCTCCGTGGGCACTGTTCACAGGGAGCTTAGGGCCCTGCTGTCTTTCGGAGTGCTTAATGTGCGGGGTGTAGGCAATATCAAGCTTTTTTCTTTGAATAGGCGGAATCCTATATACGAAGAAATGAAGAACATGATCCTCAAGACAGAGGGCGCGGTGAAATTTGTTAAGGAGGCCGTAGCAGATATTGCAGGTGTTAAAGTCGCTTTTATTTATGGATCGTTTGCCAAAGGTGACCAGCGGCCGGACAGCGATATTGATATATTTGTGATCGGCGATGGCATTGATGAGAATAGACTGGTAGTAAATATCAGTGCTCTTGAGAAAAAATTATTTAAGGAAATAAATTACACATGGTATACCGAGGCTGAATATAAAAAAGAAAAGAAGAAGAATTCATTTATTTCAGAGATAATGAAAGGCAAGAAGATATTCATTAAAGGAGATGAAGATGGCCTTTGAAGATCTCTTAGGTGAGTATATTGAAAAGAAATTGATAAAATCGGAAAAGATTGGGTTAGACCAAATCATAAAAATGATCAAGACTGCGGAAAAAGACCTAAGGGTTGCTGAAAAACTGCTTTCGATAGATGAGGGCCACGCGTATGAAACGGCCTATACAGCCATGCTTCATGCCGGCAGGGCATTTGTGTTTGTTAAAGGTTTTAGGCCGACGACAAATTTTCAGCATAGGACAGTTGTTGGCTTTGTTGCTAATTTTTTAGGGGATAAATATAAAGCATTGCTTGAGAAATTTGATTATATGAGAAAGAACAGAAACAATTTTATTTATGAGCCATGGAAAGTTAATATTTCGATGACTGACGCAACGAGCGCATTAAAATCGGCCCGTGAATTTATAGAAATCATCAAAAAAGAAATTAAAAAAGAGCTTCCGCAGGAACATTTTGAGTTTTAATCTTTAGTGGGCTCCCTTTATTCCGATAATGATCAAAATCCTATATATTATTGATAAAATGAAACCGGCGGGGTCATGGAAGTTTCAGGGCGCGGTGAATTCTTTCTCGAAATTTTCAAAAAAGATAGTTCTGAGGCTGGTTTTTTGAGCATACTGCTGAAGTTCTTTTAGAATAGTGGTTTTGCCGACCTGGCGCGGACCTAAGAGAATGTTGATTTTCGGTTGAGATATTTTTTATTGTAACTTGTTTATTACGAATAGGTTAACAATATCGATGACTAATTTAACCTAAAAGGTCAAAAAAAGTTAATAATTTATTTAAAAATATGAATCGCATTAAAATTCTATATATTATTGATAAAATGAAGCCGGCGGGGGCACAAACACATCTCGCCGAAGTTGTTTCTGGACTGGATAAGGCTCTTTTTGAGTCAAGGTTGGTAACCCTGGAAGAACTTGGGGTTAAGCGGATATATGGACTTTCAGGATTCCGAGGGTTGTTAAGATTGATTCGGCTGATTAAAAAAGAGCGATTTGATATTGTTCAGACGTATCTTTTTAGTGAGAATATTTTAGGGGTGATTGCGGCTAAGCTTGCTGGGGTTAAAATTATTATTACGGGACGCAGAGATACTGGATTACTGTGCCAAGGTGGTTGGCAGCATATCTTGGCGTATCGTTTGACGAATCCGCTTGTGAGTAAGATTATATGTGTTAGCGAAGCAGTGCGTCGTGTGGTGCTGAAAAAGGAGCGGGTCGAACAGGATAAGGTTGAGGTGATATTTAACGGCGTGAACGTAGCGGCCTTTGGCCGCAAGTCACAAGTCATAAGTCACACGTCACAGGTAAAAGATTTAAAGCAAGAGATAGGGATAAAAGCGGAAGACGGAAGAGAAAATAAGGCGTCCATAGTCCACGGACCACGGTCCACGGAAAGAAAGTTTAACGAGTTCAGCGAGTTGCGAGTTGGGCGAGAGGACGGAAGAACGAAGGACGAAGGACGAGAAAACATCAAAAGACGTATGGGATTCGAACCCACTGATTTGATCGTAGGAATGGTGGCGAATTTTAGCTGGATAAAAGGGCATGAAGTTTTGCTGAAAGCAGCACCGGAGATAATAAAAGCGATCCCCAATGTTAAATTTATCTTAATAGGTGAGGGCCCGCTTTTAGAAGGTTTCAAGGTCACAATGTCACAAAGTCACACGTTAAAAGAAAAGATAATATTTTTGGGGAAAAGAGAAGATATTTCTGAATTGTTGTCAATAATGGATGTATCGCTGAACTTATCTTATTCTGAAGGCATGTCGAATACGATTCTTGAATCTATGGCTTCAGGTGTGCCTGTTGTGGCAACGGCCATTGATGGCAATTTGGAAACGGTGACAAATGAGACCGGGGTTTTAGTGTCGGTTAAAGATGAAAAAGCTACGGCAGAAGCTATTATTAAGCTGTTAAAAGATCAAGACGAGCGCAGGGGATTGGGCGAAAATGCCAGTAGAATTGCGCGTGAGAAGTTTGATTCAAAGATAATGATTAAAAAGATGGAAGAATTGTATAAAACATTGATCAATGATAAGCTTCAGACTGCAGGCTGCAAGCTGCAAGCTAAAGACCGAGGACGAAAGAGAGAAAGTCACCCCGTATAGCTTCGCCACGGGGCAGGCAAGGTCACACGTCACAAGGACGAAGATAGAGGATGGAAATCTGAAGTCTGAAGTCCGAAAAAAGAAAAACATGAATAATCAAAAAATAGCTTTTATATTTTCCCAATTCCCGGCTTATGATGAGACGTTCATTTTGCGTGAGATGAATGAATTGCGTAAGACAGGCTTGTCTTTCGAGATATATTCCTTAAAGATACCTAAAGACAAAATCATGCACGAAGAGGCAAAGGATTTGGCAAGGACCGCGAGTTATCTGCCATATTTTTCTTTGAAGCTTTTAGGTTGTGATTTGTTTTATCTATTCCGTTATCCCCTGAGATATTTTCCGGCTTTTTTCCAGGCGCTTTTTTTCAATCTCAAAAGTCCAAATTTCTTTTTTAAGACTTGCGCAATTTGGTATAAGGCTGTTGGTTTTGCTTATCAAGCGCGTCGTGATGGCATCACGCATGTTCATGGTCAATGGGCGACATTTCCTGCTACTGTTGCATTTATAATCTCTAAATTGAATAATATTCCTTTTAGTTTCACCGGTCATGCGCATGACATTTATTTAGATACGACGATGCTTGCGTTTAAAATGAAGAGAGCAAAATTTATTACTACTTGTACGGAGCACAACAAGAAGTACCTTGTTAATTTAGTCACAAGGTCAAAAGGTCACAAGGTCACAGGGGATAAGCTGATAGCTGATAGCTCAAAGCTGATA
Source organism: Candidatus Omnitrophota bacterium (assembly GCA_020052645.1). Lineage (GTDB taxonomy): Bacteria > Omnitrophota > Gorgyraeia > Velamenicoccales > Velamenicoccaceae > JAGVOQ01. Next base: position 16,292 of record JAGVOQ010000047.1, read on the forward strand.
GGCAAACCGAAGGACGAAGATAGAAGGGCGAAGGGAGAAAAAGAGAAAAATCTAACTTCTAACCTCGAACATCGAATTTCGAAATATGCTGATAAGATTGTTGTTAATTATCACGGAGTGGATTTGAGGCGCTTCGCGCAGTCAGAAGACAAAAAAGAAGATAGAGGATGGAAGGGAGAAGATAGAAGTTTGAAAGAACAAGAGCGTCTATCGTCTATCGTCAATCGTCCATCGTCGTTTCGTATTCTTTCCGTCGGTTCACTTCTAGAATGTAAGGGATTTGAGTATCTTATTGAAGCGTGCAGAATTTTAAAGGATGATGGCATTGATTTTAAATGCACAATCGCTGGTGGCGGTAAGCTCGAGAATGATTTAAAATCGCTTATTGCTTTTAACTATCTTAATGATAGAGTTGAGCTTACAGGATATATCACTCAGGATGAGCTTGTCCCTATATATAAGGAAGCAGATATTTTTGTGTTGGCTATGGTGCCTGAAATCCATTGGGGTATCCCGAATGTTCTTTTAGAAGCTGCGGCTTCAAGCGTTCCGGTGATTTGTACAATGCTTCCATCAATTCCAGAATTAGTTAAGGATGGAGAGACTGGGCTTATCATTCCTGCTAAAGATCCTATGGTGATTGCTTTGGCTATAAAAAAATTGTATTGTGAGCAGGCATTAAGAAAAAGAATTGGAGAGGCCGGCAGAAAAGTTGTTGAAGAGAAGTTTGATGTTTTTAAGAATGCTGAAAAGCTTAAGGCGCTTTTCATCAGTTAGATTCTTCGGGGAGCGGGGATCAGGTAACAGGGATCGGCAAGCTTTCTGTTGCCTGTTACCAGTTGCCTGATGCCAGAAAACTATGAAAAAGATATTACGATCAATAATCAGTACATTTTTTTATCCTCTTGGTCTCTTGGAGCAGCGGGAGGGGATTGTTGTGCTTATGTATCACAGGGTAAATGACGCTCTTCCTGCGAATGAATTGGTGGTGTCTGTAGCTAAGTTTCGCGAGCAGATGGAATATCTGAAAAGAAATTGCGAAGTGGTGGGGATAGAAAAATTATTAGACGATAGACGATGGAAGATGGAAGATGGAAGAAAAGAAAAAGCTAAAAGCAAAAAACTCAAGGTCGTGATTACGTTTGATGATGGGTATAGGGATAATTATATAAATGCCTATCCGATATTGAAAGAATTGGGGCTACCGGCCACGATATTTTTGATCACAGGAATGATCGGAACAGATCAGAAGCGGCCGAGGTATAAAGATCTGCCGACGCCGGACATGATGAGTTGGGAAGAAGTAAGAGAGATGGCTGAAAATGGCGTCAGCTTCGGGCCTCATACAGTTACCCATCCGCATTTGTCGCAATTAAATTATGAAAAACAACGCGATGAGATTATAAAGAGTATCGCTGTTATTAGCCCGAAGATCGCTCCATTGTCTTCGTTTGGAACTCCTTTTGGGAGTTCATTAGAAGTGACAAGCTTTATCTTTTGTTATCCTTATGGTGATTATAACGCTGATACCTTGAGGATATTAAAAGAACTTGGCGTAAGGATTGCCTTTACGGTAAAACCCGGCATTAATAATGAAAAGACGATAAAACGAGAGTCAGATGATGAGAGAGAAGGTTTTCTGCAATTGAGGCGTACAGAAATAAGCGGCGTGGATACGCTTTTTGATTTTAAGAAGAAGTTGGCAGGGGCGTTTGATGTTTTGCATTCCTTAGTACAGCAAAAAAAGGTTAAGATTTAGGTTAAGGTTGAGAAAAGCCGAAAATCGAAATTAGAAGATCGAAGGGCGAAAAAGCAAATAGAAACAGGTTGAAATAAATTGAAATAAAGCTGAAATAAATAGAAACAGATTGAAATAAATGGAAATAGGTAGAAACAAAAGCTTACAAGAAAAAAAAGCAGAAACGACCACGGACGACAGACCACAGACAACGGAAGAACTGAAAACTGACGGCTAAGGACAGAAGACAGAAAACTGAAAAATTGAAGATAGAAAAAGCGTGTGACTTGAGACGTGGAGCGTGAGACCTGAATGATCAATGTATTGTATGTAATCTGGAGCTTAGGGCTTGGTGGTGCGGAGCAGGTCGTGATCAGCTTAGCAAAAGGGCTGGATAGGAATAAATTCAAGCCTTTTGTCTGTTGCTTAAATGATGAGGGCAGGTTTGCCGAGGAGGTTAAAAAAGAAGGTATTCAGGTAATTGCCTTGAATAAAGCCAAGGGCATAGATTTTTCTCTTATTTCTAAGATGGTACGTGTTATTAAAGAGAATAATATTCAAATAATTCATACCCATTTGTGGGGAGCTAATTTTTGGGGAAGGTTTGCCGCAAGCGCCGCAAAAGTTCCCGTTGTTGTAACAGAGCATAATGTCGATGTTTGGAAATCATCGCTGCATTTTATGATAGATAGATTTCTTTTTAGAAAAACAGATTGTTTTATTGCAGTTTCTGAGACGGTGCGTAATTTCTACGCGCAAAAATTAGGCATAGAGAAAGAAGAGATAAGAGTTGTTTATAATGGGGTAGATACAACAATGTCACAAGGTCACAATGTCACAAGGTCACAAGTAAAAGCTTCTTTGGGGGTTAAGGAGGATGAAAAGGTAATTGCGGTGATTGGGAGATTGGTTCCGCAGAAAGGGATGGCATTTTTTTTAGAAGCGCTTAGAGAAATGTTTAACGCGAATTTACGCGAATCCAACGCGAATGGTCGCGGATTAGATAAGATTAAGGTGCTGATAGTCGGAGAGGGGCCGCTCTTAGAAAGTCACAAGTCACAAGTTGCAAGTCACAAGTTAAATGATAAAGTTAAGTTCCTTGGATTTAGAAAGGACATACAAGAGATTTTAAGCATAACTGATATTCTTGTGTTGCCTTCGAGTAGAGAAGGATTGCCGATGATTTTGCTTGAGGCGATGGGAGCGGGCGCTATTGTTATTGCTACGCGTGTTGGAGGAACTCCTGAATTGGTACAGGATGGAGTGAATGGATATCTTGTGGAATATGGGGACATTTCAGGCCTTAGAGAAAAACTTGAAGATATTTTGTCCACAGTTAACGGATCACAGACCATAGAAAAGACGACTATGGACGACGGACGATGGACGAAGGACGAAGGACGAAAAGACGAGACAAGAGAGACGAAGGACGAAGGGCGAAAAGACGAGACAAGAGAGACGAAGGACGAAGGGCGAGAGGACGAAAAAGATTTAAGTCTGAAAAAGATTAGAGAGAATGCAAGAAAAACGGTGGAGGAGAGATTCAGCCTGAAGAAGATGGTGGAAGAGCATGAGGGTATTTACGATCAATTGATAGGATGATTGTCACACGTCACAGGTCACACGTAAAATAATAAAAACTTTTTATCAGTAAAAAGACGTGATACATGTTACGTGAGACATGAAACGAAAAATTATGTTTAAACGACTAAAACCCTATATTATCGGTGCTGTGATTGGAGCCTTTGTGCTTGTTCTTTTTTTAGGCGCAAGCTATGCGGCTTATAAAAAGCTCAAGCCTTTAAAAGAAAAGATCATTGCTAAACTCAGCGATATGAAATTCGCCAGGCTTAAAAAGGCGGATAAAGATTTCGTGATAGCTGATTTTGAAAAGTCGGATGATTTTAGCAAGTTTGGAGATTCAACCGTTCTTTTTGAATTGTCTAAGGAATATCCTACAAGTGGCGTTTATTGCGCTAAAGTAACATTTAAAAAAGATTCAAGAGCCCCATCTTTTCGAATAGAGAAATATTTTGAGAAAGATAAATCATTCATAAATTGGGCGCCTTACGGTAGCTTTATGTTTGATATTTATAATCCGCAGGATACTTCCCAAAGATTGATTTTGCAAATTAAGGATAGAAGTGGGAATAAGTACAAACGAGACATCAATTTAGAGCCTAAGTCAAAAGAGACTGTTGAAATTGAAACCTCTATTTTGAGGCATTCTGCCAGTATTTATAAAATCGCGCAAATCAATTTATTTCAATGGGAGCCGCAATCGGATTCTGTTTTTTTTATCGATAATCTTCGTTTAGTTCCGGGAAAGCTAAAGACAAAAAAAACCATATTCGACGCGGAATTCACTGATTTAAAAGAGCCTTCTTACGTGATAAAAGATTATTTTTATTTTCAGGCTGACCGTTGGCTTAATGCCGAACAGCTCAGGCGATTTCCTATTTATATTCTCAATCCTCATTTTATTCGTATGAAGAATTTTCCCGCACGCGGCGGTATTCCATTTCCTAGGGGTGAATTAAAATCAAAAGATGAAATTTCGGTCAGAGACAATTTGGGCCGAGAAGTGATGTATCAATCAAAAGTGATGGCTTCCTGGGATGACAGGAGTATCAAATGGCTGTTATTAGATATTCCTGTCAGCATAGAGCCGTCTATCGGAACAGGCTATTCTGTTGTGTATCCTGTTAAAGCAAAAGCTGTCAATGAGAAGCAGATGTTGGCTGAAACAGCCAATAGCATAACAGTTGATACCGGTAAAATTAGATTTGTTGTAAATAAGAAAAATTTTAGGTTATTTGATAAGGTTTGGATTGGGGATAAAGAGGTTGTCTCTGATAAGAGCGATTTGACAGTGCAATTTCGTAAAGATATCTATAAGAGCTCTAACGATAAAGATTGTCAGCTAACAGTTGAAGAAGATGGCCCTTGTGTCGTTGGTTTAAAAGCTGAGGGGTGGTTTGTTGATGACAAGGGTAAGAAATTCTGTAAATTTGTGGTGAGGATTAAGGCATACAGAGGTGAGAGTTTTGTTCGAGTTTTCCATACATTTATTTATACGGGTTATCCAGAAAATAAGCTTCACTATCTTTACAAAGGCATGCACTTGCCCAAGAATGAAACAATTGAGGAAGTGTCAATGCTTTTTAGAATGCCTGAAGTTGTGCAAAAAGGCGATGTGACTTTTGGGGCTGATAACGAAGTTTTACAGATAAAGGGATTAGATAAAAATATTCAGATTATTCAATCTAAAGATGATTCTTTTTTTGTTCAGAAAGATTTAAAAGAAGTGATGAAGCAAGGAAAAAGGATAGAAGGTTGGCTGGATGTTGCCAATGATCAAAAGGGATTTTGCGCGGTTGTGCGTAAGCTATGGCAGCAATTTCCGAAAGGTTTTGAAATTAATGCTAAGGATGGAGTTTTTCAGGTGAAGCTATGGCCAAAAGAGGCTGGTGATTTGGATTTAAAAACGACACAGAAGACTTTAGGGCCCGAAGATGTGGCGCGGGGCAGCGCGTTTGGTTTAGCGAAGACGCATGAGTTGGTTTTTTATTTTCATGAAGGTGATTATAAACAGGCAAAAGCGCGTGAAATAGCAGAAGTGGTGCAGGAGCCGCCTTTGATCATGAGCACGCCCTCCTGGTTAAGTGATTCTAAGGTCTTAGGCGCGGTCGCAGATTACGCTAAAGGCTCAGCATATTTTAGTCAGTACGAAACAAGCCTTGAAAAACTTTTTGATTGGGCAGACCGACAGAAAAAGACTTTTAAATGGTATGGCATGTTGGATTTTGGGGATACCTTAAGTTGGTATCGGCAAGAGGGGTATGATGATGACGACCAATATGATGAGGCTGGTTGGCATCCTGTAGGAAGATGGGGGTGGTTTAATTGTGAAGGCGCGGGGACGCACACAGGTGCCTTGTTGCAGTTTGCGCGTACCGGACAGTATAAATATTTTGAATTCGGTGAAGATTTGAGCCGGCATATGATGGATGTGGATACCTGTCATTTTAATACTGTGGGTTACGATAAAAGATTGCGCCGCGTTTATCAGGATTATAGTCAGCCGGGTTCTATGCACAGACATAGTGGTGATCATTGGGGTGGAAGAAATGAAGAAGCGTCGCATACAAATTTAAACGGCATATTACTTTATTATTATCTGACAGGCAACGACAGGGCTTTGGATGTGACGAAAGAGATTGGTGAGTTTTTCTTAAAACATCCGATAACTTATTTTAAGCATCCTGATATCGCGCCGAATCGTGGTATGGCTAATATTTTATGGGGAGAAGTGGCTTTGTATGAAGCTACGGGAGATGCGCGTTTTAAGAAAGATGCGGATTACTGGGCGAATATGTTTTTCCAGGGGCAGAATAGGAATGGCAGTTTTAATGAGGACTATAATCCACGTGATAAGCGGTGGGACGGTGATCCGCATATAGGGTATATGAATGGATATGATTTGCCTGCGTTGATCGAGTATCATAAATTGACAAGAAATCCCGCGATCAAGGCCTCTATCATTAATTTGACAGAATATTTAATGAAGCATGACGAGTATGGCGCTATTTTTGAAGGATTGGCTTATGCTTATTTTTTATCAGGAGATAAAAAATTCCTTGAGGTGATAGAAAAGCGTTTAGATAGCATGCTTGCCTCGCAGAGAACACAGGATGATCCATTGTTAAACGGCATGATTTATCAGAAGCCTATATATGCCCGCGTTATGGAGTTTTTATTGTTTACACCGTATTCTTTTGAAGCGCTTCTATCTAGCCAGGAAGATCAAGGTCAGAAATAGGAAGATAGAAGGGCGAAGAGAGAAGAAGCGCTGAAAAAGAATGTTTAGGTTCCTTAATGTTCCCTAAAGTTTCTTAAGGTTTCTTGAGGTTACATGGAAAATATAAGACCATATGAAAACTTAAAGTTTTATAGAGATATTTATGAAATTAGAAAGTTTATTTATGAAACGACAGAACGGTTTGTTAAATCTCATCTTCGATTAGTCTCTCAAATGAGAGATGCTTCACGCTCTGCGAAGCAGAACATAAGAGAAAGTTATAGAAAAGGAACTCTGGGTGAATTTCTTCATGGAATTAAGATTAGTCAGGGCTCTTTGGAAGAGCTAAGCGGAGACATGGAAGATTGTCTTGAAGACAAGTTGATTACTCAAGAAGAGCATAGCAAATTTACGAAGCTATATCAAAGTGCAAGCTATATGAGCAATCAGTATCTTAAGTCGATGTATAAAGTTGAGAATGAGGGAACATGGAAAGTTCCTGGAGATCATTTAAGAAATAAAAAGCAACCTAAAGAAACTTCAAGTAACTTCAAGAAACTTTAAGAAACCTGAAATTTATGGTTAAGGTACGTTACGAAATAGACCCTCACAATAGATTAGCCGTAGTGGGCTTTAATAAATTCCGCACTGTCGTTGACGGTGAATTTGAGCTTGGTGGGAAAAACAGTCTTATTTATCACGTCAAAAAGTCTGACAATATCGATATCCCCCAGCAGATAAAGTTCAGAGGTAGCTGGTCTTTAGATAAAGATCATAACCTTATTTTTACATTTGATAAATGGAATAATCAGGTTCAAGGCAATAGGCTTATTTTAAAGAGTGATTTGGTTTCAGCGACTGAGAATGAGTTGGTTTTTAGCGTTGAGACGAAAGAGGGCGCGTCAAACAGAACATGTTCTTATCTTTTAAAATTTAGTGGTATTTGGCAGGCAGATAAGTATAACCGTCTGACGTTTAATATTGAAAAAGAAGAAGGGCAAAGCAATGCGTTGACGCTCCAGGGTGTCTGGTCTGTCAATAAGCAGAATGAGATTGTCTATTCTTATGTAAGGACTTTAAAGGGAAAAAAAGAAAAGATAGAAAATGGTATTATTTTAAGAGGCTATTGGGAAATTTCAGAAAAGAATAGAGTCGCGTATGTGCTTAATGAAAATATCGGCTCTCAATTTGATTTTAAAGTATCGTTTCAAAAGGCTGAAAAAAACTTTTTAAAATATTCCATAGGAGTAGGCTACGCTTCAAAACAAAAAACTACTACGCTCTTTGGAACATGGAAGTTGGATAAGGATCTCGGCCTGATATTTGAAATAGAATATTCCGACGATCGCATTCAGGAAATGGTTTTTGGCGCGGATTGCAAGTGGGATGGCGGATATGCACTTGAATTAAGACTTAAGAATAAGTTGAATAAAGATCTGGGTGTCTCGGTTAATTTATCAAAGAAGTTATTTGATGGACAGGGCGAGGCGTTTGTTAAGGCGCTTGCATCCGAGAAAGAAGTGTCTATCGTTGGTGGAGTCGGATTTAAGTGGTAGAATAAACGCAATTAATAATGAAGAATTAACAATGAACAATTGAAATAAAGTTGAAATATATATAAATAAATGGAAATGAGTAGAAACGGATTGAAACAGGTTGAAATAGATGGAAATAAATGGAAAATAGGTAGAAATAAATAGAGATAAAAAGTCAAAAGGTCACAGGGTCACAACGTCACAAGGACGAAGATAGAAGATGGAAGGGCGAAGGGAGAAGAAGCAAACAGAAACAGATTGAAATAAAGTTGAAACAAATAGAAACAAGTTGAAATACAAAGAAAAGGTTAAGGTTTAGAAAGAAAAAGATCTAAAATTTTGGAGCTATGTTGTATAAATTAATGCAAAATTTGGAAAAGTTTTAATCTATTTTCTCTGCTTAGGAACTCATGAATAAAACACCGATATTGCTTTATCATAATTTTTGCTCAGGGACGGACGCAAGAGCGGATAACTTTACGGTGACGTTCGATAATTTTAAGGAGCAGATGGAGTATTTGCAGAAGAATGACTTTGTGGCTGTTTCTTTGGAGAAGTTTTTTGCCGAACAGGAGTATTGGAAAGCTGAAGACGCAAAATGCGAAGGACGAGAGACGAAGCCTGCCTGGCGGCAAGGCAGGGACGAAGGACGGTTAAAAGATGGAAGAAAAAAAGTTATATTAACATTTGATGACGGAGATGCGAGTAATTATTTTTTCGCTATGCCTTTGCTAAAGGAGTTCGGATTCACAGCAACTTTTTTTGTGACTATCAATGAAATAGGCAAGCATAACAAGGTAGATTGGTCCATGGTTTATGATTTGGTCCAGAATGGCATGGGGGTGGGTTCTCATGGTTTGGCCCATACATTTTTGACAGCGCAAAATAACTATACAGTTTTGAATGAATTGCTTATGTCTAAGCAAATCTTGGAAAAATATACGAGGAAGCGCGTTGATTTTTTGTCTATACCTCAGGGATTTTACAATAATCGCGTTTTGACCATTATTAAAAATATCGGTTTTAAGGCGGTGGGCGTATCAGACGCGGGTTTTAATGATTTTGAAAAAGAAGACCTTTTTTTGCTGAAGCGGTTTACGATGCGCAAAAATTATAGATTAAAAGTTTTTAAATCAATTATTTCAGGTAAACCGGCTTTTATGATTTCGTTACTAGAAAATACCCGTACGGTTTTAAGAAAAGCGCTTGGGTGGCAAGTTTACGACAGGCTGAGAAGCCTTAAACATAAAACAAAGGTTAAGGCTGAGGATGAGAGAATTGAAGTTTGAAGATTGAAGTTAGAAGTTAGAAAAATGCCAATAAAAAAGTGTCAAGATCTAGAAGTTTATCGATTATCCATGGATTTGGCCATGGAAGTTTTTAGCGAGACCAAGAAATTTCCAAAAGAAGAATTGTATTCTTTGGTGGACCAAATCAGGAGATCGTCTAGGTCGGTTGCTGCGAATATTAGAGAAGGATATGGAAAGCGTCGCTATCCAGATGTTTTTGCCCGGCATTTAAACGATGCGCTTGGTTCTTCAGAAGAAACAATGACATGGCTTGAAATAGCGCTTAAATGTAATTATTTATCAAAAGATAGATTTGATAATTTAGATTCTCAGTATGAAAAACTCGGTGCTATGATGTTTAAATTAATGCAAAACTGGGAGAAGTTTTAGTTTTTTTCGAACTTCAAACTTCGAATTTCTAACATCGAGAGACCTTAAGTAACCTTTTTGTTGAATCATGCAAACTCTATTCTTCATTAGTCTTGGGATTGTCACCTACACTTATTTCGGCTATCCAATCGTTTTGGCATTATTATGTTTGGTGATGCATAAGCGGGTAAAAAAGGAAGACATAGTCCCGCAGGTCTCAATTTTAATTTCTGCTTACAACGAAGAAAAAACAATTGAAGATAAGATTAAGAATCTCCTCGAGCTGGATTACCCCAGGGAAAAGATGGAGATCATTGTAGGTTCTGACGGATCAACAGATGAAACCTATCAGATTTTAAGAAAATACTCTGAAGAAAATAAGATCCGCTACATTGTTTCATTTCAGCATATGGGCAAGGCCGCCATGCTTAATAAATTGGCCAAAGAGGCTCAACGGGATATTTTGATATTTGCCGATGCCCGACAAAGATTTGATAAACAGGCCATAAAAGAACTCGTCAAGAATTTTGCTGATCCTGATGTTGGGTGTGTTTCAGGAGAACTTATTTTGGAAGATAAAGAAACGGGCTCAGGGTGCGGTTTAAGCCTATATTGGTCTTATGAAAAATTTTTACGCAGCTGTGAAAGTTTTATAGGTTCGATGTTAGGCGCGACAGGCGCGATCTACGCAATACGCCGCGCCCAATTTGTTTTTTTCCCCGAAGATATTCTTTTAGATGACGTGTATGCGCCTTTAAAAGCTATTCTTTTGAAGAAGCGGGCCATTTTTGAACCAGCAGCCAAGGCCTATGATGTTGTTTCTCAGACAGCGGAAAAGGAGTTTTCCAGAAAAGTCAGAACGCTGGCTGGGAATTTTCAGTTATTTTTTATGATGCCTGAAATATTTAATCCAGGGAAGAGTTCTGTGGCTTTCCAGTTTTTTTCTCATAAGTTCCTGAGGTTGTTGGTGCCTTACTTTCTTATATTTCTTTTTATAACAAATATTTCTCTTGTTCAGTTTGGGCCTTTGTATACTTTGGCACTGTTCTTGCAAGGTATATTCTATGTGTGTGCTTTAATAGGCTATTTGCTCGGGGTGGCGGAAATTAAAGCAAAAGGGTTTTTAAGGAAGATTTTTTATGTTCCATTGGATTTTTGTGTTTTGAACGCTGCGGCAGTTGTGGCTCTATTTTTATATTTTTGGCGGGGAAGGGTGGAGTGGGGCAAATAAAAGCAATTAAAAATTAACAATTAACAATGAACAATTGGAAGAACAAGAACGATATTGTAGACAGAACTTATGCTTTTGCTTTGCGCATTGTTAAGTTTGTTAAAATTTTACCTAAAGAGACTGCTGGGTTTTGTATTGGGTAAGCAGCTTATAGCTTCAGGAACGTCCATTGCCGCGAATGTAGAAGAGGCCCAAGGAGCTTTTAGCAAAGATGATTTTATTTATAAGATGCAAATAGCTTTCAAGGAAGCTTTAGAAACTAGTCTTTGGCTGAGGCTTATTTGTGATTCGGGTCTTGTTAAAAACGAAGAATTAAAAATCCTGCTTAATGAGTCTAGCGAGGTCAAAAAAGTTTTATCAGCAATAGTAAAATCGTCAAAGACGAAAAAATGATTTAAATTGTTCATTGTTCATTTTTCATTGTTAATTTCAGATTGGAGCAAAATATGACTCAAGCGATGATAAAAAAATATATCAAGCCAGGTGTGATAACTGCATTATTGTTGATCATTTATTCTCCGACGATATGGTGGATGGTGGATCGGTGGAATGCGAAAGATTCGTATTATAGCCATGGCATCCTGGTGCCACTGGTTTCTTTGTATGTTTTATGGATCAAAAGGGATCAATTGGCTCAAATCAAATATAAGCCTATGACTTTGGGATTATGGCTTTTGATAGTTGGTATTGTGATTCATATATTGAGCGCTTTTTTCAGGGTTTATTTTACATCTGCTTTTTCGTCGCTCTTGGTGATCAGTGGGCTTGTCCTTTATTTTTGCGGGCTCGTTATGTTTAAAGAGGTTCTTTTTTCAATAGCGTTCTTAACATTCATGATCCCATTGCCGTTGATTGCGATTGTCGGCATTACTTTTAAAATGAAATTATTCGCGGCGTTTTGGGCGAATAAAATCGTCAATGGCATGGGGATTCCGGCACTTTTAGATGGAAGCGTTATCAGGATGCGCCACACACATGTAATCGTCGAGGATGTTTGCAGCGGTTTGAGGTCTTTAATTTCTTTGATGGCGCTAGGCGCGATTATCGCGTATTTGAGTAAGCTCTCGAGAATAAAAAAAGTTATTGTCTTTTTTTCAGCAGCCGTTATGGCGATTATCGCAAATATTGTGCGTATTGTTTTTATGGCGACAACGAGTGAAATTTACGGCGCGCAATTTACAGAAGGTTTTTTGCATACATTGTCCGGTCTCATCGTTTTTGTTGTTGCGCTTGTGGGGTTGATGATTGTGGTTAAAGAACTAGAATGAGCTAAGCTCATTCTAGTTCTTTGGAAGATAGAAGATGGAAGGGTGAAGGGAGAAAAAAGAAAAGAGAAAAAGGTCAAAAAGTCAAAAGGTCAGTGCGAAGCAAAGCGGAGCCTCCCCGAAGGGGACAAGTCACAAGTTACAAGTAAGAGCAAGTAAAAAAACGACCACGGACAACAGACCATAGATTACGGTCCACGAAAAGAAAGCTGAACGAGTTGCGAGTTAAAAGATAAAAAATTAAAAAATCACACCTGATGTCAAAGAGTTGGGGAAAAAATGAAAAATAAACAATTTATTGTAACGATAGCGATACTTATGCTTGCGCTTGCCGTATCTATTCCTTTTTTCCTGATAGTTCCGAAGGAAAAAGAAGAGGTGCTTGTTTCAAAATTTCCCATGAAGGTCGGTGAGTGGCAGGGGAGAGATCTGGATGTTGACAAAAGAGCCTATGAGATTTTGGAAACAAAAAATCTGATTTTAAGAGAATACGCCAGGGGTGCGGATAAAGTTTATATTTACGCAATTTATTCCAGCGATAACAGGAAAGTTTCACATCCTCCGGAAGTTTGTTTTGAGGGCAGCGGTGTGACGATCATCAAAAAGGATAAGATTCCATTAGAATTGGCTGGCGGCCGTAAGATTGTCGCTAATGAACTTATTGTTGAAAAAGCCGGTATTAACAATATCGTGATTTATTGGTATAAAGCCGGAGAATATTATGTGGATAATTATTTGATGCAGCAATTGAGAGTGGCTTTTTCAAGGCTGCAGTTTAAGAAAGTTACAGGTGCTGCTATGATTCGTTTTTCCGCAGAGGTTGCTCCTGTTGAATCAGCCCGCGCTTTAGAAACCATTAAGGTTTTTGCAAAAGATGCATCCGTATATTTTGATGAGATAATGCCATAATTCGCCAAGAAGAGAGAAGATGGAAGAGAGAAGATAATAGTTCGTCTCAAGTACCATGTAACAAGTCACACGTCTATGCAAAGTTATAAAGATTTAGAAATATATAAATTAGCTCATAAGATTGCTGTAGATATTCATAATATTTCTTTAACTTTGCCTTCGTTTGAAATGTATGAAGAAGGTTCCCAAATCCGAAGAGCTTCGAAGGCGATATCGGCTAATATTGTGGAAGGCTTTGGGAGAAAACGTTATCGTCAAGACTATATAAGGTTTTTAGTTTATGCGCATTCTTCATGTGATGAAACGAAAGAGCACCTGGAGTGCTTATTTGAAACAAAATCTTTGAAAGACAATAAGATCTTTGAAGACTTAATGGAAGAATTGGATAAACTGAGCAAAAAGATGAATAAATTTATCCAAGCAGTTGATGCTGGCGTTTGACGTGATACGTGTAACTTGTGACGTGAGACTGGAGTTCTTGTATCACAAAAGCAACACAGTGTTTATTTAATGATATAGTGTAATATGTTGATTTTGTTATAGTTAGGTTTATTTAAGTCTGCGCTTGTTCAGTTCTTCGAATAATCCTGTCTGTAAAGATTCAATCCCTACACAGCATCATTTAAATTTAAAGCCCAAAATAAATAACTATCGTTGCAACTCGTTACATTACAGAGTTTTAAAGTAAATAAAAAAAGTTTTTAATAATATATATTTTGGCACGGAACCTGCTCTTTATATATCATGCGTAACCAGAAGAAATTGAAAAAACATTAATAATAACGAAACATCATATGTTAGAAGAAGTTATGGAAAAAAAAGAAGCGTTGTTATCAAGGTTCATGTTAAGGGTCGATGAAGCAAAAAGAGACATTTCTACTTTTCTGGCTCTACAGAAGTACATCATGAATAAAGAACGAAACAAGAGGGTTTTGGATGGCAAAAGTAATTAAGAAAATAAAAATTTTTTCTTTTAAAAAGAAAGCGTTTTCTGCAGCGCTTCTTTTGGTTTTGTGCTTTACGACTGTTTTAACTATTGCACAGGCACAACCAGTTAGCGTGGATCCTAATTCCGCTATTTTTACTTCCCAAAACAAAGTTGATACTTCTCATCGCGGCCGAGCGCCTGAGCCAAGCACTATAGCTTTAATGAGCTCAGGAATTTTGGCTGCTTTTATTCGTTTTGCCCGCCGTAGATTCGATGAATTTAAACGTGGTTTTGATGTGATTATGTCCATCGTCGGATTAATATTGAGCTTGCCTATAGTTGCGCTTGCCATAATTTTGATCAAGATAAGTTCTCGCGGCCCCATACTTTTCCGTCAGACGAGAGTCGGCCGTGATGGAGAGTCTTTTGAACTTTTTAAATTAAGAACAATGGTTTGTGATGCAGAAAAACAGACCGGACCGGTCTGGGCTAAAGAGAACGATCCCCGCGTAACTTCTGTAGGGAAGTTTTTACGCAAGAGTCATGTTGATGAAATCCCCCAATTAGTCAATGTGCTCAAGGGCGAGATGAGTCTTATTGGACCCAGACCGGAAAGGCCTGAATTTGTTTTTAAGCTTTCCCAGGAGATTGGTGATTATCCAAAACGTTTAAGGATTCGGCCTGGTATTACCGGATTAGCCCAGGTGAAGCATTCGTATGATGCCAGTATTCGCGATGTACGTAAAAAGGTAAAGTTAGACCTTTTATATATAAAGAGGATGTGCTTTTTGACGGATTTAAGAATTTTGTTAAATACGGTTACTGTTGTGTTGACTGGCAGAGGGGCGCGATAGCAATTAACAATGAAAAATGAACAATGAAGAACTAAAAGTGAAAAAGTACAAAAAAATATAAGAAACAAAAAAAGCAGGTGGGGGAGCCAAAAATGCGAGAAGATAGAAGAAAGAAGATGGAAAAAAGAAAAAGAATAAAACTTTTAAGTTTTTTAGCGTTGGCGTTTGTGTCTTTAATGTTAGCGCCAGCGGTGAGTTTCGCGTGTAACTATACTTTTGACGTGAGCCTTGTTTCGCGTACTCTTGATTCAACACGCAGCGCTGATAACACGTTGGGTTTTGATAATTGGTATATATGGAAATATCAGGTCGAAGTTGTTTCAGGTGGCACGGATCATAATGCATTGAGCAATTGGGTCTTGAAATTGCCTGATTGCTATATTACGAGCCCTGATCTATTCAAGGAAATTGAAGCCTCTGCTTCTAACTGGACTCATAAAGGCTCTAAGCTTTATATCAGCGTTGGAGAAGGTGGAACGTTGCGTCTTTTTGATCCGGAAGCGGTGAATCCAGATCCAAACGCGCATTTTAGCGGTTTAAAGTGGGATCAGATTGAAACTTGCTGGATGGATGAATTGAATAGTAAAGGTGAATTTGCTTATTTCGAATTTAGCGTCCCGACAAATATAGATATCATGACAGATTGGGCGGTTAAGGCAGGCAATAATGAAAAATATGGCAAAGTTGAAGGGCCTGCGTGTCCTGGGGGAAGTTGTGATCCAGGCGTTCCTGAGCCTTTAAGTGTAGTTTTATTCGGTATTGGATTATTAGGTACGGGTTTGTCGGCCAAGAGGAGGTTAAATGTATAAAAAAATCAAGATCGCATGTTCGTTTGTTCTGCTTTTGCTATTAGCAGGATGTAATTCAGGCGGAATGAATTTAGGAGGGGATTCTTCTTCTGATGAGCCTATTGTTTTGAGCAGCTTATCGGATACATCGTCTTCTGATTTTGGCTTAGGAAGTGGTAATGAGACTTCTGGTAGCGGCGGAGATGGTGTTGTAGTAGCTCAAATACATAATCCTGAGCCTGCAACGATGTTATTGTGGGGAGCCGGTTTATTGGGTGCAGCTATATCAAGGAAAAGAAGAAACAAGAAATCATTATAAATATAATTAAAGAAACAATAAAGAGGAGGAGTGATGAAGAAGTTTTTAGTAGTGCTCGCAATCATGGCAATATTTACAACACCGGCATTTGCTCTTGTTACTAATGGTGGTTTTGAGACAGGAACAACAGCTGGCTGGACTGTTAATGATGCTAATCGAGCATCAGTGGTTACTTCTTGGAGTGGTGATTATGGTACTTATTTACCTCAGGAGGGCAGCTACTTTTTAGAACTTCAGGGTGGTTTAGGAGATTATGTTTACACTACAGCTTCACAATCGATTGTCTTAGTAGGGGGAGATATTTTGTCCGGAATGGCTGCGTTTGATGGAAGAGAAACTTCTAGCTATTGGACAGATAATGCTTACGTTCGAATTCTAAATGGCGCTGGCGCGCTGGTAGCTACGCCATGGTCAGATACGCAATCTGGAAAAGATTATCCTTACGATGGATCGTGGACCTCTTGGAATTGGACAGCGCCTAACTCCGGCACATATACGCTGCAATATGGCGTGGCAAATGGTGGTGATAACGCTGTTGATCCCTTTGCTTTATTTGATGCAGCTGAAGTTAATAACGTTGTCCCCGAACCAGCGAGTTTATCGTTATTGGGGTTAGGGTTGCTGGGGCTTTTACGCAAGAAAAGATAAATAGGTTGAGGTTAAGGTTTAGAGAGAAAAAGAAAATAGAAGTTGGAAGATAGAAAAAGCTAAAAGTTCATTTAATGAGTTCAACGAGTTGAGAGAAAAGAAAGGGATGAAGATGAAGAAGCTTTTAATAGTGCTCGCAATTATGACAATGTTTACAACACCGGCATTTGCTCTTGTTACTAATGGTGGTTTTGAGACAGGAACAACAGCTGGCTGGACTGTTACGGGGGATCATAGCGTAATTTCCTCTTTCTCTAATCAATGGAATCCTGCTGGGTGGTCTTCAGGTATACCTTATTACGGAAGCTATTCTCTTTTGTTAGGATCCGGTGATGTGGGTAATGTATGGGATAATTATCAATCAAGCACGGCAACGCAGACAGGCGTGGTTACACAAGCAGACATTGATAATGGTTCTCATTTGTATTTTAAGTGGGGTGCTATTTTAGAAGAACCTACAAATAATTCTTCACATTCTGATTCCGCACAGCCATATATGAGTGTTGCGGTATCAAAATCAACAGATAGCGGTGTTTCGTGGGCTTCGATGTATTATATAGATCATCGTGCTAATCAGGCTGGCTTTACAAAAATTGGAACTAATGCTAGTGGCGATGCCGGCGATATCTGGTATGGTTTCGATGTTGATGATTTTGATTTAACCGGTATGAATGTCGGAGATCAGATTAAGATTGATCTTTTTGTTAAAGATTGTGGTCAGGGCGGACATGGCGGACTGGTCTTTTTAGATGGTTTCGGAACAGAAAGACCACAGGATAATGTTGTTCCTGAGCCAGCGAGCTTATCGTTGTTAGGATTGGGACTCCTTGGTCTTTTAAAAAGAAAAAGAGCTTAACGAGTTGCGAGTTAAAGAAAAGGTTACGGGAAGTTGCTTAAAGTTGCGTAAAGTTTCTTGAAGTTGCAAAAAGTAACATTAAGCAACCTTAAGAAACCTCAAGGAACATGACGAAACCTTAAAATGAGAATAGGTTAAGAAAAGCAGCAAAAAATTAAGGATATAGAAGTAAGTGAAATCTTACCTTTATATATAGAAACAAAAATCTAAAAATGAAAAGGAGGTGAAAATGATGAAAAAAGTTTTATTAACGTTGGTTTTGATGTTTCTAGTAGTTTCTCCAGCCATGGCGCTAGATTTGGGTGGTTATGTTGGTCCGATACAGTTTAAGTATAATAACTGGGATTACGGCACAATATATAATCCAGGGACTAGCTTTGACTTAGGAGGTCAAGGGACAGGAGTAACTAATAGTTACGGAATCTTTGAGGTGACTCAGATTCTTGGACAAACAAGCGGTGGTGGTACCATGACGCTATGGACTCCAACAGCTTCAGAATCATTGAAAGGGTATTTTTATGGATTGACTGACGATAAGGTTAGTCTCAACGCTTTCGGCCAAGGGACTATTTATTCCATTGGTGGAGTGATCGAGATGTATCTTGGTCCACAAAATCTTACCCCTAATGTTGGTCCGGGCTTAATTCCCACTTTGGGCAATGCGCCATCAGATATCTGGAATGTAACAGATGGCAATTTGTTTTTAAAAGCGAACTTTGTTCCAGGAGCTTCTTTGACTGATTCCACGACAACCTATGCTCAGCAGATTAATTCAATAGCTAATCCTTTAATAGGTTCTGGATTGGCTTACTTGGATATCGTTGGTGGTTCTGCCGCAGGGATGTTTGCTCAAGGCGATTACCTGAATGGTTCTGCTGATTTGAAGTTGCAAGCTAATTATAATGGTCCAGGACCTTATAATTGGACAGCAGAAAGTTTTGATCCAGTAAGAGGCAGAGTAATTCCTGAACCAGCATCCATGATTCTTATGGGTATTGGTTTAGTAGGTGCTGCACGTTTAAGACGTAGAGCCTAAGCTCTTTTTATGTCGAGACTAAGTCTCGACATAAAAAGGCTTAGTTGTTTTACCTCAAAGAGAAATAAAAAATGTCACACGTGGGCAGAGAGCTTTGAGGTGTCCAGAAATGGACAGAACGCGTTTTAAAATAATTAAGCCTATTTTGTACTGCGATGAGTGGTTAAGGTAGGCTTAATTTTTGGTCTCATAAATATATTTTTATAAAAGAATTATTTTCATTCATTTAGTAGAGTATCTTGTTAAAGCTTAGTTTGTAAGTGTAGCATTGAAATCATAGGATTAACAAAAAGGAGAGGATTGTATGAAGAAGATCGTTTTAGTTTTGCTCTTGGTTTCTCTCGTAGTTTTTGGATTCTGTTTGAATGTTTTTGCATTGCCTATTTCCGCAGACTATGTTGTTACCGGAACCCCTGGGAATTACGTATTAGATTTTACTTTTACGAATAATATTCCTGCTAGCTATGGTCAATACGCTTATTTTCTTGGCGTTGATTTGCCGTATGATTCAAATATGGGCATGCCTAGCTCTAAATGGTTTGCTTATCAAGGTCCTTGGAGCCTTAGTGGGTATGGTGGAAGTAATATAAATTATTACGACATGTGGTTAACAAATGATTATATAAATGCTATTGGTTCCGGAGAGTCTCTTTCTGGTTTCACGGTGCATGTAGGCCAGATTCCTCAGACGATTAACTTTTTTGCTTTTGCGTATGACCTGGGTCAGGGGCCTGGTTATTTTGAAGATGATGCTGTTAATAAGGGCTATAATCCTGGTTTTGAAGGCATAGTTGGGCAGGGCGAGGATAATGGTGGCGTTGTCCCAGAACCAGCATCTTTGTCATTATTAGGTCTAGGTTTACTAGGATTGTTGAGAAGGAAAAAATAGCTTTAACTAGTTAAAAATAATTAAGCCTATTTTGTACTGCGATGAGTGGTTAAGGTAGGCTTAATTTTGGACTCATAAAAAAATACATATTATAAGATTAAAAAAAGATTGAAGATAGAAGTTAGAAGATAGAAGATGGACGATAAAACGTCCATAGTCCACGGACCACGGAAAAAAGTTTAACGAGTTAAGAGTGGGTGAGTTTGAAAAAAAGCACGAGGTTTGAAAAGACCTGTGCTTTTTTTATTTGTACTATTTACTATAAACTATCGACCATAAACTAGTAGTTAGATGTATCGAAACTTTCTTTCGTAATTCAGTTCTAGGCCGTGCGGGAAGTCGCGATAGGGATAAAGAATAATTTCTGTGCGTGCAGGGATGTTGGCCAAAAGGATAGTACGGATGCGCGCTTCGAATCCTTCGGAATTTGAGACCTCGTTTTTGAGTTGGACCTCTATCCTTAGACCTGCCTTGCTGTTAGAGAGTTTAAAATTCCCGGTAATTGCCGGGGCTATTTCGTCATCTGAATAAAGGAGTTCTTTGACGAACTCCGGCCTTAAATAAAATCCTTCCTCAAGTAGTAATTTTTCACGTCCCCAAATCGCAACCAAAGGAAGACGTACGTGGGGCACATAATTGCCGTAACCTAAAGCGGTGAGCGTTTCTTTTAAATGTTCATACGAGACGCATTTGCCTTCATCTTGGGTGTTGTAGCGCACCAGGGGGATGTTTGTGTCTTCATCGAGATTGGTCAGGACAATGTCGCTTAAATTATTGGCTTTGGGCATTTCTTCGACAAACACGCGCAGAGGATTGTATTGGAAGAACGCGGGAAGATTTTCAAGGTCCGCGCCGACAAGTTTTTCTTTTAATCTTCTGTCTCGTTGCATAAGCCTGCGGATACGGATAAGTTCTTTTGTTTCATGAAAGACGTTGAGCCCGATTTCCGCAAGACCGAAAGAAGAGCCGATGATGCTTTGATGCTCCGGCATATCTGGGTTGATGCCAAGTATATTGGCAAAATAAACCCTTAAATTCTCTGGCAGGATCTCTTCGCCTAATACTAAGTGGATTTTTATCTTTTTCCAATCTATGCCACTTGCAATTCCTTCTTCCAAGACCTTTTTAACAAAGGAATTTTCACCCACCAGGATCAATTGTTCAAAGGCAGACGCAAAAGTTTTAATGACTGTTATGATGATATCCGATCGTACGCTTGTGTCTGCTACTGTGACTAAAGATGAGTGGATGTGCACACCCATGGGAAGGCCGTTGATCAAGAGTGTTTTCTTTTCAGAAACGTCAAAAATATAATCAAGAGTAAAATCTATGGCCTCTTGCATCTTTTGGGTTTCTTTGGCGGTGCTTAAGCCATAAGAAAAAGATTCAGCGCTGTGGCCGGAGCTGACAACGATGTTAGAGACATTTTTTATATCACCGGCAACGCATAGTTTCTTGAAATCTTGAGAGTAGTAGCGGAACGTTTTATTTTTATCCAGGATGGGGACGTTTTTTTTGAAATCTTGGATGGTATTGATGGCGGCTATAGAGACATTGAAATCTTTTAAGCATTGCTTATATGCCGGAACAGAGATCGCTGCCCGTTGGAAAGTTTTTAAAGTCCGGCGCTCAGAGAGGATCTCAAGCTTCTTAGGATCGAGCGAGGCGAGTAGTTGAACAGTGAGTTGTTTTTTCTTGTGTCGAAACATATTTTTGAGATAAAAGAAATTATTTTTCAGGTGGCAGGGATCAGGGAACAGGTAGCAGCAAGCAAAAGCTATTTTTGGCTTTCTGATACCCGGTGCCAGTTACCCGGTGCCTGAAACAATTAAAAGAATAACTTTACTTCCGCGTAATACATATTGTGCTTATCCTGGAATTCGCTGTTGTCGTTTTTGGCAAAGAACTGGGCGCCAATGGCGGCATCAGTATTTTCAGTAATATTATATCGCAATTCGGGATTCAAGAAAACACTTTTGCCAACAATATCGTAAATCGCAGCCCATTTGAATTTAAAGAGGGGCGTGATTTCATGGGTAAGGGAAAGGCTCAAGAGTTGCTTTTTTAAAGAGAGTTTTTGACGTTGATCTAATAGAGACGTTGAAAAAACAGCGTAGTCGCCGTTGGCTGCTCCATTGTAAAAATATTCAGCCAAGCCTGATGTCTTGGCTGAGAAGCTGTAATCAAGCCCTAAAGCTGCGCGCGGGTAACGTTCTTGGCCTAATTTCGTAAATGTGAATTCACCACGGAACCCGGCTTTTTTTAAATAGCCGTCAAAGCCTAACCCTATTGTTTTTTCCTTAAGATGTTTGGCTACTATAAAAAATGTATCGTAGCTGAAAATTTTCTTATAAAGACGAAGGGCATAGCTGTCTTCATCACTTGTGTGGCCGGGGCCATAAATCAAGTTCAAGGATGTAAAATTGTCGCCAAATAATTCGATATTTAAGGCGTCAAATCCTGTGCGTTCATCAGCTTCGATATCCGATGGATTCGGCGGATTGAATAAGTCCAGCGGTGAGTAAAAACGCAATCGGCCCCAATCGATGAGTTGTTTACCGAAAGCAATCCTGCTTTTTTCTGATTCGAATTGCAGATAGCAGCGGAATAGAAGCTGTTGTTCGTAGACGTGCTTTGTGTCGCTGATAACCTGATCCGCGTCCCACCAGGCGAGATCTTTCTGATTATCTTGCCGGATGAGGGCAAAATCAGGGTTTTGCGAAAAATCATTTAAAAGGAGTTCGTGGTCGTAGGTCACGAAAAGTTTTATATTTTTTGTCAGTTGCGGCTTGAATTCAAGGCGCAGTCGTTGGAGTACGGCGGAGATATTTTCTTTGGTGCTTGAAGATTTTGTAAATGTGGGAAGAACCTTGTAGTAGCCGGAAAAAATATCCTTGAAGTCAGCGGCATAAGATTGAGTTGAGATGGCGAGACAGAAAATAGAAGATAGAAGATAGAAGATGGAAGATGGAAAGTTAAAAATAGAAAGATTAAAGTTTTTTAATTTTTTTTTATTTTTTTCCATTTTCAATTTTCTATTGTCTATTTTCAAACAACTATACGTCCGTCATGTAAATGAATCAGCGTTTTGGCTTTATCCATGACCATCTTGTCATGGGTGGCGAAGACGAAGGTGATGTTTAAGTTCTGGCTCATGGCGTACATGAGGTCGATAAGGGCGCTGCCGGTCTTTGAATCTAGGTTGGCTGTTGGTTCATCGGCTAGGATGATCTTAGGGCGCACCAGGATGGCTCGTGCCGTGGCTACGCGCTGTTGTTGTCCGCCGCTCAATTGCGAAGGCCTTCTCCGTAGATAAGCCTCTAAGCCTAAATCTTTTAAAATATGGAATGTTTCGTGTTTTCTTTGTTTGGGCGTCATGCCTTGCAAGAGCGCGATATATTCCGCATTTTCTTCGGTGGTCAATGTTTCAATAAGATTGTAGGCCTGAAAAATAAATCCGATCTTTCTTAAACGAAAATCCGCTGCCTGTGAGCTGTTTAGAGTTGAGAGAGGGGTGCCGTCAATAATGATCTGTCCGCCGGTGGGTTTGTCTAAGGCGCCGATTAGATTGAGAAGAGTTGTTTTCCCTGAACCCGAAGGCCCTGCCAGCGCTACAAATTCTCCTTCCTCAATATTTAAGGTGACGTGGTCGAGCGCCACTGATTCTATGCGGGAATGTTTTTCCCGATAGATTTTGGTGACGTCTTTGACTGAGATGATAGTTGCTCTGTTCATGATAAAAAGTTTAGCGAGTTGCGAGTTAAGTACTTTTTCAGGGACCAGGGAACAGGTATCGGGTATCAGAAAACTAAAAATGTTTTTTGCTTGCTGTTACCAGTTGCCCGTTGCCAGTTGTCAGAAATTTTTAGCTATTTCAAATATGTCTTATCGCTTCGATCGGCGAAAGACGCGATGCTTTTTTCGCTGGTATTACTGATATAAAAATACTTACCAAGAGCACGACAGAAGAATAAAAGGCTATGCTTATCACATCTAATCTCGGATAAATGATAGAGCCGATATAAAAATTATTCAGGGCGCTGGAAATAATAGAAAGATCGATGCCACGAATGCTGAAAAAAAAGACGAGGCCTGTGCCGATACATGTGCCGAAAAATGTGCCTATGAGGCCCAAGAGGAATGATTCTATTGTGACCATGCCTGATATTTGTTGTGGTTTTGTGCCAAGCGCTAACATGATGCCGAATTCCCGGATGCGTTCCATAACGCCCATAAGCACGGTATTTAAAATGCCGGAGGCTACGACGATCAGGACGATGAAAAGAATAAGGTCAGTGAAGACTTGGTCAAACTGAAGCCACTGGTAAGTCATGGGCGAAACTTCTTTCCATGTCAGGACTTCAAAGCGATTCGTGTCGAGATTGTTTTTTATTTCCATGCTCAGGGCGTCGATGGAATTGATTTTATCGGCCTTTACGACAATTTCAGAGATTTTGTTTCCCATGACCAAGAGTTCCTGGGCGGCTTTAAGGGTGATGAGGGCCAGATTCTTATCTATTTCTTCGGCGCCGGATTCGACGATGCCGTAGACATTGTAGGCGGCGGCAGCCATACTGCCGTCGCTCCCCTGGCTCATCAGGACGACCTTATCGCCTAAATCCACTTTTAAATTCTCCGCCAAGGTTGTACCGATAATGATTTCACTGTCCAGGCCGCTTTTGAGGAATTTGCCTTTGCGTAAACGTTTGTGAAGGTCGGAAAGTTTTTGTTCCGCTTCAGGGCTTATGCCTAAAAGCAGGATGCCTGAGGAGCCTTCGCTAGAGGAGATGAGGGTGTAATCCTTGATGCGCGGCGCAAGGCTTGAAATCCCGCCTATATTTTTAAGAACGGATGTTATGACATAGGAATTAGTGATGCTGTTTTCAATCTCGTTATTTTTTTGAAAACCGCTTTTATGAATTTGGATGTGGCCGATCAAGAGATTGGTATAGTTTTCAACCATCTGCATGTCTGCACCATCGACAAAACTTTTTAAGAAGATGAGGGCGGCGAGGCCGATAGACACGGCAGAAATCGTGATAGAGGAGCGCCACGTATTTCTTTTGATGTTACGCCAGGCGATTTTAGTGAATGTGGTCATTTTTTTCAGGGAACAGGGACCGGTGAACAGGGAACAGTCAAAGCTAAAAAAGCTTTCCGATATCAGTTGCCTGATGCCCGATACCTGAAACGTTATTATTTTATTTATTTTTCAAGCTCTGCAAGCTGAAGGCGTTGTCGTTTATGGGAGCATTATAAACCAGTTTTTTGTCAACTTCAATAACGGTGCGGTGACCTTTTTTGATCTCTGAGATCATTTCCCAATGTGTGGGGATGGTCCTGTCCGAAATTTTTTCGATTTTTGAATAGTTGAGGACTTTAATGAGTTTGTTATCTTTGCCGTAGAACTCATCGCGCAGGGGAATAAAATCTTTCTTCCGGATTTTTATGATGCGTTTATTCCAGACAACGCCGGCTTTCGGTTTTGGTGTTAAAACAATAACATAGATTTCTTCGCCGTCTATTTTTTCTTTTTTCAGCAGAGCGTGCTCATAGTCATCGACAACGCTGCTTTCTTTAACCAGGTCGTCATTGGCAAAATCGCTGCCCATCCAAGGCTGGAGCATCATGGAAGGCGGGATTTTGATAGTGCGTTCGACTTGGGGCAGGTAGTTCCACATTTCGTTCTTCAAGCGTAACGTGGTCGTGCCTTTTTCTTTTGAAGGAGAGAGGATCCTGATAAACATTTTGTCGCGGTTCTTGCTTTTAACGTAGAGGCGAAGGGTGCGTTCCCAGGTAGGGGTTTTTATGGTCATTTCGTAGATACCTTCCTGAGTATCGCCGCGCATAAGGTCATCAGAATATTTAACGATTTCGCGCGGGGATAAATCTTGGGAGAAAACGCAAGGAAGCGAGAAGAAGTGAAAGCCGATCACAAGAAATAAAGTGAGGTGTCGCCGCATATGTTTCATTATATTGGACATAGAGTAAAAGTCAATGATTGGATAAGACAATTAAGAATGAAAAATGAACAATGAACAATTGAGAAGACTGAAGAAGATAGAAGTTAGAAGATCGAAGGGCGAAGGGAGGAGAAGAAAAGGTTAAGGTTGAGGTTAAGGTTAAGAAGAGAGAAGAGAAAAGAGAAAACCGAAGGACGAGGGACGAAAGAAGAGGGACGACGGACGAGAGGACGAAGGACGAAAGAGCGATGGAGAAAGACGAAGGACGGAGACGGAAGAACGAAAAAGCAGGAGATGGGAATTCTTAGGTTACGGGAAGTTTCTTAAAGTTGCGTAAACCCCGTTAGAGAACTTTGTTCTCTAACGGTTTGCGCTGACTGATGTCTTAAACCACCATCGGCTTTATCACTGGATAACCGCCGACACAGAGTTGGCGGCTTTCTCTAACGGGGTAAAGTTTCTTGAAGTTGCAAAAGCAACCTTAAGAAACCTTTAAATGAGAAAAGGTCACAAGGTACAAAGTCACATGTCACATGTTACAAGAACGAAGATGGAAGATTGAAGGGCGAAGATAGAAGAAGAAAAGGTTAAGGTTGAGTTTGAGAAGCTTGAAGATAGAGGATAGAAAGTGGAAGGGCGAAAGAGCAAGAGAAAAAAAGTCACAGGTCACAAGTAAGAGCAAAAGAAATAAGAGTCAAAAAGTCAAAAGGTCAGTGCGAAGCAAAGCGGAGCCTCCCCGAAGGGGACAAGTTACAAGTAAGAGCAAGAGAAAAAACGACCACGGACAACAGACCGCAGAAGACTGAAGACTGATGACTGAAGACTGATGACTGAAAGACGAGGGTTGACCTATATTTATAGCTGTGATAAAGTATGTCACATGGAAGAAAAATTTTCGTTTGGAAAAATTAAGACCCCGGATCTCCTACAGGAAGCTTATAAGCTTCGTTATCAGGTTTACTGTAAAGAGTGCCACTTCATTCAGGAATCTGATTATCCTCTTGGATATGAAACAGACAGATTTGATGAACACTCTTCGCATTTTGGTGGTTTTGATAATCAGCAGCGTCTTGTTGGTTCTGTGCGTTTGATCTTACCTTCTTGTAAAAAATTTCCTATTGAGGAGCATTGTTCGGGACTTCATGTTGATCCTAGCGTGATCCCACGGGAGAAGTGCGCCGAAGTTTCACGGCTGACCATCAGCAAGCTATACCGTAGAAGGGCCAATGACGGTCTTTATTATGAGCCGCAGGTTGATGCGGTTTCTGGGATAGACAAGGGAACTGATTTTACGCGCCGCGTGCGGCCTATGGCTTTTGGGTTGTATCGAGAGATGTATCAGGAGTCTAAGCGTTTAAAGATTCGTTACTGGTTCGCGCTTATGGAAAGAACTCTTTGGTTGCTTCTGAAAATCCATGGGTTTGTTTTTCGTCCGATCGGCGATCAGGTTGAATTTTATGGCATGGTGACTCCGTACCTCGCGGATCTTATGGATATTGAAAGAACCGTCTACCAAAAATACCCGCAGTTTTTTACGTACTTTATGGATGGCCTGGAAGAAGACCTAAGGCCGAAGTTTTAAAAAACAGGGATCAGGGATCGGGTAGCAGGGAACAGTAAAAACTGAAAAGTTTTCTGATGCCCGTTGCCTGTTGCCCGATGCCAGAGATTTTAATCATGGATGACAGAAATATTTTTCAAGTTTTTCAGGAAAGCTGCCGCATATTTTCTTCTAAGTCTTGTGTCAAATTTAAAAAAGAAGATACCTATGAAGTTTTAACATACGAAGATGTTTATTGTCAGGTTTGTGCCCTTCGTCATTTTCTTCTTCAGTCGGGAGTAAAGCCTGGCCAGCGCGTCGCCCTTCTTTTAAGCAATGGTCCTTATTGGCCCGTTGCTTTTTTTAGCCTCATGTCTATCCAGGCGGTGGCTGTTCCTCTTGATGTTCAATTGGCTCCTGAACAGCTTGGCAGTATCCTCGTTCACTCTGAAGTAAAAATGCTTTTAACTGAGGAAAAATTCGGTATTTCTTTAGACGAGGCGTTGTCGCAAACCGCAAAGCTTCCTTATCAGTTTTTGGATCGTCTGGATTTTAGCAATGCGGCGGCCAAACAAGATATCCGTGATGAGCGCAGTGCGTTTGGCTCTCATAAATTGGCGGTTTTATTTTACACCTCCGGGACCACCCAAGAACGTAAAGCCGTCATGTTGACGCATAGCAATCTCCTGGCGAATTATGAATCCATAAAAAGGGTTGTTATTATGACGCAGAATGATGTGGTTCTGTCTTTCCTGCCTTTGCATCACACGTATCCTTTTATGGTTTCGTGCTTCTGGCCTATTCTTGTTGGGGTGAGCGTTTGCTATTTACCGAGTCTGGCTTACCATGAGCTTTTTAATTGTATACGGGATAATAAGGTAACGATTTTTGTCGGCGTGCCCCAGCTATTTTCTCTCATCGCACATTCGATCAATGATCAGGTTAAAAAATTCGGCGCCGTGGCGCGTTGGACGAATAATAGGATTATGAATACCTGCGCCTGGATTTTCTCGGTCAGCGGCGTTAATGTTTCTAAAATTGTTATGAAAAAATTGCACGCGGCCTTTGGCCCTCAGCTACGATTATTGGCCTCTGGCGGCGCTAAATTAGACCCTCGGGTGGCGTTAGATTTTTATCGATGGGGTTTTGATATGATCGAAGGCTATGGTTTGACAGAGACATCGCCCATAGTTTCTGTTAATTATCTGCGTTCAAAAAAATTTAATTCTGTCGGGAAGTCTATTCCGGGCGTCGTGGCTAAAATCGTCAAACATGATAAAGAAGGGATAGGGGAGGTCGCGATCCGCGGGGCCAATGTGATGTTGGGGTATTATCGCGCGGTGAAACTATCCCGGAAAGTTTTGCAGGAAGGATGGTTTTTAAGTGGGGACCGCGGCACTAAGGATAAAGACGGGTATATTTATCTTTCCGGTCGGACAAACGAATTGATCGTTCTTCCGTCAGGGAAAAAGATCAACCCCGAAGAAGTGGAAGCGCATTATTCAAAGAGCCCTTTTATCAAAGAGATTTGCATCCTGTATGATAAAAAAGAAGAGCAGTTGATGGCGGTTATTGTCGCGGATGAGGAGCGCCTTAAATCCCAAGGGCATGTTAATATTCGTTTTAAGATCAAATGGGAGTTGGATAGCTTTTCGCAGAAATTGCCTCTTTTTCAGCGCATTCATGGTTTTGTTCTAATAAAAGAATTATTGCCGCGCACACGGCTTGGCAAATTGATCCGCTATAAAATAGAGAAAAAATTCGAGAGCGGAATTTTTGAGCGGCCGCAGGATAAAGTTAAGGGCTCGCGCGAGCTTTCGGAATTTGAGCACATGGCGCTAGACTATTTATCCAGAATATTAAAGAAGGAAGTGTTTTTGGAAGATCATCTGGAATTAGATTTAGGTCTTGATTCTTTAGGCCGGATTGAATTATTGGCAGCGCTTCAGGAACTGGTGGATGTTGGCATTGATGATTCTTTGGCCATGGAGTTGTTTATGTCCCGGACAATAGAAGAGCTGATCACTAAGGCACGGCAGGCATTGCCGGACAGTGCTTTTTCTACGCTCTTAAAAAGAGAAGATATGGTTTTTTGGCCGCATGTCCTGGCAACGCCGCCTTCAGAAGAAAATCAGCGCAGCGTTAAGATGCGCTTTGACTTTTTTGACACCTTCGTTTCATTTTTAGAAATTTCATTCCTTTGGTTTTATTTTAGAGTTTTCTTTTCTGTGCGGGTTGAAGGAAAAAAATATGTTCCTAAAGAAGGTTCTTTTGTGATCACGCCTAATCATGTTAGCTATCTAGATGTTTTTTATGTGCTTTGCGCTATGCCTTTTAGTCTGATCCAAAGGACGTATTTTGTGGGTTTCTCAGAAATCTTCAAACATCCACTTCTTAAGTGGGCCATGCGCTTCCATCGGCTTATACCTATTGACACGAGCCTTAATCTTGCAGAGACATTAAGGATTTGTCAGTATATTTTGAAAAAAGGCTATTGTCTCATGTATTTTCCTGAAGGCCAAAGATCTATAGATGGGAAAGTCAAAGAGTTCCGCAAGGGGATAGGGATTTTGGCCAAGGAATCAAAGGCTAAAATATTGCCTGTTTATCTGGATGGGGCTTATAAAGCTTGGCCGCGCACCAGGCCTATCCCTTTACCATCCAATGTTACAGTTAAGATAGGTCCGCTTGTGGATCCAGAGCAGATTAAAGTATCTGCTGATGCTGATCCTTATGTAGAGGTAGCTAGTTATTTAAGAAAAGAGGTTGAGAAGCTCACTGCTTGAGGTTTTACTGCTCGAGGTCGAACCTCGGCCCTTATTGGCGAGGTTCGACCTCGTTTGTTTTGCGAGACCTCGTTTGTTTTGCTCGTCTCTTAAAGCCAAACCTTGTCAATCGGAGATGAAGGCTGACCTTGTTTGTCCTGCCCTAACTCTTTGGATATAAACCGGTTTTAGCCTTGACAAAATCAATATCGTATGTTACACTTTCACCCTACAAGTTCAAAACCAATAAAAAACTATGTCTATTATGGGGGATAAGAAGACTGGTCGGCTTTTGGGTATCTGGAAATCTGTATTAGGATTTATACTTTCAGAGCCGCGGATTTTAATTCCTTTTTTCATTTTAGCTGCCTGCGAAACCCTTCTTTTGTGGATTCTGGCTAATAGCCCGCATTTTCCTTTTCATTTTGTGTTTGGCCCTCCGATACGCCGCGTTTGGGGGGATATCTATCTGCACTATCCTTATATTTACGAACTTTTGCCTCGCCTATTCTACTTTATGAAGATAGTTTTAAGCATTTTTGTGGGTTCTTTGACCACTGGGATGGCGATCCACTTGATCTTAGCATCGGATAAGAATGAACCGATCGACCTTAAAAAAACATTCTTTTTTGTATTTAAGAAATACCTTTCGCTTATGCTTTTGGCTGCGGTTCTTTTTATAACCGTGCACTTTGTTATGAAGCAGCCGGCGGTCATCTTCTTCAAATACTTTAAAGCCGGCCATGCCAAGTTGCTCTTCTTGGGCCCTAAATTCTGGTTCGGTATGTTTCTTCCTGTCTTAAGTTTCATCATGGCGGTTGTGCTTCAGGCCATATTTGTCTATTCATTCCCTTATGTCGTTATTAAAGGTAAGAAATTTCTTGTTGCTTTGGGATTAGGGATAAAACTATTTTTAAAGAATTGGCTTAAGACCCTGGCGGTTGTGGCCATACCTATGCTTTTATATATTCCTGTTACTATGCTCAGGAATAATACGGCTATTTTGTCCGATAAATTTTCTCCAGAAGTTGTGGTTTCTGTTTTATTCATCGGGATTTTGATCGGGACAATTGTTGTGGACGCGCTGGTGACGATTGTAACAACTCTTCTTTTTATCGAGGCGACAGAACATGAAAGTTAGAAATTATTTCTTGATTGGAATTTTTCTTGTGGCGCTTTGTGGTTGCGAAAGCCGTGAATTTAAGGCTGAACGCCAGATGTGGCGCGCGCACAAACGTGCGCAAGCCATTTACAAAAATCCCAAGGGTACTCCGCCATTTCAGTTGGCTCAGGTCCAGAAAGAATATCAAAAGATCATCGATAAAAACCCTAAGTCTTTGTTTTCCGTACAGGCGCAGTTCAGCATAGGTCACCTGTATTTGGTTGTGGGCGATTTTGAAAGAGCTCGCAGTGAATATAAGAAATTAGACGTTGAGTGTGACAAGCGCGGGAATTTGTGCGCTGAAGCGATTTTTGCCATAGGCCAAAGCTATGAATTAGAAGAGAAGTGGTCGCAGGCGTTGGTGCAATATAAAAATATTCTTACCTCTTTTCCGTTTTCTTCAAAAAGCCTGGATTTACCTATTTATATTATTCGTCATTACCAGCGGACTAAAGATGCGGCCGGTATTAATCGCTCTTGCGATGAGGCCTTGGCCTACTACGCTTCTTTAAAAAGCAAAACGAAGGCTGAGCGGGGCGGATACATTCTTGATTCTTTGATCGCTCGTTCTCTGATTGAAGCAGGACGATGGCAGGAAGCGGTAGACGCTTTGGAGAAAACAGTCACTCGCTATCCAAACATGGGGGCGGATGAAACTCTTGTGTTGAAGGCTGTCATTTATAAAAATAAATTGAAAGATTCGGCGAAAGCTAAGGAAGAGCTGCAGAGAATGCTGAAGGATTATCCTAAGTCTAAGCTTACCAAGAAAGCGAAGGACTTCCTGGCCCAATTGTAATCAAAAAAGGAAAACGGAAGAAACTTTATGACCAAGGTCGATTTATCGGAACTTCATAAAAATATTTTAAATGATACGTTGTCGAGGTTGAAAAACCTGCTTAATGCTGAGTCAGCGTCGCTTTTTCTTCTTGATAACGAACATCAGGAATTGGTATTGAACTCTGTTTTTGATGAACACAAGGTCCAGTTTAAAGGAAGACGGCAAAGGATCGGTGAAGGCGTGGCCGGGTGTGTGGCCAATGAGAGAAAAGCGGTTTTGGTCAAAGACATTAAAACCGATGCCCGGTTTTCACAGGGGCGTTATCATCATTACCATACCAATTCTTTTATCTGTGTGCCTATTGTGACGCAGGATGGCCTTATCGGCGTTATCAATATTTCTGATAAATGCTCGGGAGAGCCGTTTACTGAAAAAGATTTTGAGCTCGCGTGTTTGATCTCTCAGCTTACGTCTCATGTCGTAGACAATGAAATTCAGATGTTTTCTTCAAAAGAAGAATTGGAGATTTTAAGAAAAGAAAAAACTGAAAACGCGCAAGAGCAGGTTTTCCTGCAAAAATTTGCCTCTATGGGAAAGCTTGCCGGCGGTATTGTGCACGAGATCAATAATCCGTTAGACGCGGTTTTAAGATACACGAATATTTTGATTGAAAGAGATGTTGATGAAACCGTGGCCAAGGAGTATCTGACTGAGGTTAAGGTGGGATTAACGCGGATTATGAAGATCACGCGTTCGCTGCTTGAGTTTTCGCAGTTATTAAAAGACAATGCCCGTCAGGATGTCGTTGACGTCAACGACATGTTGGAAGAGGCCTTGTCTCTTTTCAGGCACACTATTTTCTTAGGAAAGATTAATGTTGTCAAAGACCTGGCAACGCATTTGCCGCGCGTGGCTGACAAAGGCTTGTGCCGTGTTTTTTCCAATCTTATTAAAAATGCTTTCGATGCTATGCCGGAAGGCGGCGTCTTGACCATCACAACATCTTTAGATCATGATAAGATCCATATTTCTTTTAAAGATACGGGATGCGGAATTCCCGAAGAAGTCCGCGAAAGAATTTTTACGCCATTTTTTACCACGAAGCCTATCGGTCAGGGTATTGGCTTAGGCTTGCCGATATGTTTCGAGGTTGTTCAGAGATATGATGGAAAAATTGAAGTTAACAGCGAAGTCGGACTTGGGGCTGAATTTAAGCTTTCCCTGCCAATTAAAAATATCTCTCACCCTTAAGGTTTCTCTTTTATGGTTTCAATGAATCACATACGAATTTTGATTGTTGACGATGATTCTCTGGTGAGACGATCGTTGTGCGAGGTCCTTTCCCTGGAAGGCTATTATTGCGCGCATGTTTCTAAGGGCTCAGAGGCTTTAAGTAAATTAAAAGAGACCTCTTTTGATATTGTTATTTCCGACATGAAGATGCCGGAGATGGACGGCATAGAGCTTTTAAAAAAGATCAAGGCGGACTTTGCGAGTACGGCGGTTATTATGATGACGGGTTTCGGCAGTATCGAAAGCGCGGTTCAGGCGATACGCGAGGGCGCGGTGGATTATGTTACGAAACCCTTGATTGATGAAGAGATCAAGCAGGTCATCGGCCGCATTGTCCAGGAGCACAAACTTGCTGATGAAAACAAATATCTTCACAAGAAGCTTGAGTCGACAATACGTCAGCAGTGCCATGATATTATCGGTAAGAGTTTTCAGATGCAGAAAATATATGATCTTATTGATATTATTTCTTTAACGAATACGACGGTTTTAATATCAGGTGAGAGTGGCACAGGTAAAAGGTTATTGGCTCATGCCATTCATCATACGCGCCCGGACGCGGCATCTAAGGCTTTTGTCGAGGTGAGCTGTGGCGCTTTGCCGGAAACGTTGCTGGAAAGTGAATTGTTTGGCCATGTTAAAGGCGCTTTTACCGGCGCTATCAAAGACAGGGTGGGGCGTTTTGAATCCGCCGAAGGCGGGACTATTTTTTTAGATGAAATCGATGGTTTCACGCTGGCGCTGCAGGTGAAATTATTGCGCGTTCTGCAGGATGGTGAATATGAACGGGTCGGTGAGACCAAGACGCGTAAGGCCAATGTGCGTATTATTGCCGCCACCAACCAGAATCTTTTAGATCTTATCGCGCAGGGGAAATTTCGTAATGACCTGTATTACCGTTTGAATATTATTTCTATCGAGATCCCGCCATTGAGAGAACGTAAAGAGGATGTTTCGCTTTTGGTGGAGCATTTTATCGAGAAGCATAGTCGTCAATTAAATAAGAAGATCCATGGTATTAGCGATGAGGCGATGAATATCCTCTTAGGGTATCAATGGCCCGGCAATGTACGCGAACTGGAAAATGTTATCGAACGCGCTACTGTTTTAGCCAAGGGGCCCTTGATTCAAGTTTCCGACATTCCCGATTCTATTCTTTCCCAGCCGGCGCAGCCTTTAAACGCGATTTCAGCCAACGGCACGGCAGGGGCAAGCCTGAAAGACGCCCTTAAAAACCCCGAACGAAAAATTATCATTGAAGCACTTGAGAAATGTAAAGGCAATAAGAAGGAAACCGCGAAAATTTTAGGGATCAATCGCACGACCTTATATAAAAAATTAAATCATTATGGGCTTGTCTCAAGTGAGAAGAAATTGTGAAGAAACCTCGTGAAGAAACTCCTCTGGCTCTATTAAACCTTATCGATCTGGATGAATTGCAACAGATGCAGGATAGTTTTTCTGAGGCTGCGGACATTACCATTCGAACAACGGATACATGCGGTAAATTTTTGACGGAAGTAAGTCGCATGCCAACTTTATGTAAAGAAGTGTTTTTATCCGAAGATTTTAAGAAAGAAGCATGCGGCCAGTGCCTCCCGTCATTTTTAGGCGGTGAGGGCATTGTAGATGATGAGCTGAGCTATGAGTGCTTGCCTGGATTTAAAAAATACCTTGTCCCTCTAAAAATCTCGTTGGCACCGACTAAGTCTTTGATCTTAGGATATATGATCATAGGGCCGATTATTTTTATGAAACGCAAGGATAAGGACGAAGTCCTGGCTTTGGCTTCCGAGCTTGGGATAGATTTCGAAAATCTCTGGAATCAATTTTTGGAATTAAGGGTTTTTTCCTATAAAGGGATTCATTCGCTTTTGGATATGATAGAGAATTTAACAAAGAGCGTTTTGAATCTGGCTTATGCCAAAGTCGTTATGCAGAAAAAAATGCAGCGTAAGTTCTCGGATATTGTTGGTGCAAAGAGTTTGGACAAAACAAAATCAAGCGATGAATTCCTGAAGTTTTTTTTAGATTTGGCCATGTCCTTATCCAAGGGGTCTAAGGGGTCGGTCATGGTATTGGACGCGAACAAAAACAGGCTTACAATACAGGCGTCGTGCGGTATCCCTCAAGATATTATTAGCACAACTTCTCTTAAGGTAGGAGAGGGGATCGCTGGTCTTGCAGCAGAAACTAAAAAAAGTTTTCTTATCAATAAGCAGAATGCCGACCAACTGATTGCTGATCGATTGAAGAAGCCTGAGATTTCTTCTTCTCTGGTGATCCCTATCCGTTATCGTGATCTGGTTTATGGTGTTCTCAACATTTCAGCGGATGAGAGTTCTCTGGTTGAGTTTGATGAATCAAACCTCGCCTTTTTATCTAAAGCCGCTGGTCTCGCCGGTGTGGCGCTCCATCATTTCAAAAACTGATTTTTCAGGGATTAGGGAACAGGGAACGGGTAACAGCAAAAATAAAAAAAACTTGCTGATGCCTGTTGCCGGATACCCGTTGCCTGATTATATTGATTTTCGTCGTTGGGAGACGGGCGGGATCTTGAGCATGTCACGGTATTTAGCTATCGTGCGACGGGCCAGGGAGATTTTTTCTGTTGCGTTGATGATTTCCACAATTTTTTGGTCTCTTAAGGGATTCGTTTTGTCCTCAGATTCTATCAGCTCTTTGATTTTTAGCTTAATGCTTTGAGAAGAGATGTCGTTTCCTTCCGTAGTTTTTAAACTTCCTGAAAAGAAGTCTTTTAAAGGCCAGAGCCCTGAAGGTGTCTGGACGTATTTATCGCGCACCACGCGTGAGATCGTTGATTCGTGCATCCCAACTTTTTCGGCAATTTCATTTAAAGTCAGGGGTTTCAATTTATCGGCCCCTTCGCGGATGGCTTCGCGTTGCGTTTCGGCGATGTGGCTGACGACTTTCAAGAGAGTGTCTTTTCGGCTTTTAATGGCACGGATCAGGTTTTGAGCCTGTGTGAATCTTGAGCGGATAAAGTCTTTTGTTTCTTCGTTGACGGTTTTTGATTTAAGCATGCTTCGATAGACCGGATTGATGCGGATCGCCGGGATTGAGTCGTCTTTGGTCGAGATCGCGAGTTCGTCGTCTTTTTCTTCGATGGTGATATCTGGGATGATGTAGGCGATAATGTCATCGGCAAAAGCCCGCCCTGGTTTTGGCTCAAGGCCATGGATTTTTTCAATGCATCGCGAGAACTCTTCTGGGCTACATTTTAATTTTTTACAAAGTTTATTGATATTTTTTCCGGCTGCCAATTCTTCCAGGTGGTTTTCGATGAGCTTGAAAAGCAGATCGTCTTTTTCCTGTCTTTTTTTTAATTGGTTTAGAAGACATTCTTTAAGATCCCGCGCTCCAATGCCTGAGGGTTCAAAAGTCTGGATAAGTTGTAAGGCTGCCAGGATTTCATCTTCGCTGCAGTTGAGTTCCGCAGCCAGGGCCGTGAAATCCACTTTAAGATAGCCATTGGCATCGATCAGGTCAATAAGGGCTGTCCCGATCTTCATTTGTTGTTCGTTTTTGGTATTGATCCTTAATTGTTTTAATAATGAGTCGTTCAAACTTTCCCGTTTTCCGAGAATAGGTTTTTCGTAGCTGACGAGTTCTCCGGAAGGGAGCTCTTTGTCATAAGAAGACGGGTAGTCTTCTTCCGGCTCACGGATTTCTTTTGAGGGTTCAGGGCTTGAAGGGGGTTGGGGGATTTCTTCGATTACGGGGTTTTCGGCAAGCTCTGCCTCGATAGTATTTTTTAATTCCAAAAGCGGTAATTCCAAAATTTTGACGGATTGCCGCATGGATTGGGAGAAAACAGGTCTTTGTCTATGTTCGAACTTTTGTTTAAAACTCATGAATATATTATAACATATTTCAGGCAACAGGGTGCGGGGATCAGGCAACAGTAAGTAAAAAATATTTTTAGTTTTCTGGTACCCGATACCCGGTCCCTGATACCTGTTTTTCTAAATTCTCATTGCTTTATTTAACATCAATGAGTAGAATATATTTCATGCAGCTTTTTTCGCGCGTCAAGAATGTTTTAGTGGCTGATGATGAGAAGGATACGTGTTTGTATTTGAAGCGGTATTTGGAGAGAAGGAACCTCAAGGTTACTCCGGCCTTTGACGGTGTCGAGGCCAAGAAGTTTATTGAAGAAGGACATTTTGATTTTTTTGTCCTTGATTGCAGCATGCCTAAACTCACGGGATTGGAATTGATCGAGGTGGCGCGTCAACGCAACCCGGGCGCTAAGATCGCTTTATTGTCCGCATTTCCATCTATTACTGAAGCTGTGGTTAAACGTCTTGGGGGAGATATTTTTCTTCACAAGCCGATTCAGCTGAGTGATCTGGATAGTATCTTTAAGGAGGGATAGGTATTATGAATAAACGTTTGGGATTATGTTTAACAAGTTTTTTTATTTTCTTGTTCGGTTCGTTCGTATCTGTTTATGGGGAGGAGGAAGTTGTGCAGCAAGATCCAGTCGTGGTTTTAGAAACAACGCAGGGAATTATTGAGTGTAAATTATATCCTAAGGTCGCGCCCAAGGCTGTTGAGAATTTTATCGGTCTTGTGAAAAAGGGTTATTATGACGGTATTATTTTTCATCGCGTTATCAAAGAGTTCATGATCCAGGGGGGAGATCCTACTGGGACCGGCAGAGGCGGTGAATCTTTGTGGGGGTCGAATTTTGAGGATGAGGTGAGTTCCCAAGTAACATTCTCTAAGCCCGGGCTTTTGGCTATGGCCAACGCGGGACCTGGGACCAACGGCTCTCAATTCTTCATTACGGTAGCATCTACGCCGTGGCTTAACGGGCATCACACCATTTTCGGTGAAGTTGTCAAAGGCTATGACGTCGCAGAAAAAATTTCTCTTGTGGAGGCTGACGGCTCTGATAAGCCATTAAAGGAGCAAAAGATCATTCGCGCAAGCGCGAAGTAAAGCCCGGACTTACGGAACTGTCGCAATGCGACAGATGAACATAAGTCTGGTGTCTGAAATTCACCCAGCACTTATTTTATATAAAATAAGTGCTGGGTTTAATTCGTAGACGCTCCGATAAAAATCGGAGCTACACTTTACTTTCGTAAAGTGTTTACTCATTAAAGGAGGGTATATGTGCACGCAGATGCTGGTGACGACTTACATGAATGAATCGCTGTTGTTTTCCTTAAGACTCGTTTTGATTCTTATGCTTTTTGCATGTCTTTTGGTGATTATGATCAGGATGCGTACGATCATTTGTCTTTTAAAAGAAGTTCGGGACAAGAAAAGCTAAGAATAGTTTCTTCTAATTGTTAAATCAAAAAAACAGAAAATTCATTTGTTTGCATAAGAAGTTTTTTGTGATGAAGGAATGAAAAACTCAGTCTCAAAAAGTTATTTTCAACAGAAAAGAAGTATCTTAAACCGTAAGGCTCAAAAGTCCAGGAGCCTTGCGGTTTTTTATTGTATGCATCGTTTAAAAACGCTGGGTCTTAAGACGGCAGGGGTGGCGGTTGCATAGGAGTGGGCTATAAGACTCTTCAGCAGGGGCAATCCGTGGAATTTGACCTTGTCTCTGGCGCCAAAGGGGAACAGGCCTCCAACGTCATTAAGCTCTGATCAGTGCCTTGAAAAAGTATTTAAAAACCGTTTTTAAAGACGGGTATTGCAATAATAAATTCTATCTCCCCACTCTTTTAGCGCTATAATATATAAAAGAGTGGGTGTTTTTTAAAAGGTCTTTATGGCAAAATCTCTTCTTAGCGAACGCATGATCATTCCTTCATTTTGTCTTGAAGGAAGAGAAGGCCTCGTCTTTGATTCTCAGGATTTTAAGCGCAACAAGAATCTGATCCTTTATTTTGTTTCCCAGATAGAAAGTGATTTTTTAGTAAAGTTAGAGGACGCCCAGCCGTCTTTGAGGGCTCAAAGCGCAGAAACAGCCGTGATTTCTTCTCTGCCGATTTTTCGTATTGAAGATATTTACAAAAAAAACCGTCTTTCATTTTCAATTCTTTCTGATAGCGATAGAGTTGTTTTGGCCAAATTTTTAAAAACAGAGCCCTTTGAAACATATGGCGCTTTGTTTATCACCAATAAAAACGGAGAGCTTTTTTTCAAAACTGTTGTTTCTAAAATAGATGACTTGCCGTTGTTAAATGAAGTCGTTCAGTCGCTTCGTTTTATCGAGAGCCAGTAGATTTTAAAAAGAAGATTTTAAGAAAAATATTTAAAATAGTGAAAATAAAGGAAGTTTTATGACGCAGATACTCTTAGGTAGTGTTCTTTTCGCCTTAATCGTTGGCGTCCTTCTATTTTTTAAAAAAAGAGCTTTTCAAGATGCTCATAATAAGAAGGAAGAAGAGATGAAAGATATTGTCGAGCGACTTAAAGGTTCTTTTGCCACACTGTCGCTTGAGGCTTTGTCTAAAAACAGTGAAGAATTTTTAAAATTGGCTCATCAAAAACTAGAGGCTTCGACATCTTTAGGTGAAAAAGATCTCGAAGGCAAAAAAAAGCTTATTGATCAGACGTTCTCTGAAATGAAGTTTGAGCTGAAGAATGTCGAGAACCTAGTTAAAGAGCTGGAGTCTGACAGAATAGATAAATTCGCTAAGCTTTCTACGAATGTCGAGATGATGCGGGAGGAGACCAGGCGCCTGCAGCAGACGACGGATCATCTTAAAACCGCACTGGTGAGCACCAAGTCCCGCGGCCAATGGGGCGAGCGCATGGCCGAAGATGTTTTGCGTTTGGCTGGATTCATTGAAGGCATTAATTACGCCAAACAAAAAGCCCAGGGGGCCGGACGGCCGGATTACACTTTTATATTGCCTCAGGGTTTAAAAGTGAATATGGATGTTAAATTTCCCCTAGACAATTATATTCGTTTCTATGATGCTAAATCCGAGGTCGAACGGGATAATTATAAAGCGCAATTTTTACGGGATGTCCGCGATCGGATCAAAGAAGTGACGTCAAGGGATTATATTGATCCGGAGCACAACACTGTTGACTACGTGATTGTTTTTATTCCCAATGAGCAGGTGTATGCGTTTATCAATGAAAATGACAGGCTTCTTCTGGATGAGGCGATGAAACGCAAGGTTATTTTTTGTTCGCCTTTGACCCTCTACGCGATTTTGGCGGTTATTCGTCAGGCCTTGGATAATTTTAACCTGGAGCGTACGGCGCACAAGATCCTGCTTGTTCTAGGCGCGTTTGAAAAGCAATATCAGGCTTTTTGCCTTTCGCTTGAGCGCATGGGCGAGCGCATTGACGCTGCCAAAAAAGAATACGAGGAGCTTGTCACCACGAGAAAAAATCAGTTGGATAGGCAACTAAAAAAAGTTGAAGAATTGCGCATTGAAAAAGGGCTGGATTTGAGTGAATCTCAAGGGCCGGTTCTTGAAGATAGAAGATAGAAGTTGGAAGATTGAAGGGCGAAGTTAGAAGAAATAAATAGAAACAGATTGAGATATAAAAAAGAGATTAAAGCTGATTCTTAGGTTACGGGAAGTTGCTTAAAGTTGCGGGAAGTTTCTTGAAGTTGCAAAAAGCAACATGAAGAAACCCAAAGAAACATTAAGGAACGTTAAGAAACCTTTAAAAAATGCGCATAGAAGTTAAGGTTATTTCTAAATCGTCCCGGAATTTTGTGAAAGAGGAAAATGGCCGCCTGAAGGTATACGTGACGGCTCCTCGCGACAAAAATAAGGCCAATAAAGCCGTGATCGAAGAACTTGCCGCTTATTTCAACATTAAAAAAAATCGTATTTGCATCATTCAGGGAGAGCGTTCTTCCGTTAAGGTCGTAGGAATCGAATCTTAAAAATCTAAAGTCATCCGCATGTCGTCTTCCTTAATTTTAAAAATTAACGAAGGATTTTACAGTTTGCCTATTTTTGAAACAATGGGCATTCGGGCAATATTTACCACACGTTTTTTGGATATGGCGCTTTTAGTCAAAAAAGATAAAAAAGCGGAAGTGCTTCGGAATCAAGCTTTTAAAAAGATGGGAGTTCCCTTAAAAACTTTGGTATGTCCTTTGCAAGTGCATGAAGCGGGGATAGCTGTTGTTCGTGAAAAAGATAAAGGCCGCGGGATGTATTATCGAGGTGATGCGATGGATGCAACAGATGCCCTTGTGACCGATATTAAAAAATTAAAAATAGGCGTTCGTACGGCGGATTGCTTACCTGTTTTTATCGGAGACCCATATCAAAGATCTATAGCCATTGTTCACGCGGGCTGGCGTGGGATCA
This sequence comes from Candidatus Omnitrophota bacterium, assembly GCA_020052645.1. Lineage (GTDB taxonomy): Bacteria > Omnitrophota > Gorgyraeia > Velamenicoccales > Velamenicoccaceae > JAGVOQ01. The sequence continues at coordinate 57,524 of JAGVOQ010000047.1, forward strand.
ATCAAAAGATCATAGTCCGGACGATTGAAAGAATGGTTAAAGAATTTTTAGTTGATCCTAAAGATTTGTATTTTGCTTTTGGCCCGGCGCTTCGATCTTGTTGTTATGAGGTGGGCAAGGAATTTTTAGAAATTTTTCCTGAAAGTATTGACGAGAAATCAGGAAAATATTATTTTGATTTGATTCTGGAAGCGAGGCGTCAGATAACTGGCGCAGGTGTTCCTTCGACTCATATTTTAGATTCGAGAATATGCACATCGTGCGCAAATCATGAGTTTTTTTCATATCGCAGGGAAGGGCTTGCTGCCGGGCGCATGCTTTCATTCATTGAGATCATGTAGGTTAAAGACTAGAAGATAGAAGATAGAAGATAGAAGATAGAAGATAGAAGATAGAAGATAGAAGATAGAAGATAGAAGATAGAAGATAGAAGATAGAAGATAGAAAGA
>JAGVOQ010000014.1 GCA_020052645.1 Candidatus Omnitrophota bacterium
GCACCATTTTTTCTAAAAGGCCGTTTTTATCATCCCTTACGATAAAATCGGGTCGTAGATAAGCGAACCAGCCGATATCGGGATATTTTTTCTTTAATAATTGTTCACAAAATTCATCGGTCCAGTCTTTTAAGATATTGAATGTCGGGTCTGTAAAGAAGAAAAATCTTCTTCCGTATTTTTCATAACAGATCTCAATTTCCTCGATGACTCTTTGAACACTTTTTTTTCTAAAACAGGGTATTGTTTCTTTGTTTTTTTTCTCACCCCAAAAAGACCATAAGCTGCAGAAATCGCAATCAAATGTGCATCCGCGGGAAGTTTCCATGACAACGGATGGGAATATTTTTTGCTGATGAAAAAAGAGATTGAGCGGGAAACAAGTTTGGGTTGGGTTTAAATACCAAAAGTATCTTTCCATGGAGAGGAGATCGTAGGAAGGCAGCGGCAGGTCGTCCAAGTTTTTGATAGGAGGGCGTTCGGGTGTGTGAAAGACTTCACCGTTTTTTTTAAAGACGATGCCTTCAACATCTTTAGGATCTTTATTTTCTTCTAATGTTTTGATAAGTTCGGTGAATGTGATTTCAGCTTCGCCCTTTATAATGAAATCAACAGAATTGTAATTGGCAAAAATAAAATCAGGTAGGTTTGTGAAAAAAATTCCACCCGCGATGGTTCGGCAATGAGGATTAATGTTCTTGGCTAAATTAAAAACTTTGATCGTTTCGTGGTAGAAGAATCCTTGAGGTTCTCCCGCAGCCACAACATCTGGTTTTTTTTCTTTGATTATTTTTTCTAAAGTTTGCCATCCGATATGCTCTGCTGGGCAATCGATGATCTCGCATTGGATTTCCGGTTTCGATTTCTTTAAATAACTGGCAATAGAACACATTCCTAAAGGGACTTGGAATGACATAGACTCCGGAAGATAGAATTCGTTGTAGCGGGGGCTTCGGATAAAAAGAATCTTTTTCGCAGGAGGCAGATTCATATAAAAAAATAGATTAGTATTTTCTTTCGATCATAAAGTCGCAATACTGCTGGAGAAGGTCTTTTGAGGCGCAAGATTTCAGTGAACTTGAAATATCTTTTTTAATTTGCTGAGCGAGCTTGGTGACGAATACTCTCGTGTTTTCGATAGAGTTGTATTTATTTAAGATCTCAAGCACGTCTTGCCTTAGGCGTTGTTCATGGGAATGGCATTTTAGTATTTCGATGAGCCTTTTTCTATCATTCAAGGAAGCTTTGCTTAAAGCATCAATAATGACTAATGTTTTTTTCCCTTCAGCGATATCTTGGCTGAAATCCTTTCCAAATTTATGTTGTTCGTCTATTGTCAGCGTCAGGTCTAAGATATCATCCATAATTTGGAAAGCGACACCAAGATTTTCCGAGATAGTGTTCCATTTTTCCTCAGAAGAATTTTTTTTCTTTGAAAATAAAAAAGCCAGTTGGGTTTCGGCTCTGAAAAAAGAGGATGTTTTTAATTTTACCATTTGAATATATTGCGCCGGCGTGATCAAAAGATCCACTTTTTTATGCCAAAGGATATCCATGCCTTGGCCTAAGTGAATCCGTTGCATAGATTCAGAGAGAATCTCGCTGATTTTTACCTTTTCTTGTGTGGAAAGTCGAGAGTTATTGACAACGCAAAAAGGAAGGAAATATAAGGCATTAGCTGCATTGACGGCGCTGTCGATGCCGTAGATAAGATGAAGCGCTGGTTTGTTCCTTCGTTTTGTGGCGTTGTCTTCGATGTCATCAATGATTAGTGAGGCGCTGTGCAGGATTTCAGGCAAACAGAAAAAGCATTCTTTATCTTTGCTTTTGTTTCCTAAGGCCTCCAGGAGCCATGCCCCGAAAATCGGTCTCAACTTTTTACTTTTTCGATCGAAGAAGTCTATCAGAGGGACGGTTAAGCTTTTGTCGATAAAGAGGCCTGCCCCGGGCGCATGACGCATACCTGTTATTTTTTTCAAATTCGTTTCAGTAAAAAAGTTACGGATTTGATTTTTTATAAGCTTGTCAAAATGCTCGCCTTTAGTTTTTAAAAGAAGAGAGAAATTTCTGAGCATAAGGTTCCTTTGGTTAAATATTGAAGTAGAGTGTGCATGTTAACATTATACCGTAACAAATAGAGATGTAGCGGGTGATTATTTTTAAATTTCCTGTAAATTTTTTATCAAAAGTTTTTTTGGGAATTCTTGAACTGAATATGTAAATGGAAAGGCTAAGAGCAAAAAGTGCGTTACATAAAAATACCCCGGTTTGAATAATGTCTTTAGCCCAGAAAATGAAGCTTAAGATAACAAAAATAAAAAGAAGAACGTAAAGAAGCCGAAGCGTTCCAGGTATTCTTAAAATCTGAAAAGTGTTTTTTTGGTTAGCCGCGCGATCGATTTGGGAATCTTGCATTTCGTGCATCAATTGGACCGGAAGAAAATACAGAAAAATAAGAAAAGAAAAATAAAACGATTGCGGCCCTAATGATCTTTCGCTTGCAACGCCTATCAAAAAGAGCGGGACGAACGAACAGGCATTAAAAATGAGGTCGAGGATCAGTTTATTTTTGAATCGAAAGGGTGAGGCTGAATACAGCATGCCTGAGAGATGCCCTAAGACAACAAATATGAGCGCTTCGAAGGAAATCAAGGCGCTGCCGCAAAGCGATAGAAAAAGCGCAACAAGTGAGCAAAGAAATGCTTTGTTTCGAGAATAAGGGGTTTTTAACTGATGGTCGAAAATGTCATTAAGGCTGTATCCATGTGCTAAATAGAAAAAACCAACAATCCCGCAGAAAAACAGGGTTTTAAAATGGATGATATAAGGATGCGCGTAGACGTGGCCTAGAAGAACAAGCCCTAGGACATGGAGCCATTGTTTGATTCTAAAAAAGGCTCCCAGTTTCGCCAGCGTTAAAAGGCAAGGAATCATTTAGGTTGTTGTCGAATTTATATTACGGCAGTCATAGATAAATAACTTTATGCCGTCAAAATCTAAAACATTAAGTAAGCGCAGGTGTTCGTTAAAGAAACTTTTTATATTTTTTGAGTTTTGGTCGAGATTGCCGCTTCGGGTGTTGTCATGGCCAAGGAAAAATACCCTTTTGGCTTTTCGATTATTTAAATAACCCAAGAGATTGTTTTTTGTTATTAACCAGGCGTTCTGACCATAGAATTCCTCGGATGGTCTTTGCCAATTGGTGTTGACAAGGTCGGGGTCAACGGCATAAAAAATAAACGAAGAAACTTTCGTAAGGTCTGATCGCAAAGATGAGAATTGAGAATCATAGATATAATAATAAACGATAGGGGGGATAGAATGCTCATTGCCAAAGCTGATAAGATCGCCATCTTTAATGTTCTTTTTTAAAAAAGCGACCAAGGGTTTATAAGGTTTTTTAAGATACGTCCCTTGATGATGACTCATGTCGTAGGGAGCGTATAACTGATTAGAAAAGTAACGTAGGGTGCTGGTTGAAAGGGTGATAAAAAGAATGCTTAAGGCTATGATTTTAACAAAACGGAACCGTATTTTGTCCAAAGACCAGGCAACCAGGATATAAAAATAGGGGGAGAAGATGCTTAGGGCCCGGTCAAGATAGATGGAGGAATAGAATAAAGAATAAATAAAGGCTAAGGCGATGGGCAATAATGAAAGGAAAAGACAGAAATTAATTTCTTGTTTTTCATCGCTGGAATTTTTTTTAATGAGCTTTCTAACGATAGAGATAAAAGTAAAGCAAACGAGAATATCGATTAAAAAATAAAGTATGTCTGTTCCGTTGTAGCCGAGTATGAAATTTTCGAAAGTGTAAAGCGCTGAGGCGAGCGTTGGTTTTGGGATCCAGAATCCTCCCTGGATCAGGTTTAAGCTGTTTAAGAAAAAAGGGATGATGGGAAGAAAAAGGAATGCAGGAATAAAGACGCATAGTTTTTTGCGCAGGTCGATGTTGTCTGTATCAACGACAATGAACAGCTGGCAGGTGTAGAGGAGAATGCCAAGGTAGTAGCCATACAAAAGCATTGAGATAGAAGCTATATAGAGAACCAGTGCTTCGGTTGTTTTATTTTTAAGAAAAGAATATAAAAAGAAAGAACTGAAGAGGCCTCCAAAGATGGCCACTGAATAGTTGGATATGTCTTGCGCGTACCAAAGGTGAAAAGGGTTAAAGGCCATGAGGGCAATCGTGATCAACGCGACCCTCTTATTGAACATTTTGACAGTTAAAAAGTAGAGAAGCAAAAGTGAATTAAAAGCTGCGATAGCGCAGGGGAGGCGCAGGATCCATTCGTTCCATCCGAAGCGATAGATGAAAATCCCCCACATTTTTCCGAATAAATAGGACAAGGGTGGGTTTAAGGGGCCGAACGGCCTATTAAAAAAGACGAAAGGCGGGATGGTATAGATCATGGCGATGGCAATATAAGCCGCTTCGTCATACCAGAGGTCATTTCTGCCTAAGAAAAGCAAGCGCAGGAACCCGCCTGTCAAAAATAAGGGCAAAAGAAGCCGATTGATTTTTTTGGAAAAAAATAAAGATATGAGCGTTAAATATTTAGTCATATATTTTGTTAGTATAACATATTAAAGGTCATTGTAAATATAAGGATTATCCTACTTTTTTTCTAGAAGCTGGCAGTATTAATAACAGGATTTATTCCGTTTCCGCATAAGGATGTCTTGCTTGGTGCGGGGTCTTGCAACAGGCGGGAAATGCTATGAGATTACTTTTAGTGGAATGTCATTTAGTGGGCATGCCCGCTTGAGTTTTTGTTTGAGTAAACCCCGTTAGAGAACTTCGTTCTCTAACGGTCTGCGCTCAACTGATGTCTTAAACCCCCGTCAGCTTTATCACTGGATAATCGCCGACTAAAGTCGGCGGCTTTCTCTAACGGGGTAAAGTTTTTTTGTCGTGTCAATTTCAGCGCCAACGCTGATTGTTGTTGACGCTAAAGCATAAAGGAGTAAAATAGGATTCGAAATTCATAAAAAAGAATGATCTTTGGTAAGGAAGGATGAAATGATAAACAAGGATAGTCTTTTTAACTAATTGCTGAAGATCAACCCAGGGAGTTGCAGAAATACAGGCCTTGGGTTTTTGTTCGATGGTTCTTATCATCGTCTCAAATTTGTCCGAGGAGTTCGCAATTCCTTTATATTTTTGCAGTCTAAAACCACGGCCTTTGAATATCCTCGAAGTTCTCATCCAGATTCACTAAGTGAATCTCTGCCGACAGGGGTCGGCGGTTTCTTTTTCCTCGGTGAGCAGCAAAATTCCTCGGGGTCCGGGGTTTTTTGGTGCGGAATGATTGAAGTTAAGGAGAAATTACCATGCCTGAACTTAAAATGAATTTTCTCAATTTTTTACATTTTATTATTCTTTTGTCAAATATAGCCTTGATAATTTATTTGTCCGTAAAAAATGAGAAATCTTTATTGAATACCTCTTGTATTGTTATTATTTTCTGTTTTTGCCTCTGGGACTTCTCAATGATTTTTACACACAATCCCGCTGTTCCAGAAAATATTGCCAGGTTGTTTTATAACATTGCTTCTATCGGATGGATTTGTTTCAGTGCTGTTTTCTTGTGGCTGGCTTGCATCTTTTGCGAAAAAACAAAGATATTGAAAACGAAGCTTTTTTACCTGCTTCTTTTTAGTTTGCCTCTATTATTGATCAATAGGCAATTCGCAGGCTTTTTGGTGACAGGTTATATTAAACAATATTACGGCTGGGCGATGGTATGGGGAAACACATTCTGGTCGTATCTTTTTTTCTTTTATCTGTTTTTTTTTATGGGGATAGGGTTTTATTTTATTTTCAGTTTCTGGAAGTCCACAGAAGATACAGTTAAACGAAATCAGGCAAAGATAATTTTCAATACTTCGCTCATCCCTCTGGTCATAGGGACAATAACAGATATTGTACTTCCAGAGTTGGGAATTTACGTTGTGCCCAACATAGCTAGCATGGTTGCGTTCATATGGACATTGGGAATAGTCTACGCTATGGCTAAGCACCAGTTTTTAAAAATCACACCCGCGACCGCAGCCAGTAATATTGTTTCTACAATGGCAGAAGCTTTGATTCTATTGGATGAGGCGGGGAAGATTGTGGATGTGAATAGTGCGGCCAAGGAATTGCTTGGGTATCAAAGGGATGAGCTGAGAGGCCAATCTTTTGCTTTAGTCCTGCCGGAAGATTTTCGAAAAACTTTTTTGAAAGGCCTTGCAGAAGGTCGATCCCTCAAAAGTTGCGACACCAGATTTATAACAAAGCATTCAAAAAATATATCGATAAACCTTTCTGTTTCTCCCTTAAAAGATAGCTTTGCTCATGTTGTCGGTTTTGTGGTTGTGGCCACAGACATCACCGAGCATAAGAGAACAGAAGAATCCCTGCGTGCCAGTGAGGCTCGTTATCAAACATACCTTGAAGTTACGGGTCAGATAGGTTGGACTACGCCACCGGATGGATTAGTGGCTGATATGCCCGCATGGAGGAAATATACAGGTCAAACTCCTGAAGAGGTCAAGGGATGGGGATGGTTGAATGCCATACATCCGGATGATAGAAAGCGTACCACCGAAGCATGGAATAAAGCTGTTGCAACAAAAAGTACCTTTGAAACCGAATACCGCATACGCCGGAACGACGGCATTTATAGATATTTTCTGGATCGCGGCATCCCTTCTGTGCTGGAGGATGGATCAGTCCACGAATGGGTCGGCACATGTATTGACATCACTGAGCGCAAACAGGCAGAGGAGGCGCTGCGAACAGAAAGAGAGTTTTCCAATAGCCTTATTAATACTGCCCAGGCCATTATACTTGTATTGGATACTAAGGGCTGCATTGTCACATTTAACCCTTATATGGAACAGGTTTCAGGTTACCGGCTCCAAGAGGTTCAGGGTAAGGATTGGTTTGAAACCTTTATTCCAGAGGAGATTCGGCCAAGGACGCGCGAATTATTTCTAAAAGCCATAGGTGACATCCAGACCAAAGGTAACGTTAATGCCATTATTGCCAAAGATGGTCACAAACCCCAGACAGAATGGTATGATAAAACCTTAAAAAAAGATGATGGAAGTGTCTATGGTTTATTATCCATTGGTCAGGATATCACCGAGCGCAAGCGGATAGATGAGATATTGCGGGAAAACGAGGCCAAATATAAACTTTTAGTCGAAAATCTTCCTCAGATGATATTTTTTAAAGATAGAAACTCGGTCTATGCATCCTGCAATAAAAATTATGCGAGGGCTATGAAAATAAAAGCCGACGAAATAAAAGGCAAAAACGATTATGATTTTTATCCTAAGGAATTAGCGGAAAAATACAGAGCTGATGATAAAAGAATTATGGAATTCGGTCAGACAGAAGATTTCGAAGAGAAGTATATCCAGGACGGACAAGAAGGGTTTAGCCATACAGTTAAAACTCCTGCCAGAGATGAACAAGGCAATGTTATTGGGGTATTAGGTATTTCTTGGGACATCACCGAGCGCAAGCGGATGGAGGAAGCATTGGTGAAAAGTGAACATAAGTTCCGTGTCTTCTTCGAAAGCTCCCGCGATGCCATCATGACCCTTGAGCCTCCTTCGTGGAAGTTTACTTCCGGAAACTCGTCAACGATCAAGATGTTTATGGCAAAGAACGAAGCGGATTTCATTTGTCACGAGCCCTGGGTTTTGTCTCCTGAGAGGCAGCCTGACGGCCGCGCTTCTGGCGAAAAGGCCAAGGAGATGATTGAGACGGCTATGCGCGTGGGGTCTAACTTTTTTGAGTGGACGCATAAACGGCTCAATGGCGAGGAGTTCCCAGCCACTGTTCTTTTGACTAGGGCGGTATTGGCTGAAAAAACAATACTTCAGGCGACGGTCAGGGATAATACCGAGCGCAAGAAGATGGAAGAAGAAATACAGAGGCGCTTGAGCGAACTAGAAGTATTTTATAAAGCGAGTATAGGCAGGGAAGAGCGGATACTGGAGTTGAAAAAGAGGATAGCAGGGCTGGAAGAAAAACTCAAAGGGATTTAAGCCACGATGAAGACGAGTATTAATAAAAAAACTTTACGTTTTATGATCGTAACTATTGGCCTAATAGTAATGGGCCTGTTAACAATAAGTTTTATCAGTGTAGGGAAAATGCGTCTTGATACGATCGGCCGCAGACAGAAACAAGTTGCGCTGATATTCTCTGAATTCATCGCGCATCAGATTGATCATCAAGTTGGCGATATAAGAACTTTTATAGGTAGTCCATGGTGGCGTGATGCCGTTAAAGAAGCGAATTTTGTCTATGAAAACTGGGAACCAAAAGCCATTCGTGAGCATATGGCGCGCATGGATGAGCAGTGGGTTGCTATGGCAGATAGTCCGTTGCAGGAATGGCTGGATTCTCGCATGGGCCAGAGGTTAAAGATACTGGCGGCGCAAGATGAAACTGTCGCAGAAATATTTCTTACTGATCAATATGGCGGATTGGTCGCTGCATCAGGCAAAACAAGCGATTTTTATCAGGCGGATGAAAAATGGTGGCAACACGCTTATAATAACGGCAAAGGCGATATCTATTTTGGCGAAGTTGAGCTGGATGAGTCCAGTGGGAAAATAAGTAGTGCTCTAGCGGTTCCGATCAAAAATGAGGCAGACCAGATTATCGGTATTGCAAAAGCCGTGCTGGATATTGGTATATTTTTTCATGAAATGAAACTATATAAATTTGGCAAAACCGGACATTCGGCATTGGTTGATGAACAGGGAAGAGTGATTTATTACACTGGCCGTGAGCCGATGAGCGCATCACCGTTATCAAGAATTATGATAAAGGAGTTTTCAAGAGGCAAGCATGATTTTATGGTTGTTGATTTAGGTCGCCCGGAAGGAAGGTCTCTTGTATCCGTGACAAAGGTTAAAAGCCAGTTTCTTGAGGGAAATGGTATTCATTGGGTCTCTGTTGTATCGCAAGGGATGAATGAGATTTTTTTACCGATATATATGGTCTTGGGCATAGGCTTAATTTTGACGTTGTTTGTTTCTTTCTTGGTTATCACAATCATACAAAGGAGCATTAAAGGTATTTTCATTTCTCCGCTACTGAAGATTCGGGATGGGATGCAGCGTTTCTCCGATGGAGAAAAGGATTACAAAATAGACTTAAATACCGGAGATGAAATCGAAGACCTTGCCGACGCTTTTAACAAGATGACCATGAAGTTAGAGAAGACCACCATCTCAAAGGATTATCTTGATAATATTATGGCAAGCATGGCCGATAGCCTGATCGTCATTGACCCTGATACTAAGATTGCTATTGTTAATAAAGCGACATGTGCAATCTTGGGTTACAAAGAAGAAGAGTTGATCGGAAAGGATATGAATCTTTTATTTCAAACAGAAGATTTCTTTGAGGGTATAAAACTTCAGAAACTTTTTAAGGAGGAGGAGGTTTTAAGGAATTTTGAGGTTGATTATAAGACTAAGGACGGAAAAATAATTCCTGTTATCTTAAGCGGGGCGATACTAAAAAGAAATGATTGTCCTCAAGGAATGCCAAGAGATGATTGTCCCTCGTTTAAAGAAAAAGGAGAGCACTGCGAAAAGATTCTGGGGGCGGTATGCGTAGCCAAGGATGTCTCCGAGCGCAAGAAGTCGGATGAGGAACGCGAGAGAACGTTGCAGTGGCAAAAGGATATCAATATGCTCCAACAGTCGCTGCTTGCATCGGGCACACTTAATGATAAGCTTAAGAGTATCACCGAAGGTATTGTGCATATTTTTAGGGTAGATCTCTGTCGCATATGGCTGATTGGGCAAGGAGATCTGTGTGAGCAGGGTTGCATCCATGCTGAAGTCAAGGAAGGACCGCATGTTTGTCTTTATCGAGACAAATGTCTGCATTTAATGGCCAGCTCTGGTCGGCATGCCCACATAAACGGCAAAGACACTAATGTGAGAATTCCTTTAGGTTGTTACGAGATAGGCCGTATCGCTTTGAATGAGGAACATGGGTTTTTGACGAATGATGTGGCAAATGATTCTCGCGTATATGACCGTGAGTGGGCGCGTGAATTGGGGCTCGTGTCGTTCGCGGGCTACCAGCTTCGAATTACCGGCGGAGAAATGATAGGAGTTTTAATTCTTTTTGCCAAATACCCCATTCTGCAAACGGAAGACGCTATGATAGATACTCTTAGCAACGCTACCGCTTTTGTTGTTCAAGAATTTTTTTCAAAGGAGAGCATTAAGAAGCAGGCGCTAGAATTAGATGTCCTTTTAAAAGAGTCGATTAAGTCTCACGAGATCCTTTCAAGTATGCTCGCGGATAACAACCAGGTCAGGGAACGATTGGAAGAAAGCGTGAAAAAATTAAAAGAGACTCAGGCCTTGCTTATTCACGCCGAAAAAATGGAGGCTGTAGGCAGGATGGCTTCGAGCGTTGCGCATGAGGTCAAAAATCCCCTAGGAATTGTACTGCAGGGAATAAATTACTTTGAAGGGGAATTGCCACTTGAGAAGAAGGATGATCGCGAGATGCTTGGGATGATGAAGGATAGCGTAAAGAGGGCTGATAACATTGTGCGCACACTTCTTGATTTTTCAAGGTCTCAAGAGCTTAAAAAGGAACTGCAGGATATTAATGCTATCATTGAAAATTCCTTTAAGTTGGTGCAACATAACTTCAAGCTTCATTCTGTAGAGCTTGTGTGCGAGGCAAAGAAAGATCTGCCTAAAATACTCTTGGATATAGAAAAAATAGAACAAGTGTTTATCAATCTGTTCAATAACGCGGTAGATGCCATGCCCAAAGGCGGGAAGCTCTATGTACGTTCTTATTTGTCAGAACTGAAGGAACCAAAAAATAAAATAGGAAACAGAGAAAATGATGTTTTCAAATTGGGAGAAAAGGTCATAGTTGTGGAAGTAGAAGATACAGGCATGGGCATAGGTGAGGATAACATTGCTAAGATATTTGACCCATTTTTTACTACAAAAGGTCGGACAGAAGGCACGGGCTTAGGGCTCTCGGTCGTGAAAAGCATCGTCGAGATGCACAGAGGTTTGATCGAAGTAGAAAGCAAAAAAGGCAAAGGAACAAAAATTACTCTCATCTTTTCAACACCTGAAACAGGGAGGTATTAAAATGGAAGGAAAGAGAAAGGTGATGCTCGTGGATGATGAAGAGCATTTTCTTAAAATAACGAAGATCAATCTGGAAAAGACAGGTAAGTATGAAGTGGAAACAATATCGGATGCGGCGGACATTGTGTCACGGGTCAAGTCGTTTAACCCTGATATTATACTCCTTGATATTCTTATGCCGAAAGTCGATGGAGTTGAAGTGTGCAAGATGTTAAACGGAGACCCTGTGGTAAGTCGCATTCCGATCATAACGCTCTCTGCTCTTGATACGGATAAGGATAAGCTCATGATGTATAAACTGGGCATTGTTGATTTTCTTGTAAAGCCTATAGAAAAAGATGAGCTTATATCCAAGATCGAAAAGGCGTTGCAATACAAATGAACTGTACAGGTGCTGATGTAAAAAATTTTTTAAGAAAATACAGTTGCCAGCCTATGTATTGACAATGGATGATCTTGTGGTAATATATTTTTGTAGTAAATAAGGGATTAGAAGTCAAAGCCGCAAGGAGAAAAGTTCTAGCCCTTGCGTTTTTTTTACCCTGTTAGAGAATGAAATTCTCTAACAGGGTTTGCTCTCACTATTATTTATCCCGTTAGAGAAAGCTGCCGACTTTAGTCGGCGGTTATCCAGTGATAAAGCTAACAATGGTTTAAGACATCAGTTGAGCGCAAACCGTTAGAGAACTTCGTTCTCTAACAGGGTTTACTATTGAAAAAATTGCTAGAAAGGGGGGTGTACGTAATGGCAAGAGGTAAAGTGAAGTGGTTTAGTAATCAGAAGGGTTATGGATTTATCACGCCGGAATCTGGTGCAAAAGATGTATTCGTGCATCACAGCGCAATTCAGGGTGAGGGCTACAAAACCTTAGAAGAAGGCCAGGAGGTTGAGTTTGATGTCGAGCAGGGCCCTAAGGGTGAGCAAGCTACAAAAGTTGTGAAACTATAATCGTTAAAAACGGGGTCCGTCTTTTGAAAAGGTGTCGGACCCCTTTTTTGTTTTGTAAGATCAGTAGCTTTAAGTCCACAACAAGTGTTGTCATTAATGGAGGTTCGTATGGTTTCACTTCAGTTACGGATGTATTTGTTATTGGCTGTGTTGTTTTCTATTGTCTATGCTTTGGCTGTTTTTATCGGGACTAGTCTCGGGCTTACTAATTTTTATTTTTATTTAGGGTTATCCTTGTTCATGATGCTCATTCAATATTTGATTGGGCCCAAATTGGTTGAATGGACGATGCGCGTGCGCTACATCGAGAAAAACGATAATCCCGCGCTGCATCAGATGGTCGAGGAGCTAGCGAGAAAAGCCGGTATCCCGAAGCCGAAAGTGGGTATTGCCGAGATTCCTATTCCCAATGCGTTCGCGTTTGGCCGGGGGCTCTCGGACGGGCGCGTCTGTGTCACTTCTGGGTTATTGCGTCTTTTAAAAGAAGATGAGCTGAAAGCGGTTTTAGGCCATGAATTATCACATTTAAAAAATAGAGATGTTTTGACCATAACGCTGCTTTCTGTTATTCCTATGATCCTGTATCGTATTGCTTGGCAGATGATGTTTTATGGCGGCCGCGGAAGACGTCAAGAGGGAGGCGCTAACGCCGCTCTCATCGGGTTGGTGGCTCTTATTTTTTATTTTATCACGAACCTTTTGGTTCTTTATGCTTCTCGTATCCGTGAATATTTTGCTGACCGAGGTTCTATTGCTTTGGGCAATCCCCCGGCGGCTTTGGCATCCGCTTTGTATAAACTTGTCTATGGTTCTGCCCGCATGGACAAAGAAACCTTAAAAGAAACAGAAGGACTAAAGGCATTTTTTGTCAATGATCCTTCGCGGGCTTTGAGCGAACTTCGTGAATTGAAAGATCTTGATACGGACAAAAGCGGTACAATTGATTCTTATGAACTGGATGTTTTAAGGAATAAAAATGTGCGTATCGGTTTTGGCGATAAAATGCTCGAGGCTTTGAGCACGCATCCGAATATGCTTAAAAGGATTAAACAACTGTCTCAATATAGAGCCTAAAAACTTTTATGATCGCTATATCTAATTTATCAAAAAACTACGGCAAGAGAATCCTTTTTGAAAAGATGTCTCTTCATATCAACCGTTCGGAAAAAATCGGTTTGATCGGGCCTAATGGCGCGGGTAAGAGTACTTTTTTTCATCTCTTGCTGGGTGACAGCGAACCTTCCAGCGGCTCTATTCAGATGGCCAAAAATATCCGTGTTGGATATTTGCCTCAGGAATCAAGTTTTCAATCTGACCGTACGATTTTAGCGGAATTGATTGAAGGGGATGAATCAATCCGTTCTCTCATAAAAGAAAAAGAACATCTGGAAGAAACGAACGAAGCGGCAGCTTATCGATACGGCGAGGTCTTGCACGAGCTTGAATTGCTTGGGTATTTTGAATTAGAACACAAGGCTGAAAAAGTTCTCATGGGGCTCGGTTTCAAGGAGAGTGATTTTCACAGGCCTATTCTTCACTTAAGCGGTGGATGGCAGATGCGCGTCCTTTTGGCCAAATTGCTCACGTATCCGTATGATCTTCTTTTGTTGGATGAACCTACCAACTATTTGGATTTAAATGCCGCGCTTTGGCTCAAAGACTATTTGTCAGGTTTTAAGGGAACGTTCATCATGATCTCCCATGATAAAACATTTTTGACAGATGTCACGAATTACACGCTGATCATAGAGAATGGGGCGTTTATTAAAGTCCATGGAAACTATGAACACTATGAGCGTATCAGGGATGAGAAACGCCAGCATTTAGAAAAACAGTTTAAGGAGCAGGAGAAAAAGCGCGATCAGCTTGAGAAATTTGTTTCTCGTTTTCACGCGCAGCCGAACAAGGCGGCTGCGGTGCGCAATAAGCGTAAAACACTGGAACGGATGCCTGAAATAGATCTAATGCCTGACATTAAAGAAAGCATCCGTCATTTTTCTTTTCCCCAGACACGTACGAGCGGCCAGCGTGTTATCACATTGGAAAAGATTTCCAAGTCCTACGGGGAAGTTCCCGTTTATCATGATTTTGATTTTGAGATTGAGTGCGGGGAAAAAGCCGTTTTGGCAGGGGAAAACGGAGCGGGTAAATCCACACTTTTAAAAATATTGGCTGGTGTTATTGAGTTTGACAACGGTTTAAGAAACGTCGGATATCATGTGGATATCGGCTATTTTTCGCAAACGCGCCTGGATACCTTAAATCCTGATAATACAGTTTTACAGGAGGCCTATACCGTGGCACCTGGTATGATGGGGCAAGAAAATCTCCGAACGATTTTAGGGGCTTTTTTATTTTCAGGTGATGATGTAGAAAAAAAAGTTAGCATTCTTTCAGGCGGTGAAAAAAGCCGCCTGAATTTGGCGAAATTTCTTATCAACCCGCCGAACTTTCTTCTGTTGGATGAGCCGACCACGCATCTCGATGTCGATGCTGTGGAAGCGTTGATCAGCGCCCTTTCGTCGTATCAGGGCACGCTCGTTTTTATTAGCCACGATATTTATTTTGTTCGTTGCATGGCCAATGTGGTTTATGAGGTGAAGCAAGGAGCCGTGCGAAAGTTTTACGGTAATTTTGATTATTATTTACAGAAGAAAAAAGAACTTGATTCCCAGGTTCAGCGTGCCAATAAAGATAAAATCCTTTTTAAGAAGGATGCTGTAGGGACGGGAGAGATGACTCAATGGGAAAAAGATAAAGAGGAAGAGAAGCGCCAACGGCATGATGAGAAAAAGCGCAAGGCCCACAATGTTGCGTTGGGAGCTCAAATACAGAAATTAAGAAGACAGAAAGAAGAACTTCGGTTGGAAAGTTACGCGAAAACTCGCGCGCTCTCTGATGAGCGCATTTATCGGGACCAAGAGACGGTCCGAGAGTATGGCCGACGTTTAAAAGAAATTGAAAGGCGATTACTTGAAACAGAGAATGAAATCAAAAAACTGGAAGGGGATATTCTTTAAAAGAAGGATGTAAAGGTTTATAAGAGGGTGCTTTCAGAAAATATTTTAACAATAATGATATTTGTCTAAGTTGCTTGACGAGCCATAGATTGTGTGCTAAGACAAGTAT
Source organism: Candidatus Omnitrophota bacterium (assembly GCA_020052645.1). Lineage (GTDB taxonomy): Bacteria > Omnitrophota > Gorgyraeia > Velamenicoccales > Velamenicoccaceae > JAGVOQ01. The sequence goes on from JAGVOQ010000014.1 coordinate 15,230, forward strand.
AAATTAAAATAAGGATAAACCATGTCTTCTCTTTCTCTGATTTACGTTCTGACAGTCGTCATAAGTATCATCGTTGCCATCCTTTTGGTCAAGCTCACGCGAGCTTCCGCCGAATTAAAGTTATCTGCATACAAGCAAAATACAGAAGAACTTCATGAGGGTTCCTTGAGTCAGGCTTCGCGTAAAATCAACTATGATGAAATTAACGGTATCGTCGATTCTACGCTGCATGATAAAAAACTTAGCAGTCGATTGTCGAGCGTTATTAGTAAGGAGCTTGAAAAAAAAATAGAGAAAAGCACTTTAGAATTAAAAAATAAATATGAAACAGTTTTAAAAGATGTGAGACAAAATGAAGAGATGGCTTGGAATAAATATAAAAAAGTTCTCGCTGAGAAGAAGGATACCGATGCTATTGTGCACAGCATTGCGGAAGGTTTAGTCGTGGTGAATTCTTCAGGAGAAGTTATTATGATGAATCCTGCTGCTGAAAAACTTTTAGATGTTTCTCGAAAAGAGAAAATCGGCAAGCCTCTTCTTGAAAGCATTAAAGAGGAACAAATGTTTTCTTTAGTCAAGGGTTCAAGCGATAAAAATTCGAGAGAGATTGAATTAGTCAGTTCTCAGGATGAGACGAAGCAAACCATTCGTACGAGCAGCGCTGTTATCGAAAACGAACATGGACAGACGATAGGGATGGTTTCAGTTTTAAGTGATATCACGAAACAAAAAGAGCTCGACAGGATGAAATCGAATTTTATGGCTAGCGTCTCTCATGAATTGAGGACGCCTTTGGTGACGATTGATAAATCATTGGATTTAATTTTACGGGGGGAAACAGGCGCGATTAATGAAACACAGGAGCATTTTCTTTCGATTGCCCAAAGGAATCTGAAGCGGCTTGGTCATTTGATTAATGATTTGTTAGATCTCACCAAGCTTGAATCAGGTAAGATGCAGCTCAAAAGGCAAAACGTCTCAGTTGATAAAATTGTTGATGAAGTTTTTGAAGCTTTTGCGTCCTGGGCTCAGGCTAAAACTATTGAAATAAAAAAAGAAATAGATCAAAATTTGCCTGAAGTTTATGCAGATGCGGAGAGATTGATACAAGTTTTCAATAATTTATTGGGGAATGCTATTAAGTTTACACCGAAAGAAGGTAGGATTGCCATCGCGGCTAAAAATAATCCATCGGGTCAGGAAATTATAATCAGCGTCTCGGATACAGGCATTGGGATTGAGAAAGAGAATTTGCCGAGAGTTTTTGATAAATTTTACCAGGTGCTCGAAAGGATGCCGACGGATATCAATGGAACGGGTATTGGTTTATCCATAGCTAAAGAAATTGTTGAACTTCATGGCGGGAGGATTTGGGCTGAAAGCGAAAAAGACCAAGGAACAACTTTTAATTTTACTATACCAATGATCAGTAAATTGGAAGTTTAAAAAAAGGAATTGCGCATGGATGAGAAAAAAATTAAAATTCTCGTTGTTGATGATGAAGAAGATTTCAGGAATCTTATGATTTTTTGGCTTGAATCCAGAGGCTATCAGGTACTCTCTGCCTCAGAGGGTACAACAGCCGTTAAACTCGCTCAAGAACAGAGTCCGGATATTGTGTTCTTGGATTTAAGGATGCCGGTTTTGAATGGCGTAGAAGTCCTCAAAAGAATCAGAAGTTTTAACGTGGATTTGCCGGTGATTATTATCAGTGCCTATGTCAGTGACCCGTGTCTCAAGGAAGCTTTCCAATACGGAATTTCGGGAATTTTTAATAAAGGCAAAGATTTTCAGGATTGTCTATCTCTTTTAGAGACAGCTTTAAGAACTCATAGTAAACTTAAAAAATTGGAATAGCTGATGTTTCTTTAAGTTGAATTTCCTTCCTTTTCCCGCCAGTTTTTTACTCTTTTTTTTGATTTTTGTTAAAAATCCATTTTAAAAAAAATCTTAACTCGTTATTTTATCAACATTTAGCTTGACAAATCATACAGATATGGTAAAAAGTTAGTACAGCATTAAAAGAAATAAATCATTATTTTTTTATAAATATAGGAATACAAAGTTTAGAAGATTTCATTAAATTTTCAATAGAAAGTATACAGGTAGGTATACTGATAATTTAAATGGCATCTCAAATAAAAAATCATTGTGAAACTCGGCTCGAAATCATCAGAGTCGGGTTTTTTATTTATTATCTCAGGAATGTAAGATGAGCTATTTCAATGTGTTAGGTTTTGATAAGGAACCATTCTCAACCAGTCCTGATCCGGATTTTTTCTATCTTTCTCATGAACATGAAACGGCTTTGACCAAGCTTTTGATCGAGCTAAGACTTAAGCGAGGACTATCTGTAATTTTGGGAGATGTCGGCACGGGAAAAACAAGTCTATCGAGAAAGCTGATTCAAGAATTGAACGATCGAGAGGACATTGTTTTTCATATAATTTTAGATCCTTCGTTTGATAACGAAACGCTGTTTCTCACATCATTGATTAAAAATTTTGATATTCGTCTTGAGAATCTCGCTAGCGCGACCATTGTAGATTTAAGAGAAGCCTTGGAACGATTTCTTTTTCAAAAAGGAGTTACAGAAAATAAAACAGTTGCCTTGATCATAGATGAAGCGCAGAAATTAGATGATAATTTTATAGAAGTGTTGCGTGTCCTGTTAAACTATGAAACTAATAAATTTAAACTTTTACAGCTTGTTCTATTAGGGCAGATGGAATTATATTCTAAGATTACGATGATTAATAATTTTTTTGATCGCATCAGTTTTAAGTACACTTTCAATTCTTTTGATTTTAACGAAACCAAAGAGATGATTGATTTTCGCATTAGGCAAGCAGGTTATAGGGCCAGCATGCAGCTTTTTTCAGACGACGCCATTAAAGAGATCTATCAATACAGCCGAGGATATCCTCGAAAAATCATCATGTTGTGTCACCGAGCTCTAGAGAGTCTTGTTTTAAGAAAAAAAATTGTTATTGATGGAGACATGATTAAACAATTGATTGAAGATGAGGTAAAATTAGGATGGCGCAGGAACGACCTCTTAGTCCAGAAAAACAGTTACTGAAGTTGATCGAGAAAACCAGCGTGAGTTTTGCCGATGCTCATATGCATGCGTTTGGTCGCTTAGGTTTAAGCTATGTGTCTTTGGGCGCCTGGGCTGCAAGGATTGCCTATTACAGAGAATTTTTCAAGAAGAGGTTTAAAAATGTTGATTGGCGAGAACTTGATGTTAAGGCCGTCAATATTTTTTTATGTGTTGTTGTTTTTATTTTGTTTTCATATTTTGCTTATAGCTTTTTTTCATCTCAGACTCTTTTAAAAAATATTCCAAATTTATTTTTGTCTCAAAAAAACGAACAAGGGGGTTCTGTCGATAAGTCGATTCTTTCATCCGTTGGAAAGACGGCATCTCCTTTTATTGAGAAGGCTCGCGAAAGGGATATATTCAAAATGGGTGAAAAAAAATCATCTGTCGATGTTCCTACGGCACAAGCGCAAGAGCCTTCATCGCGGATCTTAGGAAAAATGGAAGATTTGCGTTTGGTGGGAATATCTTGGTCAAATGATCCTGACGCTATGATCGAGAATACAAAAGCCCTGAGCACATTTTTCGTCAAGGTGGGTCAATCCATTGGAGAGTTAAAAGTGCAGGCGATATTTAAAGATAAGGTTATTTTTCGGTATGGAGATGAAGAGGCTGAACTGCGATGAAAATTATAATTGCAGTCTTGCCTGTCCAAAGGATTAAAAAATACGCGGGTTTTTTGTTTTTCTTTTTATCTTTTTTTTGTTTTTGTTTGTGTTTTAGTTTCGTGAGTTATTCTCAAGAAGATGAGGATGTACAAGTTGAAGTTGAAGTGAAAGAAAATAAAAGGGAGATTCAAGAAACGGCCCCTTCTTTAACGGTCGCTGAGCCTGCTGCGTCCCAAGAGAACCCAGGGTTGTCCGCCATAGCTGAAGAGCGGGGTTCCATCGTTCCTCTTCCGGACGGCATAAACGGAAAGATTTCTTTGGATTTACGTAATATCGATGTTGTGGATGCTCTTAAATTTTTAGCAATGAAAGTCGGATTAAATATTATTTCCACAAAAAGTGTTAGTGGTCGTTTAACGTTGACGGTTGAGAAAGTGTCGGTGAAGGATGTTTTTGATTTAATGTTGCGTTCGAATGGTTTGGCCTTTGTGAAACAAGGTGATATTTATAACGTGATGACGGAAGAAGAGTATAAGTCAATTTACGGAAAAAAATTTTCCGATCTTCGTCAAGTTAAAGTCTTTAAACTCAAGTATGCCATTCCTGATCAGGCCTTTAGTTTGCTGGATACGTTAAAGAGTGACGTCGGCCGGGTTTTGGTTGAGCCGGATTCTGGCACTGTTCTTATCATGGACACCCCTGCGAATATCGAACAGATTGAAAAGGCCTTGAGTACTTTGGAAGAAAAAAATTTGATTTATGTCTTTAATCTTAAATATGCAAAAGCTAAGGATGTGGAAGAGCACCTTAAGAGTCAGCTCAACGATAAAAAGGTGGGTTCCGTCAAGGCTGATGAACGTTCCAATCAGGTGATTGTTCAGTGTTTTTCAGAGAGATTGCCGGATATTAAAAGATTGGTCGCTGCTTTGGATAAGAAGACTAAACAAGTTTTGATTGATACTCAGATCATCAAGGTTAAGCTTTCCAATCAGTTAGAGAGGGGTATGGATTGGGAAGGAATCTTAAAAACTGGTACGGCTATGGGGACGAGTTATGTGGGTTCTTATCCTTTTAGCGTCTTACAGTCGTCGACAGCTGCTTGGCAATCGCGCAAAAGTTTTTTAGATGCCCAGAAGGGTGGTATCGGGGCAATCCCTTTCAGCGGGAATACTGCCAGTTCTAACGCCAGTACGCCTGCGACGCTAGGTGAACAAGTTCATATCGGTTTAATCAGTAAATCAGCGGATGTAGATCTCCTTTTTAAATATTTACAGACGTTAGGAAAAACGCAGATTCTTTCTAATCCTAAACTCGCGGTGACCAATAACCAAGAAGCCAGGATTCATATCGGCGAAAAACAAGCCTATGTGACAACGACGACTACGACCGGACAGACGACATCGACCGTTTCTGAAGAAGTGACTTTTGTGGACGTTGGGATTCAATTGGCTGTTACCCCGACCATCAATGATGACAATTTTGTCACTATGAAAATTAAGCCGGAAATTTCTAGTGTCGTGTCAACCTTAACGACGCCGTCAGGCAACAAGATACCTATTATCGATTCTTCGATGGCAGAGACAACCGTTATGGTCAAAGATGGCTCTACGATTGTCATTGGCGGTTTACGCAAAGATGAAAAAGTTTCATCTTCCGCAGGGGTTCCTTTTTTTAGCAGGATTCCTTGGGTAGGATGGATGTTTCAATCTGGTTCAAATAAAACCGAGCGGACAGAGCTTTTAGTCATGTTGACACCCCATGTGATTGATGGGACGAATCTGACAACGGGGGATGAAAGAGAATTTGGGACAAAACCAGGCAAATCCTATGAGGTTTATAAACCGCTATCGGCTCAGGATGAGATGGTGCCGGTGATTAAGGAAATCCCTGACGGAAAGATTAAACCTTATCGCGAATATATAGGAACGAAGACAAAAGAAAAAAATCCGATTCCTACTATTAAAGGAGATATAAATGAATAAGATGAAAACCTTGACCGTGGTTATTGGCGTTTTAATTTTTGTTGAAAGTGCGGGGCTTATCTTTTTTGCCCATAAATCCCAGAATCTTATTCAAAAAAATAAAGTTTATTTTGAAAAAATTGAGAATTTTCAGCCGGGTTTTGAAAAGATGAGCAGAGAAACCCAGGAAACGCTTAAAAAATATGAGGTTGTGTCTAAAGAATTGGAAGCCGCCAAGATAGATCGCGAAAATCTACTCGTACAGGCTAAAAGTTTGTTGGGCGAACGGGCCAGGGCGGCTGAGTTGCAAACGTTATTGGATAAGAATAAAGGCGAGATGGAGGAATCCGGTAAAGAAAGCAGCGAACTCAAATCGCAGAATCTTACGTTAAACGCTGACATAAAGAAACTAAAAGAAGCAGAAGCTACGCTCACCAAAGAGAGGGACGATTTTAAAGTCCGTTATGAAAAGTCTAAAAAGGATACTGTTGTTAAAGAGCTTAATAATGAGATTGCTGAATTAAAAAGCAACCTAAGGGAAGAAAATGCCAAGGCTTCGAAAGAAAAAAATAGATTGATGGAAGACGTAAAAAAAGAAGAGAAAAAAAATATCCGCCTTACAGAAGAAAATCAAAAGTTGCTCGCGGATAAAGAAAAGCTAGAAGGACATCTGAACGATTACAAGAAAAATTATGCCGAGGCGCTCAAAAAGAATAAGGCCTTGGAAGCCAAGGCAGCGGTGATCCCGCGAAAATTTGCCGAAATCGCGCGGCAGAATAAGGTTCTCATCAGGCAGACGGCTGAAATGCATTATAATCTTGGCGTTTTTTATACAAAAAATAAAGATTACGATCGAGCCTTGGCGGAGTTTGAAAAATGCGCGGAGATTAATCCTAGCGATACCTATGCCTATTTTAATCTGGGGTATATCTATTCCGAGTATTTGGTTAATCGCAACAAGGCGGTTGAAAATTTCCGTCATTTTTTAAGGTTGGCTAAAAGCGATGATCCGGATGTTGATTGGGTTAAAAAATATTTATTGACCTGGGAGACATTCGAAGGTAAGGTGACTATGAAATAAACGAAAAAAAGATAGTGGATGTTAATATTTTTTGATTAAAAAATTTCGCGCGTGCGTTAAAAATATAAAGCTTGAAAGAAAAGTAAACCCCGTTAGAGAATGAAGTTCTCTAACGGGGTTAAATAGAATCAATAGTCCAACACCGAAGATAAATAGGAGGAAAAATGAAGAAGATCATTGTATTAGCAGTTGTAATGGTTTTGGCAGGAACTGGGGTTAGCTACGCTCAGCTATGGAAAAAATCTTCTCCGAAGGCTGTGCAGCAAGAAAGAGGTGGCGCCTTGTCAACGGAGCAGATGGAAGAATCTTTGAATACGAAGAAAGCTGAATTGTTAGAGGGAACGGAATGGACCATTAAGCTCACGCCCATGGGGAGCCGCGGAAGAGCAGAAACGGATGTACTCATGTTCGTTGATGGTAAAGTTGTTTCAAAAAATTTAGAAGGCAGAGGTTATGGAGCAAGCAATTATACCGTTCGCCTCCAAGATGATGGGGCTTTTACATGGGAGACGATGCAGAGGTCAGAAAAAGATGGCGTGGCGTTTTGGCGTGGCGACATTAAGGATGGCATTATGCGCGGGGTATTCAGCAAGAAGGATAAAAATAATAACAATATCGACTTTAATTTTGTGAGCACCAGTTCTCAGGTTAGCGGCAAACCCGCACCCGTAGCTGTTGCTGCGGCGGAAGAACAGAAATAATTAAGGGATATTTTTCTTTGTGTGAATCAAACATATTTCTGTTATGCATGAGAGAACTTTCATAAAATCCATTTTCTTAATGGTCTTAAGTTTTATCCTTTTAGCCTTAGGCGGTTTTTTTACGCAAGGCTTCGCGGCTGTTTCGCTTCAGTTTAACGTTACCACAGATAAGACGGAATATAAAAACGAAGAGCCCATCAACATCACCTTTACTTTATATAATAAAGGTAAAGATGCCGATTATGTCAATAGTCGTTTCTTTATTAATAGTCCGGACAGACCTAAAAGCGAACGTGAGGTTACTTTGCTTGTTACGGCACCGGATGGCAAAAAGCTTCCCTGCAAGTTTTCTTATCCCGTCGGTTGCCCTAAAAGCGATTACTTTGTATCGCTTGATCCAGGAAAAGAAGTTTCTTCGGACTATCCGCGTAATTTAAAAGCTTATTTTGATTTTGACAAGCCGGGCTCTTATCAAATCGTTGCCGTCTATGAAAATGGGCACGGCAACGAATTGGGTTTAAAAGTTTTTAATGAGAAACTTACGGCCAAAACAGTGACAATAAAGATTATCGGTTCGGATTCTAAGAATCCTTGAAGAAAAGCGGATTAAAAAAATGAGGAATTGTTTCAGAAAAATCATGGCGAAGACTCGGGTTTCAAACAAAGGTGCTTGGGGATTGCTCGTTTTTTTTGTGGCTGTTTTTCTTTTTTCCCCTGCGGTAACCCAGGCCTATGATTTTCAAAATATTTTAAAAGTCGATGTTACGGGAGAAGCTTTTGGAAAGAACGTTTCTTCGCGGGAATTCTTTTATTATTATAAGACTGCTTCGATGTTCACCCGCACAGGAGAAACAGGCAAACGCAACGACGAAGATGTAAGGCAGGAGGCTTGGCAAAATCTTATTTTTGTCAAAGAGGCCAATAGTATAGGTATCCATATTAGCAAAGAAGAACTCAAAGAAGAGCTTAAGCGTTTATTAAAAGAAAAGGATGTTGAATACGGCTCTGATTCGTATGCGGCGTGGGTCATGAAGAGTTTTGGTGAAGATGTCGCAACCTTTGAGAAGAGGATCGAGGATCTAATGGTGATCAACCTTTTACTTAAAGAAAAACTCAATCCTTCTGTGACCGTGACCGAGGAGGAGATGAAAGAAAAATTTCTCAATCAATATAATTCTTTTGAAAGTGAGTATATCCTTTTTACGAATGAAAAAGAAGCTTCTGATTTTGCGGTCCAATGTAAAAAAAATCCCCGGCTCTGGTATGACGCCTATCAGGCCAAAAAGCCGCTAGGTCAGAAAGGGGCTTCCTGGATTAATATTATGTCTCTAGAGGCATTGATTGATTTGTGGAAAATTCCTAAAGAGGATGCGATTCGTATCTTAAACGGCGCTGAGGGGGATTTTATAGCGGCTAAAAATTATTACGGAGATGTTGTTTTTCGTCTCTTATACAGGCGCAAAGCGGATCTAAAAGATTATAATCAAGAGAAACAGGAATATTATCGCAATATGCTCACGCAAGTTAAGAAACACAAGATCGCCCAGGATTATTTAAATGATCTTTTTAAACGGGCGAATTTCCGTGATTTTTTAAAAGAAAAAGAAGATGCTGAAAAGAAAATCATGCTTAAAAATAAATCACGTGTGGTTTTAGAAACCACCGCCGGCGTGATTGAATTACAATTATTCCCCGATGTGGCGCCGTTGGCGTGCGAGAATTTTATCGGACTGATTGAAAAAAAATATTATAATGGAATCATCTTCCATCGTGTCGTTAAGGATTTTATGATTCAAGGCGGCGACCCTACGGGGAGCGGCACCGGCGGTGAATCTATCTGGGGAAAACCTTTTGCGGATGAGGTCAGCGACAAAACGATTTTTGACAAAGGATTTCTTTTGGCCTCGGCTAATTCCGGGCCGGATACGAATCAGAGCCAGTTTTTTATTACGGTTCAGCCCACACCCTGGCTGAACGGCCGGCATACCATTTTTGGAGAAGTTGTTGCAGGTTCTGAGGTCGTTAAAAAAATTAATGTTGTTGAAACAGATACCAATAATAAACCTAAGCAGGAACAAAAAATTATCAGTGCTATTATTAAGGCGAACAGCAATCTTCTACCCCCTAGGGTTTAAGAAAAAATAATTTTATAAATGTAAGGAGTTGAAAATATGACAGGAGTGAAAATCTTTAAAAATGCAGGGATAGGGATGGTTCTGGTTTTAAGTTTTTCTGTTTTAGGATGGACGCAGCAAAACGATACGAAAAAGGAAGAGGCCGTGGTTCAGGCAAAAAAGGAAATGGCTGTTGTTTCAAAGCCGTCGGTGACTCTGCAGAAAAGCAATTTTGTAGATGAGCCCAGAGAAGAAGTATCGGATAAGACATTGGAGGGTGAGGTGAGTGGTGTCAGTCCTACTTTTTTAGCCATTGTCTATGGTCAGGATGATAAGACTTCCTATGAAATTCCTTTTAAAGTCAATAAAAATGTGCGTTTTGAAAGGGCTAAAAGTATGGATGATGTCAAAGTTGGCGATAGCGTTCAGGTTGCCTATGAAGAAAGATTGCTTAAGAGTGAGAAGGAGACCCAGGTGAAAGCACGAACGCTAACGCTTATTCGTTTATTGGTTTCAGCGAAACCAGAGGCTGAACAATCCAAAAATACTTTAGAAAGCCGTGAAAAAGAGTGAAGGAAATTAAGAATAGCATAAATACGAAAAAGCTGAGGCATTAGAATTAGAATAAGCATGAAAGCCAATAAGTTGTTTTGGGGGATGGCTCTGTCTTTGACAGTGGCCATGGCTATGGGATTTTTTGTCTCTAGTGCTTATGCTGCGCAGATCAAGCGAGTGCAGACTGGTGAAATTTATTTTGATGCTGCGTCGATTGCGCAGGTTGCTGAAATTCAGGCAGTGGACCAATCTAAGACGATAGTCCTTCTTTATCCTAAGCCGGATTTGAATACCGCAACGAACGCCAGGCAGAATGTACTTTTTTCCGCTGATTTCGGTTCGGATACTGATTTAGTTATTACTCGTGATGGCGCCAGTTATGGAGTTACTGTGCGTTATTACCTTATAGAGTTCGCTGATGGAGTCAATGTTACACGAGGAATTACTTCTTTTGCTGCCGGCAGCCCGACCAACCCCAAATATACCACCAAAACTATTGCGCTTTCTCCAAGCCTGACGGATTACAATAATGCGGTACCTATTGTTCAGACCAGGTGTGCTTTTACAACTACTACGAGTGATGAAATCGCCACGATTAGAGCTACTATTCCTAATAATAATACTTTAGTGTTAGATCGTTATGCTACCAATGACGTTTTAAAAAGCGTGAATGTGGTTTGGCAGGTAGCTGAGTTTACCAAGGATGCCACCGTAAAACATGGGACAGCCACGATTGCTGTTAATGCTTATTCAGGCACCGCAACCATCTCTCCCCAGATAGGCACTCTTGGCAAAGCTTTGCTTTTATTTAATTATAAAGCCAATAGAAGCGTAAATGGTATTGAAGGATATGAGGATGTAAGAGGTGAGATAACCAATGCCACAACGCTTACTTTTACCCGCGGATACAGAAGCGCTACTACTTTGACTGATATTGCCGTGAGTTGGTTTGTGATAGAGCTCACGGATCCTTTAAGTACTGTGCAAGGTCAAAGCGCAGGAGCTCTTTCTGTTGCTAGTGGGGTAGAAGGTATAGAGGTAACTTTAGGTACTGCGGTTGATCCTCTTCGGGCAGTCCCCATTTTTTCTGTTTCTGGGCCACTGGATAATGCAGGCACAGGATATGAAGATGAAAACAGGTTTGCTGTAGAACGAGACTCTCCTCGTGGTATTGTTTATGTTCCGGGAACGCCAGGAGAAGTTTGGGTGACTAACTATTATTCCAATACTGTGTCTAGGTATAATGCTTCTTCTGGGGTCAGAAATGGCAGCCCAATAGCAGTAGGAAGCGGGCCGATTGCGATATGTTACAGTACTATTGCTCCGGCTTCAGTTTGGGTAGCTAATTATCTTTCGGATAATGTCACTAGGATAAATGCTTCAACTGGAGCAGTGGTAGAAACTGTGGCATTGCCTGCAGGGGCTACGCCAGTTGACATTGCCACGGATGCAACTTCTTCTTCGGTGTGGACTGTTAATAGTGGGATGACCACAACTGCTAATGTTGTAACAAGAATTGTTGTAGATGCTACGAGTCCTTATGCCAGTGTGGCTACTAGCTATACTGGTTATGCAGGATATCCGGCTACTATTTGTTATGATCCGGGTTCAGGCGGTAGCAGCGCTTATATGTGGGTGGGTTATGCTGCTTCAGATAGAATTACCAGATTTCTTTGTACTAATCCAGCATCTACTAATAGCTATGATTTAGGCGTGACCAATAATTATTATAACGCGATTGTTTATGCTCCACCTGGATTTGGAGGTTATGCTAGTCCGGCTCTATGGGTTACTTCTATGAGAAATAACTTTGTATCACGCGTAACTCTAAATTCCACTACGCATGTCTATTCATCTCAAACAGTGTTTGGTACAGAACTTAATCCGCGCGGGATTGATGTTATCGGTAGTGGAGCAAGCGGGATAGTGGCTTTTACCAACTTTGGTTCTAATACTATGAATATTATGAATCCTAGTACTGGGGCTACGACTTCCTATGAGACGCAGTCAAATCCTTGGGGCTTGTGTTATGATTCTACAAATAGTAAGATTTGGGTAACCAATGCTTCCAGTAATTCTTTTATGAAGTTTAATGTTGATGGTTCAAGCCCGGTGTCTTATTTGCCGAGTTCTACTGAGACCAAATATTATTTTGCTCGTCTTAATGCTGTTACTACCACCGCGGATACGATCAACTGGTTCATTCCGGAATTTTGTCCTATTACTTTAAATATTCCTAATGGCTCAGATACTTGGGTTATTGGTAGCAATGTGGATATTACCTGGAAATACGCTGATTCGTTGAAGGTAGACGGCGGCGGAACTAACGGTGTTCATCGGGTGAAACTAGAGATTTCTACTAACGGGACAGATTGGTATGGAATTCCAGGAGCTTCTAGTTTGGATGTCAGTAATGGTTATGATCCGGCCACAACTAATGACGGAAAATTCACATGGACTAATTTACCGGCTTCGATTACCGGTATTGCCAATCTTATCGGTACGACTCTGAAAGTAAAAATCTCGGATATTGAAACAGGCTATACTGGTTTTTACGACACCTCAAACAATAACTTCAACATCAAAGGCCAGCTTACAGTTGATAGTATTCCTGATACCTGGCGGTTGGGAGAGAGCCACAATATTACCTGGAGCACCAAAGGTAATTTAAATGGCCTAACTCCGGCGAATATGACGATAGCTCTTTCTACGAATGGAACTGACTTTACCAATGATTTAACAATAACTGCTGTTCCTGGTAATGATGGCAGTACAGGCAATCCCTGGACATGGAATCCCATCCCGACGACTTTAGGCGGAGAAAACCTTATTGGAACCACTAATAAGCTGCGCATCACTCTTAACTATGCGGCGGCTGGAACAGTATCGAGCACTACGAATAACTTTACCTTAAAAGGAACGATTTACAATGTTAGTCCTCTTAGTGATGAGACCTGGCTATCGGGCGATACAAAAACTATTACCTGGAGCAAGAAAGGAATGTTCGGAGGCGGGGCCAATGAAGGGACTGTGGATATTTGGTATTCCAATAATGCAGGTGCAGACTATGGCGCGCTGCCGATTGCTACAGCTGTGGCTTCGGGTACTGATGCCGGGGGAGGTTCCTGGCAATGGAATATACCATTAAACGTTGCAGGTTCTGCTCCTACCTCTAGAATTAAAGTGGTGCAGTCCAATGATTCTTCTGTTTTTGGCGTGAGCGCTGATTTCCACATGAAGGCCTCGCTCTCGGTAACTGCGCCAGTGGGTGGTGAGGTGTGGAAATATTCGGAAACCCATGACATTAAGTGGGTCCCCCATGGCACTATGGATTATGTCGTCATTAAATATAAGGTGGGTGCTGGTGGGACGTGGCAGTATTGTGCAGGAGCTGAATCAGGACAACATTGGCCTGGTGGTACCGCAGAAGTCGAGCAGACCTATCATTGGAATATCCCTGATGCCTTGGGTGCTCAGGTGTGGGCGCGGGTTGCTAGCGAAGCTAATGAAAACATCTATGCTGATTGCGCGGCGCCTTTTAGCGTCAAAGGTCTTATTACGGTTAACGAGCCGCATGCTAATGAAGTCGTCAATGTTACCCATAGCGGTGTAAACAATATTAAAACCATTACTTGGGCGATCAATGGAAGCATCACCGGAACCGCGCATATCTCGCTTTCTTCTGATGGCGGTGCTACGTGGCCAACAGTGCTTACTACGGGCTCGGTGAATATCGCTACTCCGCGCACGTACGCCTGGACGGTTTTACCAGCTCATCAAGGTGATAATAAGAAGATAAAAGTTTCCCTGGATGGCGATCTTGATCCTGTCAATGGAACCTCTGGGATTACCTCTATCGCCTTCAAGGTTGTGCCTTACCTTAGGCTTGATTATCCTACAGACAGCGGTATAAGTTTCAATATTGGTGATGCCATGTATATCAAATGGACAGCCGACCCTCCGGATCACACGAGTTTTGGAACGGTGGATATTCATTACGATACCAATAGCGGCATCGGTGGATATCCAAGTTTGATCGCTGCCAGTGTCGATTCTGATAATATTCCTAATGGGGAAAGTGTAGTAGGCTACAAATGGACTATCCCTGATGTTCCGGGTATGGTCGGGACCAAAGTGCGCATTCAGGTGGCCAAGACCGGAAGCGAAAGTGACGTTCATTCAGAGAGTCAATATGATCTTGCGGTTAAAGGAACCTTAGCTTTGACAGGTGAAGCCAATGGCGGTGCTACGTGGGAGGCAGGAACAACCAAGCAAATTTCTTGGAATAGGACAGGCGACTTGGGCACTATAAAGATACTTTATTCCCGGGTTGAACCGACGGATTTTGCTTACACTATTGCCCAGGGTGTCAATTCTGCCAGCAGTCCCTATGCCTGGGACATTCCGAACAATATTGATATTGAACGCAATACTTTAATAAAGATTAAAATTCTCTCAGAAGGTGACAGCACAATTAATTCCGTGTCAGCTAATCCGCTTACCATTCAGTCAAAACTTACCCTGACCAAGCCTGCCCAGCAGGAAACTTTATATGTGGCTCAAACCGGCGGATACGATATTACTTGGAATACCTATGGCACGGTTCCGCAGGTAAAACTTACCTATGACACCAATAGTGGTAACGACGGTTATGATAAAGATATCGCCAGTGGTGCAGCTATTTCTAACCCAGCCACCGGAGGACAGCCTTATTCCTATAGCTGGACCGTGCCCACGGCTATTGGTAGCAAGCTAAGAGTCAAGGTCATGAGCGCCAGCTATCCGACCAATATTCTGTCTACCTCAACAGGTGATAATACGATAAAAGGAAGGATCGAAATTTCTTCGCCTACGGCGTCGGTTAAAGACGCTAATGCCTGGCTCGTCGATAACGCCACGGATGGTATGGTTAGCCAGCATTTAGTAACCTGGATTAACTACGGTGACCTCGGCGGAGTTCCGAAAACCGTAACCATTAAGTCGGCTTCTAACGGCGTTGATTTTAATATTACCTTAACGGCCACGGCCAACGGCGCCAATGGAGCGGCCAACTACAACTGGACCATTCCTAATAACATCGGGGTAACCAATAAACTGAAAATTATTGATAATAACGACCCTGATGTCTACGCTCTATCCGACGCTTTTGAAATTAAAGGTCAGGTTAAGGTTGATAGTCCTAAAGATGGAGAGGTCTATTATGTCGGCGGGTCAGCTCTGCCTATTCGCTGGAAATACGCCGGCACTCTGGGAAACATTGATCTTTTCTACAGTACCAACAACGGCGATAACTGGGGCACGGCCATTGCTACGGTGGATTTTGCTTCTTCCCAACCGTATAATTATACCGTTCCCGAAGTTACAACGACCTCTGGTAAGGTTAAGATTGAACAAGTTTCTGACAGGACGTATGTCAACAATATCATGACGGGTAATTTCCGCGTGAAAGGCTCGGTTTTTTTAGGAGCCCATCCCAATGCTTCATCGGTCTGGACGGTTACTGGTGACAGTAACCTTATCGAGTGGACTTTTACGGGAGCTATCGCCAATGTGGGAATTGATTTGGATACGGATAGCGGCAATAATGGTTATGATATACCTATTATTGCTTCTACCGCTGCCAATGCCGGAAGCTATACCTGGACTATCCCAACAGGCAAATATGTGGATGTAACCTCTGATCATTGTCGTGTCAAGATACGGGATGCTAGCGATGCTACAGTCAGCGCGGTATCACCCGCTGATTTTAAGATTAAGCCGGTGCTTACATTGATTTCTCCGGTAGGTAGCGAGCACTGGGCCATAGATTCCGCCCATGATATTACCTGGGATTATTTTGGCGCCATCCCACAAATAATAATAGAATATTCTAAAGACGGCGGTACCAATTGGGAAACACCCATCAGTAGCGGTTATGATACTTCGGCTAAATTCTTCCAATGGACTATTCCTGATACCGTTACGAATCAAGCCAAGGTAAGAATTACCAAGGCCACAGATTCTTCCATTATTAGCGCTTCCACTTCTTGGTTTGAAATTATGGGCGCGTTAACTGTCACGGCGCCCATCGGTGATGTAGATTTGCCGGTTGGTTCTTCCTATACCATAAAATGGATTCCTACGGGAACCATTCTCAACAATCTAAAGATTCAGTATTCATCTGATGCGGCTCATACCACATGGAATGATATTGCCGGAGCGGGAAATCTTTCTCCGGGAGCTAAGGATGTTGAACAGTCTTTTTTCTGGACTGTACCCAATGCTTGTTCTGCAACAGTTAAGGTAAAGATTTTTGAACTGACTAATCCTACCTATGTCAATGCGCTATCGGCTAATGATAATGCCATCATTGGCAATATCATCTTGTTGCATCCCACCAATGGAGAGACCATGGTCGTTGGGAATCCTTTTGCTGTCCAATGGAGTTATCAAGGCAATATCAGTAAATTTGATGTGGAATATAAGAATGGAGCTGGAAATTGGGTTCTTATTTCTCCGGCGGAAGGAGCTGCTGGTGCGCCTTCGCCGCAGACCTGGCAGTGGAGTTCAGTGGCTGATGATATCGGCAGTGCCATTACTGTTAGGGTGAAGGACCATGATATACCCCGAGTGGTAAGTACGTCTACAGCGGATAATATTATCCTAGGTTCTATTGCGATCACCTATCCCAATGGCACCGAGACTTTGACCGTGGGTGGCACCTGTAACATCGCCTGGAATAAAACCGGCTCCATCGGTAATCTATTGATTCAGTATTCAAAGGATAATTTTGGTTCCGACATTCATGAAATTAACCCTGGGTATCCATCGGCTAATTCTCCTTTTCCCTGGCCCGTACCCAATGATATTACCAATACCGATACGGTAAAAGTAAAAGTTACTAGTATGGGGGGTATTCCAGTATCGGATGTTTCGGATAATTCTTTTACTATCATCGGTGGGCTTTCCAATATCAATCCCGCAGGTGGTATCGTCTGGTATAAGGGTGAGACTAATAAAAGTATTTCTTGGGAAGCCAACGGTACTATTGCCAATGTAGACATCCGCTATAAAACTACGACGGCCGGAGGCACCTATGATAAAGTCATCGTCCTTGATGACGGCGGTCATGCTAATGGCGTGAATACCCATTCTTGGCCTACAGTGCCGGATGAAAATTCTGAAGAGTGTTACATCCAGGTTTTAGACCATAGCAATTCCAATGTTAAGGCAAATTCTGCCACGGCCTTTTCTATGCGGCCTGTCATTACTGTCAGCAAACCCGATGTCAATGATAAGTTCGTGGTGGGGTCTTCTTATACGGACGCGATCCAGTGGTCCTTAAACGGTTCCACCAAAGTCACTACTGTAGATTTGCTTTATTCGACCAATGGCATAGCCGGTCCTTTTGATAAGACCATTGCGACCGGTGTTGATGCCACGCTGGGTAAACGTAATTGGAATACTGTTGGTGATAATATTAGTAACACGGTTGTTGTTAAAGTCTTAGATAAGACCGGCGGCACAGGTAATTCAAATGTCTTTGGTTTATCCCCGAGCTTTAAGATCCTTGGTTCTATTGTTGTCAATCAA
>JAGVOQ010000002.1 GCA_020052645.1 Candidatus Omnitrophota bacterium
GCTTTATCATACGATGGAAGGGGCTTATCCGGGGAATTTGTCGGACCTTGTTAACGCGTCATCAGGGACAAGTTATATTGATGCGGTTCCGACATGTCCGCTCAATACGACTTATGTCTATAGCACAACAACGTATTCAGTCGCCAAACACAGCCATTCATAATAAGTGGTTTTAGGCGTTTAGTTTTCTTAAAAAAGCCCCGCATTTATTGCGGGGCTTTTCTTTGGTTCTGTAATGGTTATACCCCGCGGCCTATAAACTTGAGCTTTTCAAGGTGCTCCTGCCTGCCGGCAGGCAGGGATGGTTGTGGCCGCCCTGCCTATGGCAGGACTTCTTATAATCACATTAAGGTTGGTCGCTTGGGCATTCCGCCCTAAAGGAATTATTAGGCTTTAGCCCGAGGGGCTCCATTTTTTTAAAATAATGCCGATGATTTTCGGTGGGTGAGCTGGTATAATAAAAAAATAGGACTTAAATTCCTTTAAAAGGATATATGCGTATAAAGAATTTTATAACTTTTCTTTTGCTTCTAATTCTCTTGGGAGTTGTTTTTTTCGTTGGCCGCCCGAAGCTTGCAGCGTTTTATTATAACCGCGGCTGCCTCCATCATGACAGCAGCCGCTTTAATGAGGCCATCCAGGATTTTAAGCAGTCTTTAGCCATTAATCCTTCTGTGTCCTCGGTTTATTTTATGTTAGGCATGTCTTATGAGTCTAAAAATATGGTCAGAGAGGCGGTTGTTTCTTATCAAAAAGCCATCGAGATTGATTTCAAAAATATTGCGGCGGTCAGTAATTTAAGCGAAATTTATCTTAAAAAGAATGATTACGCAAAAGCACTGGCCTTTATCAAAAACTTAGAAGGCATTGATCCTGGCAATCAAAGGCTCGAAGAGTTAAAAGCAAGGGTTTCTTTGGAGGCGGCGACGGACTATGTTTCGAAAGGCAATAATGCTTTTCTTGCCGGTGATATTTCTAAAGGCTATGGCCTGGTTAAGGAAGCCCTGGTTTTTAGGCCTGATTTTGCCTTTGCTTATTATACTCTAGGGTTTTTTGATATGATGCAACACAGAGATAAAGATGCTATAGAGCAGATTCAGAAGGCTTTAAGAATTGATCCTAAGTTTTTTTTAGCCCATAAGCTGCTGGCGGATATTTATGTCAAAAAAGGCCGCTATAATGAAGCTGTCCTGGAATATCAGGAAGGTTTAAAAGTTAATGAACGGGATGCTTCGATCTACAATGATTTAGGAATCCTCTTAGATCGCCTGGAGCGTTATGAAGAGGCTATTCGTTATCTCAAAAAATCTTTAGAGCTTGACCCTGATAATCTGGATATCCGCTATAGTCTTGCGAGCACCTATAGGGATAATAATGACTTTGAGGCAGCTAAACAGGAATACAAAAAAATATTAAATGTCAAATCAGACTATCCCCACATTTATAATGATTTGGGAGATATGTATACATTGCAAGCAAAGAGCCTTGAGGCCGAGCAGTCTTATCAGAATGAAATTGTTTTTGCCCGGGGGAGGATGGCTTTAGAGCCCCGTAATGTGGCAGCCATGAATGATTTGGCTTATGCTCTTAACAAGATAGGCCAAACAGCTCAAGCGAAGCAGGTGATTGATAACGCGTTAGCGCTTTCTCCTGGTTATTCGCAAGCCTATCTCACATTGGCCAAAATTCAGGAAAACTTGAAAGATTTTAAAGGAGCTGAAGCATCTTTGCAGAAGGCCAAGGGTGCATTCGGTAATGCAACTTTTATTCAAAACGATATCTCAAGAATTAAAGATGAGATTGAATCATTTCAAAAAGAAAAAAAAGAAATAGAGTTTGTCCCGCCCTTTTTGTCGACAGATAAGCCCGTTTCTGCGCGATGGGTAACCGTAACTCTTAAAAATGGCCGAAAGATTAAGGGGAGCGTCAAAAAAGAAGATGACAAAAAGATTGTTTTGGAAGTTAATGAGGGAGGAAGTGCCGGGACTGTAACTCTTTATCGGGAAGATATTGATAAGGTCGAGTGAAGTTTTTTTGTAAGCTTAGGACAAGTAACAATTTTTAAGAGCGCAATAACTTTCTTTACACGTCAGGCCAAATCTGCTAAGATTGGAAACATTGTAAAAACGACATAGAAACCGGTGAATTTTGTTTTTTTTGGGCCGTTAGCTCAGCTGGTAGAGCAAGTGACTCTTAATCACTGGGTCGGAGGTTCGAATCCTCCACGGCTCACCAAATATTTTACCCATTCGGTTTTATCGGATGGGTAAAATATTTGGATTAACCATGGAATCGAACCGGAGGGCGCTGGTTCCGCGAAAAAGCGGAACCGTTTAGCGCGCCCGCGAGTCAGTGAGCGGGCCGGTGGCGAGCGCAGTCCTTTGATTATTTTAGAGCGCGAGACCGAATCCTCCACCAAATAGGTTCAGGGTGGAAGAAGGAGGCTAGGGCCGCGAGCTCTGCGAGCGGAGTGGCCGAATCCTCCACCAAATAGGTTCAGGGTGGAAGAAGGAGGCTAGGGCCGCGAGCTCTGCGAGCGGAGTGGCCGAATCCTCCACGGCTCACCAAAATTAAAAGGCTGCCTTTTGGGGCAGCCCTTTTAATTTTGGACGAAAGATCGAGATTCTCCCGCTTTGCGGGACCCCGCTGGACTTTTTATTAATGTGCGGGGGAAGCTCGTGAGCGCTAAAGCGACCGAGCGGAACTCTGTGAAGCGAGGAAGTCCCTGAAGTGAGCGTATGCGAACGGAAGGGGCGAATAGCGAGCCTGCCTGCCGGTAGGCAGGGATGAGGCCTCTGGCCGAAAGCGAACGAGCGGAGTGGCCGAATCCTCAACGCTCTTGACTTCACTTCAGTTTTACTATTAACTATTTCTTATAAACCTTTAACTTCTATTCATAAAATGTCTGATCAAAAAATTCTTCTTATCCTTATGCCTGTCTTTTGGCCTAAAATGCCGCCTTTGGGGATAAACTATTTAAAAGCCTTCGCGGATTCCCAAGGTTTTAGTGTTCAAGCCTGGGATCTTAATAACCGTTTCTATAATTTAGCCTCTCAAGATTTAAAGAAAGAATGGCTGATAAGTTGTAATACTAATTTAGAGGAGAATATTTTGAAGATTGTTGAAACGACTCATCCCAAAGAGTGGCGTGCGTGTTTGAAAGCCATAGCCGATTATGATGCGGTGGGTTTTTCTGTTTTTAAAAGTAATTTTAAAGCAACGCAAGAAGTCGCGCGGCGATTGAAGCGTTTGAATCCTCGCGTGAAGATTCTTTTTGGCGGTCCTGAAATTGCGCGGCGGTATTTTAAGGCCGATTCAAAATTTAATCCTCCGCAGAAATCCCCGGGCTTTAGCCCGTGGGATGAATGGCGTTGTGCATTTTCTGCTAAAGGTTCTGAAGCCCCGGACTTTAGTCCGGGGAACTTCACTGAATTTTGTGACCATGTGATCGTGGGTGAGGGGGAGCGGCCCTTTGTGGAGTATCTTAAAAAAAAGACGCTGCCATCGTTATGTGCATTTCAGGAACTGCCTGATTTAGAAAATTTACCTTATCCTAGATTCGATGGGTTGAAGCAGGCGGTTTATCCGCGTCCAGATGCTGCGGCACTTCTTTTTTCACGCGGCTGTCCGCGTCGATGTCGTTTTTGTTCAGAGAGGCTTTTGTATCATTCATTTCGAAGGCGCAGTGTCGAAAGCCTCTTGGATGAAATTGCTTTCCATAAAACTCGAGGGGTGCGTTATTTTGTTTTTCACGATTCGATGTTTAACGCGGATGTAAAAGCGCTTAACGCTTTTTGTGATGGAGTGATAAAACGCTTTGGTTCTATTCTCTGGGAAGCCCAAATAGGAGTACAACGCGGCATGAGCCTAACTCTTTTAAAAAAGATAAAAAAAAGCGGCTGCTATAATTTATTTATCGGCCTTGAATCAGGATGTGATAAAACACTTAAAAATATGCAAAAAGGTTTTAATAAGACTGAGGCTTTGAGTTTATTCAAAAATTTTAAAAAAGCCGATCTTAACTTTGGCGTTAGCCTTATTGTCGGCTATCCGACAGAGACGAAAGAAGATTTTGCCGAAAGCCTAGGTTTTATTTTAAAAAATAAAGATTTTATTCCTAAGGTCGAGCAGATCAATCCTTTTGTTCCTTATGATGGGACGAATGTTTGTGTTGAGAAAGGCGCTGCTTCTTATCAAGAGGCGCTCGGCCGCATGGAGGTTGCCCTCAAAGCTTTTAAAGAACATGGGATCAGGATGACGAATGCATTTGTCGGTAATCTGATCGAGAAAAAGTGATTTGAAATTTATAGACACATGCTTAGCCTTACGGGCTTCGCGAAATTTATTGATATTTATTATTACGACCATAAGTTTCAATCCCACGGCAGGATTTCCCGGCCTTTAGGCCGGGGATGAATGCAGGTTGCCTTTGGGAGGGAACCCCCGGGAAGGTGTTGTTAGAATTATTCTCGAGATTGTTTGAAAGAAAAAA
>JAGVOQ010000009.1 GCA_020052645.1 Candidatus Omnitrophota bacterium
CCAGCGCATACGGGATAAGAAATTACCTGAGTAGACTTCGGGATTAAATTTGTAAGGAAAAATAAACCATTTTATAGGCAAATTTAAGGAGGGTTTTATGGGGCGCAAAGCCTTAGGGCCATCAAAGAAGAAAGCATGCGACATGAGGAGAGATTGTAAGAAAAAGAAACAGCCGGGGCATGAAGCGAAAGTTAGCGAAGGCGCTCATCATCATACTCGGCCGTTTTAGAGCTTTATTTTTTTAAAAGCATGATAAAATTTTTGAATCTTGCCATTGGTGGAATACTTGGGACAGTGTCGCGCTATGTCTTGGGAGGCCTTGTTTATCGAAGTTTCGGCACAGGGTTTCCTTATGGGACGCTTGCGGTTAATCTTTTGGGCTGTTTTGTGATAGGTTTTCTTGCGGCGATGGCAGAAAAGAAATTCATATTAGGCACTGATGTGCGTACATTCTGGATGATTGGTTTTTGCGGCGCTTTTACGACGTTTTCGACACTTATTTTTGAAACAGACGGTTTGATTCGCGACGGTCAGATAGCGCGCGCATCCATAAATATCGTATTGAGCGTAGTCTTTGGTTTTATTCTTTTTAGGATAGGTGCCTATATTGCGGAGGTTATATGAAGATTCCAAGTGAAGGCAAGCTTTTAAGAATTTTTATCGGTGAGGCGGATAAATGGGAGGGCAAGCCCCTTTATGAAGAGATCGTTCTTTTGGCTAGGAAGATGGGCATGGCAGGCGCTACAGCTATCAAGGGATTTCAGGGGTTTGGCTGTAAAAGCCATATGCATACGTCAAAATTATTGCGGCTTTCCGAAGATTTACCTATTATTATCGAAATGGTTGATAGCGAAGAAAAAATCAATCAGTTTCTGCCGCATCTGGACGATATGGTAAAAGAAGGGCTGATTACTTTAGAAAAGGCGCAGGTGATTTTGTATCAGGCGTCGCAAGCTAAGATTTAGCCTGAGTGGTATTTTTTGAGTGTCTTTTTATTTTTAAAAACGTTATAATAAGAAAGTAAAAAAGACTTCAAGTTTTTGTTCAGGTCTTTAAAATAAATCAAATGATCCGTTTGTCGAAAGTCTGTATTTTATACCCCGCGGCCTCTAAATCGCGCTTTTAAAAGGCAGGCCTGGCCATGGGCAGGATTTACTATGATTGCATTAAGGTTGGCCGCTTGGGTATTTCGCCCTAAGGGAATTTTTGGCTTAAAGCTCGGGTGGGCTCTATTTATTGTTGTTTTGTGCGGTTTGAAGTTTACTGCTTGTAGTTTTTCTCAAAGCAATGATCCGCAATATAGCGTTGCAACTTTAGCAGGAGAAGTTGTAAGTATTGATTTTAAGGCCTCGACATTTGTATTGAGAACGCCGGATAAAAAAGAATTCACATTTGTTTTTCCGCTCGTAGCGAAAATTTTTAAAGGGTCTGAACGGATTGATTTTTCTCGTCTTGAAAAACATGACGAGGTTACGATTATATACTTAAGCGAAAGCGTGGATATCCGGAAGGTTATGCGCATCACTGTTGAAAATCCGATTGAATAGAAAGAGGATGGCATATGTCTGATATACAGGAGAAGCCTCAGGCTCCATGGTATTTTAAGAAATCCGCAGTGATTGTCGCGTTTTTGTGCGTGGGCCCCTTGGCGCTGCCTTTGTTATGGCTGAATCCGCAAACCAAGCTGGTTAATAAGATCTGGATAAGCGTTGTTGTTTTGGTGTTGACCTATTTGCTTTATTTGTGGACAAAACAATCTATTGAGGTAATCAATGAATATTATAAACAGATGTTGTAGGCTAGAGCGCGTCAGAAGAAAGAGTATTTATATTTTTATTATGGGCATGGTTTTTTGTTGTTTTGCCAGCTTTGTTTTTGCGCAAGTGTGCACGGTTAAGCTTAAAGACGGAAATGTATTGCGGGGAAAAGTTGTTTCTAAAGAGAATGGCGTCTATAAGATTCAGACTCTTACTTTAGGCCTTTTGTCTGTTGCCCAAGCGGATATTGCGTCTATTGAAGAAGCTGCGTCTCAAGGCCAGGCCTCTGAAGCGTCTACGTATCAATCTCGTTCGAATCAGTCTTCTTCGCCCGTGGGATCTTCGTTGCCTCAGGTTTCGCCGGAGGCGATGGAGTCGTATCGTCAGAAAATAGCGGCGAATCCTCAGATTATGGACACGGTATCTTCTTTAGCTGAAGACAAAGAAGTTCTTGAAATATTTTCCGATCCAGAACTCAAAGACGCCATTCTTCGTCAAGATGTCGAGTATTTAAAAAATAACGAGAAGTTTTTAAAAATGGCCGATCACCCGGCACTTCAAAAAATTGTCCAGGAGCTGAGCAGCCAGGAGAGCGAAAGCGGGAACTAAAAAGGAAGGTTTTATGAGCGAGAAAATTAAAATTAATTTTGGCTCTGAAATGGTAGATGCAACGCCTGTTGAGATCGATCAGGCGAATGAGTATTTCAATCAGTATTTTTTAGATGACAAAACTGTTTTAAAAATGAAGTTAGTCGCCACAAAAGTTTTTCGTATCGACGATCGCTATGATCAAGAGGGCAATCCTGTTTATTTTGTTCAATCCACCAATGTCCTTTCTGTTAACAGCCCTCAGGATTTAAAAAAGAAATAAGCGACGGCATAACTTACGCCTGTCTGCCGGTAGACAGGGAAGTCTACACGACGTAAGTTATGCGCCGGAGCTTATCCTTGACATTTACCCCAAGGATTTTATTTTAAATGTAAATGTCAAGGATCAATTCAGGGATGCTTCAGAGGGCTACACTTTATATTCTATAAAGTGTCTGCTTATTGGGTAACTGCATTTCAGGTATTTTTTTCTCCTTGAGTTTTTGCCAAACCAATCATATTTTAATACTCAAAAGCCGAATAGGGGTGAAATTTTATTACTGTTAGCTTCGGCGTCAAATTAATGTGAAATTTTAAAAAAAATTTCTGCATGACACCGGAGTGGAAACATCCACAAAGCGGATGTTTCCAAGAAAGCGCTTTCTTGGAAACCCACTTTTCCCCTTGTTTCTGAGTCTTATATCAGTAAACTTGTTAATACGAAAGGAGCAAGGTGCGAGAGAGTCGCGCTAAACATTTGCTCAAGGCTGGCGAAGAGGAGCCAGCCTTTTCCCTTTTAGGGGGCATTTAAAGAGTTTTTTGCTTAAACTCGGCTTTGTTTGGATAAAGAGGCCGGGTTTTTTTGTTCAAAATCGCTTTTATCCTAAGGCTCGGCAAGGTATAATTGGATGAAGCCAGAACTCATGGAAGCAAAGCTTCCATAAGTTCTTTGGCTGAATTCATCCTTGACATTTTCCCGGGTGAATTTGTTTAAGGTAAATGTCAAGGATCTGTTTTATTCCACTAGCTTTAAATCTTTGACAGAGAGATGAAAGAGATGAGTAATATTTAACTTATCAAAGTTTTCATAAGTTATTTAGCTCAATTCTTGAGCACCACATTGTAAAATTTCAGCGTACCTTGCTATATAAGGAGTAGCAAGGTACGCGCTTGTTGTGCGAAATCCCGCGATAGCGGGAATTCTAAAAGGAGTTTTTATGGTTGAAAGTTCTGGAAAGGCTTTAATGTCAGACAGTCAGGAAATCCAAAATATGATCGCTCAGGTTTTTTCACAAGCTTCAAAAGCTTTGCCTAATCCTAAAATGCCGTCTTGGGTTGAAGCTGCAGCTAAATTTATAGAGGTTCATCCCTGGATTTCTTTGATTGTAGCCTTAGGCGTCATTCTTCTGGTCACGGTCATAATCCGGGAACTCATATGTTCTTATTTAAAGACGAATGAGGTTATGGCACGGCTCAAAAGAATCGAAGAAAAGTTAAATAATTTGGATTCAAAAGACATTAAACAGTAAGAGAGAGTGGATGATGGATGAGAAAATATTATTAAAAGAAAAAGATATTCCGACGCAGTGGTATAACATTCAGGCGGATTTGCCGTCGCCTTTAGCGCCACCGATAAATCCCGCGACAAAAAAACCTCTTAACCCGAAAGATCTGTTGCCGATTTTTCCTAAAGAACTTATTCAGCAGGAATTAAGCTTGAAGCGCTGGATTGATATTCCTGATGAGATTCGTCAGATTTATAAGATCTGGAGACCGACGGTGCTGCATCGCGCCTTTAGGTTGGAAAAGGCCTTAAAGACCCCGGCGAGGATATATTATAAAGATGAATCTGTAAGCCCTGCGGGAAGCCATAAAGCCAATACTGCGATCGCGCAGGCTTACTATAATAAAAAAGAAGAGGTGAAAAGAATTTGCACGGAAACCGGCGCTGGCCAGTGGGGTTCGGCTTTGGCTCATGCCTGTA
Organism: Candidatus Omnitrophota bacterium; assembly: GCA_020052645.1. Taxonomy (GTDB): domain Bacteria; phylum Omnitrophota; class Gorgyraeia; order Velamenicoccales; family Velamenicoccaceae; genus JAGVOQ01. The sequence continues at coordinate 4,330 of JAGVOQ010000009.1, forward strand.
ATATTTTTAATCTTAAGTGCACGGTTTACATGGTCCGGGTCAGCTACGAACAGAAGCCTTTCCGTAAATCCCTTATGCATATCTGGGGCGCAGAGGTGTTTCCATCTCCAACGAATAAAACGCATGCCGGCCGGCAGATCCAAAAAAGATTTCCTCATACGGCAGGAAGCTTAGGTATCGCGATCTCCGAAGCGGTGGAAGACGCGGCAACCCATAAAGATGCTAAATATTCTTTGGGCAGCGTTTTGAATCACGTGCTTCTGCATCAAAGTGTTATTGGTCTTGAAGTTAAGCATCAATTGAAAATAGCTGGCGAGAAGGCGGATGTGCTCGTTGGCTGTGTGGGCGGCGGAAGCAATTTTGCAGGGCTCGTGTTCCCATTTGTTAAAGATAAATTGAATGGTAAGGATATTGATTTTGTGGCGGTTGAGCCTACGGCGTGTCCGACCATGACAAAGGGCCCGTTTTGCTATGATTTCGGCGATACAGCGAAGCTCACGCCTCTTTTAAAAATGTATACTTTGGGTCATAGTTTTGTGCCGCCAGGCATTCACGCCGGGGGCTTGAGATACCATGGGTGCGCGCCATTGGTGAGTCTTTTAGTAAACAAGAAAATTGTTCGTCCCTTTGCGGTTCATCAGACAGAAATTTTTAAAGCGGCGATCCTCTTTGCAAAAACCGAAGGCCATCTACCGGCGCCTGAAACGGCTCACGCGATCCACGCGGGAATCGTTGAGGCCTTAAAGGCCAAGGCGCAGAAGAAATCCAAATGCATCGTTATTAATTACAGCGGGCATGGTCATTTCGATCTGGCTGCGTATGATAATTACTTGGGCGGGCATTTGAAGGATTATCATTATCCCGAAGAGTTGATCCATAAGGCGCTCAATGAGTTGAAGTGTCTAGGAGTTTAAAAATCAGGCGAAAGGTTAAGGTTAAAGGCCTAAGGAAAAGATTTTTGTTTTTCTTAGCCTAAGCCTTAGCCTTAACCTTTGCCAAAAGAAAGGGTTGAAATGGTAACTTATGAAGAGTTTAGGAAAACAGAATTGAAGATTGGCACCATTAAAGAAGTTCAGGCGCATCCCAATGCGGACAAACTTTACGTGTTGAAAGTAGACGTCGGAGGTGTGATCAAGCAATTGGTCGCGGGCGTCCGTCTTTTTTATGGTGAAGATGTTTTAAAAGAAAAACAGGTTGTTGTGGTCGATAATCTTGAGCCTGCGGTGATCCGCGGGATTGAAAGCCAGGGGATGGTCCTTGCGGCGTCTGATGCAACAGGGATTTCTATTCTTTCTCCTGACCGGCGGGTGGTTGAGGGCAGCGTGGTTAAATAAACACCAAAATTTGAACCTATGATTTAATGGGTGCCTTTAGTGAAATCCACCGAAGCCCGACGATGCTTTATGTGATGCATCTTGTCTGAGTTTTGTCTGATTTTTTACCGTCAAACAGCTGCGGTTTTTGGCGAAGGTGGATAAGGGGTGGGTAAATTTTCTTAAGCCAATTTAAAAGATGAAAGTCCTGACAAAAGAGCTGGAATTTAAGACCAAGGGCAACAACGATATCATTAACATTACGGATAGCGTCTTAAGCCTTGTTGAAAAATCTGGGGTTAGCGAAGGCACAGCCACTCTTTTTGTCGTGGGTTCAACAGCAGGCCTTTCCACGTGTGAATACGAACCCGCTCTGGTCAGTGATATTAAAAAAATTTTTGAGAAATTGGTGCCTCGCGATGTTTCTTACGCCCATGATGACACTTGGGGCGATGCCAATGGGTACGCGCATTTGAGAGCTACGCTTTTTAAGGCCGTCTCTTGTTGTTCCTATTATGAAGGGGCATTTAACTTTAGGGATATGGCAGCAGATCATTTTAATCGAAGCGCGAAATTCTTAGGCTTTTAAGCCTAAGGATGAAGTCGCGATGATATCCCGCTTAAGTGTCGCTAAAAATATCGTAGAGATTTTTGCGACATCTTACGAAGCGGGATCATCCAAGGAAAGAAACCACGGGCTTTTAGCCCGTAGAGATTCATTGGATTTCGATAATCGCGCTAGGCAGCGCAGGGTTGTGGTAACTTTTCAGGGGGTTTGATGCACCACGTTCGACAATTTGTGCCGCAGTCTGTTTGTTTATCGTGCCAGGGATGTTGTCGGTATGCCGAGCGCGATACGGTTTGGGCGCCTGTCTTTCTTTTTGAGGAGATCGTCGAATTAACGCAAAAGAATGTCTTGCCTGTTTGCTTGTTCACGCATTCCTATGTCCACAAGAAAGAGGCGGTCCGGATCGACTTGATAGAAGAAGAGGGTGGTTTCATCTGTCCTTGTTTTGACAGTAAAAAAAATACCTGTAAAATTTATGCGTTCCATCCTCTGGATTGTCAGCTCTATCCTTTTCTTCTGGTTGCAAGAGATGGAAAAAAGTATTTGGCTCTTGATGAACACTGTCCGTATACGCAAGAGCAAAAGAACCTTTTAGAATTTAAGAAATATGTCGAAGAACTTACGTTGTGGCTTCATACAAAGGAATTTTTTGCGATCGCCGCTGCCAACCCGGCAATATTCCAAGAGTATCCCGGTAAGATCGAGCTCTTGGCGTCCTTATCTTTTTCTTGAACTTCGCAAACACCTATGGTATTTCATTCTCTTAACATTAACGATAAGCCGCTTTTTTACCGGTTTGCCCATCAAAAGCCGCACGTTTTATCTGTCTACGCTTTCGAAAATATTTTTATCTGGCGTTTTTTATTTGATATCCGCTGGGTCAAAATCGATAATGCGCTTTGTTTATTTTTTAAAGATGGCGTAGGGATGTTTATGCCTTTGCCGCCATTAGGAAAACAAAGCAAAAAAGTTTTAGATGTTTGTTTTTCGGTGATGGAAGAATTTAATCATAACAAAGACATGTCGCGCATTGAGAATGTTGAAAAAGAAGAGTTGGCTGTTTTTAAGGCCCTCGGGTACCGGTTTTATGAAAAAGGACAGGAATATATTGTTGCGCAAAAAGATATTGCCGCATACAAGGGCAATCGGTTTAAACATAAGCGTGCCCTGGCGAATTTTTTTAAGAAGAATACGGTCTATGAGGTCCGGGATTATTCTCATAAATTTAAAGAAGGCGTATTGACGTTATACCGCCGATGGATGAGTGAGCGCGTTTCAAAAAATAAAGATTCGATTTACTGCGCGATGCTTGAGGACAGCTTTAAAGCGCTCAGTAAATTATTGGCTCATTATGAAGAGCTGGACGTGAGGGCAAAGGTTGTTTTTTGCGACGGGAAGCTCGCTGCCTTTACATCGGGCGTCCCGATCTCGGATTCGATTTTTTGTATCAATTTTGAGATCGCTGATTTGTCTTATAAGGGTCTTGCGGCTTTTATTTTTAGCGCATTTGCGGAAAGCCTAAAAAGCTATGCATGGATTAATATCATGGATGATTCAGGGATCGAGAATATCAAAAAAACCAAGCTGACATTTAAGCCGGCGCAGATTTTAAGTTCTTATACCGCACTTCTTGAGTCAGAAGAAGTTTGTTGAGGGGATTCACGATTTACGCTAAAATGACTCTCATTCAAAGAGGGATGATCTCAGCACTGTAGAAACCTTTGCCCAAGGGCGCAGAGGTGTGAAGATGATCTAAAGCGGGATGTCGCTAGATATTTATGTTTAAGGTGCTCCATGTTTAAAAAATATATTTATTTATTCCTGGTTGTTGTCTTCGGTCTCTACGCCGGCTGTTCGTCGCCGTCTGCAGATGTTTTAAAAGCAGATAAGTTGGCCCGTGCTTCGGGTGAGGCTTATCAATCGGCTGTCCGGTTGTATCAGAAGGCGTTTAAGGCCGAGCGCAATAGTAAAAAAAGAGACGCACTCGCGCTCAAGCTTGGGACTATTTGTTTTAAGGTTGGCGATTATGCGCAGGCTATTCTTTATCTAGAGCCTCTAAAGACAAAAGAAGCAGGGATGGTTTTGGCGCAATCCTTGTTTAAAAATTCTGATTTTACAGGGGCACTTGAAATTTTTAACAACATCGGTCTAAAAGGGGACGCTGCTTATCTCTACGCCTATGGACTGACGCTTGAAAAAAATAATCTTTATGATCAGGCCTTGCGTCTTTACGCGCTTGTTAAAGGCGATGCTTCTTTGCAGGTAAAAGCCCAAGAACGTATCGCGGCCATTAATCTTTTAAGCGGAGGCGCGCTGGATGAGTCAACAAAGGCCTTGATTCAGAAGAGCCCTGGACTAGAGGCCTATCCGCAAGCGAGCGCCATTTATCTTTTGACGGATGAGAATATAACACTCCAATCCGACAATCACTTAGTTACTGATTTTCATTATTGCATCAAGATTTTAAATGACCGTGGTAAAGAGAAATTCGGCGAGGTTTCGATACCGTATGACTCGACCTATGAAAAATTAGAGTTGACGTATGCGCGTACCATTAAGCCTGACGGCACGGTTGTGACAGTGGGCGATAAAAATATAAGAGATGTCTCTTTATACCTGAATTTTCCCATGTACAGCAATGCCCGCGTAAAGATCGTCTCTATGCCGGAAGTGGCTGTTGGATCGGTGATTGAATATAAGGGAAGGATCGCCACCTCAGAGCTTCCCGGTCCTGGCAAAGAAGATTTTGGCACTCCGTATTGGCTGGCCGCTGACGAGCCCATCATTCACGAGAAGTGTGTTATTCGCATTCCAAAAAACAAGATGATGAGATATAAGCTCATGAACAGCGCGTATAATACTCACGGTTATGACATGACTCCTAAAATGTCCGAAGAAAAAAACGACAAGATTTATTCTCTTTCATTTGATCATGTGCCGCAAATCATCCCCGAGCCCGGGATGCCTCCCGTCGCCCGTGTTAATCCTTATGTTTTATTTTCTACTTTTAAAAGCTGGCAGGATATCTTTGATTGGTGGCAGAAATTTTATCAAGACAAGCTGGCTGTGGATCTTGACATGAAATCAAAAGTGGCGCTTCTCGTCAAGGGTAAAAAAACGCAGGAAGAAAAAATAAGGGCAATCTATAATTTCTGCGCCCAGGATATTCGTTATGTGGCTGTTGAATACGGGCAGGCCGGTTATGAGCCTCACAAGGCCACGGAAATTTTCAAGAATAAGTATGGTGATTGCAAAGATAAGGCGATCCTTTTGATCAGCATGCTTTCGGTTGCCGGCATTGAGGCGTATCCTGTTTTGATCAGTACCGCTGATTCTTATAGCGTCGAGGAAGACATGCCGAGCCTTATGTTCAATCATGCGATTGCAGCAACCAAACTTAAAGGGAAGCTTATTTTTATGGATGCGACCGCCTCAACCGCTTCCTTCGGGGATCTCCCGAGCGGTGACGAAGATCAAAGGGTGCTCGTGTTTTATAAAGATCATTATGAGCTTATTAAAACGCCGCAATCAATGCCGGAGGATAATAAGGTTTCAACGCGCATGGATATTAAGGTCAATAAAGACGAGAGCGTTCAAGTGTGGCGTCGAGTTGATTCTCGCGGTCAATTCGGGCAGGGGCAGCGTTATTGGTTAAAGTTTACGATGCCAATTCTTATAGAAGAGACTCTAAAGCAGAAGGCTATGGCTATCGCTGAAAATGCGGTTTTAAAAAAATACGAAGTTAAAAATGCGGATGATTTAGATAAGCCTGTTTCTTTGGAATATACCTTTACAGCGCCGAGATATTTTGTCAAAGCTGGAAAAGATCGGATCATTCATCAGTTAAGCGATGTGAATGATGGGCTCGTTGTTAAAGAAACCCGCATGTATCCTATAGATTTTTCAAGCTTTTATTCATCAGAAGAAACAATAGAAGTTGAATTACCTCAACATCTTGCGGTAAGATATATACCAGCCCCTGTTGAAGTGGCCAACAAGTGGTTTACCTTTATCAGCAGGTACAGCCACAAGGACAAAAGGAAGCTTACGTTTTACGCGATGCAGAAGAGAAATGAAAAAATCGTCAATGTCGCGGAGTATGACGCCTATAAAAAAATAATCCAGGACCTGGTGTCTAAGTTAAATCAGCAAGTTATTCTTGAAGAAACGAAGAGGTAGGGACAGAAGACTGTTAGTATAAAAAATTTAACCCGCCGCTTGAGTATCCTAAAAAACTTAAAAGAGTTTTTTAGGATAAGCGTCGAGGTTCATTCGCCCCCTAAATTTATTTCATAACAGTGGGGCTCATGAAGGAAAGAAAACTTTACTCCGTATTTTTCTAAATTAGAGAAATTAATGTAGAAAATCCGGAGTTCACTCGTTCGCCATTGAAGCAATAGCGAACTCATGAAGGAGGGCATAGGGATGCCGGCACCAAAGGGACGCAAAAGCGAAGACCTAGATTTTCAGATGAGTTTTTACGAGGGCGTTTTAAAAGAAAATCCGAATTTTGTAGAGGCTTTGATCGCTTTGGGTGAGATCTACACTAAAAAAGGCATGTACGATAAGGGTTTAAAGATTGATAAGAAGCTTTCCAGATTGCGGCCTGATAATCCCATCATACATTATAATTTGGCCTGCAGCCTTTCTTTGCTCGGAGAACTATCGAATTCATTCAAAGCCATTAAGCAAGCCATCGAGCTGGGATATAACGATTTTATTTTTATGAATAACGATCCGGATTTGGCCAATTTGCGTAGCGACGAACGTTTTATCGAACTGGTTAAGAAAGTTAAGGGAGGCTCGCTAAATACTCCTGATGTCCAGCGAAACCGTTAGTTTGAAAACTTCAGCTTCCGCCCAAAAATATCAGGCGATTAAAAATCGCCTGTTTCTTTTTAATCTTTGTCTTGAATTCGGCTTTCTTATTATTTTTATTGTTTCGGGCGCTTCGCTTTTTTTAAGGGTACGCCTGGCGGAATTGGGCGGCTCTTTTTTTTCGCTCAATGCTTTATACCTTGTTTGTTTTTGTTCAATCGCTTTTTTTCTTTCGTTGCCTTTGGAGTTTTACGAAGGATTTATTTTAGAACATCGGTTCGGTCTTTCGCGTGAAAGCGGTTTGGCCTGGCTGAAAGATGTGTTAAAGAAATCGTATTTTTCTTTTCTCATCTTTTTGGTTATGGTCGAAGCGGTTTATTATTTTCTTTTACATTTTCCTGAAACCTGGTGGCTTTGCGCCGCGTTTTTTTGGTTTTTTATAACGGTGGTCCTGACCAAGATTTCACCTCAATGGATTTTGCCCCTTTTTTTTCATCCGACCCCGCTTTCGGAAGGATTTCTAAAAGAAAGGATTGAAATGTTCCTAAGCAGGTATTCTATTTCCTGCAAAAAAGTTTCGGTTCTCGATTTTTCAAAAAAAACTGTCAAAGCCAACGCGCTTGTTGCCGGCCTAGGAGCCTCGAAGGAGATTTTTTTAAGCGACACCCTGGTTGAGGAATTTTCGCCTGATGAAATTGAGGTTGTGCTGGCTCATGAGATCGGCCATTATATCCATCGTGATTCTTTTAAATTAATCGGCGTAAATCTCGTTACGACGGTTATTTCTTATTTTATAACAAGCATTTTTTTTAACAGGCTTGTTTCTTTTTTCGGCCTAAACGGAATAAGCGACGTGGCGGGCCTGCCGCTTTTATTGATAAGTTTTATTTTTTTGAGCATGATTCTCTTGCCTTTGCAAAATGGTATGGCGAGGGCGCTGGAGCATAGGGCGGATGTTTTTTCTGTTTGCGCCACAGGAAATCCAAAGGCTTTCGTTTCCGCCATGATGCGGCTGGGCGAAAAAAATCTTTCTGAATTTTCTCCGTCTAAGATTAAAGAGATATTTTTGTATGATCATCCGCCTTTGTCCAAAAGAATCGAATGGGCCGAAGGCCTGTACGATGCAAAAAATCCATGAAAAAAAATAATCCCAGCGATCGAAGACGATATACAAGGCTTGACCATCTCATCCCTGTTGAATTTCAATTTTGTGATTCTAATCAGAAACTCGGCGATTCAAAATGGTATCACGCGTTTAGCCAGGATATCGGCCAGGGCGGGTTGCGTTTGACGGTTAACCATCTTTCGGAGGCGGAAGTTCTTCTTTTAAATGATAAAACTGTTTTATTGTCGCTGCTCGTTCATATTCCTGTAGGGGAAAAAGAAATACACGCCACGGCTCACGCTGTTTGGTTCCAGGAGTTAAAAAAAGAACCTTTTCGCCAGGTGGCCATTGGGATCTCCTATGAATCGATTCATCCGAAAGACAGGCAAAGACTTCTGCAGTATGTCTATTTTAGGAGGTTGATCAAGACATTGGCTGTTGTGTTCACGATTTTTTTAGGTGTTGTTGTTGTCGGTACCGGGTTTCTAGATGTCCGTTTACGCTTTGAAAACGAACAGCTTTTGAAGAATTTATCTTCTAATTTTCAGCACACGGATTTATTAGAAAAAAACAGGGATAGTTTGAAATTACAGATGGATAGCCTTCAGTTTTTATTGTCTCAGTCTGACCGTAAGATTGAAAGGTTACAGAAGCAGTTGGTTCTTGTGCGTGCAGATGACCACGCGTCGACGCTTCGTTTAAAAGAGACTTTGGTTTTTTTAAGAAAAAATCAGGAGGCATTTAAGACGGATTTGTCGAAGCTGAAAGAGGAAAAAAATCTCGCCGATAATAATGTCATGGTTCAGAGAAAGGAGATGTCTCTTTTGGAAAATAAAATTTTGGATAAATTATATCACTGGCTCTCTGTCCATCAGAATCGCCTGACAGGTTTGATATCCAGTTATGAAGGCGCTGCGGCTGTCGAAGATTGGGCTTTTACTTATGACCAGGCTTTGGCGGTCATCGCCTTTGTCCATGCCAGGGATTTTTCAGCAGCATCAAAGATTTTAGATTTTTATCTAAGCGCACAAAAGATCGACAATGGGGCGGTGGCTAATGCGTATTACGCCTCTAATGGTGAAATTGCCGAATGTGTCGCGCATGCAGGCCCAAATATCTGGCTGGCTTTAGCCATGGCGCACTATATGGATAAAACTAAAGATATGCGCTATTTGTCGTTTGTTGAAGGTCTGGCGCGTTGGTTATTTTCTTATCAGGATGCGGATGGAGGTCTAAAAGGCGGTCCGACAATAGCCTGGTATAGCACAGAACATAACTTAGACGCGTATGCTTTTTATAAGATGTTAGCTAAATTGACACAGGATCAGTCTTATGAGCAACGCGCCCAGCAGACTTTGTCCTGGTTGAATAAGAATGCTTTTTCACGGCTTGGTGCGCCGCTGATTAAGAGAGGGAAAGGGGATGCTACGATCGCCACAGATACTTACGCGTGGTCAATTACAGCCATCGGCCCTTCCATGTTGGCAGCCCAGGGCATGAATCCCGACGAAATTATGGAATTTGCGATTAATCATTGCAGTGTAAGCGTTGATTATACAAAGATGGATGGTGCTAAAGCTAGGATCAAGGGGTTTGATTTTGCCAAAAGCGAACATATGGCGCGCGGTGGTGTAATCTCGTGCGAATGGACCGCTCAGATGATCCTGGCAATGAAAATTATGGCCCAGGCGCATCAACAGGAGGGACGCGAAGATAAGGCCTTGGCTTATAGCCGTTTGGCCGAAGCTTATATTTCGGATTTGAGTAAAATGATTATTACCAGCCCTTCTCCTGTCGGGCAGGGAGATTTTTGTCTTCCTTATGCTTCTCATGAATCTGCAGATACAGGGCATGGATGGCGTACTCCTGAGGGGCGTAAGACCGGTTCAGTGGCTGCTACGACGTATGCGATTTTAGCCATGAGAGGGATCAATCCCTTAAGATTGGAATGATTGAAAAACAGAGATTGTTAAAGGTTTACGAGAAGCTTTATCGCGCCTTCGGACCTCAGGGTTGGTGGCCGGCAGATACAGCTTTTGAGGTGATCCTGGGTGCTATTCTGACCCAGAGTACTTCCTGGCAGAATGTCGAACGCGCCATCACGAATCTAAAAAATGCCAATTCTCTGTCGTTTAAGAAATTATCAAAAATGAAAATGCATCGGCTGGCGCAATTGATAAAGCCCGCCGGTTATTATAATGTAAAAGCAAAGAGGTTAAAAAATTTTATTTTGTTCCTTAAAAAAAATTATTCCGGAGACCTTAACCGGATGAAGAAAAAAGATACTCTTGTTTTGCGCCGGCAACTTTTGTCCATTTGCGGCATTGGGCCTGAAACTGCGGATTCAATTCTTTTGTATGCTTTGCAAAAACCTGTTTTTGTGGTAGATGCTTATACGCGGCGCATATTTTCAAGGCATGGTTTTGTGGAAAAAGATGTTGATTATGAAACCCTGCAGCGTCTTTTCACGCGAGCGTTGCCGTCTCAAAACAGGCTGTTCAATGAATACCATGCGCTTTTGGTGCGCCTGGGAAAAGAATTCTGCAAAAAAACAAAAATGAAGTGCCCGGCATGCCCCTTAGGGGGCGCGATGGGGCGTCTTTCTCTTTAAGAATCATTGAGCCGTGTTGTTAAAAACGAATAAGAGTTTTATTTTTTTAGCCTGGTATAATTATTGAAAGCTCGGTTTTTTATTTAAGAAGAGTTTGTTGGTTCTAAAAGAGAAGATGAGGTGCTTTTATGAAGTCATTATTGACCAAGAGAACCCTTGCCTTAGGTCTTTTGTTTTTTTTCGCCTTTTCTTTGAGGTTTTCTTTTATAAGCAAGGGTCCTTTTCACTACGATGCCCTTGATTTGGCGTTGGCTTCTCAAAAGACGCTTGAGACCGGAAGGCTTGTTTACGAGTCCCACGGGACTGGGTTCCCTTTGACGGTCCTTGCCGGGGCGTTCACCCTTAAATTCTTAAAATTTTTTGGCAGTACTGATCCTGTATTCAGTGTAAATTTTATGAGTGTTGTCACCGGGGCCCTGGGCGTTATTATTTTATTTTTCTTGGTTGAGAGGCTTTTTGGTTTTCGAAGAGCTATTTTTTCAGCAGCGCTTTTTTCCTGTTTCGGGCCGTATGTTGCGATCTCGACTTTTGGCAAGAGCCTGACATTAAGCATCTGTTTTGCCCTGGCCAGTATTTATTATATGCTGCGGTTCTTAGAAGAAAATAAGCATCATCATTTTCTTTACTCCGCGGTGTTCTTGGGATTTTGTATGGCGGCCAGGCTTTCTGATGTCCTTATCGCTTTGCCGATTTTATATATTTATTTTAGCTTCAAACCTTTGACGTATATACGAATTAAGTTTTTTGTCGTTTATGCGATTATCGTTCTGTTCGTCGGAGGGTTTTGGTATGTACCGTTACTTTTAGATAGAGGGCTCAATCCTTTTATTACTATTTTGTCCACTGGGTCTCAGGCTCAGTATTTGGGAGTTTTTTCTGAGCTTTTGGGGCTAGCGTCTTATTGGTTGACGATTATTTTTCAGCCTTCAGGATTGATATTGATTGTGGCGGGTTTTTTATCATTAATTGTGAAAGCGAAGAGAAAAGAATTCTTTTTTCTCCTGATCTGGTTTTTATCTCTTCATTTATTTTACGGCAATGTTTCTTCTATGGGTTTAAGATATTTGGTCATCGCTTGGATCCCATTGATCATCGCCCAGGGGGTTTTCTTAGGAAGCTTAAAAGGAAAGAGGGTTGTTGCGGCGGGCATTGTCGTGTTTCTTATCATAGCTGTTCAGTTTATTGAATTTGCCCCTGCTTTAGAATTCAGGCATCGTCATGCGTTGCAAAAAAGTTTCGCAGAGTGGGTCGCAAAAAAAACACCACCTGATGCTGTTATTATCGCGATGGATGAAAGTTTATTTTTAAGGTATTACGGCAAGAGGAATACACTTGCGCATCCGATCACCACAAGCCGGAATTTTATGGATAATTATTTTGATAATAATGTTGATCGCCTGCTTCAGGAAGGACGCGATGTCTACGTGATCTCGACGGCTTTCTTGACCTATGATCCAAAAGAATTATTTCGCGAAGAACTTTTTAACAGGTATGATGTGATTTTAGTCGGAGAGCATAGAAACGAAGATTGGCATCATGCTTTGCTGCATCTGGAAATATTTAATGAGCAGCTCTATCAACTGAAATGGAAGTCTTATTCATGAAAAAAAAATCAGGTGTTGTAGCGATCATCGGTCGTCCCAATGTTGGCAAGTCGACTCTCTTGAACCGTTTGGTAGGCGAAAAGGTAGCGATTGTTTCGTCTATCCCGCAGACAACGCGCAATCAGATACGGGCGATTCTTAATAATGAGCAGGGCCAAATCGTTTTTATAGATACGCCGGGGCTGCATGTCTCCAGGCATGCATTAGATCGAGCCATGACGAGCGCGATCACTGATTCTCTCATGGGGGCTGATGTTGTTATTCATCTTGTCGATGCGACAGAGCAGATTGGTGAAGAAGAGGCGTTGGTGATGGAGCGATTGGGGAAGCTGACGGTTCCTATTGTTTTAGCGCTTAATAAAATTGATAGAAGCCCAAGACATCTCGAGGATTATCTTCACATGTGGGAAAAAAAACTCAAAAAACCTTTAAGCGAAATGACGCATCGCGTTGTGCCGATTCCGATGTCAGCCTTAGTAGGGACTAATGTCGATGCGTTGCTAAAAGAATTGTTCAAGCGGCTGCCTGAAGGCGAGCCCCTATATCCTGAAAACGTTTTAACTGATTTTCCCCGTCAGCTGACGATTCAGGATATTATTCGCGAAAAACTTCTTCTTTATATCAGAGAAGAGCTGCCTTTTTCTGTCGCTGTTTTTGCTGAAGAGATTGTCGAACGGAGCAAGAAACTCACCTATGTAAAGGCGTCTATTTTGGTTGAACGCGAATCTCAAAAGGCCATCGTCATAGGGCATAAGGGAGAGCTTTTAAAAAAGGTGGGAGAGGCTGCGAGAAAAGAACTGGAAAAAATGTACGAAAAAAAGTTTTATCTAGACCTTTGGGTGGATGTTGATAAAGGCTGGAAGCAAAATAACGGACTTTTGAGGCAGATGGGATACATTCTTTAAAAGAATAATAGTTTTAAGTTTCACGTCTATGCATTTTGACGTGTGACCTGTCCCCTTCGAGGAGGCTTGCGCACTGACCTGTAGCGGAATGGTGAGATGATTAACAAAAAACGTCTTATTAAATTAACGCAAGATTTGGTTAAGATCAATTCGGAGAATCCTCCGGGTGATGAGCGGCAATTGGTTGCTTTCGTGGCGCGCACTCTTAAAAAAATGGGGCTTAAACATAAGATTTATACATTCAGTCCCAAGAGGGATAATATTTTAGCGGTTTTAAAAGGCAAGGACAGGACAAAATCGCTTTTGTTGACGCCTCATTTGGATACGGTCCCTGCGGGGCAAGGGTGGCACGCTTCTCCTTTTTCAGGCGAGATACGAAAGGCGCGTCTTTATGGCCGCGGGGCAACTGACTGTAAAGTCAATTGTGCTGTTGCTTTGGAAGTTTTGAACAGTTTGATCGAGGATAATTTTAAACCCGAGCATGACATTATCTTTTTGGCCACCGCTGATGAAGAGACAGGGTCTTTGAAGGGGCTTATCCCGATTTTGGAAAAAAATATCGTTCGTCCTGCCGCGGCCCTCATCCTGGATGCGGATGAATTCAATGTTATTATCGCCCAAAAGGGATTGCTTCATTTAAAAGTTTCTGTGAAGGGCCGTAAGGCCCATGGGGCATATCCTGAACGAGGCATTAATGCCATTGATCAGGCTGTACGCCTGATCAATATTTTAAAAAGAATGAAATTTTCTTATTCCCCTCATCGTCTTTTAAAACCTCCGACGGTTAACATCGGCACGATCTGTGGCGGAGACAAGGTGAATATGGTCGCGGATTGGTGTTTTTTTGAAGCGGACTTGAGATTTTTGCCCGGAATGCAGGCGCGTTTGATCTTAGCAAAAGTAAAAAAAGCCTTTGATAAAACAAAGATATCTTATTCCTTAAAAATAAATGACGTTCAGTATCCGTATGAGATCAGCCCGAAGCATCCTCTTGTGTCATCGCTTAAAGAAGCAGCTCAAACGATTGTTAAAGAATCAAGAGTCAAGGGCAGCGAAGGCGCGACAGTCATTACTTTTTTTAAAAAGAAAAATATCCCTGCGGTTGCGACCGGGTATGGGGTTTCGGGGTGCGCGCATATCACGGACGAATATGTAACCTTAGGTAACCTTTACCGCGGTGCTTTAGTATTGGAACGTTTTGTTAAGATGTTTGATAAAAAGATAGAAGATAGAAGATAGAAGATACCTGCCTGCCGGCAGGCAGGGAAGATAGAAAGAGATTAAAGACTAAAAAGTTTTATCCATTTTCGATTTTCTATCTTCCATTTTCAAACTTTTCAATTATCAAAAAACAAAAGCAATTGAAGAATTAATAAAAAAAGGCTAGAATAGGTTCCTATGAAAAATATTATAGTTAACAAAAGGCCTCGTTTGAAAAATCCTATTCTTGTAGCTGCCTGGCCTGGGATGGGGGATGTGGCTTTGAAGGCCGCTCTGTATTTAAAGGATAAGCTTTCTTGCGTGGAATTCGCCTCAATGTCCGCAGAGGAGTATTTTCACCCTTCAGGCGTATGGATCGATAACTCACTTGTTCATATCCCTGAACAGACGGTGGGAAAATTCTATTTTTATAAAAATTCCGCGTCTGGCCCGGATATCGTGATTTTTTTAAGCGACGCGCAGCCTTTTATTGAAAAAGGGCACAGTTATGCTAAAGAGATCGTTGATTTTGCTCTATCTTTAAAGATTAAAATGATCTATACGTTTGCGGCCATGCCTTTGCCGATGGAACACACCCAAATGCCTCAGGTTCATGTGGCAGCGACAAGCAAAGAACTTTGCGATTCTTTTTCCAAAAAGAATCTTAAGTTGATGGTTACAGGGCAGATCAGCGGTTTGAATGGTTTAATTTTGGGCGTGGCCAAAGAAAAAGGGATCGATGGGGTTTGCCTTTTAGGCGAGATACCTATTTATACGATCCAGATCGAAAACCCCTTAGCTTCGATGGCTGTCCTTTCTGTCTTAACTCAAACCCTCGGGCTAACTTGTGATCTTTCAGATCTGCGTAAGCATGCAGAAGAAATTAATCAGGAAATAGAGCACCTGATCGAGTATTTAAAAAATCCTCCTGAAGAAGAGAGGCCGATCGATGAAACCGAAGTGGATCTGTTTAAAAAGGGCCTCGCCGACGCGCCTAGCCTTCCTGATTCCGCCCGAAGCCGTATTGATGAGCTTTTTATTCTTGCCAAGAAAGATCTTTCCAAGGCCATGGAGCTTAAGAAAGAATTGGACAAGTGGAATATTTACGAAAAATACGAAGATCATTTTCTCGATTTATTTAAAAAACCTCCCAAGAAACAAAATTAAAACGGCGTTTTTGCGTTTTTCATATCCACGCTGGCGAAGAAACCAATTATCAAAACAATAACGTGAGGGTCATGGATGGCACTTAAGCTGATTTTATGCGATTTGGGCAATGTGCTTATTCGTTTTGATCATCGTATTGCCGTTAAGAAGATCCTTGCCCACACCTCAAAGACTTTTGACCAGGCCTACTCGATTTTTTTTGATTCGCCTTTGACGAAAGATTTCGAAGAGGGAAAGATATCTTCAGAAATTTTTTTCAAAGAATTGACGGCAAAGCTTGATTTAAGAAATTTAACATTTAAGGATTTTGTCCCGCTTTGGAATGATATTTTTTTTGATAACCCCGGGATCGAAGCGCTGCTTTTGGCCCTAAGACGCCGCTATCACTTACACATGATTTCCAATATCAATGTGTTGCATCATGCCTATCTTTGTGAAACATACCCTAAGATTTTCAATTTTTTTGACAAAGTATATCTTTCTTATGAGGTGGGTTGTTGTAAGCCTGACGTCGCGATCTATAAGCGCGCGGTTTTGGAATGCGGATATCAATTTGATGAAACCCTTTATACGGATGACCGAGCGGATCTTATTGAAGAAGCAAGAAAAATCGGGATCCCATCGGTTTTATTTAAAGGCGTAAAAGATTTAAAAAAAGAATTAGAGAAAAAAAATATTTTATGAAAGAAAGACTTGTGCTTGTCAAAACGCGTCAGTTATCGAAACAATATGCCTTTCAGTCTTTTTTTAAAAGGAAGAACGTAGAGGCTGTCAAGGGCCTGGACTTAGAAATTTATGATGGAGAGATCTTTGGATTCGTCGGCCCTAATGGAGCCGGGAAAACAACGACCTTGAATATGTTGGTGGGCATTACCGAAGCGACAGGCGGTGAGATCGAGATGTTCGGCCGGCCTTTTAAAGCGGGGGATATCGAACCTCTTCGGTATATTGGTTATGTGCCTGAGACGACATCGTTGCCGGATTATTTTACCATTGTCGGCATTCTCGATTTTTATGCCCAGCTTTTCGGCATCCCAAAAAAGATAAAACGCGAGCGCATCGGACGATTGCTTGACATGGTGGGATTGTTTGATGAGCGCTACACCTTGATCAAAAATCTCTCGATGGGGCAGCGTCGGTTGGTCGATTTTATGCAGGCATTAATCAATGATCCCCGCCTGGTTCTTTTGGATGAACCGACCGTCTATCTGGATCCCGTCATCATGGAGCGGTTCCGCTTGATCTTAAACACCCTGCGTAAGCAAGGCAAGGCGATCTTAATGTCGAGTCATATCTTGCCTGAAGTCGAGAAGCTTTCGGATCGCGTGGCGATCATTCATCGAGGCGTCCTTCTTAAAGTAGGTCCTAAAAAAGACTTCATGCAGCATGGCTCAATAGAAAAGGAGTTTTTAAAGCTTGTTAAAGACAACCATTCTTAAAAAGTTGAAGCAGTGGCGTTTGGTCGCCGTTATCGCCAAAGATGTTCGGCGCTCGGCTCTTAAAGAGAGGATGCTTTACGGTTTTCTTCTATTGGCACTTCTTTTTGTTCTTATGGCCAATGTCCCTTTTATAGTCAAAGACCCAAAAGTATTTGATAATCAGCCGCCGGAAGTTGCCGCGGTCCAGATCGGATTTGTTTCGATCAATATTTTTATTCTTTTAATAGCTATTTTTATATCTTTGACGACTCTGCAGAATTTTCTGGCTAAAGAGAAGCTGGCCTTACTTTTGTCTAAGCCTGTCTGGCGCTGGCAAATCATTGAAGGAATTATCCTTGGGCTCTATCAGATGATCTTCTTAAATTGGTTTTTGTTGACGGCCGGCGTTTGGCTCGTTGTTTTTTCCCACACAAAGAGTTTAAGCTTCTATATTTGGCAGGGTATGAGCGTTACGGCGCTCCTGGCCTTTTTTTATGTTACTCTTGTCGTGTTTTTTTACTGCATCTTGCCTAATATCATGGCCGGGCTTTTTACTTTTTTTATGCTTATCGCCGGTTTTGGGGTTAATTTTGCCCATGATATGTTCGCCCGTGGGCCGTACCCGTTTTTCTTACGAAAAAGCCTGATTCTTGGCCTAAATGTTTTGCCAAAAATCAATGATCTCTGGGGCGTTTCGATGCGTTCTTTAAAATTATTCCGCATTGACGTTCACCCGACGCCGATTATCCTGCATACAATCCTCTTGATCATCGTTTTAAATATTCTCACTTCATTTAAATTCCGCCGGTTCGGACGCACATAACGAAAAATCGGGTTTTTAACACCCGTTTTTTGAAAAAAAATCATTTTTTGTACGAATTATCAAAAAAGTTTGTTAAAATAGATTTTTTTTGATAAATATTTTTTCTCCGTCGGCAAAAAAAATATTTATTTGGGCAATCGGCTGAATAAATCTTGACAATAAAAATTTAATGTGATAATTTCTAAATAGGGTACAAAAAAAATTTTACAGGGAGATTCAAATTAAAATTATTCTTAAAAGGGGACTCTAGAAAAGCGAGGGTCCCCTTTTTTCTTTGGTGATTAATCATGAAAATTGGTTTTACATATGATTTGAAGAGTGACTACAGGCGTACGTCGAGTTCGCCGAAAGATGCTCTGGCTGAGTTTGATCATAAAGTGACGATCGAGCGGATCATTAAGGCGATTGAAAGCGGCGGGCATGAAGTTGTTAAGATCGGTAACGCGCGTAACCTTTTAAAAAAAATCGATCGTTTGGATGTTGATATTGTTTTCAACCTCTGCGAAGGATTGGGAAACCGCAACAGGGAATCCGAAGTCCCTGTGATCTTGGATATGTACCGCATCCCTTATGTGGGTTCTGACGGGTTGAGCTTAGGGGTTACTCTAGATAAGGTTGTCGCTAAAAAAGCATTTTTGGCTGATGGGGTGCCGACTCCGAAATATTTTGTTGTGGATCATCTCAATGGGGCTTTTCACTTAGGTTCTATGAAATTTCCTTTTATCGTCAAGCCTCGTCACGAAGGGTCGTCTAAGGGGATTTCGGATGATTCTATTTGTTTAAACGAGGAGGAGCTTAGGCTTCAGGTCAAAAGGATCACTGACGTGTATCGTCAGTCGGCGTTAATCGAAGAATTTATTGATGGCAGCGAATTCACTGTTTTAGTGATTGGAAATGAAAACCCTGTGGCATTGACGCCAGTCCAGATAGGTATTTGCGGTAAGCTTGAGCTTGGCCGGCTGGTCTACACCTCCAGGCGTGTTACTAATACAGATATTAAATATATTTGTCCGCCGGTTATTTCAAAGACGCTTGACCGTCGTCTGCGTGAGGTTGCCTGCAGCGCTTATCGTGCGGTTGAATGCCGGGATTTCGGTCGCGTTGATTTTCGCGTTGATCTTTCGGGCCGTCCTTATGTCTTAGAGATCAACCCGTTGCCTTCTTTATCCGTAGAAGATGTATTTCCTTTGATCGCAGAGGCTGAAGGCATGACATTCGATGGCCTGGTCGTCAAAATTATTGATATAGGCCTTGTGCGTAATGGTATCAACAAAAAAAGGAGGAAGTCCTGAGCTCGTCTATTACCGAACTTCAAGCGTCTCCTTCGATCCTTCGTCGTTCTTCGGTGGGGGATTACAAAAGGATTCCCATCTGGAAAGATATTCCGGAAGAAGTATGGGAAGATTGGCAATGGCAGATTAAGAACAGGATAACAACCCTGGATGCAATTTCTCAATTTTTGATTTTGACGCCCTCTGAAGAAGAGGGGATAAAAAAGTCTCATGGCCGTCTTTCGATGGCGCTCACTCCGCATTGGGTGACGCTGATGGATCCTAACGATCCTGAGTGTCCTGTGCGCAGGCAGGCTGTTCCTTTGGCGGATGAATTCCGTTTTGGCACTAATGAATTCGTAGACCCCTGCGCTGAAGACAGGGATTCTCCTGTCCCGGGCCTGGTCCATCGTTATCCGGATAGGGTCCTTTTGTTGGCCACAGAGCAGTGTGCGATGTATTGTCGGCATTGCACGCGCCGCAGGCTTGTTGGAGAAAAACAGGTTTCGTCCGTAAATTCCAAAACAATCGACGCGGCTGTTGATTACATCAGGGCCAACAAAAAGATCCGCGATGTGTTGATTTCCGGCGGTGATCCTTTCATGCTGGATACGCAAGAGTTGGAAGAAATCCTTAAAAAGATAACCAATATTCCTCATGTTGAGTTTGTGCGCTTGGGCACGCGATTGCCTGTTACATTGCCGCAGCGCATCACTGAATCACTGGTTGCTATGTTAAAAAAATACAAGCCTCTTTGGGTCAGCATTCATTTTAACCATCCTAAGGAAATCTCAAAAAGGTGCAAGGTCGCCTGTGACATGCTGGCCGATAGTGGAATTCCATTGGGAAGCCAGACAGTATTGCTTAAAGGAATCAATGACAAGCCTTACATCATGAAAAAACTGATGCAGGATCTTTTAAAAATACGCGTGCGTCCCTATTATATTTATCAGTGCGATCTCGTGAAAGGAACCGCGCATTTTCGGACTCCCGTAGCTGTTGGGATCAATATTATTGAAAAATTACGCGGATTTACTTCAGGGTACGCGGTGCCGACTTATGTGGTAGATGCGCCCGGAGGTGGAGGTAAAATTCCTGTTGGCCCGAGCTATCTTATTTCACAGGATAAGGGAAAGCATGTTTTGCGTAATTATAAAGGAAAAATATATACCTATATCGAGTAATAAGTAATTTTTAAGTGTGTTTTCGCTCGAAAATCTCCAAAAAGTTGTTTTTTTGGAGATTTTTTGTTTTTAAGGAACCCTCAATGAGGGACTAAGGGGATTTTATTGACGATGCGAATTTTATCCATTATAATAGAAACCTATCATGTTGTTTTACAATCATTTAAAAAAATACCCGCCAACGTTTAAATTGTATTATTTAATCGCCTCTCTCTTTTAAGAGAAGGTGAAGCAGCGTGAGAATCCTAAAACTTGAAAAAGAGCTTTCGGCTTTTTAAGGGGCCGAGATCAGCTTTGCATATCGTTTGAATCTTTTTTAACTAAGGAGATGAAAAATGGATAATGTTAAGCCCGAAGCTAAAAGGAGTATCGTTTTTGTTTCACATGCGCAGGCTGGTAAGACATCTTTGGTTGAAGCTCTTTTGTTCGCCGGCGGCATGACCACCCGCAAAGGCAAGATCATTGAGGGCAACACGGTAAGTGATTATAATACGGACGAAATTGAGCGTAAGAACTCCATCAACTCCAGTATTTTAAATCTAAACTGGAAGAATCATTTTATTCAGATTGTTGATACGCCGGGTTACGCGGATTTTATCTCGGACATGATTGCGGGAACCCGTTCTGTCGACGGAGCGGTTTTGGTGATCGATGCTTCGGGTGGTATCGAGATTGGGACCGAGCGGGCCTGGGAGCTTTTGGAAGAAAACAGCCTGCCGCGCATTATTTTCATCAATAAGATCGAAAAAGAAAATATCAATGTTGACCATGTGATTGAAGATCTTCACGAACGGTTTTCAAAAAAAGCCTGTGTTTTAAAGATACCGTTTTCATCTGAGCTGACGGAAACGATCGCGGAGACAGATGATGTTTTAATTGAAAAGTATTTAGAAGGAAAAGAAATAAAAGAGGAAGAGTTAAAAAAAGCTTTAAAGGCGGCTGTTATTCAGGGAAAAATTTATCCTATTGTTGCGGGATCGGCTTTTACAGACCAAGGGGTTAAGGAATTATTGGATTGCATGGTGGATTATTTGCCTTCGCCGGTTGAGAGAAAACCCTTAAGCGCAACAGAACCGAATACAGGCGAAAAAAAAGAAGTTAAGCCAAGCGAGGAAGCCCCATTTTCTGCTCTTGTTTTTAAATCGATTTCCGATCCCTTTGTGGGTCAGTTGACGGTTTTAAGGATTTTTTCAGGAAAACTCGCGTCCAACAGCGGTTTTTTTAATGTGACGCGTCAGACAAAAGAGAGGATTGGCCAGCTCATGATTCTCGAGGGAAAAGAGCAGCGGCCGATTCAATGCGCGTCGGCAGGTGATATCGTGGCCGTGGCCAAGCTTAAAGAAACATTTTTAGGTGATTCTTTAGCTGACGAGAAAATGCCGATCTTGTTCGATCCGGTTGTTTTCCCAGAACCTGTTTTTTCGTCATCGGTAAAACCGAAAACGCGCCAGGACGAAGAGAAGATATCAGAGGCCTTGCACAAGTTGTGTGCGAGCGATCCGACATTTAAAGTTTCGCGCGATTCTCAGACGAAAGAAACCGTGATTTCCGGCATGGGGGATCAGCATATTGATGTGATGGTGAAGCGCCTGAAAGATCGTTACAATGTTTCTGTTGAAATAGGTACGCCAAAAATTCCTTACAAGGAAACAATAAAGAAAGTGGCTAAGGCCCAGGGGAAGCATAAAAAGCAGTCCGGCGGCCGTGGTCAGTACGGTGATGTTTGGATCGAGCTGCAGCCATTGGAGCGCGGAAAGAGTTTTGAGTTTGTGGATAAGGTTGTCGGAGGCGCGATCCCGCGGAATTTTATTCCGTCGATCGAGAAAGGGATCCGCAATGCCATGGTTGATGGCGTTGTGACCAGTTTTCCCGTGGTAGATGTCAAGGTTGTTGTTTATGACGGTTCTTATCATGATGTTGATTCGTCGGATATCGCTTTCCAGATTGCCGGAGCCCAAGCGTTTCGAAAGGCCGTGATGGAAGCAACTCCTATATTGCTTGAGCCTATCATGGATGTTGAAATAACCGTGCCTGAGGAATATATGGGCACGATCCCTTCGGATCTTAATTCTCGGCGGGGACGTGTTCAAGGCGTGGAGGCGCGTTTGAAGAACGAAACCATCAAGGCTTCTGTGCCGTTGGCTGAAATGTTTCGCTACGCAACGGACCTAAGGTCGATGACCGGAGGCCGTGGAAGCTACATCATGAGGTATTCTCATTACGAGGAAGTTCCGCAGAAGATTGCGCAATCCCTGGTTGCGCAGTTCCCGCGGCATAAACACGAAGAGGAATGAAACGAAGCCACAACTTATAAAGCGATAGCGCATATAAGTTGTTTGCCGGAATTTGACTATTGACAGCTACCTAAAAATTTATTTTAAAGGTAAGCGTCAGGGATTTTCCCGCCATTAATCTTAAAATCATGGCGGGATCCCGCCGAAGAAGTTAAAAAAAATGAGGCGGGAAATTCGCGCGTATAGCTTATGTCACAAAAAACGTTCCATAAGTTATGCGCTCATTGAAGAAAGGTTCATATGAAAGCAGCTGTGTTTGGGATACCGGATTTTTTGTTTGGAAAAAAGGCTTTGTCTGATGAACGTTTGGATAAGCTCAAAGAGCTTTATCGTTCTGTCAAAGTGACACCGGTCCAGGTTGAATTCACGACGGAGAAAGACTTAAAAGTGGCCGATGCCGTTGTGTGTCTGGATGAGAAAAAATTAGACCTCTTGATTTTGGACATGGAGGTTGTGGAGTCAAAGTTGGAGCGCTCGGAAACAGAGGACGAAAAGAAATTATTAAAACGGTGCCAGGAGTATTTGGAAAAAGAAGTCTCCTTGTGCGAGGGTGATTTTAGCGACGAGGAAAAGAAGTGGCTTGCGAACAATAATTTTGTCAGTGTCAAGCCTGTTGTATTTATCACAAAAAATGAAATGGAACAATTTCCGGCTTTAGTGAAAAAAGTGTATAAAGAGGCCGGCCGTATCTCATTTTTAACCGGCGGAGTTAAGGAATCGCGCGGCTGGGAGATCCGAAAAGGGGCGACGGCTGTTGATGCGGCGCATGCCATTCATTCGGATATTGCGCGTGGTTTTATTCGCGCGGAAGTGATGAGCTATGATGATCTGATTAAAGTCGGTAATGTCAATCAGGCAAAAAACGAAGGACATCTACGTCAGGAAGGCAAAGAATATATTGTTAAAGACGGCGATGTGATGGAATTCAAATTTAGTGTATAAATCAGGTATCCGGGATCGGGCAACAGGTATCGGCGAAAACAAATAATATTTTTTCCGTTCCCTGATGCCTGTTGCCGGAAGAATAATATTTAAAAAGGAAAAATTATGCTTAAAATCAAACGTGCGTTGATCAGTGTTTCAGACAAAACAGGCATTGTTGAATTCGCTAAGATTCTTCGCTCGTTCGACGTCGAGATCATTTCAACCGGCGGAACGGCAAAAATTTTAAAGAATGAGAATATTGATGTCATCGAGATGTCAGACTATACAGGGTTTCCTGAAATACTGGATGGGCGGGTTAAGACCCTGCATCCGAAAATTCATGGCGGCTTACTTTCTTTGCGTGATAACCTTAAACACATGAAGACCATTGAACAAGAAGGCATAGGCCTGATCGACATGGTTGTGGTGAACCTCTATCCTTTTAAAAAAACTATTCAGAAAGAGGGCGTTGAGCTCCAGGACGCGATTGAAAATATTGATATTGGCGGTCCGTCGATGCTCAGGTCCGCGGCAAAGAATTATCGCTCTGTCGCTGTTGTGTCAGACTCTTCTTTCTACCTTAAGCTTATTTCGGAATTAAAAGAAAATAACGGCAGCCTTTGTT
Source organism: Candidatus Omnitrophota bacterium (assembly GCA_020052645.1). Classification (GTDB taxonomy): domain Bacteria; phylum Omnitrophota; class Gorgyraeia; order Velamenicoccales; family Velamenicoccaceae; genus JAGVOQ01. Next base: position 28,160 of record JAGVOQ010000009.1, read on the forward strand.
TAAAGACGTGCGAGCGCCTGGCAATAGAGGTTTTTAAGTTGACTTCGTCTTATGACGCAGAGATATCAAGATTTTTAGGGAAACGTTTAACGGATGCAAGCGCCGGTTATGAGGCGCTGCCAGCGACGCTCGAATTAAATTTAGAAAAAATAACAGACTTGAGGTACGGAGAGAATCCCCATCAAAAAGCCGCTCTTTATAAAGATATGAATGTGCTTACGGCGTTATCTTTGGCGCAGGCGAAACAACTGCATGGCAAAGAGCTCTCTTTTAACAACTACATGGATTTAAATACAGCTTTTGAAATTATCAGGGATTTCGAGCTGCCTGTGGCTTGTATCATTAAACATAACAATCCCACGGGTGTTGCGCAGAACATGAGTTTGGCTAAAGCCTTTCGTCAGGCGTTCTCAACAGATCCACTGTCAGCTTTTGGAGGGATCATTGGTTTAAATCGGCGCGTGGATGAAGATACGGCAAAAGAAATTTTAAAAAGCGGTTTTATGGAGTGTGTTTTGGCCCAAGGATTTGATGTTAAGGCTTTGTCTTTGTTAAAGGCTAAGAAAAATTTACGTTTATTGGAAATTCCATTTGGGACAAAAGATCACGGGGGAGGCTTTGATATAAAAAAGATTCAAGGCGGCTATTTGGTCCAGGAGGCTGATCGGGAAGATTTCAATATTTCAAGCCTTCAAATCGTGACAAAAAAGAAACCGACAAAGAAGCAGGTGGAATCCTTGCTCTTCGCGTGGAAAGTTGTTAAACATGTTAAATCCAATGCCATTGTTTTGGCGAAAGATGTATCGACCGTCGGCATAGGCATGGGACAGACGAGCCGCGTGGATTCTGTTTTTATGGCTGTTAAGCGAGCCCAAAAACGTTCCCGCGGTGCGGTTTTGGCGAGCGATGCTTTTTTGCCCAAAGAAGATAACGTGGTTTTGGCTAAAAAAGCAGGCATCCAGGCGATCATTCAGCCTGGCGGTTCTATTGAGGATAAAAACGTTATTTCCGCCGCGGATCGTGCGGGTATCGTTATGGTGTTTACAGGATTTAGACACTTCAAGCATTGAATAAAGTTACATTATTTCGTTGCACGTATCACGTTACACGTAACACGTGAAAAGACTTCTGTTGATTTGATTCATCCTGAGCAAACAGTGAGACGTGGAACGTGAGACTTGTGACCTGTGACGAAAATAGTAAAAAGATTTTAGTCAAAAATGACCTACGACGAAGCCATCCTGTTTTTAGAATCCCTTGTTAATTATGAAAAGAAGGCGCCGCTTTCTTACAAGGCTTCTTTTAAATTAGACAGGATGAAGAAATTTCTCTCTTATATAGGCAATCCCCAGAAAGATTTAAAAGTCGTTCATGTTGCAGGGACCAAGGGTAAGGGGTCGACAGCCTGTTTTATCGCCAACATCTTAAAAGAAGGGGGTTGGCGCGTCGGTCTTTATACCTCGCCGCATTTAAAGGATTTCCGTGAGCGTATACGGATATTAGACCCTAACAATACAGCGGATGAGCAAGCCTGCTTCCCGGGGATGATATTAAAAAATGATTTTAGCGCTATTCTGGAAACATTAAAACCTTCGATTGAAACGTTCGGGATTTCGTCTCATCTTTTGGGGGCTCTCACTTTTTTTGAAGTTTTAACAGCTGTGGCTTTTATCTATTTTCGTAATAGAAATGTTGACTTTGCGGTTTTAGAAACAGGATTGGGCGGTCGTTTTGACGCAACGAATATCGCGGAAGCCCTTGTCTCGGTGATAACGCCTGTCAGCTATGACCATGAACATATTTTAGGTTCAACTTTAGCTGAGATCGCTTTTGAGAAAGCGGGAATCATAAAATCTACTAATTGCAAAACAAGCGACGGGTTTTGTGTATCTGTTACAGCTGCCCAGGAGCGTGAGGTCTTGACTGTTTTGAGGCGCAGGGCGGATACAGAGGGGAGTGTCTTATTTGAAATGAATAAGGATTTTCTTTTTAAAAGGCTCAACGGCGATTTATCGAGCCAGGATTTTTTTTATAGTGGCCTAAGCGATAATTCTTTTTTCTTAAAGACTCGAATGCTCGGGATCCATCAATTGGTGAATGCGTCTTTGGCCCTGGCCGCCTGTGAAGCCTTGTCATTATTCGGGATTAAGGTGAGGAGTGATGCTTTAAGCGCGGGGATCGGGAAGGCATTTTGGCCGGGGCGTCTGGAAGTTGTCCGCACCCAGCCATTTGTTATTTTGGATGGGGCGCACAACAAAGATTCAACAACGCGGCTGATCTATTTTCTTCAGAGGGAATTTAAAAACTACAGGAAGTGGCTTGTGTTTGGCGCTTCCATGGATAAAGACATCAAAGGGATCGCGGAGCTTCTTGATCCTTTTGTTCATAAAATCATTTTGACGCGATCAACAAATCCGCGGGCTGCGGATCCTGAAAAAGTCCTGGCTCCTTATTTTAAAAACAATGTTGTGCGTATTACTCGTTCAGTGGAAGAGGCCATGGAGATCATAAGCAAGGAAGTCCAACCCCAAGATGTCGCTGTTATCACAGGGTCTCTTTTTGTTGTGGGCGAGGCCAGGGATATATGCCGCAAATAGAGGCTCATAACGATACGATTGCGGCCATTGCTACGGCTATTGGTCAAGGGGCGATTGGCATAGTGCGCCTGAGCGGCCCACACGCGGTTTTTATTGTTGATCAAATATTTCTGGCCAAGAACAAAAAATCTCTCAAAAATCTTAAAACGTATTCTTGCCGTTACGGTTGGATCGTTCAAAACAAAAAAAAGAGCGGGCTAGAAGAACGGATTATCGATGAAGTGCTTGTTCTTGTGATGCGCGCCCCTTCAAGCTACACAAGAGAAGATGTCGTCGAGATTCATTCTCATGGCGGCTCGCGGGTCCTGGCACTCATCTTGGAAAGAGTTTTAGAAAGCGGCGCGCGGCTGGCTCAACCTGGTGAGTTTACCCGAAGAGCGTTTTTAAACGGCCGTATTGATTTAGCCCAGGCTGAAGCGGTCTTAGATATTATACAGGCCAAGAGCGATTTGGCTTTAAAAAATAGTCAGGACCAATTATCCGGGAACATTTCGCGTAAGATTTCTGAGCTAAAGAATGAGCTCCTTGAAATTTTAGCGGATGTCGAAGCAGGAATAGATTTTAGCGAAGAGGCAGCCGTTTTAAACGAGAGAGAAAATGTTCTTTTAAGGTTGAGGCGTGTATCTGGCGCTGTTAAGAGACTTCTGGAGAGCAGTTTTCAGGGAAGGTTGATTCGCGAGGGCTTAAAAGTTGTCATCTACGGCCGGCCGAATGTCGGCAAGTCTTCGCTTTTAAATGCAATTTTAAAACAAGAACGGGCTATTGTTACGCCGGTGGCGGGCACAACGCGCGATACGATTGAAGAATCTATCAATATCAAGGGTTTAGCCGTGCGCCTGATCGATACCGCGGGAATCTTGAAATATCGCGACGCCATTGAGAAGGAAGCGATCGCAAGAACAAAAAAAGCTTTGAAAGATTGCGACCTGGTGCTTTTTGTTTTTGACGGAAGTCGGCCTTTAACCAAAGAAGACGAGGTATTGGCTAAACAGGTACAGGGCAAGAAAATTATAAATATCGTTAACAAAAATGATAAAACGCTTAAGATTGATTTAGCTCGCGTCCGCCGTCTTTGTTCAAAAGAACCTCTTTTGGTTTCTGCGCGGAGTGGCGCGCACATCGGAGAGTTGGAAGAGGAACTTTTTAATACGGTATTTGATAAGGGATTAATTTCGACAGAAGGCCTTGTTATTTCCAATGTACGCCATATTGATATTTTAAAACGCGCGTTTAAGAGCTTAGGAATGTGTGAGGATACATTGAATCAGGGGTATTCAATGGAATTTGCAGCGCTTGATTTGAAGAAAGCGGTAGAAACGATAGGAGAGTTGACAGGAGACATCAGGACGGAAGAAGTCCTGGATAGGATTTTTGCTAAATTTTGTTTGGGGAAATAAAAATGTATCACGTACTACGTCTCACGTATCACGTTAAAATTGAAAAGACCTGCCACCCGGCAGGCAGGCGTGCGACGTGAAACATGTGACGTGCAACGGGAGAGTAATTTTAAAACGAGGTAATCATGGATAAGAAGAAGTTAAAAAAAGCTGCGATAATGTTATTGGAGGCCGTTGGAGAAAACCCGCGCCGAAAAGACCTTTTTGATACACCTGCTCGCGTGGCCGATATGTACGAAGAGATTTTGGCCGGGATATCTTTAGACCCTGAAAAAGAGCTGGAAGTTGTTCTTGATCAAAAACACGAGGAGATCGTTCTTTTAAAAGGGATTCCTTTGTATTCCGTCTGTGAACATCACTTGCTGCCTTTTATCGGCCGTGCCCATGTAGCCTATATCCCTAAGGGCGGCCGCGTGACGGGTTTAAGCAAGATTGCCCGCGTCGTGGAAATTTTATCCAAACGCCTCCAGGTTCAGGAGCGTCTGACCACGCAGATTGCCAGCGTCATCATGAAAAAACTTAAACCCATGGGCGTTATGGTTGTGATCGAAGCGGAACACTTGTGCATGAGCATGCGGGGGATTAACAAACCCGGTATTCAAACTGTGACCAGCGCTGTGCGCGGCGTCTTTCAGCAGAATGAAAAGACACGTTCAGAGACCTTGGCCCTTATGAAGGGGTAGTCCGTTTTTTTAAAGAAATTTTATACCCCGCGGCCTAAAACCGCGCCTTTGAAAGACGCGCTTGGTTGTGGCCGCTTGGGTATTCCGCCCTAAAGGAATCCCGGGCTTAAGCCTGGGTGGGCTCCATTAGAAACTTTCCTTATCATGAGTCATCCATGAATTATCTGGACGCGTTAGAGAATAAGACTATTTATATTGTTCGTGAGGCCTATAGCCGATTCAGGAATTGCGGCCTTTTATGGTCTATGGGCAAAGATTCAACAACGCTTTTATGGATTACGCGCAAGGCCTTCTTCGGGAAGATTCCCTTTCCCGTCATTCATATCGATACAAGTTTTAAATTTCAGGAAATCTATTCTTTTCGGGATACCATTGTTAAAAAATGGGGCCTTAATCTTTTGGTGAGCCAAAACAAAGACGCTCTGAACAAAGGAATGAATCCTGGTTCCTCTAAGTTTGATTGTTGCCACGCGCTTAAAACTGAGGCTTTAAGAGAAACCATTAAAACGCACGGCTTTGAGGCGCTTTTATTGGCGATCCGTCGGGATGAGCATGGCATTCGGGCCAAAGAACGCTATTTTTCGCCGCGTGATTTTAATTTTAATTGGGATTATACAGATCAACCACCGGAACTCTGGGATTTTTATAAATCTCAGACGGGTTTAAAAGAGCATCTTCGTATTCATCCAATGCTTCACTGGACCGAGTTGGATATATGGAGATATGTCCAAAAAGAAAAAATCCCAGTGATCGACCTGTATTTGGCTAAAAATAATAAGAGGTATCGAAGCATCGGGTGCGCGACGTGCTGCGCGCCGGTGGAATCAAGGGCTGACAGCATAAAAAAAATTGTCCGTGAATTGGAAGAGACGAAGACATCTGAGCGTAGCGGCAGGGCTCAGGACAAAGAAGACGTCTATACGATGCAACGGTTGAGAAGTTTAGGTTATATGTGATGAATGAATTGATCAAATTGGTTATCTGCGGGCATGTGGATCACGGTAAGTCGACGTTGATCGGCCGATTATTGCTGGATACCAAGTCTTTGACGGATGAAAAAGTCCTGGAGCTTGAAAATATCTCCTCTCAAAATAAAAAAGAGGTGGACCTGGCGTTTTTGACGGATCAGTTTGAAGAAGAGCGCAAGGAAAACAAGACCATTGATACAACAGAAATATATTTTAAGACCAAGAAGCGCAGGTATTGCCTTATCGATACGCCCGGGCATGTCGAGTTTATAAAAAATATGATGACCGGCGCGACTCACGCCGATGCCGGGATCCTTGTCATTGATGTTGAGGAAGGCATAAAAGAACAGACGATGAGGCACCTTGTTTTTTTAGGCTCGGTAGGTATTAAGAAAATCATCGTCTGTGTCAATAAAATGGACCTAGTCGCTTTTGACTGCAAAAGATTCCGGGATATTGAAAAAAATATCCGTGAATTTCTGGCGCGCCTTAAGATCAAACCTCTATATATTCTTCCTGTCTCGGCAAAAAAAGGCGCAAATATTTTAAAAAAAGAGAAAGTTTTAGCCTGGTTTCTAGGGCCATCTTTGATCAAGGCCTTGGATGCGCTAGCCCTTAAAATTCATGAAGGCCGCAGGCCTTTGAGGCTGCCGATCCAGGATGTTTATCGCGAGGAGGATGCGACAATTTTTGTCGGCCAAATTGAATCAGGGGGATTAAAGACCAATCAAAAAGTAGTTTTATTTCCCGGGCGTAAAGTTACACAAGTTTCTTCAATAAAAATTTTTGAAAAGAAAAGAAAAGCTGCTTTTGCGGGGGAGAATATTGGCTTTACTTTAAAAGATCCACGAGCGGTTGCAAGAGGGAGTGTCGTTTGTCAGAAGGAAAATGCCCCTGCTGAGTGTGATCATTTTACAGGCAGTGTTTTTTGGTTGTCTTTTGAGCCTCTTATCAAATCCAAGAAAATGATTTTACGAAGCGTCACACAGGAGGTTGGTTGTCAGTGTGTATGCATCGAGGCGCGGATAGATTCTTCTGTCTTTAAGATTTTAGAGCATGACGCCGAGTATTTAAAAGAGAATGAACTGGGCAAGGTATCTTTTAAAACAGAGAGGCCTGTTGTCCTCGAACCTTTTGATTTTATCCGGCCTATGGGTAGATTCATCTTGGAGTGCCAGGGGGTTGTCTGCGGTGTTGGCATTATCGGGGGCCAATCTCTTTCGTTATGACGAAAAAAATTTTACTTCTTTTTTGTTTTTTCTTATTCGTCCTTCTGATTCTTTTTATCTCAATTATTAAAAAAGAAACCGTCCGGCCTAATGTCATTCTTATCATGGCTGATGCGCTCAGGCCTGATCACTTGAGTTGTTACGGGTATGCGCGTCTGACAAGCCCTTCTTTGGATTCTTTTGCTAAAATTTCAACGATATACCGTCATACTTTTTCTTCTGCCAGCTGGACGATCCCTTCTGGATATTCATTATTAACGTCTCTTCATCCGGTTGAACACCGCATGAGATCTTGGGGTTCTGTTTTGGATACGCGAACCCCGAATATTATTTCTAGCTTACATAAGAAAGGTTATTCAATCGGTATATTTGGCGATCAGGAGTTATTTTTTAAGAATATTGAACAAAACTTTGGCGACGTGTTGAACGGTTTTCATGTTTCGTCCGATCCTTTTGATGCGACTAAGAATGCTTTAGAGTGGATCGATTCCAAAAAATCACCGTTTTTTTTATGGATTTATTATTTAGCACCGCATCGGCCGTATCGCCCTTTAGAGCCTTATAAGCATATGTTTGCGGCGTCCTCGGATGTTCGCGTGCCGATTAAAAAAACCGAAAAGTCTTATGAAGGGGGCTGGGATTATCTGCCTGAAATGTTTACTGAAAATAATATCGATGATCCGTCTTATTATGTGTCTCAGTATGACGGCGCTATCCGTACTGTTGACGAAGAGATCGGCAAACTTTTAAAGGCTTTAAAAGAAAAAAATCTTTTTGATAATAGCCTGATCATTTTTACTTCTGATCATGGCGAAAGCATGGGGGAACATCATCTCTATTTTAATCATCTCTACACGCTGTTTAACGAGATTGTGAAAGTCCCTCTGGTGATTAAAAACCCCGGCCAAAGAGAAGGTAGGGTTGTTCAAGAAAATACCGGCTTGGTGGATATCTTTCCTACGATCTGCGATGCCGTCGGTTTAAAGAAACACAAGGACTTTAAGGGCGTTGCGCTGGCAGGCTTAAAATCCGGCAATCGCCTGTTTTTGGCCTCAGCCGCGCCTTTGGGCAGAGAATGGATTACCGCGGTTATTGAAGGCGATTGGAAGTTGATAAAATATGCGCATTCTATGGATAGCGACACAGAGTATATTAAGATATTTTTTCCGCAATATCCCAAAAGCCTGTATCAGCTTTTTAATATTAAAGAGGATCCTTCGGAATTGGTGAATTTAATTAAAGAAAGGAACGATATTTTTTTACGTTTGAGGCAATATTTGGATAGGGCAGAGGCCTTTGACGCTGGGGCTGAAGTCGAAGTCGGCGCGTTTGCGCTTGATGAAGATTCCAAGAAAAGATTAAAAAGTTTAGGCTATGCGCAATGAGTGTTTTTAAAGGAGCGCTTCCCCGTCAAGATCCATTTGTTTTATTTCTTCGCTAGAAAAACCCGCAAGGCTTAAGATTGTCGGCGCCACGTCGTAGATCGAGACAAGATTTTTTCCGATCGGTTTGTTGATGAAGAAAATTCCTGGGACGAGTGATGGATCAAACATGTGGTCTCCGGACCATTTCTTTAGATTGTCTTCTAGTAGTGATTCCGGGACGGCTCCTATGCCTGTTTGCCAGGAAGCCCTGGTGCCGATGGCAAACCCAAGAATAATGTCAGGGGCGTCTTTTACAAAGGGCCCTTTGTAAATATCTTCTTTTTTGTATGCGCGGTGGATGATGGGTTGTTTGGTTTTTTCATCTATCCAATTTTCTAGTTTTTCAGACAATTCTTTTTTAAGCAATTCTGTTTCTGCGCCCGGTGAAACAATGCCTTGGCTCTCTCGGTCTTTTTGATTAATATAAATCCCGCCAAATCCTAAGGCGTAAGCTTTTGTTTGAGACCAGTCGATATTTTTCAACAGGCCTTCACGATCCGGTTTTAAAGGATCTTTAAGTTTCAAATACCCGTTTTCTTTAAGCCAGGTATTGACGTTGGCGCATCTTTTAAATGTGTTAAATCCATGATCTGATAAAACGATCAATATCGTGTCTTTATCTATTTTATTTAAGATTTCTCCTAAGAGTGCGTCGAATTTTTTATACCACATATCGATCGTATCTTTGTATTGCTTGGATGTTTCCTGATCGTGCATGGGGTGCGCGGGATCAATGGCGCGCCAGAACATGTGTTGGATGATGTCTGATGCGTCGAAATAGGAGAAGAGGACGCCTTCATGGAATCGCCCCAATTCATAATCCAACAAATCTTTTTTTTCTTTGAAAATTTCATCAGCTTCCTGGAGCAATTGTTTTTCGTCCATGCGGAGTTCATTGACTGACCAGGTGTCGATGGGCATGCCTTGTGTGTGAAAGAGGCCAAGGTGTTCGGCGATTTCTTTACTGTATCCTTTTGGGTGAGAAATAGCCTGGTAAGGGGCCCTAGGGTCGAATTGGATAGGGCTGATATAAAGTTTAAATTCAGGTTCGATTGAAACCAGAAAGAATTTGAAGATGCCGCGGATATTTTTTAAAAAACCGATGTTGAAAGCGACGTCTTGCCATGCGCTCCATTGTCCTTCATGAAGGTTGATGTGGGAACCGGAGTGTTCAATGACGATGCTTTTTTTGTCTGGCGCGATAATCGTTTTAAAAGGAACGCGCACCTGTTTTGTCATGCCGTCATTCATCTTCTGGCGTGGACCTATCAGGCTAAGAATAAATTCAGGTTCTTTTTTGACATGAAATACATTTCCACCTATATCTTTTTTTGAATCGAGTGTTTCGCTGGTATAGAAAGTAAAAGTTCCTTCAGTCCCCAAAATGTCTGGAACGCCCATTCCTGAGAGCATGCGGCCTTTGATGGCGTCAGGCGGAAATGCTACAGGACAATCCAAAATGACAGAAGGAATTCCTGCTTGTGTTAAAGTTTTCCAGAATGGCCGTCCTTTAAGTGTTTTTTGGGCATAAGCGCCGTTGATCTTGGTTGTCGCAAGATCTATTTTGTAGTCTTTGGGATTTCTGACGATGAAATCGAAGATACCGTTTTTTCCGGGATTCTGTCCTGTTGAAAAACCAGCCCAGGCCACAGGCGATTGAGCAGGATTTGTTGTTATTAGGCGTCGATAAGCGCCTTGTTGTTTGAGGCGGGCAAAATTTGGGAGTTGCCCTTTTTCTAGCAGAGATTCAATTTTCGAGGCATCCAGGCCGTCAAAACCTAAGATCACGATTTTTGTATTAATGCGCGGAGATGTTTTTTTTATCATATAATAGACAGTGACAGAAAGTAAAAGGACAATGAGCGTTAGGATAAGGAGCAGTACTATTCTCCTCTTTTTTTTAAAAAAATTAAATATTTTTTTTAAAAATATCAACCCAAGGCTGAAGAAGCCCACCAATAAAGAAAGAAGCCAGCCGCCAGCATTGAAAATAGTGAATCCGCTTCCAGGGTCGATATAGCCTAAAAACATCGTTTCTTCGTTATTTTTTGAATGCGTTCACCCCGTTAGAGAACTTTGTTCTTTAACGGGGTTCATAGAGAATAAGTTATAGCCATTATAGATATTAAAACGTTTTTAGTCAAAAGATTGCTCTAATATGGTTCTAAGATTGGGTAGGTTGTTGTTAAAATAATGATAATATTTTTTAGCTAGTTGCATTATAATGATAGGCAACTATGGATTATACTCAAGGACGGATTGGTCGGATTTTTTTATTGAAGTTTAAGGATGATGATATTGTCGTAAAAACTTTGGAGATGTTTGCGTCCAAAGAACGGTTACGTTCGGGCATGTTCGTATTTTTGGGAGCGCTTAAAAAAGGACATTTGGTGGCAGGGCCTAAAAAACCTGTGGTGCCCCCTGAGCCTTATTGGTTGAAGTTTAAAGATGCCTGGGAGGTTTTTGGAGTTGGGAGTATTTTTTCAAATAAAAAAGGCAAGCCCCAAATCCATGTGCATACCAGCATGGGGAAGAAAACAAAAGTCCTTACCGGGTGTTTAAGAAAAGATTCCAAGGTGTTTTTGGTGATTGAAGCGGTTGTATTTGAGTTAAAAGGAGTAAAGGCTTTAAAAGACATAGATCCTTCTACGGGATTGAATCTTCTGAGGATTTTTCACTGAAGGTTTTAGATAGAACTCTAACCCAGAAAGGGTAGGCCTTCCTGATTCCGTATAAAGGAAGGGTCTAACCCAGGAAGGGTAGACCTTCCTGATTCCGTATAAAGGAAGGGTCCAACCCAGGAAGTTTGTTCTTTTGTTAAAGGCAAAATCAAGGTATGAATATTTGATCCCTGGCTTAAGCGTTTGTAAATTTTCTCGCCAGCACGATTGGACAGAAAATTTACTTCACAAGCTGCGGGATTGATTTAGAAGGGTAGAAAAATCTATAATAAGGCAAAATCAAGGAGGTTGGTATGGCGCTAAAGTCTATTGAGGTGATGTGCGTGCCGTGTAAGAAATGTGAAGGTCTCGAGATGAAGATTCGTGAAATGGTGAAAAATATTGAAGCGACCTATAAAACGAAGATTCCCTGTGAATACAAGTTCACGCCGCATTTAAGGGATATCGGCAAATTTTCTTTAAATGCCGCTCAGGCGCCGATCATTATTGTTAATGGTATTGTCGAATTTGCCGGCCGGGTGGATTTTATTCTTTTGAGAAGAAAATTAGACGCCTTGTATAAGATGGGTTGAAGGAGTTTTTTTAAAAAAGATATAAAAAGGGGTAGCTATGAAAAAGCATTTTTTTTGTTTTTTGTTGTTGGGCGTCTTGGTACCGTTTGTATCGGGGTGTGCGACAATTGATAAGGCCAAGCGGGTAGATCTTTTGGAGAAAAGAGTTACTGAGCTGCAGGATGAAATACAGAGGCTACAGCAGGAAAAAGACAGCGAACTGGAAAGAGCGAAAAAGGATTTAACGGCAACCCTGTCTAAAGAATTAGGGGCGTATCAGGCTAAACTTGAGATGACCGAACGGGGCCTGGTGATTACTTTCTTGGCTGAGATCTTTTTCGATTCCGGAAAAGCAGACATGCGTTCTGAAGGCAAGCCGATTTTGGAAAAGGTCGCAAAAGTTTTAAATAAAGACGTGGCTGGCTCAGACGTTGCGATTGAAGGGCACACGGATTCTGACCCGATCAAGCGTTCGGGGTGGAAATCCAATTGGGAATTATCTTCATCCCGGGCATTGGCTGTTTTGCATTATTTTGTTGATGAGGGTCATATTAAGCCACCCAGGCTTTCTGCAGATGCCTACGGAGAATTCAGACCTGTGGCTTCTAATGATACGCGCGAAGGTAAGCAGAAAAATCGAAGGGTTGAAATCGTTATTTTGCCTTCCAACGTCAAGAAAATCAAAGACTAGGAACACACACAAAGGCATGGACTTTGTCTTTTTTAAAGAGCATTCTTTTTAAAAAATGTTTTTTTATTTTTTTCCTAGGCATCGTCGTCGTTGCTGAAGCTGAATTCCTTTCTAGGGGATTCTATCCGGTGGTGCAAATCGAAAAAATCAGCGCTGTCGGTGATCCTATTGCGGCGAATGGGCGTTTTAAATTATCAAAAGATCCGGTTCTTTTGTATGAATGGAAAGAGTGGCCTCAAAGATTTTTACCGAAAAAAGCTAAAAACATATTCAGGATCATTGTCTTAGGGGATTCGGTTACTCTGCATCCCGATGGGATCTTGGATGATTATTTTCCCAAGAAGTGCGAAGAATTCCTCAATCAAGGCCTCCCGAAAGCCCGTTTCGAAGTGATTAATTTTGGAATTCCCGGATACAATACGCATCAGGAAGTCAGGCTCCTTGAGACGCAGTTGTTGTCTTATGCGCCGGATTTGGTGATCCTCGGTTATTGTTCAAGAAATGATCGTACGGTTAAGCGCAGGGTTGTCAGATATAAAGAAGGAGTTTTTTCAAGCGATGTGGCTGAAAGCTATCCTTATGTCGATAGTGGAGGGTCTTCGTTAATCAAAGGCTTGATGAGGCATTCTTATTTTTATCGTATGCTTAATGCCGCGATTGTTACGTACTTTGATGAGTCGTATTGGCAGAAGTTTAAGAATAATGCTCTCGATTTTAAAATGCCCAAAGGCTTTATTGACTTAAGGAGCAGAATTTTTTCTTTTTATCAATTTTGGGACAAGGGCTGGACTGAAAGATTTTTTAAAACAATGGCTCAGGATTTTAAAGCTCAAGTGAAGTATTTTGATTATTCTTTTGAGACCCAAGGCGCCGTGAAAAAGCTCAAAAATCTATCAGAGAAAGAAGGATTTGATCTTTTGGTGGTGGTGTTCCCGAATTTAGCCACTGGGCCTCAGGTTGAGAGCGATTGGATCATGGAATTATGCCGTGCTCAAAATATTAAGGCTTTGGATTTAAGGCCGGTTTTTGAAGTGTCGGGGTTTGAGAATGTTCGGCTGTCATCCCGTGATTTGGTGCACCTGAATTCTTTGGGGCATGTTTTGACCGCGCGAAAAATAGCTAAATATTTGTCAAAAGAATTTGATCTCACTCAATGAAAAAATTATTTAAAGGCCTCGCTTTTCTTTTTATATCTCTCCTGTTAGCGCTCTTTTTTTTAGAGTTTACCGCGCGCTTTATCGTCAAGCAGCCTTATTACGCGTTTCCAGACGGTTATTTTGTTCCTAATGAATTTTATGGATACGCCCTGGCTAAGGATTTTAAAGGCCGGTATGCGCAGCCTGAGTTTAACATTTCTATTGATACGAACAGCGACGGCTTAAGAGACATAGAGCATGATTCAATTGTCCGGGCATTTAAAATATTGGCGCTAGGGGATTCTTTTTCTTTCGGAGTTGGGGTTGAACTTGAAAGTACATATTTGAGCCGGCTTGAACAGGCGTTGAATCAGGATTGCGGGCAGGAGAAATTTTCGGTTATTAAGGCCGGTGTCGTCGGTTACTCGACCTTTAACGAAAAGATCTATTTAATCAAAAAAGGGTTGAGCTATCAGCCTGATCTGGTTTTGATTCAATTTTGGTGGGATGATCTTGGAGTGGATCGTATCACGTATTTATCTCACATGGGTTTTTTGACTCAAGGCCCGATAAAAAATCCTCAAGATTTTAGACTTTTTTTAAATAGGCATGTGCGGTCCTACGCGTTGCTTCGAAGAGTTTTTAGCGCGATCTCTGAAAAGTCTTTGTTCCCTTTGAGGCTCGCAAATGATGATGAGGATCGCCTCGTCCTCGAGGCCAAGGCGGCTGTAACCTTAAAGGAGTTTAAAGAGATAGAGGCGCTGTGCGCGCTTAACCATGCAAAGTGTTTATTTGTCCTCATTCCTCCTAAGGAATTTGTTTTTAAAAAAAATTCTTCCTGGGATTATTTTTGTACCGTGTTAAGTAATAATAAGGTGCCCTATGTTGATCTTTTGCCTGTTTTAAAAAATGCACAAGCAACAGAAAGGCCTGTTTTTTTTAATATTGATCTTCACTTAAATCAGAATGGGCACAAGGTTGTGGCACAAGAATTGAGTCGTTTTCTTTGCGGCGCGCATTTTCTTAAGAAATGATGCGGCAGGGGAAGGTTGTAATTTTTAGAAGACAGAGGCTAAAATAAAAAAATGCTTAAAATTACCCAAAGACGTATTTTGATATTTGTCGGTGCTGTTGTTTTATCGGGCTTTTTGGCTGGATTCTTTTTTTTACTTAAAAAGCCCGCGGCTTTTAAAAAAACCAGGCCTAAGATTGTTTTGTTCTGCTTGGATGGGGCTACGTGGACCTTAATGAAGCCGCTTTTGGATAAAAATGAGTTGCCTCATTTCAAAGCATTGATGGAAAACGGCGCTTCTGGCTCTCTTTATTCAGATGATGCTTTTTCTCCTCCTTGTTGGGTCAGCATTGCGACCGGCAAGAATAGTCAAAAGCACAATGTTCACACGTTTCTCGATAGTTCTAATAGGAAGGCCCGTTTCTTGTGGGATATCCTTTCTGAAGCGCGCATAAATGTAGGGGTGTTCAATTGGTTAATGAATCCTTGTGAAAATATTAACGGCGTAAGCTACAGCTGCCATCCTATTATTAAAAACCCTTGCACGTATCCTTCGCTTTTTACCTCACCGCTTTTTTTTGCTCAAATCATGAAGGAGGCCATGCTCGCTCGTCTTCCTCGATGGGAATCTGTGGAAATTTATAAGTTTCTTGATCCAGCGGATAAGATGTTAGGCCATATAAATAGGTTTCTCATCGAACGCTATCGATTAGAGTTTATTGCGGTCGGTTATTTCGGCGCGGATGCTTTTCAACACCGGTATTGGGGGGCTTATGCGCCTGAGTATTTTGATGTTTCGCAAAATGAAGTTGAAGAGAAGGGGGCTTTAATAAACTCCTATTATAGAAAAATGGATCGGTTGTTAGGTTATTTTATAAAAAATGACTACACCATTATTTTTATTTCTGATCATGGTTTTTGCCGCAATGATAAAGGCGCCGGGCCGAGGTTAATAAAATATTTTAATTTGAATTCTAATAAGCAGCACATAAATTTTTTAATGAATATTTTTCTAGAGAAATTGGGTTTTCTTGTTTTTATTCCTAAGCCGGAAGACGGCGGCCAGATCGATTTTTCAAAGACAGAAGCTTTCTTTTATAATAACCCTAAGAAAGGAATTTTTGGAATACGGATCAACAGGGCCCTGTTCCAAGAGGACGGCTTGAGGAATTACAGAAGGAAAATTTTCTTGACGTTTAAAGAAGCGCATTTTGAAACCGGCGAAAACATCTTTGTCAATGTCAGGGAAAATCAGAATCCCCATAATGTCGATGAGCCTGATGTTGTTTTTGTTATGAGCCCTGTTTTTAAGAGAAAGGACCTCATTGTTACAGAGGCCAAAGGGAATGATCTGCATCTTTCAAATGTCGAACTTTTTGATTTTAAAAAACGCGTGCTTTCACAAATTATTGCTGGCAGTAAAAAAATTGCTTTAAAAGAGCTGATCGATTATTCTCATGATGGGGTGCATGAGCATGAAGGAGTGATCATTATGTCAGGGCCGCATATTAAAAAAAATCATTACATTGATGGCGCTAATCTTTTGGATGTTACGCCGACAATCCTTTATTTGTTAGGGTTCGCTGTGGGCCGGGATATGGACGGTCATGTTCTTGTAAATGCGCTGGAGCCTGATTTTATCGCAAAAAATCCGATAGAGTTTATCGATTCCTATGAGGACGAAAAGTATTTTGCTAAAGGAGAGAAAAAAGGAGCTAAGAATATTGAAATAGATCTCAAGCGTATGCGTAGTTTGGGGTACGCTCAATAAAACAAAAATTTCAAACAAAATAATTCCTATCCAAGCTTCTATATTGAATGGCCTCGGCAATATGTTTGACTCCAATATTTTCATCCTGCGACAGATCGCTGATTGTACGGGCGATTTTGGTGACCCCACCACTAATTTGTTGCATTTCTTTTTAATGAAGATTAAGTTTGAGCTGGTTGTTGAAATGTCTTACGTTTCTTATTATCCTACAATGACAGGGGTATAATTTTATGATAAAATTAGTTTTATAAATGAATACTATCACATTAAATTTCAAGAAAGTTATACTACTTTTGTGTATTTTTATATTTTTATTGGCCTTGAGCATTTTAACAATAGGAAGGCTTAGAAAACCTAATATTATATTGATCACGCTCGACGCTCTTAGGGCAGATCATTTAACTTGCTATGGCTATAAGATGCCCACGTCTCCTTTTCTTGATGAATTTACAAAAGACGCATTTCTTTTTGAAAAGGCTGTTGCCCAAAGTGCGAGCACTGTTCCTTCTGTTGCCTCAATGTTTACTTCCAGATATCCGTATACTGATTGCCTGGTAACTAAATCCTTTACCTTGGGCAAGTATTCTACGACTATAACGGAGTTTCTTAGGGCTAAAGGGTATGAGACGTACGCTATTGTAGGACATACTTATGTTTCAAGAAAATTTGGTTTTGATAGAACTTTCAGTCATTATGATGACAATGCTGGTAAAATAAGGAATGCGGATGAATTAACAAGAGCAACAATTCAATTACTGAAAGAAAAGAAAAATATCAAACCATTCTTTCTGTGGCTTCATTACAGAGAACCACATTCTCCTTATAGCCCTCCCTTGAAATATATTCAGATGTTTTCTAACAATGGGTTTATCAGCGAAGAGAATACGCTTGATGTTTATACTATTTATGGGCGTAATAAAACTCTTTCTAAAGAAGATATTCGCACATTAACCAATTCATACGATGGGAATATAAGATTCTTGGATGATAATCTAAGAGAGCTGTTTGCGTATTTAAAGCAAACCGGTTTATTGCAAAAATCGATAATACTAATAATGGCAGATCATGGGGAGAGTCTTGGAGAACACAATATTTTTGACCATAATGAGTTATATTACGGGATTCTGAGAGTTCCTTTGATTATTAGAATCCCTAACATGAAAGGGAGGCATATTTTTTATCCCGTAGCTTTAGTGGACATTTTTCCAACTATATTAGAGTTAGTCGGCGGAAAGAATATCCCAGGGTTAAATCAATTGCGGGGAGAAAGTGTATTTCGTAATAAGAAATTGCAAAGAGCGTTGTTTTCAGAAAATCGAGATAGAACTTCATTGATTGTTGATAATTTCAGGCTTTTCCGTAATGCTAAAGGTAAATATGAATTATATGATATACATAGCGATCCTGCGGAATTCGATAATTTAGTTTCAAAAGATCAGAGGGTAGTCCATTTATTGAAACAAAAAATGGACTCTTTTCTGGAATCTTCCCAATGCGCGCCTACCAGCGACGACAGTTTTTCACTAGATGTAAATACTAAAGAAAGACTGAGAAGCTTAGGATATATTCAGTAGCGCTTTCCTGTTTTATCTCGAAACAAAAACTATTTTTTAAAAATTAAGAGTGACGTTACGTAAAGAATTCTCTATCCAAGCTTCTGTATTGAATGGCCTCGGCAATATGGTTGATACCAATGTTTTCATCCTGCGCAAGATCGCTGATCGTGCGAGCGATTTTTAAAATTTTGTCGTAAGCCCTTGCCGAAAGTCGAAATTCTTCAATGGCAGTTTTTAAGAGGTTTTGTGCCGCAGAGTCGAGAAGGCAATATTTTTTTATCTGCTGGTGGCTCATCGTGGAGTTGAAGAGGTTGGCATCATTTTTGAATCGTTCTTTTTGGATGCGCTGTGCAGACAGGACTCTTTCTTTAATCGTTTTCGAAGATTCCGATGCCTCGGTGCTTACTAATTCGTGATATTTAACGCTGGGGACTTCCATGTGGATGTCTATCCTGTCCAAAAGAGGTCCTGAAATTTTTGTGCGGTATCTGTTGATCTCTCGCGGGGTGCATCGACACGTTTGTCTTGCTTGCCCTTGTGTACCACAAGGGCAGGGGTTCATGGCGCATACGAGCATGAAAGAAGCCGGAAAAGTGAGTGATTTAGCAATGCGCGCCACGCGAATGGTTCCGTCTTCTAAAGGTTGACGCAACGCCTCAAGGACATTGCGATGGAACTCTGGGAGTTCATCTAAAAATAAAACTCCATTGTGGGCAAGGCTTATCTCGCCGGGTTGAGGTGTAGATCCTCCGCCGACAAGCGCCACATCCGAAATGGTATGATGAGGCGACCGAAAAGGTCTTTGATGAATAAGCCCGATCTTGGCATCAACAAGCCCGACCGCAGAATGGATCTTTGTTGTTTCTAAAGATTCCTCTTCGCTTAATTCCGGCAAAATGGTTGTCAGCCGTTTAGCCAGCATTGTCTTGCCGCTGCCAGGAGGCCCTACAAAAAGAATATTGTGCCGTCCTGAAGCGGCGATCTCAAGGGCCCTTTTAGCAGACCACTGGCCTTTTACTTCCGAGAAATCAAGCGTAGATGAGAGGGTTTCTTGGTAAATTTTTGGATCAGGACAACAGCAAAGCGAATTTTGAGGATCAAAAAGTAACTCCGTTGTTTCTTTAAGTGTTTTTACGCCAAAGACTTTCGATTCTTTTACAATAGCTGCTTCATTGGCATTGATAAAAGGAAGGATAATATTTTTTAGCCCCTGTTTTCTTAAATACAGGGTCATGGCCAGAGCGCCTTTGATGCTTCTAAGCGCACCGTTTAAGGCTAATTCACCGATAAAATAATAATCATTGAGCTTTTCTTTGTTGATCTGGCCAGAGGCCGCAAGGATACCAAGGGCGATGGCTAAATCAAATGCAGATCCTTCTTTTTTAGTGTAAGTCCTCATTTTGCAAATCACTCCTTATCTCTTAAATTCCCAAACAGTTACACGATTTAGAAGTCTGACGGATTTTTTGTATTTTTAACATAAGGAGCATGACTTAATGAACACAACCCTTAATGATTTGATATTTCCTTGCAAGGATTGTTCGAGACCTTGTGAGGATTACGCCAGGGCAAGAAATAAGCCCTATGCGAAACCTTGCCCGGAGTTAGAAAAGTTTCTCTGGGATTCAATTCAAAAAAAGAAATTTGATTATACAAAAGAAACAGCACGTCCATCTTCGGGTGGGAAATTAGCTTCTTTGGTTCGTTCGGCACTTATAGAAGCCAATTTAACATACAAGGAAATGACTCTTACCGAAAAACTTTTGCAGGAAGACGATTTGAATTTCTTAGCAACTGGTAAACAAAGCAAGTTGTGGTTTAAGACGGAACAGGTCTATGAAGATGCAATGGATAACTGCTTGTTCTTTGGCGATACCAAACGCTTTGAAGAAATTATCGGGCTTAATCAAGAGCACCCGAGAGAGCGAGGAAGAAGACGATGAAACTAATAAATGACCCAGATATTTGTTTTGCTTTTGGATTTAATGAGAATGTTTCAGAGAGGGAACGAGTAAGGATTTTATCCGAAAGCATAAGGAATATTAAAAAGAAGCTCCGCAGAGTTATTGAGATTCGTCCCGGAGGAGAACCACTCTTAGATAGGATTGGAATTAGGAAACTTAAATCTTGGAAGACGACGAAAAACCATGTCCCGAAGCCAGAACGGATACTTGATGCTTTTAAAACAAGCGAGTGGCAAGAGAAACTCTTAGAATCCACAACAGACCCAGTTGATAGGGCGTTACTTGATATTTATTTCACTTGTCGAAAGAAAGAGAAGGATGGAATTACCCCAAAAAGGCTTAATCAGGCTGAAATAGCCCTAGAGTTGAAGAAGATAGGCATAGATTTAACTCAGACAGCCGTATCCAGAAGACTCCAACGCATAAAAACAGGGGGTAAACTACAACCTAATCTAATAGATGAGAGCGAGAAATAGATTCACATAATTTTATTTTAATTAAATATTGATAATAACTTAAAAGGAGTTTCTTATGGGAAAAATCGAGATGAGCCTGATTGAGATGGCAAGTTGCCTAGGGAAGCATCCTTCAACCATCCGTTACCACATTAGAAAAGGCAACATCATGCCTGAAACGGTTATAAAAAATAACCGAATAGCGTATGTTTTTGACTTGTTGGATTTTGAACGTTTTAAAGAAATACTCAGAGAGGATTAAATGAGTAAACAACCAACCTATGAGGACTTAATGTTTGTTGTTAGCGTCTTAGAGAAAAACAAACAAGAGATTAAAGATTTAAGGAATTTAATTTACAAGCTGATTTTCGATAAAAAAGGGAACGAAATCAACAATAGAATCACAAAGTTCATGAACTAATGAAGGAGGAACAATGGAACAAGGACAAAAGCTACAAGGAACAGTTAAATGGTTTTCAATCCGCAAAGGGTATGGATTTATAACGACTACAGACGGTATTGATTACTTCGTTTATTTTGAAGACGTTATGAGCCAAGATAGTTATAAATTCTTAGACGCTGGGGATAAGGTGGAGTTTTCAGTAGGAAAGGCAAGAGACGGCAGAACAAAGGCGGTTGACGTTGTTAAAATACCATTAAAACCTATTCCACCAGAAATAGTGCAAAAGGTCTATGATTCTTTCCTTACAACGGACAGAGGTGAGTAAATGCCGAACAATAAACTAATTGAAGAAAAAACTCTCAAGCGAACTGGGGGATGGGCTAAGATTCCCAATTTCATTATAGATACTGGTATTTGGGCTAAGCTAAATCCAAATGCAAAGGCTGTTTATATTGTTATCCTTAGCCACGCTCATTATCAGACAGGAGTTTGTAGCCCTAATAGAGAAACAGTCGCTAAGGAAGCCGGGATTAATGTTGATGGGTTTTTTAAGGCAAGGCAGGAACTAGAAGAAGAGGGATTAATCCAGACCTGGAGACGAAAAATTAATTGCCAATGGAACTATAAGATTATAAAAACCCCTGAAGAACAACGAGAGGCGTTAGATAAGTTACGGAGTAAATCCATAGCTAACATAGGCAAGGGTGGTAATGTACGGAATCAATCCATAGCTTATCTCAAGGATGATAAGGGTAGATTCATCAAAAGTGATGAGAAGGTACGGAATGAATCCATACCTCCAGTACGGAATGAATCCATAACTAACCTTCACCGGAATGAATCCATAACTAAAGAGAATATAAGAATAAATACTAAAGAGAATAGCAACACAGGCTCGTCTTCGGCTGTCTTTCAGAGCCAAGCCTCGCCTGTTCTAACTGAAGACAACCTTAAAAACAGTTGTTTAGCGGTAGCTGAACCTTGCGAAGCGGGGGTCGGCGTAATCTCAGCTCCCGAGTCGAGCGTTGAACAGCTCCTCTTAAAAACGGGGTTGTTTAATGGTTCTGAGGAGCGGGTCGGTTTCAAGGTTGTGGCTTTACGAGCCGAGAGGTTTCCTAGCCGTATGCTTTTGGGCTGGGGGGTCGCAGAAAATGATATTCCGCCTATTTTAGATGCTCTCAACTTAGAAGTCGCTAGGGTTTAAAAGAATTATGCGGAAAATAACAAGGACAAACGAAAGGGCTAACAATGAAGAGAACTGAAGCAATAGACTGGGAAGCTGAAGAACTTCGAAAAGATATCCAAAAATGGATGGATGATTATTACATGACAAACTATGGCTTAAGCTACAGAGAATTTATCCTGATGGATGCACAAGTAAAACAGGATAATAGCTAAACATAATTCGGCGAAAGACAAAAAGGGCACATGAGAGAATTATCACCTAAGGAACTAAGATTCATAGAGCTCTATCTGAACTCAGACAATATAGCAACCTACTGCAACGCTACAGAAAGCTACTGCCAGGCTTACCAGCTAAATAATCGTAATTTGGCGGGAGTCAAAGGGAGCCTATTGTTAAGAAAAGGTAGGGTAAAACGTTATAAGGAGGAAGTAATGAGTGAATTTAAGATTGATGTAAGCAAACACTTGAGAACACTGGACAAAAAGCTAGATTCCCTCACAGAAGAGGGCAAAATCAGCAAAGAAGAGCTCATGGCAATAAGATTACTGGCTGAGACAGAAGGCAAGATAGGTTCAAAGAGTAATATCCAGGCTGTTCAGATTCAAGTGGGGAGCAATGGGCAGATAAACTTAGAAACTATGGGGTTATTTACTCTCTTAGAGCTACAGAAGAAGATTGAAGAGCAGTTAGAAAATAAGTTAAAGAGCCTAAACATGAATAAGACTGAAGGAGCAGAACAAACAAGTTAAAACTTATTTGGTATAGGATTAGAGAGTATTTGTAAGCACAGAATTGTTTAGGGGACTATTTTGGTTTAGGAAGGCTTTAGTTTTAGCTTTAGCTCCCAGTAATACTTAAAGCTCTTTATCTCTGATACTGAGGTTGATACTGTCTCTCATTCGATAGGATATAGATATAAAGCATACCCACCCACAGGAACCCACCCATAGGAAACAATAACAACATAGTAGTAAAAATATTATAGTTCAGGTTCAGTCGGTTAATAATAATCTAAGTTTAGACCCACCCGGCGGTACCCAGGGCATACCCCCCAGCCGAGGGGTGTGTAGAACATATTACGATTCGGATATTTTTATATCAGAAACCAAATTCCCGGGCTACAAGCTACTTCGAGAACTTGACATGTTTGTTTTTCTGAGCACAAAACAAGCCTTCTGTGGGGTCTTTAAGCCATATTGCTACGCCTAGAAATTACAAGCTCAATTCCAATCCAAATTTTGCAATAGTTTTTCAAAATCCTTTAGAACTTTTTTAGCAACATCACACTTTTTGAGTTCTGCAAAACTCCCTCACAAAAAAGGGCACTATTTCGCCTAGGATGCCCCAGGTTGCATCGAGGTCTTCTAAACACACTGGGAGACGATTTAAAGGGCGTGAGCACAAAATCAGTTTTGAGTTCGTTGATTGTAGGGCAAATTTCGAGAGGTGAGTTTTAAACGATTGGTATGCGACGAATACTATTCTCAAAATCGGGGATGTTGTCTGGGTAAAACACGATATTTATTCCGTTTGGGTCAACGGCGCTTTTCTGCTTTAGTGCTTGTGCGCAATATGGTTTCCCATAAAACAGATGAAAGAATTTCTCTTTCTTTTGGTCTGGGTCAGGTGTCGGGTCAACTCCCTCTGATTCACAGATAGAGATTGTGTCAATGCAGGATATAGGTTTTAGGATGAGAGCGTAATGTGCATGGGCAGACTTCATTGCTTCAGCGCCGTAGTTTTTCTCAACTTCCATCTTAGCGGTGCTTGATGCGATTGAATAAAAATAATTTCCAGTTCCCGCCACGCTACCTAAACCTTGCCGACATTTCTCTTGAAACTGCTCAATCGATAAATTGTTGGGATTTTTGGCATTTCTATTTTCCTGACCCGTAGGGATATCTAGGGCGTATGTCCCTATGGTGGTTCTATAGATTTTTTCTCCTGGTTTTAGGATAAAAGTATGCTTTGATATATCTATTTTTCTTAAGTCAATATCGTCTTTTGTTCGCATCTTTGTTCATTGCAGGTCAGATTTACTTACTCGTGTAGTCATTAAGTAGTTTCTTCTTCTGTTCATCAAACTCGCCTTTGGTGATAAGTCTGTCGGATAGTAACTTATTAAGAGTTTTAATTTTGGTTTCTAATTCATTATTGTTCGTCTGGACATCTATTTTCTGGTCGGATTTTACATCGCCAATAACTTTTATAACTTGTGTTGGGTCTTTGGTGCTGTCAAAGTCTCCTTTTGCCCCAAATGCGGCGACTTTACCTTCTTGGATACAAACAAAGTAAGGTTCGTAATTTGCCCATTGAGCTGGTTCAGCCGATGGCACAAGGCGATAATTCAAATATTCTTTATCTCCTATTGCCGCTGTGCTGTCGGGTTTCCCCATCTTCTTTATAACTTCTTCTTTGCTCATTCCAATGCTAATTTGGTTAAGTTGACTAGCAGTAGCACAACCATATAAACCTAAACATAACAATAAAGTAATTAGTTTTTTCATCTTCGCCTCCGATTAGGTCAATGAGGAATCAATTTTTTCACGAACAAATAAAGCAGTGTTGAAATACTTAATGCAACTCCGTAAAAAACGATGGAATTTTTTAGGGTGTGGTTTCGGGTAGAATTTGATTTATTTTTATAGATTTTACCTGAACCCAGGTCTTTAATAAATTCGTCTACCGCTTTGTCCATTGATTCTTGAAATTCTTTATATTTTTCTTCACCCAGTGTTTTTCTGAGTTCATTGTCTCTTTCTCTGAAGTCTTTTTCTTGTTTCTCCTTTGTCCTCTTTAGTCCTTCCGCAGTTCTTGTGATGTAAACATTAAGAAAATGGAAAAGCAATAGAACAAAGCAAAGAGAAGCAAGAATTAGTACCATATTCGCCTCCAGGGTTAATTAAAAACATTCTATCACTCAAGGAGACTTATGCCAGAACAAAATATAAATCAATTTAAAAACAATCAAACAAAACGAAATATAACGAAAGGTAAGACAAATGAGTAATTGGGGAGACAATTTTGCAAATGCTTTCTTGCATAGTAGGGAAATGGCACAGCAAAGAAGCATGGTTCAAATGAGGATTGACGCCGAACTCGGAACGAGAGGTTATGAGAGGATGGAAGGCTCTGACATTAAAGACTATCTTGTAAATCAACAACGTCCTTCATATTCCACAAAAGATGAAGGTTCAGCCGTCATACCTACTGATTCAAAACTTACCAACGGTCAGGTTTTAAATAAGACAGGTCAGGTAGTCGGTGAATATGCCCCTGGTTATGAACCTAAACCTTTGAAGGATACTGAGCAGACGGGTAGCGTCATTCGAGTCGGGAATAATTATTATCGATGGAACGAAGACCTGGCAAAAAGAATCTCAGGTCAGGCAATTAAGCCGACAGTAAAAGACCTTAATAAATCTTTCTCTGGAGTGGCTAAAACTTTTAATCTTCCAGGCGGAAATTTAACCGTTACAAATAAACAAGGTGTTTCCCATGTCGATATTGTACCTACACAAGAGCAGACTCAGCAACCCATCGCTCAACCTGTTTCTTCGGCTCCGAATGATTTAGAAATGAGAAAATCTATGATGCAACAGGCTGTTCAAAACGCCGTAAAGCAGGGTGCTTCTCAGGATGAAATCATGGCTGGGATTCAGGAAGAAGGCTTTAATCCAAATGAATTTATGAATCTATCTATGGCACAACCTCAAGATAATCTTCGTCAATATGCTTTAAATGGTGTTTTAGGTGGAGTGGGTTTTTCTCAAATGAGTAATGATGATATTAAACGTGTTCTTATTAATCAACTCGAACGTAAAGTAAAAAAATACACAGGAAGGGCGGTTGTATAAATGGGAAAGTTTTTAGAAAAATATCTACAACCAGGGAAGGGTATCAAAGATTATTTATTTGAGCCCATCTCTAAACAACTAACAGGAAAATCATTAGGAGAACGAGCAGACCTTCTTAACAAGGCAGGAAATGCTATCGCTGATAAAGCCGGAATGAGTGGTAAACCTTTATCCGTTACCGAGGCATTTATTAAACAACTCCCTTCAGCAGTGGGTCAGGCTTTAATTCAAACAGCAGACCTATCACCAGCAGATGTGGCTTTGATGGCTGGGACTGCCGGAGTAGCAAGAATCCCTGTTGCAGGGACTACCGTCGGAGCAATAGCAAAGACAGTTCCTGTTGGGAGAGGTTTCGTCCAAGGCGTTAAAGAGTTAGGCAAGACAGCCCAAGTGGTAGAACAAGCCCTCCCGGGAGCCATCACGCCAGAGCCGATAGTTAAAGAACCGCCGATTCGGACTCCTGAGCAATTCGCAGAGAATATTAACCTAACAAAATTTCCTGAAGATGTCCGAGGAAAGGTCTATGAAGTTATTACTGATAAACCTTCCATAGGCAAGACGCCAAAGGTTTCCGATGAAGAACTCTTTAAGATGGCGAGTGAATTAAAAGGGACTCCGACTATAAACTATCTTTCAAACTTAAAAGAAGGAACGGTTGAAGCTGAAGCCTTAAAGCTAAGACAAGGAAACACTCAGCTAATCAGAGATGTATTAAAACAAGACCTTACTCAACTAAAGGACGGTCTCGATGGATTGATTGAAGACGGACTTACTAAACAAAGAAAAGTCGCATCTATCTTCGGTCGTGGTTTACGACAGCAGAAACTCCCGGCTGATGAACAGCAAGGGATGGCATTTTTGATTGACGATAAAATAACAGCTATCAAGAGAGACCCTATTCTTGGAAAAGATGCGGAGCTAATTGGTTCTTTAACAAAATTAAGAGACACAGTTGTTGATAAAGAGTTTAATCCTACGATGTGGAATAAAGTCTATTCTGGCTGGATGAACTCTATTTTAAGTAATCCTATGACCCACATTGTCAATACTGCAAGTAATACGTTATTCACTCTGGCGAAAATCCCTGAGAAGTTTGCAAGTGCTATGTGGGATTTACCAATTTCAGCTGTAACGGGCAAGAGAACTCAATACTTCGGTGAAATTCCAGCAATGGTTAAGGGCTTAATGAGCAAAGAGAAACTACCCGTCGAGCTTATGCCGGGTTCCAAGATTGAACATTTCTCTCAACCAATAAAAGGAATGGCGGGAAAGATAATAGGTACCCCGGGGAATCTATTGCAACTTGAGGACAATCTTGCAAAGAACACAATAGGCAGAATGGAGTTATATGCTCAAAGGTATGCTGGAAAGACAGGAGCAGAATTAACAGAGGCTGTTCAAAACGAACAACTCTATAGGACTTTTCAGAATGAACCTAACGCAATAGCAAAGGCATTGATGCACGTAAGAGACAAAGTGCCCGGACTTCGTTATGTAGTTCCATTCTTAAAGACACCAGCGAATCTGATTGACCGGGGACTAGAAAGAACCCCTTTAGTTCTTGGAAAGATTCTTTATAAAGGAGCCACTAAGACATACACCCAGGAAGAATTATCAAAAGACTTGGGGCTTTTAAGTCTCGGTTCAACACTTGCAGGATGGATTGCCTGGCAAAAGGTAAAAGGAAACATAACAGGCAACGCTCCGGAGAAACCAGCAGATAGAGATGCTTTCTATAGGCAAGGCAAGAAACCAAATGCAATAAAAGTCGGTGAATATTGGGTTCCGTTAGACAGGCTTGAGCCAGTAGGTTCAGCTTTTTCAATCATCGCTAACCTAATACAAGATTATCAGAATAGCGATAAAGACCTTTCTTCGGAAAAAGTCTTAGATGCCGTTGGTGGATTAGCAAAGACCTTAACGAATAAGACCTATCTGTCAGGAATGACGAACTTTATTAAGGCAACTTCAGACCCGGAGATGTATGGAGCAAGTTGGCTCCGTAGAATTTCTTCGGGAGCGGTGCCTAATGCTTTGAGTTTTTTAGCTCAAATTAAAGACCCGTATTATAGAGAAGCGAATAGCGTTCTTGATTATCTCAAAGCAAAGGTGCCTGGGTTATCAGAGACTCTTCCTACTAAACTTAATGCCTTTGGTGAACCAGTTAAACGAGATGTCTTAAATATCGGAAAAGAGAAACCTTCTCAACTAGAGACTTCTATTGCTGATACTCCAATAGGTTTTCCGTCGAAGATGGCGGGGAAAGTGAAGATGTCCCCAGATACTTATCACAAGGTTTTAATGCTCTCTGGCGGGACGATTAAAAAAGACATAGAAACTTTGGCGAGTAATCCAGAGTTTAGGAAGCTACCTCAAGCTGACCGGGAGAAGATTGTCGCTGACGTTGTGGCACGTGCCAGGAGAGACGTAAAAAAGAAAGTCCTTAGTAATCTTGTTCAACCAATAAAGCCATCACATGCAGAATTGGAAAAGTTCAGAGTATTCGGTAAGAGTGATTTTTATAAAAAGTATGGCACAAAATAAACAGGAGGAATAAATGGAGAACGAAAACGTTGTAGAGAACCAACCTCAACAAGAGACACCGCAGGTAGAGCAACCCCCAACCATTGAGGAGCAAGAAAAGCGAATAGAATATTTTCTGAAAAAGAAAAATCTATATCATCTGAAAGAGAACGTGCTTAACGAAGTTGCAAATGTCGAAAAAGAAATGGAAAAAGTTGGTATAGACCCAAAGAGTGTTTCCTTGCAAGACCTTAAACAGGGACGAGCTTTACCAGAAACGGTTCAGATTGCTTTCGAGAAGCTAGAGAAGGCAAGAATTAGAGCCACAGGTTCTCTTGCACACGCTGTTAGAGAGGCTGATAAATCAGGTGAATTGGTGAACTTCAAAGACGAATACAACAATGTCCAGAAACAAATTGTCGCCGAGGAACAAAGGAAGAAGCATCTCTCCGAGGCTTATGAAAAAATGCAGAATCATCCTACAAAAGAAAATCGCATGGAATATGTGAAAATTGGGGTGGGCTTAGATACAAAGCCTTTTGGGACGTTACGTGCAAAGGATGATGTTGACCTCGTGAAGAGACACCAAGAAGGTATGCAAGGAATTAGAGAAAGAATAAATGAGGAAAATAGAAGAATGACTGCGATGAAACCTGGATTCTCTAAATTACGTGGCGACCAAAGACCAATTGGAGAAAGATAATGTCAGAAGGAATGGTGAAGTCGGCAGTTCAAACGATGCGGGAGAATATCGCTTCCAGAGCACCACTCCCCCAAGGGTATGTCCCAAGCGAACCTTATCCAAAGCTCTTTAATATGCTTGAAGTCTGGGGCTCTGACACAGACGATAGAGAAGTTCATGAGAAGGCGAAGTTTATTTATGAAGCCCTGAAAGGGGAAGGAGAACCTCTCGAGAAGTTGGTTTCTCTTTTTACTGAACTAGGAGCAACTCCTGTTGGGGACACGAAATTAAATCGGGTCTATAGGTATTTAAAACTCAAGAATGAAGCAAAAAAAGTCATGCAACACTTTGACGTTCTCGCAGGGGAAATGAACTCTTTAAAGAAAGACGATAAGAGCGAAGAATAAAAGAACCGGGGCTACCCTCCTTACCTCGGATGGGTTTCATTCTCTTGGCTCTCCGAGGTTTGCCCCTTTTTTGAAAAAATCTCTCTCTAGGATTGTCTAAGTTACATTATTTCACGTCGAACCTTACTATATCACCCCATGTTTTGAGCACAAACAACGGAGTTGATTAATGCCGAGAAAAAAGAAAGTATCAAAGTATCCAGTAGGATTAATGACAGAAGAAGAACGAAGACTATTTAGAATCTATACAACGATATGCCCGACTTGTGAATCAAGAAATACTTGTAGTATTTGCCCTGAGGGGTTAGAGAAGAGTGCTTGGGGGTGTTATTGAGGAACGACAACAGAGGGGTCTTTCTTATATCTGTCAATAAAATCAATATAATTATCTACAATTCCAAAAAGATATTTTGGATATTCTTCATTCGGAAATTCTTCCTTCCATAATTTAGGGTTGAACCAAACCCATATTTTGAGTCTTTCCATAAGTGAATCATGTATTGAGTTTAATTCTATGGAGGATGGTTGCTTTTCGCCACGTTTCTCAAGTTGGTCTTTAAAGTAAAGAATTAGCCCATTGACTACTTTTTCTCTTTCCCATTGTATTTTGAGCTTGGGTTCAAGAGTAAGATATAAGAACGCAAAGGTGTATAGAATTATCAACAGCCACCACGAATGCCCTGCTAACTGAATTTTGGTGATTGCATTATCTAAAGCTCCAATCAGAGTGAGGGGTACGAGAATAGCAAGAGTTGCTATTGGGATGTATGGTATCGCTAGAAGAAGATTAATCCAAAACTTTCTTTCTTTATTCATCTTTGCCTCAATGTTCTTATCGCCCAAATGGTGAAGCGGATGAGCCAAAAAAGTGGATAAAGCAAACAGGAGAATACCTTTACTCTGCTATCTGCGTAGTCATGCAAAGCCTCCAAGAGCATTACTTCTTCTTTAGTAATGTAACTATATTTTACCTTTACACATAAATCGGCAATGATTCCAGATAGTTGATAGATAATGAAAGATATGAGTAGAAATAGGAGTAGAATTAATCCTTCTCTCGCCACTATCCGCCTGTAGTTTTTTTTCGTTTGTGGCTGTATGGGGATTTGTTGTGTAATAGTTGTTTCGTCGCTTAAGTTGAAATGACCCAAAATATACGGGGCAATAGGGGAAAATTGTAAACCAACGCTTATCGTTCTTTTATTCTGCTTTTCGGCTTGTATTATTACGGTCGC
Source organism: Candidatus Omnitrophota bacterium (assembly GCA_020052645.1). Lineage (GTDB taxonomy): Bacteria > Omnitrophota > Gorgyraeia > Velamenicoccales > Velamenicoccaceae > JAGVOQ01. The sequence continues at coordinate 58,568 of JAGVOQ010000009.1, forward strand.
TATGGCATTTGCAGTTGTTGAAGCAAGAAGACCACCGTTTTTTACTATTTCTTCTTGGATGTATTCTGTAGCCCTTATTGCGGAAATTGTTTCTGGGAGTTTAATCTCAAAAATATTTGATTCTTTCTGTTCGCTCATTTATGTGTCCTTATGGTTTTTGAATAGATAAAACAGGCATGGCACGACACCATTTTCCGTTTGTGGGGTCTCCGATTTGGATAGTTCCTGTTATCCTATTGAACCGATAGGTGTAAAGTCCGCTCCCTACCGATTGATAAAGCTCATATTTTGGAAAACAAATATAGAATAATATAGCCACTAACATCGCCATAACGAATAAATAGATTAGTTTTTTCATATCATTTCTCCTTCCACCACATATTAAGAGGTTTCACTTCTTTATTCTTCAGCCACCTATCAATCTTCTCCAACTCAAACTTCACCAAGCCACCAATCTTATAGTGTGGAATCCTTTGTTCGTGAACCCATCGATATAGAGTGCTTTTCTTGACGTCTAAGTATTCGGCGAGAGCGTCCACTCCTACAAAACGTTTAGGCATCTTTGCCTTAAAGTTTTATTTCTAGGAATTTTCCCTGAGTGTTCCAAGTTGGAATATATTGTTTCTTTTCTGTAAGTTCAATTTTAAGTTTTTTAAGGATAGAGCGACAGGCAATAGCTGAGGTGGATGCTTCTTGAGGATTAGTTGCTTTTAATTTATAGGAGTTTTGACTCATTTCTTTGACGGGCTTAATTGCCAGGGAGCGTTTCTTATCGTCGTAGAGCAAATCAACAAATTTTACGTTCTTAAAATGGAGATTCATTACCGCAGAATTAAGGTAGATGATTCCCCTGACCCCAAAACTAACTACGGGTTTATCGTGTGATGCTGTCCAATGCTTCTTTAAAACTTCGTATCCCATAAAAACAATACTACCACAGCGAAAGAGAAGTGCAAGTTTTTTTTAAAAATACCTTGACAAGATTAAATTCTAGTGTAAACTCTTTGTTAAAAGGTGAAACGAAAGTGTAAACATAAGTGTTTGTAATGTGGCAATAGCACAGATTCGAATCATTGCTCTCAGATTTGCTGAAAGACTTAAAGAATACCACCCATTTGTGTGGATATATTTTTTATGAGCATAATAAGGAAGCAAAATATTTTAAAAAATTTTCGTGCTCAAATTTTGAATTTTGAGCTTAAAACAGGTTGCTAATATATGAGGATAGTGAAAGGTTTTTGGGGGGGTAATGGTGAATAGGTGCTTGTAGCACCCTTTTTTTACCAAAAAACATTGCATTTCAAATCAAACAGAAAGGATGGTGAGAATATGTATAGAGACGCATTCAATTTAACGCTTTACCGTAAACGTGCGGGTCTTACGCAGGGGCAACTCGCAGAAAAGCTGGGTATCAAGAGGCAAGTCCTTGCTTTATGGGAAAAGGGCGAGTGTTATCCACGCATTGAGACTGCGGTTGATATTGGGCGAGTGCTTGATACCGACCCAAGCTTGATATTTCCAGAGATGTTTAAAGTTATACCAAAATAGGACGAATAAATAAATAACAAAAATGGAGGAATTGATGAATTTTTTGTTTAAAGAAGCCTTGATTAGGCATTATTGTGATGCAAGAAACACTCTTGAAAACCTTCCAGCCTATAAAAGAGAAGAAAAAATTAAAATGTCTCTACTTAGGGAAAAGCAAATTAATGAACTTGATAAGGCATTGGCATTAACTTCTAAACTCGCTGAAAAATACAAGGGGTTGGTGCCAAACAATGTCTTTTGTGATGCTTCAGAAATAACCTTGAGTAATGCTTTATCAGAAATTAATTCAACAAAAAGAAATGAGTTTTTTGAAGAAAAGAAAATAGCTTCAGATGGAATTATAAGCCTCATTACAGATAAAGGCTATTTTATGGAATATGCAAAATTTATTTATCAGGCTGAATTAGTAGATAAAATCGAACAAGAATTGAAACAAGCCAATTTAAACCCGGAAGAAGTTTATCAGGATTCGAAAAAATAGGAGAATGACCAAATGACCAATATTATGATTGAGAGCCCTATCTGTGGGCTTACCAGAACGAGCACGAAAGACCAGGATGGGGAATCGACTCTTTTTGCACTGAAAGGTTATGCAGAAAGAAATGGCTTCACCTTCCAGGAAATTTATTTTGACAGGGGATATTCTGGATGCAACACAGACCGCCCGGCTTATCAAAGAATGCTTGAGGACATGAGGACGGGGAAGTTTAAAACCTTGATAGTGCCTAAGCTCGACAGGCTCGGAAGGTCTATAGCAAACCTAGTGGATTTAATGGGCGAATTGAAGAATAAAAAAATTCGCCTCATCTCTTTAGGGGACGGTGTTGATACTGCCCAGGACGACCCTATGACGAGAGCTTTTTGGCAAATGCTTGGTGTATTTGCAGAGCTTGAAGCTGAAATGATTAGAATGAGAGTTAAAGCGGGGCATGAAGTAGCAAAAGCCAATGGACAACACATAGGACGACCAAAAGGCTCAGGCGATAAGAGAAAACGTTCTGTAAGTGGTTATCAACTTCGCTATAAAGGCACAACACCAGAACAGCGTAAACTTGGAAAGCGGGGTATTTAATGGCAAGTATCTACGATTCCGACATGGTTAGATTGCCAAGTATTCACGTTCCTGAGTGGCAAAAACATAAGTTAGATTCATGGCTCAGGGTTTACAACTGGAATTACTCTGATTTTATTCGTGAAATAATATTTGAGCTTAGGGTAAGTTTCGGGACTGCAACGCCTAATTTAGTAAATCCCCGTCGTGATTGTAAAGAAGCAGTTGGAAGAGTGATAGACACCATTATTGATAGGGCTGGACTCGAAGGAAAAATTGAAAGCAAGACGCCTGAGTTTGTGATTAAAGGGCAGAAAGGTAGTAGGCAATATGGAAAACGTTAATAAAAGAGCGGATGAAGATAAAGAGAAGCACTTTTGGGAACTTTATAAAAAAATAGTTGAGCGTAGAATAGCCAAAAACCTAAACAATGGAAACAAAGAAAAGAGCCAGTCTATATCTTCGGGTCTCAACGCTTGAACAAGCTGTTTCAGAGCGTACTTCATTAGAGACACAGCGTGAGCGAGGAATTGCTCTTGCTGTTTCAAAGGGATTTTTGCCTCCGAGAGATGAAGATATTTACACAGACGCTTCAAGCGGGTTTAGTCTTGATGAGCGTCCTGCTTTGGAAAAATTAAGAAATAAAATAAAAAATAAACTTGTTGATGCTGTAATCGTTTGGAAAATTGACAGATTGGCTCGTAACACCCTGGACTCACTGACAATAGCCAAAGAGTTTAAGGATAATGGGGTAGGTATTTATTCTGTAGTTGATTCTATTGATACGTCTAGCAAAGAAGGTGACATATACTTTAAGTTTCTTTCAATTTTTGCCGAGATGGAAAGGGAAGCTATCCGAGAGCGAATGATGTCTGGAAGATATGCAAAAACTTCAAGAGATGGAACCAATTTCGGTGCTGAGGCTCCCTTTGGATATAAGACAGAAAATAAGAAATTCATAATCATAGAAGAAGAAGCTAGAATCATTTCTTCAATTTATGAACTTTATTTGCAACTTAAGAGCGTTCAGAAAGTTGCTAGGGTATTAAAAGACAGTGGAACATCAGCCAGGATAAACCTCGACGATAAACAAGTTAGAAGAATCTTAAGAAATCCAAAATATAGAGGACAGCACAAGGTCAAAGATAAAATATATCCTGGTTCTCATGAGCCGATTATCAGTTCCGATATTTATGACAGGGTTCAGGATTTGCTTAACAACAATTTTCAAAAACATAAAAAGATGGGTAAGGTGGCTCCGGGTTTTATTTTAAGAGACGTAGCTATTTGTGGACACTGTGGTAGGCAGATGGTTCAAATTCAAACACAAAGCACGATTCAGGGAAAGAGACTTTTGTATTATGGTTGTGCTCTTAGAAGGAAAAGAAAGAATCGGAACCCTAAAAACAATTGCGTTCATAAGGTGGGTCATAAAAAATTTGAATTTGAAGAAGAGGCTATTGATACAATTAGCCATCACATAAACGAATCAATGAAGAATGAGGATTATCTATTACGGCATATCTACACGACGTCTAGGCAAGAAGTTGACCGCATCAAGGGGCAGATTCAGACCCAGGAGAGGTCATTAGATTCCAGAAAAAAGGCTAAGGAGAGGGCATTAAAGCTGTTTACTTTAACTGGTGATTCTGACGCAGAGATTCTTTTTAGAAATAGCATCGGGGAGATTAGGGAAATTGAGGATAGAATTAAAAGATTGAGGGTTGACCTTGAGAAGGCAAAGAGCTCTCGTGAGGATTTAAAGGAGAAAAAGAGTTTTTACGAAAACTTTATGGACAACTTGAAGGAGGCAGATGACGAAGAGAAGAGAGATTTGATTAATAGCGTTGTAAGTTCTTTAAAATCATATAATTCTGGAAAAATCGAGATTGAATATGCTTTTTAAGGAGGTGGAACGAGGGGTAAGAGAATATTGCAACATCAGGACACCTTTTTTTACATTAGCAGGGGCAAGATTAACAGTGATTTTATCTGCGGGGTAGTCAAATCCGCTATTTTTGATGCTAGAGCGGACTCTTTCTTTACTTTCTTTAATGGCAGAGTCAGGAAGGCCAACAATGGATATGCATGGCAGTCCTCTAGAGACATCAACTTCGATCTCCACAGGATAAGCGTCAATCCCTAAGATTCCAAAACTATGCAACTTTGCTAACATTTCAGGACTAAAAGCGCTTGATTTTTTTAGTAGTTATAACTATAATAGGTAAGTTAAATTCGAAGTTCCTTGAGGGATTCGTTGCGGGAAAAGAACATTCTTGCCTATTAAACTATCATAGGGCGTGTATTTTGTCAATAGGTACATGAGAGTGGTATAGTTATGAAAATAGCATTTTTGGGTCTTATTTCAGCTTTATTAGTAGGGGTCTCTACCTTTGGCGTATATAAATCCGTTGATTTGTCCCGTAAGAACGGAGAGCTAGAGGTGTCTCTAAAGAACGCCCAGGAAGAACTCTCAATTACAAAAAAGTCCTTAAGTGAGAATAGGGCTGCTCGTATTCAGATGGAAGAAGACCTTAATGTGATGCAGATTAAGATGGACCAGAAAGAGAAAGAAGCGAAAGATCATTTGCGTCAAATAGCGGAATTGACTAAGAAGACTGGCGAGGTGGAACAGACCGATGCAGCCATGGCGTCTATCTATAACGCCATGTCCGATCAAATCATGCGGTTGGAATTTGAAAATGCTGAAATGCGCCGTAAACTTTCTTCGGTTCATGAATTGAAAAAGGCTATAAAAAACGCACAAATACAAAGACATAAGGTTATCGTCCGTTCTAAAAAGGCCGTCGTAAAAAAAGAGATCAAACAGAGAAAAGTTTTAAAAAAACCGTCGCGAATGTCTTTGTTTCAGCCGACGATCGCCCCTGCGGTGATACCGGCTCCCGTCACTAATGAGATAGCGCCTCAAAAAGAGACCCGTAATGAGGGTTATCTGATCAGAGACGGTAAGTCGACCTTTGAAGGGGTTGTGGAAATCAACGTGACTCCTGCGGAAGCCAATGTTTTGTAAACATCGTATCAATACATGAGAGGGGAGAATGACAGATTTTATTAAAGGTATTTATCATAATCACGTTTTAATAGTGACATTCTTTGCGTGGATTTTTGCACAGTCCATCAAGGTGGCCTTAGGTGTTTTAAGAACAAAAAAATTTGATTTTCGATGGTTTATCGGAACCGGCGGCATGCCTTCGGCTCATGCCGCGGGGTCAAGCGCTTTGGCCATGATCATCGGCTTTGATTATGGTTTTGATACAGTTTTGTTTGCTTTGGCTGCTGTTTTTGCCGTTGTGACCATGTTTGATGCTCAGGGCGTGCGTCGTTCAACAGGCAAACAGGCCTCCATTTTAAATAAGCTTCTCGACGATATTTATTGGAAGGGTAAAATTGAGGAGGATAGGCTTAAAGAGCTTATCGGTCATACTCCTATTGAAGTTTTTATGGGTTCGATCATAGGGATTTTGTTGGCGATTATTTGTAATAAATATTAAGGATTTATTTTAAAGACGGATTGCTAAAGGAGGCAGGACGTGAAAAAAGTTTTAAAAACAAGTCTTATGATCGTTGGAATTTTTCTGGTTCTTTTGGTTGTTGTAAAGTTGGGTTATTCTTTTAAGGCAAGGAATGCCCAGGCGCAAAATGAGGGGCGCGGGGAATTGAGCGCTCTATTAAAATCCGCTGAGGATTTAGAACAGAAGGGCGAACTTCTCCATGCGAGGGAAATTTTAAGAGACACTATTGTTAACGATGCGTCAAAGCCGGGCATAGAGGAAGTTCAGAAAAGCCTGGATGATTTAAATATGAAAATAATTTTTTCGAGCATAAGCGTCCCGGGAGAAACAACGATAGTTGTTGTTAAAGAAGATGATTTTCTTCAAAAAATAGCCAATGTTTATGATACGACGGTGGATTTTATCAAAAAACAAAATGGTCTTACGTCGGATGTTGTCAAGCCCGGCATGCAGCTAAGGTTGTGGACAGGTAAGTTCAGCGTTTTGGTGGATAAATCGCAGAATATCTTCGTCCTTAAATCCAATGGAGAGGTTGTGAAGACGTATCGTGTTTCAACAGGAAAAAACAATATCACTCCTATCGGTACTTTTAAAATTGTTAACAAGCTTGTGAATCCGGATTGGTCTCATGATGGAAAAGTTATTGCCGCGGGAAGCCCTGATAATATTTTAGGAACGCGCTGGCTCGGGTTTAACATCCCCGGTTACGGGATTCATGGTACGACTTTGCCGGAATCCATCGGTAAGCAAGCTACTGCCGGATGCGTGCGCATGTTGAATAATGAAGTCGAAGAGGTGTATGCGCTTTTGCCTGTTGGGACGGAAGTAACAATTATTGATTAAGAGCGGCGTTTCAGGTCACCTGCCGCAGGGTAAACCCCGTTAGAGAACTTCGTTCTCTAACGGTTTGCGCTGACGGATGTCTTAAACCACCGTCGGTTTTATTACTGGATAACCGCCGACTAAAGTCGGCGGCTTTCTCTAACGGGGTAAACTAAAGGACAAGCAATGATTGGACTGGAATTTGAAAAACCTATTCTAGAGCTTCAGAAGAAGATCAGCGAGCTTAAAAAGTTTACATCGGATAAAAAGATCGATCTCTCGGGCGAGATTAAGCGCTTGGAAGAAAAGCTTGAGCATCTGCGTAAAGATGTCTATGGCAAGCTTAATTCTTGGCAGCGCGTTCAGATTTCACGGCATCCAAACAGGCCGTATACGCTGGATTATATTCAATTGATTCTTACGGATTTTATCGAACTTCACGGTGACCGAAGTTTTCGTGATGATAAGGCTATTATTGCGGGCCTTGCGCGTTTGGACGGCCAAAAACTCCTGGTTATGGGGCAGCAAAAAGGCCGGGATACAAAAGAGAACCTGATAAGGACTTTTGGATGCGCGCATCCTGAAGGGTATCGCAAGGCGCTGCGCCTTATGGAAATGGCACAAAAATTTCAGCTACCCGTTTTGATTTTTATTGACACGCCCGGGGCATATCCGGGGATCGGCGCTGAAGAACGGGGACAGGCTCAAGCCATTGCCTGGAATTTAAAAATGATGATGTCAATTAAGACGCCGATGGTGGCTGTGGTCATTGGAGAAGGTGGCTCCGGCGGGGCCTTAGGCATAGGGGTGACGGATAAAATCTGCGTTATGGAGAATGCTTATTATTCCGTTATTTCACCTGAAGGGTGTGCGGCGATTCTTTGGAAAAATAGTATTAAGGCGCCAGAAGCAGCAGAGGCCTTAAAGCTTACAGCAGGCGACTTATTGAAATTTGGCGTTATCGATGAAGTGATCAAAGAGCCTTTGGGTGGGGCGCATACGGATCCTCAAGCCGCGGCACAGAATGTCAAAACCGCTGTTAAGAAATATTTTATTGAACTTTTAAAGCTGCCGACGGATGAACTTTTAAAAAATCGTTACGCTAAATTTCGGAACATGGGCCCATTTGAGGAGATCCATGAAAGTTGAGCAGGAATTGATCATTCTGGGGCTTTTAAAAGATAAGCCTCGGCATGGATATGAAATAAAAAAGCAGATCAAAGAGGTTATCAGTACGTTCGCCGCCTTGGAAGTAGAATCTATTTATTACACGTTGACATTGCTTGAAAAGAAAGGTTTTGTTCAAAAGATCGTCAGCTCTCAGGCGCATCGCCCGGAAAAAATGACTTATAGCCTGACGTCTAAGGGTGAAAAGCGATTTCAGCAGCTTTTAGCTAAAAGTATCATTACAACGCAAAGGCCGAATTTCAGCCTGGATGTGGCTCTTTATTTTCTTCCCTATTTACCGACGGATATCGCCATGCATCGACTGAAAGGCCGCGTGCGTCTTTTGGCAAAGGTGGAAGAAGGGTTAAATCAATTGGCTGAAGAGTTAAAGGCAAAGTCTTCGTATCATTTAAAATCAATTGTTGATCATAATTTGGAGCTTTTGCAAGCTGAGAAGAAATTTATTCAAAACATTGCAGCTGAATTGGAAGAGCAAAGGATTTCCATCCCAGAATGGCCGCTTAAGTCGTAACTCATTATTCTGCATTAAGTTAAGTTCTTGCTAATTTCAGAAAATAATTTTTCTTGACATAATTAAATTTGAATAGTAAAATTTTACTATTACTTGACCATCCTTAATGTTAACTTTAGGGTCATCCACCGAAACTCAACCAAAATGAATTCTTAAGAGTGTAGGTGGAGAATCTCTTAGTGTTAAATTAAGGGTCATCCTCCGTAGCTAAATCCAAGATGAATTATTAAGAGCGTAGGAGGATAAGTCAAATAAGAGCGAAGATGGAGAGTTTCATTTTTAAATTTAGGGTCATCCTCCGAAACTCAACCAAAATGAAATCTTAAGAGGGTAGGTGGAGAATCGCTTAATGTTTTTTTCGAGTTATTTCCGCCGCCGCCAAAGATAAAATAGGCTTAGTTGTGGTGGGTTTTTTAAAAATGAAGGTATTTTCTCCTTTAGCTAAGAAGGAAAAACGGTAATATTAAGGTAAGCCCTGTTGGAGAATTTTGTTTTCTAATAGGGTAAATAAAAGGAAAATATGTCTAATGTCATTCGTGATCTACTGGAAAAACAAGCCAGCGCTTATCCTAAGAAAGCCGCCGTTATTTTTGAAGACGTTCCTGTCTCATTCTTAGAATTAAAAGATATCGTTTTTAAATTAGCTAATAACTTGCTTTTAAGCGGCGTCAAAAAGCAGGACAGGGTGGCTCTATTTTTGCCCAATAGGCCTGAATACATTTATTCATATCTGGCGCTTTTTTCCATAGGTGCGACTGTCATCCCCTTGGATTTCATGCTGAAAAATGACGAGCTTCAAGCTTGTTTAAATCATTCGGAAACGAAATTTCTTATCGCCTCTTTTAAGGAAGATATTGCCTTTGACGTTTTAAAAACAAAGGTTCTTCTTTTGAAAGACATTATTATTGTTGGTGCGCGCAAAGAAGGTTTTCTTTGTTTTACAGATTTTCTTAAAAATGGCTCAACGAGTGCGCCGACGGTCGAAATGAAGGATACAGATAAATCCTTGATCCTTTATACGTCCGGTTCGACAGGGCGGCCAAAAGGGGTTTTATTAAATTATCGCCATTTGACCGCATCCCCTCAGGCCATGGAGTTTTTTGTGGATTTGTCGGCTAAGGACATCAAACTTTCAGCGCTTCCGTTTTCCCACGCCGGAGGGTTGGTTTATATCCAGAATTGCATTTTTTACGGGATCACTTTGGTTTTGATGGAACGGTTTATCCCGATCGAGTTTTTAAAAATGATAGAAAAATACAGGGTGACCTGTTTTCATATGGTTCCGTCGATGTATTACGCCCTCTTGCATTTAAAAGAATTTGAAAAATTTGATTTATCGAGCATCCGCTGGGTTAATGTTTTTGGCGCCCCGAATTCTCCAGAGGCACTCCGAAGATTCAAGACGTACTGTCCGAATGCCAAGCTTTTGAATGGCTGGGGTTTGACGGAAACAAACGCGCCGAATCTCGTGATCCCTATGGGAAGCGACAGGATTGAGTCTATCGGTCGTCCGGCTCCCTGGATCGATGTCAGGCTTGTGGACGATAGCAGCCAGGATGTTGCGCCTGGAGAGGTGGGAGAGATAATTTTAAAAAGCTGGGTGGTTATGGAGGGATACTATAAAGATCCCGGGATGACGGCCGAGGTGTTGAAAGACGGTTGGTTTTATACAGGTGATTTGGGGCGAAAAGATGATGAAGGGATGTATTATATAGCGGGTCGCAAAAAAGATATGATCAAAGTTTCTGGCCAGCTTGTTTTTCCTCCTGAGATCGAAGAGGTTCTTCATAAACATCCGCTCGTGAAAGAAGCGGCGGTTGTGGGTGTTGCGGACGCCCTTCGCGGGGAAGCTGTTAAGGCGTTTGTTGTTATAAAAGAGGGTCAAAGTGTTTTGGAACAGGAGCTGCGTCAATTTTGCCGAGAGCATCTGGCACATTTTAAGTTGCCGCATACTTTTGTTTTTGTGGATCAATTGCCAAAGAACAGGGTAGGAAAAATTGACAAGGCATTGTTGAAAGAAAAAAATCAACAGAGTTCTTAACGCTAATGATCGCGAATCAAACGCGAATAATCGCAAATATATTCGCGTAAATTAGCGTTAGATTAGCGTAAATTTGCGTTTAAAAAAGGAGACTCAATATGCAGATGAAAAAAGACATTCACATGACGGGGCAGGATTTATTGGGTATGGTTCAAGTGAGGCCTGGTGATTTTGGTAAATACGCGATTATTCCAGGGCCTGCGGAGAGGCGTGACGCGATACTGGAATACTTGGAAAAGCCTGTTAAATGCTTTTCTTTTTTTGAATACGCGGTTTTTACAGGCACGTACCAGGGTGTGAAAATTGCCGTAGGCAATGGCGGAAGATTTTCGCCGGATTCGGCCATTATTGCCGAGATCCTTTGCGCCGGAAAAGTTGAAAATATTATCCGGGCCGGTTCCTGCGGGGCCATGGATGAAAATATTAAAGTGGGGGATATTGTATTAGCAACAGGAGTTATTCGCGGCGATGGCGTGACGCCTTATTATGTCGACCGCGATTTTAAGACCGTCGCGGATAAGGGGTTGCTTGAAGTATTGGAAAAACAGGCCACGAAAGAAGGTGTGCAGGTTAAAAAAGGCCTGATATGGACAACGGATGCATTGTTGCGTGAGACGCGCGAAGTTGTTGAAAAGGCAAGAAAAGAAGGCGCTATTGCCGCTGACATGGTTTCAAGCGCTATGATGACAATCGCCCAGATTAACGGAGTTAAGGCAGCGTCAATTTCCGCGGTCAGTGATAATATGATCACAGGCGAGCTCGGGTTTATGAATCCGGATTATTATGATGCTGAAGCTAAGTTGATCAAGATCTGTTTGGATGCTGTTGTCGCATTAGCAAAACAAAAAAATTAATCTTAACGCTAATGATCGCGAATCAAACGCGAATAATCGCAAATATATTCGCGTAAATTAGCGTTAGATTAGCGTAAATCTGCGTTCAAAATTATGAAAGAGTCTATTCTATTCTGGCCGGTTCGTTTAAAAGGAAACACGCTTTATATTCTGGATGAGACGCTTATCCCGAAAAGAATCGTCACTATAAAGGTAAAGAATTATAAGCAGGCCATTCGGGCTGTTGTGGATATGAAGACGCGCGCCTTTGGCCAATTCCTGACCGTTTGCTATACGTTTGTGTTGGAACTGAAAAAAACGACATTAACGTCAAAAGAAGAGCAGATGGCGCTTTTAAAGAAGATCGCGCTTGCTTTTAACTCGAGCCGTCCTACGTTTCCTTTTGAAGAGGTGACGTCTATGATGTTGGGATTCGCACAAAAAGTGTATATGAGCACGAATTTTAAAGAGGATTTTATTAAAATGATCGACGGTTTTCTTGAAAAAGGGATTCGGCAAAAACGATACGATAGGGCCTGTCAGGCTGCGTTACTTCTTAAAGATGGTGATGTTGTTTTGACGCACTGTCATGTTTCAGGAGAGATGAGCTTGATTGGTGAATTCTGCAGTTTGCAGAAAAAGCGGGTGAAATTTTTCGCGACAGAAACACGTCCATATTTTCAAGGATCGCGCTTGACCGCCTGGGAACTTAAAAAATCCGGCCTGGATGTGACGCTTGTGCCGGACAACGCAGTGGCCAAGCTCATGAGTGACGGTGATGTTACTTGTGTGATCGTTGGTTCTGATCGGTCTGCTGAAAACGGCGATTTCGCCAATAAGATTGGCACCTATCAAATCGCTCTTTTGGCCAAACATTTCCAGATTCCTTTTTACGTCCTGGCCCAGCCTTCAAAAAAGCTGATTTCGGGTCGTGACATTCCGATCGAGATCAGGGAGGATGATGAAATCCTGACATTTGAGGGCAAGCGATTGAGCCCGCGCGGTGCGGTCGCATTTTATCCCGGATTTGATGTCGTGGAAAACAATCTGGTTACACAACACATTAACGTTGATGCAAATTAACGATAAGATCCCTTTGATCTTTGGTGTGCCCGATGTTTCGTTTTATGAAACTTTAAAAGAAAAGAAAGTTTTTGTGGCGGAGCTCAGGCCTGCTCTTGAGGGGATGAATGTGGTGGCTCCTGTGCTTTTAAAAAATAAGATCACGCCTGTTTTGATCTGTGACAATATGCTGGGGTTTTGCATGAAGCAGGGCCTGGTGAGTAAAGTTTTTATTTTTACCCCGTTAGAGAAAGCCGCCGTTTTAAAACGGGGGTTATTGCCACTTGAAGCTGATGGTGATAGTAAGCCACCATCAGTGCATACCGTTAGAGAACTTCGTTCTCTAACGGGGTTTACGCATGCGGTGTCGAGAGATTCCGTACTTTGCCGCACAGGTTCTTTGATAGCCGCTCTTCTAGCGCAGGAACATAAAATTCCTGTTTATCTTTTTAAGGCTAAAACATTATCAGTTTCAAGACAAGCGTCTTTATTAAAAATAGGAAATAAAAAAGTGACAGTATCTTCGATTAAAACATATGTGCCTCTTTTTGAAGAGGTGCCTGAAATACTGATTGCGTCAAATGAAGTCACGACTTATAGAGTGAAGCGAATGTAAGTCGCGTGACTGAATTTAACCCAGCACTTATTTTCTTGAACAAAGCTGGGGTGAAGAATTTTCAAGGTTAGGCTTTAACGTTAAACTTGTGATTTAAAAGTAAAGGTGGATAGAAAAATAAGTGCTGGGTTTAATTCGCACACATAGCTTATGTCGCAAAAATATTCCATAAGCTATGTGCTCATTAAAGGGGTAAAAAATGGAAAATTTGATTGATCAAATTATTGAAACCGGAAAACTGATTTGGGATAAAGATCTTTCAGGCGGCCTGTCCGGCAATTTAAGCGCCCGAGGCACCCAGGAAACTGTTTTTATCACCGGCCGCGCTACATGCCTGGGGATGTTGAAAAAAGAAGATATTGGCAGTGTTGATCTGGAAGGCAAGTCGTTAGAAAATAATTTTATTCCGTCAACTGAGACTGTTTTTCATGTGGCGGTCTATAAGAATTTTGACGCGAAAGCCGTTGTGCATGTGCATCCGACATTTACGAATGGTTATTTTTCTGTGAATGAGAAAATCAGTTTTGATACGTTTGAAACGCGCTTGACCTTAGGTAACATTCCTGTCATCGAGCAAAAAACTCCTACGATCACCGATATAGCCTCAGTCGTCGAGGCTTTAAAGCAAAGCAACATCGTTGTTTTAAAGAATCACGGTGTTGTGGCTATCGGCGTGACGCTAAAAGATGCTTTTTTTCTCGTTCAGACATTGGAGGAGGCGGTTAAGATCGCCTGTTTAAAAACGCTTTTTACGAAGAATGATGTTGGAGGCGTCAAAACCGGTCTTTCGGTTCAAGACATCGGCCAATCAGGAAAAAAATTCGCGATTTTTTCAGAAGATCAGGTTAAAGAAATCGTTAATATCGTTAATGGCGATGAAAAGTTTAAGAAACTGGCTTGTGAGACTGCGCTTGAAACAAAACTTGCTGTTGTGCTGGATGAGACAGGACAGACATATTGTTTTAATTTTAGCGGCGGTGGTATTAAAGATTATTCAAATTCTGTTGCCGAGGCGGAGTTTGTGATTTCAGGGAAGCTTGAGTATTGGAGAGCTATCTTTAACAGAAAACTCGATCCTTTTGCCGCTACCATACAGAAAAAACTGAAACTTAAAGGTGATTTCGCGAAGATTTCAAAATGGTACGTGCCGTTTAACAGATTGTTCGATTTGTGGACCGCGGTACCGGTAGAATAAAAAGTCAGGCAACAGGGATCAGGGATCGGGTATCAGTAAAAATATTTTATTTTTTCCGTTACCCGTTGCCTGTTAACTGACGCCCGAGAGGATGATTATGAATCATTACAAGATGTATATCGATGGAAAATTTTGCGATGCCGAAAACGGCGCGGTTTTAGAAAGTATCAACCCAGCCACGGAAGAAAAAATAGCTTTGTTTCCGAAGGCGACAACAGAAGATTTAGGGCGCGCGATTAAAGCCGCACGCGTTGCCTATGACGAAGGAGAATGGCCGCGCATGACTTTGCCTGAGCGTAGTTCTTTTCTGGTTAAAATCGCGAACCTTATCCGTGAGTCCGCGTATGAAATATCCAGGATAGAAACTGAAGATACGGGTAAGACTTTAAAACAGACGACATTTATTGATATCCCTGTGGCTGCCAACGCGTATGAATATTTCGCAGGCGCAGCTTGTGAAGTTAAAGGGGAGACCATTGCGGTTCCGGCGCCTGCCTTGAGTTACACGCTTCGCGAGCCCGTAGGAGTTGTTGGGGCTATCACGCCGTGGAATTATCCTTTTCTTATGGCCGCGTGGAAAATTGCTTCTAGCATTGTCTTGGGTAATACCGTTGTTTTTAAGCCTTCCAAAGAAGCGTCGTTGAGCTCTTTGGAGCTGGCCAAAATTTTTGAAAAAGCGGAATTACCCAAAGGCGTTGTTAATGTTATAACCGGCGACGGCGTAACAATAGGTCACGGATTGGCTTCTTCTGATCTCGTTGATATGGTTTCGTTTACAGGTTCGACGGATGTTGGTCGTGACGTGATGCGCTCGGCCGCGGGTAATTTGAAAAAACTTACGCTTGAACTCGGCGGAAAGTCGCCGAATATCGTTTTAAAAGATTGTGATTTAGAGACTGCGGCTAACGGATCGTTGTGCGCGATTTTTATGAACCAGGGTCAGATGTGCGTGGCGGGTTCCCGGCTTTTGGTTGAAGAGGCTGTTTATGATAAATTTGTTGATCTCTTGGTCTCTAAGACTAAAAAATTAAAAGTCGGCGATCCTTGTGATCCTGCGACTGATATCGGCCCTGTGATCAATGAAAAGCAGAAAAAGACCATTCTTAATTATATCGCGATTGGAAAAAAAGAAGCCCGGCTTGTCTGCGGCGGCGGGTCGCCTTTTAATAAAGGTTTTTATGTCGAGCCGACGATTTTTGCTGATGCAAGTAATAATTCGAGGATTGCGCGGGAAGAGATTTTTGGCCCTGTCTTAACCATCATCAAGGTTAAAGATGCGCAAGACGCGGTGCGCGTGGCTAATGATACGCCTTATGGTTTGGCGGCTATGGTCTGGACAAAAGATTTAGAGAAGGCCGCGACTGTTTCAAGGCAGTTACGCGTTGGAACGGTGTGGGTGAATACATTCGGTGGTTTTTATAATGAAGCGCCTTTCGGAGGTTATAAGCAGAGCGGTTTTGGCCGTGAGCTGGGTAAGGAAGGCATGTGCGAATTGACTCAAGTAAAGCATGTGAATATAGATTTAACGCCGGGAGGCAAGACTCTGGTTGCTTCTTGGTTCGGTGTGTAATGAGGCCGCGGTTTAGGGAGCGTTAAGCAAGGCTAAACCGTTGAAGGGAGAATTATGAAGAGGGTGCTTTTTATTATGCCTCCTATCGGAGGATGGGCGACTCATGGTGTGAATAAAGCTGCCAATCAATTTTATGCGCAGCTTGCCGCTTATATCAGGGAAAAAAATGTCGGCGAACCGCATATCTTGGATGCCAGGGCCCTTGATTTGACTTATGACGACGTTAAGGCAAAGGTAAAGGAATTAAAGCCCGACATGGTTGTCCTTGGGGATATTCTGCATTCAACAGGAGGCTTGGCGGTTATATGGCATTTTAACAAGACTGCGGCGTTGGTCAAAGAAGTTAGTCCTTCAACTTTAGTCGCTGTAGGCGGCTTGTGGTACTCAGCGCTTCATAAAGAAACGCTGGAAGAAAATCCCGCGATTGACTTTATCTTGATCGGTGAAGGAGAGCTGACGCTGGAGGAATTGCTTAAAAATCTGGATGCGCCTTCGGCTCCGCAGGCAGGACAGGCTGATTTTTCTAAGATACCTGGGCTTGCGTCTCGTCAAAAAGGCGTTCCGGTTGTTGGTCCTCACCGGGAATTGATCAAAGATATCGACATTCTTCCTTTGCCGGCCTATGATTTGTTTCCGATGGATAAATATGTCAACCATACGTATTGGACGAACTTTTGCGAACTTTTTACCAGCCGTGGTTGTCCGGGAGGATGCTCTTTTTGTTATGAATGGAGCCAGTATGATCCGCGCTACCCTAAAGATTTCGTTTCATGGCGTTCGCATTCAGCGAAGCGTATTGTTGAGGAACTTGAAGTTTTAACGAAAAAGTTCGGCGTTAAAACAATTGTTTTTCAGGATGATGCTTTTAATGTTAATCCCGAGATGGTGAAGGGTGTTTGTGATGGGATCTTAAAGAATAATATCAAGATCAATTGGGTTATTTTAGGACGTGCTGATGATTGGGCGAAGCAGGAAGATCTCATCCCGCTTATGAAGAAGGCCGGAATGTTCATGGGGTTGGTGGGTATTGAAGTGGGTGATGATGCCGAGCTTTTGAAAATCGGTAAAGGCGTGACCGTTTCACAGATTAAAAAAACTGTCGATGCGCTGAGGCGTAACGACATAGCAACTGTCGGAACTTTTATGATGGGATTCGAAGACGATACCGAGGAGACGATCAAGCGTCGTTTTGCTTTTGCCGACGAGGTTGATCCCGATGTTTTTGCTCTTCAGTTTGTTACACCTGTTCCGGGTTCGCCTTTATGGATGAAGCTTGTCAAAGAAGGCATTCTGGATCCCAAGTCTATTGAACTTAAAAAATGGGATTTTCAACATCCAGTGGTGCCGACTAAACATTTATCGATCGAAGAGGTAGGCCGTCTTGGTTCCTGGTGCATGCGTGAGTTTTTTTCAAGGCCTCACCGTATTCACCGTATCATGGGCGGCCGTTATCATGAATTGGCAAAACTCTGTATTAAAGATTTTATGGCCAATATTTCTAAATTTGAGGCCGCTGCGACTAAAGGAGATCTTTATGTCTGATTTATTTACAATGACGTGGGAGAAGATAACGGAAGAAAAGTTCAAGAAGATGCTTTCTAAAATGCCGATTTTCCACAGGCACATGACGGAAGTGACCGCTACCCAGAAGGCAGAAAGCAATGCCAAGGAACGAAGCTCTCGGACCGTTGAAGAGGAAGATCTTATGCGCGCGATGTTTTCCGAGGTGCCCATGCAGTTTTATTCTTTAATGATCAAGCTTTTGGATGACGTCGGGTTTAATTACAAGAAATATAATCTTCCGAATAAAAACGGAAGCTCTGTGAAATAAAAACGTGGAAAACAGGCATTCGATTTACATTCAAGGTTCTTTGGAAAAAGCGCAATGGGAAACACAGGTGTGGGGAGAGGCTTCCTGGTGGCCCAAAGATTCTTTGATGCGTTTCGAAAGAAAAGAAACGGGGCCGCTTAAGGTTGGCACGCGCTATTGTCAGAAGGTGCTCTTGCCTTTTGCGCCGTCATGGGATGTTGAGATCACGGTTCTTAATAATGTGCGCGTCACAAGGAAATTTTTAAACGGGATGTTTGAAGGTGAAGAAACCGTAAGTTGCGTGCCTGTGCCGCATGGCGTCACCGTGACATATTGTATGCAGGTGCGCGTCAAAGGGTTTTTGAATAGAATTTTATGGGCTCTCGTGTTTGAGCGATTGCATAATAAGAATATCGAAGCGATCTTGGCACATTTAAAAAGATATATGGAGAACGTTTAATGAAAATTGCAGTTATTGGAATGGGAGCGATCGGCGGGTTGGTGGCGGCTTATTTAAAGGCCAAGGGGGTCGCGATTATAACGGTGGGAAAGCTTGATCAAAAAAAAGCCGTTGAAAGAGACGGTTTTGTTATCGACGGAGTCCGTGGCCATTCTATGGTTTATTTCGATATCAAGCCTCGCCTGGAAGAGAAAGTTGACTTGGCTATCCTTACCGTTAAAACTCAGGATCTTCGTGACGCGGTGGATAAATCCAGGGATTTTTTAAGCCAATCTCTTATCTTAACGACTCAAAACGGCGTTCGTGCCGATAAGTTGTTGAGCATAATGTTGAATAAGGAGAATATTATTTCAAGTATTGTCATGTTTGGCGCGACGTATGAGCCTTTCAATAAGGTTGTGCATAATTTTGAAGGAAATTGGTTGATGGGCCGCCCCTTTGGGCCTAATGACGAAAAAGTAAAAGAGGTCGTTGAATTTTTGAAGATCGCGTTTACGTCCATGGAGGTTGAAAATATTTTAGACATGAAATGGACGAAGATCTTTGTTAATTTTAGCAATTGTCTTCCGGCGGTTTTGGGGTTGAGCATGCAGGAGGCCTACGCGAATATCGAAATATGCAAACTCGCTCTTCGATTGCTCAAAGAAGGATTTGATACCGTAGAAAATATCGGGATCAAGCTTGTGAATATGCCGGATTTTGATGTTGAAAAATTGAGAGGGCTGACACTTATGTCTTTGGATGAAGCGGCGCCGATTTATTCTAAGATCATGACGCATTTAAGCAAAGAGCCTTTATACGGTTCAATTTTGCAAAGTATCCGTCGGGGACGAATTTCAGAGATTGATTTTATCAATGGCGAGATCGCCAATCAGGCGAAGCTTCAAAACATGGACGCCAGACTCAATAATCGGATCTCGGAGTTGGTTCATCTCGTGGAATCCTCTAAGAAATTTTTGACTGTTGAGCAAGTTTTGACAGAGATGGAAAAAACAGCAAAGTTGTCCCCTGGTGATTTCGTATAAATGAGGACATAGGTTACGGAGTATTTTCGACGTAACTTAGTGGTCCGAATTTATCCCGCACCTTTAAAATTGAATCAGGGTTGTGGGGAGATTAAAAATCATATTGAATATTAAAAAGGTGCGGGATTTCATTTTAACAAGCAAATTATGTCACTTAAAAGCGTTTCATTATTTACGGCGCGTATTAAAGGAGTTAAAGATATGGAAGAAAAAAAGCCAAATATGAGTGAGTTGAGAAAAATTGTTAAAAAGTCGCGTGTGAAATTTCCACGGCTTCGCCTGACGGTCTTGAAGAAAGAAGGATACTGTTATCATGGCTATGAAGTGGGGGATCAGTTTATTTTTGAGGATTTCACGCATCCGGCCAAAGATTTCTGCCAGGGCGCTATGCATTCTATTTTTCCGTGTATGTACGCCTTAACTTTCGGGGCTGAGTTCCCTTTTATGGACAATATGCTGTCTTTGCGCACCACGTGCCCTGATGGAAAAAAGGTGGAATTTTTAACAGAACTCATTGATGAAGAAGGACGCGTTATTTCTAAGCCTAAACCAACAGAACCTCGCGGTCCTTCTCCGAAAACCATGGAAATCGAAGTTAAAGAGGTGGCGGGAAAGTGTTTTTATAACTATAAACTCGCAGACAAAATAGAAGTTAAGGGTTTGAAGACGCCCGAAGGATTTTGTGGGGCTGCCTATCACATGATGTTTCCCGTGTTGTTCGCCTTGAATTTTGGCGCTAAATTTCCTTTTGAAGAAAATCCTAATTCTTTAAGTACGCCGACGTGTCCAGATGGCGGTAACATTATTTTTAAAGTGACAAGGAAAGAAGAAAATAGATAAAAATGTTGCACGTTACAGGTCACACGTAAAAAAATAAACCCCGTTAGAGAACTGCGTTCTCTCACGGGGTAAAGACGTGGTACATGAAACGTGATACGTAAAACGAAAAATTAGAAAGAGGTTCCATGATGAAGCGACGTGTGGTGGTGACTGGCCTGGGAGTTATTTCTCCCAATGGGATCGGAAAAGACAATTGTTGGAAGGCGATGACAGACGGTGTTTCGGCTGTTCGCCGGGTTGACATGTTTGATGTTTCGATGTTTCGAACGCGTATTGCCGCTTATTCAAAGGAATTCAATCCTTTTGAGTTGGGGTTGAATGAGGATGAAGCGGAACGTATGGATCGTTACGTTCAGTTTGCGGTCGTGTCCGCGGATATGGCAATCAAAGACGCGGGGTTGGATTTTTCAAAAATCAATAGGCAAAGGGTCGGTGTGAGCCTGGCGAATGCCATTTGTGGCACAAAGTATATGGAAGAGGAATTTGCTCTTGTCACGGACAATGGCCGCAATCCCATTGACCCACGGCTGGTGCGTCCTTACCTATATGATGCTTCCATGTTTAATACACCTTCTAGCGAACTGACGGCTAGATATCATTTAAACGGTATTTGTAATACGATTTCTACAGGCTGTACCGCGGGGACTGATTCTGTTGGATTTTGTTTTGAGACGATTCAGGCCGGGGATATGGATGTGATGATCGCGGGTGCTGCGGAGGCACCGTTGACACCGATCACATTCGGAGCGTTTGATGTGGTCAGCGTTTTATCAGCAAGAAATGATGAACCTGAAAAAGCGTCGCGTCCTTTTGATAACAAGCGCGATGGGTTTGTTCTTTCCGAAGGATGCGGCATCCTGGTTATGGAAGAATTGAACCACGCATTAAAACGCGGGGCCCAGATTTATTGTGAAATTATAGGTTACGGAACCTGCAATAATGCTTTTCATATGACGGATTTGCCTGCGGATGGCCTGGCTATGGCGGAATGCATTAAGCTTGCATTGGAAGATGCGGTCATCAGTCCTAAAGATGTTGATTATATCAGCGCGCACGGTTCTTCGACGCGCATGAATGATATTTTTGAAAGCAATGCCTATAAGATCGTCTTTGGCGATTTGGCGTACAAAATTCCCATCAGTTCCATGAAATCCATGATCGGGCATCCTTTGGCAGCCGCGAACGCGGTCGAGATGGTCGTCGGATCCATGATATTCAAGAGGAATCTTCTTCCTCCGACGATCAATCAGGAGGTCAGGGATCCTCAGTGTGATTTAAACTATATTCCTAACAAGGCTTTATCGAAAAAGGTCGATATGATCCTAAAGACCTCGAGCGGTTTTTCCGGCATTCATTCTTCTGTTGTTATGAAACGTCTTGGGGAGGGCCGGTAAATGAATAAGAATAAAATTGCTATTGCTATTTCAGGTATTGGGATTGTGGCCCCTTGCGGGTTGGATAAGAAAGTGTTTTGGGCCAATATAAAAGCAGGTCGTTCAGCTATTAAGAATATCGATCGATATGATTCGTCGCTTTATCCGTCTCATATCGGTGGGCAAGTTCACGAGCTTGACGCTTTTTCGCATGTTTCTTCAAGGCTATTGCAGAAGATCGATCCATTTTCTCATATGGCATTGATCGCTTCAGAGATGGCCTTAAAAGATGCGTCTATTGATTTAACTCAGGAGAATTTAAACCGCATCGGTATTTTTATGGGCAATGCCCTTGGCGGCTGGTTGTACGGTGAAACAGAACTCCGTGATCTTTATATGGAAGGCCGTGAAGGGGTGAGCCCTTATATGGCCTCAGCCTGGTTTCCAGCGGCTCCTCAGGGTCAGGTGTCTATATATTATGGCATCAAAGGATATTCTAAGACAATTGTTTCCGACCGCGCAAGTTCGTTGATGGCCATAGGACATGCGATTAGGGTTTTGGCTAAGGGTAAACTTGATTTTGTCTTAGCCGGTGGCATGGAGGCGCCGATGTCTCCTTATGGCCTTCTTTGTTGCAATACAAGTGGTCAAATATCCAAGGCGAATGTACCGTCGGAAGAGGCTTATAAACCGTTTGATAAAAAAAGAGACGGTTTTGTCGTTGGAGAGGGTGCTGCGATTATGATTTTAGAAAGTCCGGAGAGGGCTAAAAAAAGAAATAAGGAGATCCTGGGTTTTATCACAGGTTATGGGACAACGTGCGATGGGGTGGATAGAATTAAAGCAAATCCCGATGGTCACGAATTAGCCCGTGCGATTCGCATGGCTTTGGAGGACGCGGGCCTAACGTATAAAGACATTGATTATATTTCTTTAGATGGAGCAGCGACGCTTGAAGGAGATGTTAGTGAAGTTCGCGCCATCAGGGAAGTTTTTAAAGAGCGCGCGACAGTAATTCCGGCGAGTGCGCCAAAAACGATATTTGGAAATCTTTTAGGCGCTTCAGGGGCTGTTGACATGGTGGTGGCTCTGCTCGTGATGCAGCATAGTCTTGTGCCGCCAACGCTGAACTTGAAAGATCTTGACCCGGAATGTGCCGGTTTAAATATTGTGAGAGATAAAGCCAAAGAGTATGAGGTCAAGCGTTCCCTGGTGATTTCCCGCGGCCGCGGAGGCATCAATGCGGTTCTGGTGATGGAAAAGGTCTGATGAGGCCATGCTTTATGGAGCGGAAGCGTTCATAAAGCATTTGGCCGAATAGATCCTTGACGCTTACTTTAAAATTATTTTTTTAAGGTATGCGTCAAGGACTTAATTCGCAGACGCAAAAAGACAATTATAAACTAAGCTACACTTTACATTCATTATCATTCTGTAAAGTGTCTGCTCATTAAGGAAAAGAAACCTTGCTCCGTATTTTCTAGATTAGAAAAATTAAGGTGGAAAATTCGGAGTTCACTCGTCCATCATTGATGCAATGACGGACTCATGAAGGAGGCGTGAAAAGCAATGGATACAAAAACACAAGTCAAAGACGTTATTATCAAACTTCTTAAAGTAAAACCTGAAGAGCTCAAGGAAGATATGACGCTGGAACAGAGCCTGGGTGTTGATTCGACAGAAATGGTTGAAATCTGCATCGCGCTCCAAAAAGAGTTTGGCGTAAAAATTCAGGAAAAGGAAGTCGCGAAAACCCATACATTGGTTGAGATCGCAAATGTCATTGATAGAAAGAGATGAAGAATTAGTTGAGATTTTTTATTTCAGAGGTGATTTTTTGACGACAAATTTTTTCATATTTCGGCGACTGTGGAACTCGTCCATTATAATAATAGTGGACTCAAACATCCTCGTCGTCCATGGCATTTTTGAGAAATTGCCATGGATTCCCAAAATATCTCAAAATTTTGTCTAAAATCACCTATTTATTCAAAACCTCAACTAATTCTTTTTGAGGAGATATATGAAAATTATTGATTTAAGTTTGCCTATTGACGATACGTTACTTGAAACGCACGCGGCCACCATCGATCGTATTACGCATAGTGCGGGGGTTGAGCATTTCAATGACGTGGTCATGTCTAAAGAGCCCGAAGGGAAAAAGCGTTTTTTAAAAGGGGAGCGTGTGGCTAGACCCGATGAAGTCCCTGACGGTGAGATGTTGTCCTTAGAAATTGTCCATGCCTCTGTTCATATGGGAACGCATGTTGATGCGCCGTTTCATTACGGCAGCGCTTGTGAAGGGCAGCCGGCACGGATGATTTCCGATGTTCCTCTTGAATGGTGTTATGGTCCCGGCGTTGTTCTTGATTTCACCCATTTGAAATACCCTCAAAATATTACAAAAGACGAAGTTGTGAAAGCCCTGGATCATATCGCCTATAAACTTAAACCCCGTGATATCGTATTGATCTATACGCGAGGCGATAAGATGCTTGGCACACCCGATTATGTGAATAAATACGTCGGCATGATGCCGGATGCTCTCGAATTTATTCTGGATCAGGGCGTGAAGATGATCGGTATTGATGCGATTGGATTAGACCGGCCGTGTTTTGAAATGTTTAATGAATTTTTATCGACAAAAGATAAATCAAAGATCTGGCCCTGTCATTTTATGGGCCGTAAGCGTGAGTATTGTCATATAGAGCGTCTCGGTAACCTTGGGGCGATTCCAAAACCATTCGGTTTTACTGTTTCGTGTCTGCCGGTTAAAATTAAAGATGTGGGTGCTGGCTGGGCGAGAGTTGTGGCAATATTAGATGAATAAAATATGTTAACCAAGTATGCGAGTAGAGCGAGTTGAACGAGTTTAAATCTTTTAACTCGTCATACGCGTAACTCGTTGAACTCGTAAAACTGAATATTATCCCTTGTCTTTACACTCTATAATTTCTTACCCATATGTGCTGGGTAAGAAATGAATAAAGAATATATTACTCCTGGCTTAGGCGCTTGCAAATTTCCTGACAGCATATTTGGGCTGGAAATTTGCTGCGTAAGCTGCGGAGCTAATTTTGCAGAGAAAAGTACCTTAAAGATTCAAAATTAGGGAGGTTAGAATGGGTCACACATGTAACTCGATAATAATCAAAGCGCCCTATGAGAAGATTTTTGATATCTCTAACGATATTCCTCGCTGGACAGAACTTTTCGGTGGTGAATATAAAGAAGCGAAAGTCGTCAAAAGAGAGGGGAATAGGATCGTTTTTCAGCTGACCGATGATGAAGGACGTTCATGGCAGTCATTCCGGCTGCTTTTTAAAGAGAATTTCTTTGCGTACGCGGAACGCCTGGATCCCAAATTTCCATTTCAGTACATGAAGATTGTTTGGCTTTATACACTGGTACCTGATGGGGTGCTTTTGACCTGGATCCAGCATTTTTCAATGGACGCAAAGGCAAAATTTAACGATGGTGAGGTTGAGGGGTTTATCAATAAACATTCGAAAGAGAATTTAGAGATTTTTAAGAGAGTGATTGAGAAAGAAGCGTAAGTTCGGGTATCAGGCAACGGGCATCTGGTAACGGCAAGCAAAAATGTTTTCTTGTTTTCTGATCTCTGTTACCCGTTACCCGATCCCTGAAGAGCGGGGTTTTTATTAAGAAAATTGATTTTTTCATATTGTGCCTTCAGGGATTTTGTATTGCGTTTAACGTTGGTTCGATCTCGGCGATCGTCCCTGCGATCGCGAAGGATTTTGGCGTTTCTGAATTTATCATTGGCCGGATCAATTGGGCGTATATGCTGCCCTATGGTTTTTTGGCATTGCTGTATGGTCCTTTAACGCGCAGGTTTGATAATAAGCATATCGCGGTTGTCAGTCTCATTCTATTTTCTTGTTTCAATTTTTTGTCAGGGGTTGCTTCGAATTATACAATGCTCTTTGTCTTTAGATTTTTAGTTGGCATCTTTGCTGCGGCGACGACCCCGCTAGTTTTAATTTATATCGCGGATCGCGCTCATGAGGCAAGGCGCGGCAAGGCGATCGGGTTTTTTTTCAGCGCGACATTTGTCGCAGACCTAAGCGGCCTTTTTTTAAGCGGCCTTGTGCCTTGGCGCTTAATGTTTTTTATTCCCGGGGTTCTTGGTTTGATTGTGGCTGCTTTAACAGCCCGGCACTTTCCGCATACGCTTGCCGGTAAAACAGATGCGCGCAGCCGATATAGTGAGGCGTTTAAAGAGCCTGCGATTTTAAAAGCCTTTGTTTATATTTTCTTTGTTAGTATGCTCTATCAAGGCGTGCGCCAGTGGCTGGGGGTTTATTTTTCTCTGCATTTAAAGATGAGTCAGTTTTTTATTTCGATGGCGCTTGCAGCGACGAGCCTCGCGGGTATTTTTGGAGAGGCTTTCGGGGGTGTGTCTGCGGATAAAAAAGGAAGAGTGCCAACATTAAAGGCAGGTATTTTTTTAATGAGCTTGGCAGCGCTTTTGCTCATTTTTGTTAAATCAGCGCTTGGTGTTGTATTGCTCATGTTGGCTTTGGGGTTTGGCTGGACCGTGAATCACGCAGGCCTATCTACATTTTTGACTGATTTGGATAAAAGGTTTATGAAAGAAATTTCAAGCCTGAACAGCTCTGTGCGGTTTGTGGCTGGCGGGCTTGGGGTGGTTGTGGCTGGTTGGTTGATGCAAAAAAGTTTTGCATTGGGTTTTTTTGTGTACGGCTGTTTGTTCTTATTGATGTTTTTTGGAACAGAAAAGATATTATCAAAAAAGGTTTCTTAAGGTTTCTTGATGTTTAAAAAAGGTAGCCCGAAGGGACATAAAAGAAATATAATTTTTGGAGGGTAAGATGTCTGAATTGAAAGGTAAGAATGTTGTTATTACAGGGGCTAGTCGTGGGATTGGCCGCGCGATTGCCGAAAGTCTGAGCCGCGAAGGGGTGAATTGTGTGATCGCGGCCCGCGGTAAAGAAGCGTTGGACAAAGCAGCGGATGAAATTTCAAAAAAATTCAAAGTGAAGGTGATCGGTGTGCCTTGCGATGTTTCTAAGCAGGCGGATCTGGAGAATTTGGTTAAGGTTTCTTTAAAAGAATTTAAAAAAATTGACGCCCTGATCAATAACGCGGGTGTTTCCAGTCAGCATCCGTTTCACCAGCAGCCTTTGGAAGATATCGAGCGCCTTATGTACACGAATTTTTTCGGTTACGTTATGTTGACGCGACTTTTTATTAATCATTTTGTTGAAAATAAAGGTGGTGCTATTATTAACATGGTGTCGGGCTCAACCATGGTTGATCCGCCGCCAAGAAATTTTATTGTTTATACATCTTTGAAATGGGCCTTGCGCAAGTTTGGAAAAGGACTTTTTTGGGAGATGCGCGATCTAGGCATTAAGGTAACGTCGCTTTTACCAGGCGTCACGGATACGGAGCTGACAGATAAGCTTAAAGATATTTCTTCCGATCATTCGCGCCTGATGACAACAGAAGCTATTGAGAATGCGGTTAAGTTCGCGTTGACGGTTCCCCTCAACGTATGTCCTTTGGAGATATCGGTTATCAATCAACAGACGCCGTGGACTAAGCCGGTGAATCCAATTCAACAGAACCATCCAGAGAAATAGGGTTAAAATAAATAAAAAAATGAAATTCCAAATAACAAATCTCAAATGTCAAATAAATTCCAATAACAAAGTTCCAATCATCAAATATTTTGTTTTAAAGCTTTGGATTTTGGAATTTGCGATTTATTTGTTATTTGTATTTTGTGATTTGGGATTTAACATGTATCTGCATCATAACTTATAAGGAGAGATATGAAGAGGTTTGCATTGGTTATTTTTTTGTTGTTGGGTTTAGCTCAATTCGGATTTGCTGAAGAAGGTAAGAATATTTTGATCTTGGATAATTTTGAAGGCGAGATTATCAGTGGACCGGAAGGCACGATTGACGCGGGTAGCGGTAGTGGTTCAAGCGTCTCGGTTAGCGGCGATAAAACCAATAAGCAGGCGGGTGAGCAATCGTTAAAGATCGATTTTGATGCTATTTCCGGCGGCTACATCTGGGTGGCGCGCGGTTATAATTTGGATGTTAAGGGCGCTGCCGCATGGTTGGTCGAACCTGAAAAAGTTCAATGGGAGAGTTATGGGGCGATCAGTTTTTATATGTTTGGCTCTGACTCGAAAATGCGCATGGCTTTTGACGTAAAGGACTCAGGCGGAGAGATGTTCAGGTTTATGGTGACAGATGATTTTAAAGGATGGAAACAAATTGTTTGTTCTTTTAGTCAATTTTTTCCTCGCGGGGATTGGCAGCCGCCAACCGCAACGGTTAATGGTCTTTTAGAATTTCCTGTTAAGAGTTTTCAGTTTGAACCGATCGCCATAGCCAAAGGGACCGTCAATATTGATGAAGTGGCATTGGAACCGTTGAATTAACAAAGAAAGGTTGAGGCTGAGGTTGAAGGTTAAGAATTTTTTGTTTTTTTTATCTTAACCTGAACCTAAACCTTAACCTAAAAATGGATTAAAAGATGATTATTGATGCTCATAGCCATTGGCTTCCGGAAGAGATTATTAATAATGTCAGGTTTTTTTCAAAATCCTGGGGGGATATTGATTCTCAGCTTGAAGCCATGGATCGCGCCGGAGTGCAAAAGGCGGTTTTGAGCTATCCGACCTCTGATGCGCATTTCAGGATGGGCGGTTTGGAAAAAGTCGTCGTACTTTACAATGAACGCGTCGGTTCTATTTTAAAAAGATGCCCTGACAGATTTATCGGCGCGGCGATTCTTCCTGTTGAAAAATCTGAAACCATGATAGAAGAATTCAAGCGAACGACGGAGGGGTTGGGTTTTAAGGCGATTTCTCTGGCAACGAGTTTTGGTGGGGTTTTCCTAGATAACGAATGTTATTGGCCGTTGTATGAATTGGCTGAAAAAAAAGGAGTGCCGATCTTCGTTCATCCGCAGATCATCAAGCCTATTGGGATTTCTCAGGTGGACGATCCTCTTTTGACCCCCGTGATCGAATATATTTTTGAAACGACGGTTTGCGTCGGAAAACTTCTGATGGCGGAGATTTTTGAAAGATTTAAAAATTTAAAATTTATTTTTTCTTATTTTGGCGGGGCGACGCCTTTCATTGCGCATCGTTATGATGCAACTTATGCAATGCTTCGAAATATTAATTTTGTAAAAGATCTTAAAGGTCTTCCTTCGGAATATTTGAAACGTATTTATGTAGATACGAGCGGTGATAAAACAGTCGCGAACTTTATTTCTTCTCTGGGATTGTTCGGTCCTGAGCATATTCTTTGGGGGAGTGATTTTCCCGCTAAAAAAGACATATCGGCGACCATGTCGGTGTTGGATGAGTTGCATTTAAGCGACCAGGATAAAAATAATATTTTAGGGAATAATTGCGAACGTATTTTTAACGACGTGAAGCTTTAAAATCTTAACTAAAGATTATCTCTTTGTAACAGGAGAGGTAACGCGCAGGGATTTTTAAAAAAGTCTTGCGAGCAAAAAAGGAATGATATGAAAATTCTATTTTTACAGCCGCCGTTAGGCGCATGGGCGACATGGGGAGTAACCAGGTCTATTAATATTGGTCACGCACAGTTGGCGGGATATCTAAGAGAGCATAATCCGGATGTTCAATTGGAAGTCCTGGATTGCCGGGCCTGGGGTTTTACTGAAGCTGAAATGCTTGAGAAAGTTGGGCAATCCCGTCCTGATATCCTCTATGTCGGAGATATTCTTCATACCACTGGTGGACTGGCCGTTGTTTTTATCTACAATGAAGCCGCGCGCAAAGTCAAAGAGAAATATCCCAATATTAAAACAGTTGTCGGCGGTATTTTTTACGCATCAGCTTCGGAATTTACCTTAAAAGAAAACCCAATGATCGATTTTTGTATTGCCGGAGAGTGCGAGGAGACATTGAGTGCTTTGCTTAAGGAATTGGGGCGTCCTAATCCGGAACTTTCGACTGTTTTAGGGTTAACATGGCGAAAGAATGGCAAGGTTGTCTTGAATGGCTATCGTCCTCTAATCATGAATTTAGACAGTCTTCCTATGCCGGCCTATGATTTATTTCCTATGGATAAATATGTTGCTCATACTTATTGGAAAAATTACAGCGAGACGTGGAATTCCCGTGGATGTCCTGCAGCCTGTACCTTTTGTTATGAATGGGGTCAATACGATCCTCGTGGGGATCAGGATTTAAAAAAGTACCGCTTTCGGTCAGGGAAGAAAGTCGTCGAAGAAATGCAAATCCTTTACAATCAATATGGAACACGGGTTATCGTTATGATGGATGATACTTACAATGTTTCGCGCGCCCGCGTGGAGGAGACGATTGAAGAGTCATTAAAGTGTGACAACAAGATGAAGTGGATGCCGTTAGGCCGGGCGCCTTATTTTATTCGTGATATCGATTTGTTTAAGGATTTAAGAAGGGCCGGTTGTTTTATGTGTTTGGTGGGCCTGGAGGTTGCCGATGATCTGGAACTCAAAAAAATCAAGAAGGGCATTACGGTTGATCAGGTGAAAGAAACCGTGGCGAAGCTTCGTGAAGCAGGGATTGCGACCGTCTTGACGTGGATGATCGGGTTTGAGGATGATGATGAAGAGATCGTCAAGAATCGTTATGCGGCCATTGATGAGATCGATCCGGACATCATCGCGCTTCAGTTTTTAACGCCTATCCCCGGTTCTCCGATTTGGGATGACGCGGTGAAAAAAGGATTGGTGCGCATGGAAGACTTGAATAAAAAAATCCGTCAGTGGGATTTTCACCAACCCATCATTCCTACGAAATTTCTTTCTGTTCCTCAGATCGCGGATCTTGGATCCTGGGCATTCAGGGAATTCTATTCCAAGCCTGGCCGTATCGGGCGCGCGATGCACAACAGGAAGTATGATCCCTTAGTGGGTGTCTGCGTCAGAGACTTTATGCAAAACGTTTCCCATTTTCAGAAAGAATCTCATGGCACAAAGTCTTATATAGGGAAAGAATAGGATTTCGAGGATCCGGGGTGCGGTCCTTAGAAATTTCAATGTTTATTATTCAAGAAATACCTTCTTTAGTTAAACCAAGGCAACAGATTCTTGCTTTAGGGTCGGATACCCGCCAAAGAATATCCTGGGCTGATCAGGGGCGGATTTTTTCCCTGTGGCCTGAAAAAGATATTCTTAACACGCAAGATTTTTACGAGTCAGCCTGCGCTTTTATTTCAAAAAAGCTACAGTTTAAGCCGAAGATTTTATCTTTTGATCCGCATCCCTTGTTTGTCTCGAATCAGCAATCTCTTGTTTTAAGGGATAAGTATTTTCCGAAGGCGTCTCTTGTAGGCATTTTTCATCATGTGGCTCATGTAGCGCATTTTGGCTTCGAAAAGGGCTTAACACGGGATTTTATCGGCGTTGCGTTTGACGGTACGGGCTATGGTGCAGACGGTTTGATCTGGGGCGGTGAATTTTTTATATACCAGAAAAACCATTTTAAAAGAGCTGCTCATTTAAAGAATCTTTTTTTACCTGGCAATGAAAAGGCCATCCAAGAGCCTTGGCGTATTGCGTTTGGGATTTTATATAAAATTTATGGTAAAAATATTTTTCGGATGAAGTTAGAGTTTTTTAAAAACCGTCCTAAAGAAGAGCTTGTTCTGATATGTCAAATGGTGGATACAAATTTTAACACGCCTCAAGCATCAAGCGCAGGGAGGCTTTTTGATGCAGTTTGCGCTCTTTTGAATATAAAGACTATTGTTTTAAAAGAGGCCGAGGCTGCTGTCGCGCTTGAAAAGACAGCCTTGAGTTTTAAGGGGAATGTTGCACCGTATTCTTTTGACGTCAAAAATGAAAATGGGATTTTTCTTATTGATTATACCCCTTGTTTCAAAGAGATCGTCAAGGACGTAAAGGCTAAAAAGGGAACTTCAGAGATAGCTTTTCGATTTCATAAGACATTGGCTTCTGCCATAGCGCGCACCTGTAAAATGCTGAAGAAAAAATATGGGGTTAGAGATGTTTTTCTCTCAGGAGGCGTTTTCATGAACGATCTCTTGCGTCAGGAAGTTACCTTGATTTTTAAAGAACAGGGGCTTAAGTCTTTTTTTGCTTCAAGGCCAGTGATGACTACGGATTCAGGAATTTCTTTAGGTCAAATAGCTGCTTGCCTGATGGAGAAGACATGTGCATAGCCACGCCCATGAAGATTGAAAAGATCGATGGCACGATGGCCCATGTTTGTGTCGGTACCGTTAAAAGCAGGGCGAGCATTCTGTTGATCCCACATGCGAAAAAAGGAGATTACGTTTTGGTGCACGCCGGTATCGCTATTGAGAAAATCAACCGGTCCAAAGCAGAAGAGCTTTTGACGTTGTTGTCCGAAATAGGTCATAAAATGAAAAAAGGATTTTAATTTCTTTGTTTTAAGCCATTGACTATAAACTGATTATGAAATACGTCGACGAATATAGAGATAAAAAACAATGTTTGAGACTTGCGTCATTGATCAACGCGCAAGTTAAAAAAAACAATTATAAGATTATGGAGGTGTGCGGCACGCATACCGCAGCCATACATAATTTTGGCTTAAAAAACCTCTTGTCGAAAAGGATTGAATTGATCTCCGGGCCCGGATGTCCGGTGTGCGTGACAAGCGACGGATATTTAAGAAATGTTTTAAACCTTCTAAAAAGAAAAGATATTCTGCTCGCGACGTATCAGGATATGGTTAAAGTTCCGGTTGACCACACATCTTTAGAACAGGAAAAGTCTAGGGGTGCGGATGTTCGAAGTGTGCAATCAGCTTTGGAGGCGCTTGATTTGGCGCGAAACAACCTTAAGCGCGAAGTTGTTTTTTTAGGAGTTGGTTTTGAGACAACGGCTCCTGGAACAGCCATCGCCATAAAAATTGCCCAGAAAGAGCGTATTGAGAATTTTAGCGTTTATTCGGCTCATAAAGTTATTCCAGAAGCGCTCCTTGCGCTTTGTGCGGATAAAACCTTAGAAATCGAAGGTTTTCTTCTGCCGGGCCATGTCAGTGTTGTTATCGGCGTCAAAGGGTATAGGCCTGTTGCCAAGCAAGTAAAGATTCCCTGTGTCATTGCCGGTTTCCAACCTTTAGATATTTTGTTGTCCATTTACAGATTAATTGAGGCTATCAATTCAAAGAAACCAATTTTGGAAAATGAATACCAAAGGATTGTGAGCGAGAATGGGAATCCACGGGCCAAGGCTTTACTTCAAGAAGTGTTTCAAAAACAGGATAGCCTATGGCGCGGTTTAGGCGTTATTCCGCAAAGCGGTTTGGGGATAAGAAAAAGTTTTGAAAAATTCGATGCTTTTAAGAAATTCAAATTAAAAAACGAAATGATCTCTAAAGTTTCTGGATCTTCTTGCCTTTGCGCCGATGTTTTAAAAGGAAAACTGACGCCGTCGGCTTGCCCGCTTTTTGTTAAAAAATGCAATCCTTTGAGCCCTCAGGGACCGTGTATGGTTTCACGTGAAGGGACGTGTAGGACGTATTTTGAATATAGGCAGAATTAAGCCATAGGGTATAAAAGTCATAAGTTAAACACTAAACACAAAATTCTAAATTCTAAACTCTAAACAAACACAAATTTTAAAACTCAAAAAAAACTTTTCAATTCTTTTGTTTTGGTCTTATTTGGGATTTAGAGTTTAGGGTTTAGGATTTAAAGCGGTAAAAGATATGGATAAAATCACGCTTTCTCATGGTTCCGGCGGCGTTTTGACGCAAGAGCTCATAAGCAAGATATTCCTTAAGGTTTTTAAAAATCCGTATTTGGACGCTCTTGATGATGCGGCAATATTTGCGCTTTCGAAGCATCATTATGCCCTCACCACGGATTCATTTGTTGTAGACCCTATTATTTTTCCCGGAGGCGATATCGGGAAGCTTGCTGTTTGCGGCACGGTGAATGATTTGGCTTCGTGCGCGGCTGAGCCAAAATTTCTAACAGCGGGATTTATCCTTGAAGAAGGCTTATCTTTTGATATTCTTAATAAAATTGTGGTTTCCATGAGTCGTCAGGCTAAAGCCGCCGGAGTCGAGATCGTGACCGGAGATACGAAGGTGGTCCCGCGCGGAAAAGTGGATAAAATTTTTATCAATACGACCGGTGTGGGGATGGTTAAGAAGCGGTTGAGCAGTTCTTGCATCAGGCCTGGCGATAAAATCCTTATCAACGGATGTATTGCGCAGCATGGATTGAGCATTCTTTTAAAGCGTCAAAATTTTTCTTATTCCGTAGCAATAAAAAGTGATTGTAATCCTTTGTGGGGTATTGTAAAATTACTGTTAAACGCAAACATTGATATTCGTTTTATGCGAGATCCAACGCGCGGCGGAGTTTCTTCAGCTATGAATGAGATTGCAACAGCCTGTCGTTATTCGTTTCTATTACAGGATAGTCAAATTCCCGTCGATAATTCCTGTCGTCATTTAGGTGAAATACTTGGGCTTGAACTTTTAGACATCGCGAACGAGGGCAAGATGTTGTTTTTCGTCAACCCCAAAGACGCGCATCGTGCCTTAAGGATCATGAGGTCCCATCCTTGTGGTAAAAATGCAGCCATGATCGGTGAAACTTTAGTGGAAAAGAAATCCAGAGTTTATCTAAAAACTGCGGTAGGTGGTTTAAGAGTGGTCGGTTCACCACTTGGTGAATCTTTACCGCGTATTTGTTAATTGTATGCATGAATCTTCTTTGATGCAGGGCATGTTGCAAGCGATCGAAGATGTGCGCTCCAAGAATAACGGGCGCAGGGTTCGTAAGATTACGGTTGCCTTGGCAACGTTTGGGGGCATTACCGAGGAGCATTTCCGAACCCACTTTTTAGAGGCGACCCAAGGCACAGATCTTGAAAGCGCTAGGCTTGAGATTCAGAAAGTGCTTTTTGGGTTGGATGCGCGCCTGGTCAAGGTAACGCTTTGTTAATACGAAGATACCCGCTTGTTTAAGCACTTCAAAAAAGTCTTTGCCATGGTGTACCGGCAAGATTTTTTTGAAGCAACTTCGGGGTTAATTTTTAAAGAAAAGAAAACCTCTATAGGGGAAAATTAATGAAGCATGGCATTATTTTAAAGTCGGATATGGATCAATGGTTTGATTCCCTGAAAAAAAGGGGGAAGGTCTATGGTCCGAAAAAAAAAGAGAGCGCATTCGTATTTGGACTTGTGCACGCGTTTAAAGAGATGTCTCTTTCCTACATTCCTACGATTCTTCCACCGAAGAAGTATTATCTTCCGCCAAAAGAGTCTTTGTTTAAATTTAAAATTAAGCCTTATGAAGCCGCTAAAGCCACTACCGCATTCGAGGAATTTATCCTTTTTGGAGTGCATACCTGCGATATCGCCGGCATTCAGTGTATGGATGTCATTTTTAATGAAAATCCGGCGGATCCTAATTATCTGAGTCGCAAAGAAAAGATAACGATTATCGGCATTGAATGTCTTGATTATTGTGATTCTTATGCAACTTGCGCTTCCGTGGGCACGCACATCCATAAAGGCGGCTATGACATTATGCTCACGGATCTGGGTACAGCGTATCTCGTGCATATCAATTCGGAAAAAGGCGAGCATTTGATTAAGGGAAAAAAATACATCAGAGAGTTGGATCTCGAAACCCGAAAAAAATGGGACAAGATAATTGAAGAAAAAAATAAAAAATTCAAAAATGAATTTAAGGCAGAACTTCCTGAAGTTTCCAAAGTCTTTGAGGAAGGTTTTTTTAGCCCTGTTTGGGAGGATGTGGGGAAGCGTTGTGTGGGTTGTACGAATTGTACGGCTGTATGCCCTACCTGTTATTGTTTCGACGTTATTGACGATGTTTCCTTGAACCTTAGTGATGGAGAGCGCTCGCGTGTCTGGAGCTATTGCCAGATGGATGATTTTGCCAGAGTGGCCACAGGGGAAGATTTTCGTCCCGGTAGAGGCCCCCGACAGAGGCATCGCTATTTCAGGAAATTTAAATATTCTGTTTTAAAATATAACAAATATTTCTGTACGGGTTGCGGCCGTTGCACGCGTACGTGCATGGCAAAGATCAGTTTGAAAGAGACTGTTAATGGCCTCTTGGATGAAAAGCGGGGAAAAGGGTAAAAATGAGCGCGGATCAGGATCCTAAAGATATTTTGAAAAACATGCCGTATGAACCTATGCAGGCTAAGATTATTGAGTCGCATCCATTGACGGAGTGGGAACGTTTTTTCCGTATCAAGCTTGATAATAAAAAGGAATTAGGCCATATGCCAGGGCAGTTTGTCCAGGTTTCTTTGTTTGGGCAAGGTGAGGCGCCGATTTCTATATGTTCTTCGCCAACAGAAAAAGGTTTTTTTGACCTTACTGTTCGTCGTATTGATTCAGGAAGCGTTACGCCCGCTTTGCACCGGTTAAAAAAAGGAGACGTCGTCGGGATCCGGGGGCCGTTCGGCAGTTCTTTTCCTTTAGATAAGATGCAGGGAAACGATATTTTGATCGTTGCCGGCGGTTTGGGCATTGTGCCTTTGCGGTCTCTCATTCATTATATTCTTGATAAACGAAAAGATTTTGGGCAGGTTCATATTCTTTGCGGGTGTAAAACGCCTAAGGATATGCTTTATGGCGATGAGATTTCAACTTGGGAAAAGCGTGCGGATATTTCTTTTCAGTGCACTGTGGACCGGGCTGATCCTGATTGGAAAGGCAATGTTGGCCTTATTACGGGATTGATTCCTGGAGTGACGCTCTCCCTTAAGAAAACATATGCTGTGGTCGTTGGCCCTCCGGTCATGTATAAATTCGTTATTATTGAACTTATAAAGAAAAATATTCCAGAAAATCAGATCATCGTATCGCTCGAGCGTAAGATGCGCTGTGGGTTAGGTAAGTGCGGCCATTGTCAGATCCGTAATGTTTATGTCTGCCAGAAAGGCCCTGTTTTTACTCTTGTGGATTTGAAAGAGATGGAAGGTGAATGTCATGAAGGGGAGTGTCGTGCCAAATGAGGTCGCAATTTATGGAGCGAAAGCGAACATAAAATGCTGACCGAATTGACCCTTGACATCTACCTAAAAATTGATTTTAGAGGTAAATGTCAAGGATTTAATTCCGACGGACAACTTATGTCGTTAAAAAAACTCCGTAAGTTGTGTCGTCATTAAAAGGGGAGTGTCGTGCCAAAATCTAAACCTAGAGTGGCTTTTTTTGAATTTACGGATTGTGAAGGTTGCCAACTTCAGGTGGCTAATCTGGGCTTGAGTCTTTTGGAATTGACAAAGGTGGTTGATATTGTAAATTTTAGGGAGATTATGAGCGAACAAGGGAAAAATTATGATGTCCTGGTTGTCGAGGGCAGTATCTCTTCTAAACATGACGAGGAGCGACTTCGCGCGATCGCCGCAAAAGCTAAAGTCATTGTTGCGTTAGGGGCTTGCGCTACGACCGGCGGCGTCAATAATTTGAAAAATTTGAAATCTCTGGAGGAACAAAAAAAATCGGTTTATGGAAATGTGATCGATCCTGTACCGGATGCACTTCCCACGCGCGCGATCGATGAAATCGTTAAAGTGGATTATTATATTCACGGATGTCCGATTTATGGGCCGGAATTTTTAAAGGTTATGGAATGCATATTATTGGGAAAACCCTATAAGGTTCCGCAATATCCTGTTTGTGTGGAATGTAAGCAAAATGAGAATATCTGTGTTTATGAAAAAGGCCTGTTTTGTCTTGGGCCTGTTACGCGCGCCGGCTGTAATTCGTGGTTGCCGAATTATGGCAACGTCTGTGTCGGGTGCCGCGGCTTGATCGATAATCCGGCGGCCAACGCGCAAAAGGATATTTTAGAAAAGTACGGTTTGACGGTCGATGAAATCCTGGAAAAATTCAGTCTTTATTGTGCAGGGAAAAAAGATAGAGCCAAATATGAAAAAGAAATCAAAAAATAAAGATGTTAAGATCGATGTGCATTATTTGACGCGCGTTGAAGGCCATGGCGATATCACTGTGGATGTTAAGGAAGGTGTCATCAAAGACTGTCGGTTTAAGGTGATAGAATCCGCCAGGTTTTTTGAGACCATGCTTTGTGGTCGTTTGATTTATGAAGCCCAGCATTTGACATCGCGCATCTGTGGCATTTGTTCGTGCGGCCACAGCTTGGCTTCTATCAAAGCCGCGGAAGATGCGATCGGGGTTCGACCGCATGATGATACTATTCTTTTGCGCAAGCTCTTGCTTTTCAGCGAACAGATGGATAGCCATGTGCTCCATGCGTTTATCCTTGTGGCGCCTGATCTTTTGGGCGTGGGGAGCATTTTTCCTTTAGTTAAGACGCATCGCTCTGTCATTGAGATGGCGCTACGCATGAAAAAGCTCTCTGATTTTGCCGGTGAGGTTTTGGCTGGCCGCCACACGCACCCTATTTCTTTTGTGATCGGTGGCCTTACCAAGATGCCTGATTTAGACCGGCTGAAAAATCTTTATGCAATGATGATAGAAGCCCGGTCGGATTTTGATAAGACGCTTAAGCTTTTTAAGAAACTTGAGTTTCCGTCTTTTGAGCGCAAGGCCCAGTATGTTGCTTTATCCAATGATCAGGAATACGCCTTTTACGATGGCCACATCAACGTCAATGGGGCATCTTTGATTGAGGCGCAAAATTATTTAAGCATCATCAAAGAAGAGGTGAGGGATTATTCTTCGGCGAAATTTGTCAGTGTTAATAATGCTCCTTATATGGTGGGGGCTTTGGCGCGTTTTAATTTAAATGGCGACCAGCTTAACAAGACGGCAAGAGCCGCGGCCAAATACCTAGGGCTGAACCGTCCGTGTTATAACACCTTTATGAATACGGTTGCGCAAGTCGTGGAGTGGGGGCATTGTTTAGAAGAATCCATCCTGATCTTAAAAAGGATTTTGAAAGAAGGACTTAATGATAAGAATGTTTTGGTCACGCCTTTCCCAAGACGGGAAGAGTGGCCGATTCGAACGCGTCCAGGCCGCGGCGTTGGAGCGGTTGAGGTCCCCAGAGGCATTTTATTCCATGATTATACAGTTAGCGACAATGGCGTCGTGACACAGGCGAATTGCATCATTCCCACCAATCAGAATATCAATAATCTTGAGGCTGACATGAGAAAGATAGTGCCCGAAATTATTGATAAACAATCTGAAAAAGAGATGACATTGACCTTAGAGATGCTGGCGCGTGCCTATGATCCCTGTATTTCCTGCTCAACCCACGTTTTGGATGTTAGGTTTGTCTAGAATAATAAAAATAATCCCATGAGCAATAATAAACAAGATAGGATCGCCGTCATCGGATTGGGCAATACATTGCGCAGGGATGACGGCATTGGCATTCATATCCTGGCATTGTTGCAGGAGAAGTTCAAACATAACAAAAAGATCTCTTTTCTGAATTTTGGCATCGCGAGTTTCGGCCTGTTGAATTATTTCGATAATTTCAAAAAAGTCCTTTTGATCGATGCGATCGAGGCGGGATTTAAGCCGGCGACTTTAAAAATCTTTAAACTTCAAGATGCTTCTTATGAAATTGTGGAGAAAAAAATTTCATCCCACGAATTGACTTTAAGCGATCTTTTTCGCCTCTATCAAATGTTGAAAATCTCCGCGGATGTCTATGTCGCCGGTATCCAGGTCAAAGATACCTCGTATGGCCTTGAAATGTCCAGCGCCCTTGAAAAAGCCCAGTCGAGAGTGGTTGAAGAATTGAGCGCGTTCATCGCGTCTTTTTGAGCCACTTTAAAAACTTTTAAAAAATAAATTTATTAGATGATAACTTTAGAAAAAGCACGACGCATTGTCCTAAAGCACGCGGTTTTCAAAATAATAAAAAAACTTAATATTTCTGATTGTTTTTTCAAAGTTTTAGCTCAAGATGTTTATAGTTTGAAAAACTCTCCGTCTTTTGACAAGTCCATTATGGATGGATTTGCGCTTGTGCGATCGGATATCCGAAAAGTTCCTGTTGAGCTTAAAATAGTCGAATCTATTTTCGCTGGGTGTGTTCCTCGCCGAAAGGTTGTATCTGGGGCGTGTGCCGCTATAGCCACAGGAGCTCTTTTGCCTCGCGGGGCCGATGCTGTTGTCAAAAAGGAAGACAGCCTTAGTCTTGATTTTAAACGGGTAAGGATTTTAAAAAAAATCGCGCCGCATGCAAATATTTCCTTTAAGGCCGAAAACTTTAAAAAAGGCTGTCTACTTTTAAAGAAAGGGACAGTTTTGAATACAGCCAGGATCGCTCTTTTGGCTTCGCAGGGATTTAAGAAAATTTCAGTCTATACCGCGCCGTCAGTCGCGCTTTTAGCAACAGGGTGTGAGATTAAGGAGGCGGGATCGCGTTTAAAGCAAGGACAGGTCTGGGATGTTATTACTCCGATGCTCATGGCGGCCTTGCGGGCTTTAGGTATTGGGCCGGTGTATCTGGGCAGGGTGGGCGACGATGAAGCACTTCTTTATAAAAAGATAAAAGAGGGTTTAAAATATGATGTCCTGATCACCTGCGGGGCTGTATCCGTTGGAACACGTGATTTGATTCCTAGTGTTTTAAAAAAGGCTCATTTTTCAACTTTGGTGCATAAAGTGGCTATCCGGCCAGGCAAACCGTTTTTATTCGCCGTTCGTCCGCGCCACTTGGCCTTCGGTCTGCCGGGGAATCCTTTAGCAAGCCTGGTAGGTTTTTATTTATTCGTAAGACCCGCTCTTCAAAAGATTTTAAAAGCGGATTCTAGCCTTTCGCTAGAAGAAGGCATTTTAAGAAAAGGTGTGTATAATAACAGCCAGCGGCTTTCTTTTTTACCGGCTCGCCTGGCTCCGGCAAAGGATTCTGTTGGGGTCGTGCCGATAAAATACAGCGGGAGCGCGGATGTTTGGGCTGCGGCCAAGGCGGATGTTTTTTTGGTTGTGCCTAGAAATAAGACATTCTTAAAAAGAGGACAAAGGATAAAGTATTTAAAATTTTCGACATGAAATTTCATCCCTATACGTATTTAAGGCTTTCGGTGATCGATCAGTGTAATTTTAATTGTTTTTATTGCCGGCCGTCTTTGAGAAATCATTTTTTAAGAGATGATGAGAGGCTTAGCTTCCCTGAGATGCTATCCATTGTTCGCTGTTTGGCGGATTATGGTACAAAACATATCCGCTTCACCGGGGGTGAACCTTTGCTACGAGCCCATCTTCTGGATCTGGTTCAGGAGATATCCAGCGTTAAAGAATTGGAGTGTTTGTCGCTGACAACGAATGGCTTGCTTTTGTCCTCTTTTTGCCGTGCGCTTAAAGACAAAGGGGTCAAAAAAATAAATGTTAGCCTAGATACGTTAAAGAAAGAGCGTTTCAGGCGATTGACAGGTGTGGATGCTTTTGAAAAAGTCCGTAGCTCGCTTTTAAGGGTTAAACAAGCGGGCCTTGAGGTTGTTAAGTTGAACTGCATCATTATTAAAGATTTTAATGATGATGAGATTCTTGATTTTGTCGCGTTTGGGCAAACGCATGGCATTGAAGTGCGCTTTATTGAATATTTTCAGACTCAGGCACGTTGCGACGCTTCTTCTTTTGTGTATCTGTCTACGGATGAGGTAAAAGAGATCATCAGGAATAAGTACGGCACATTAGAGCTTTTGGGTTCTGATTGTCATGCAGGCCCTGCTCAATATTATCACTTGAAGGGCGAAGAAACGCGCGTTGGCTTTATCAGTTCTGTTACAGAGTTTTTTTGCGGCGCCTGTAATCGGCTGCGATTGACAAGCGATGGCAAGCTTTATCCTTGCCTTCATTCAGCGTATCATGTTGATTTAAGAAAACCTCTGCGGGAAAATGATGGAGCGCGTGTACGGGCGTTGATAGAAGAGGTATTCTTTGATAAAAAATTGTATAATAAATTCTATTGTCCTGAAAGTATCGAGATGTCGCGTATGGGCGGATAAGGGCAATTAAGAATGAACAATTAACAATGAACAATGGGAAATCAAAAGCATGATTAAGATGATCGATATTACGGATAAAGTATTCACGAAGCGTGTGGCAGAGGCCAGTGTCAGGGTCGTTGTCAATCAAGACGTTTTAAACAAAATAAAAAATAAAAAATTACCTAAAGGTGATTGTCTGAGTGCAGCCCAGCTTGCCGGTGGACTGGCAGCAAAAAACACGGCTGCGATGATTCCGTTGTGCCATCCGATTCGGCTGACTCATGTTGAAATAACCTTTAATTTTTCAAAAACAGCGTTGGAAATTCGCGCTATTATCAAAGCTTGTGATGCCACGGGCGCAGAGATGGAGGCCTTGAGCGCTTGCGCCATGGCCGCCCTGACCATCTACGATATGGCTAAGACTGAAACGCAAAGTATTGTTATTACGGATTTAAAATTGTTGAAAAAAACCGGCGGAAAGAGCGACTACAATATTAAAAAATTCAAATAACAAAATACAAATCTCAAAAGTTCACAAGTCACAGACATAAACCCTAACCCAAAATACTAAATCCTAAATAAATTGAAAACACAAATATCAAAAGTTTAAAATAAAATTTTTTTTGTTTCAGATTTTTTGAATTTTTCATTTTTGGGTTTGTTTAGAGTTTAGGGTTTAGAATTTTAACATGTTGTCTTATCTTTATTTCTCGGAATTCATATGACAGGACGTATTTTTTCTATTAATGTCAGCGAGAACAGAAACGAGCCTAAAAAAATGGTGCCTTGTGCTTCTTTAAAAAGAGATTTCGGCATTATGGGTGATGCGCACGCTGGCCCCGGCATACGCCAGGTCAGTCTCATGTCTATTGAAGACATGGAAAAAGCCGAGGCCATGCTGGTTTTAAAGGAGATAGAACTTAAGCCCGGGATTTTTGCGGAGAACATAACAACAGAGGGTGTTGATCTATCGCGCCTTAAAGTCGGTAATCTGATAAAAATTGGCACAGAGGTTGTTCTTCGTGTCGAAAAAATAGGAAAAGATTGCTCTTCTCCTTGCCGTATCGGCCAGAGTTTAGGCGATTGCCTTATGCCCAAAAAAGGCATTTTTGCTTCCGTTGAAAAAGAGGGGACAATCAAGATTTTTGACAAAATCGAAATTGAAAAGCCCATGATCGGGCTCAACCACAACAAACCCATATATAAATGAGAGAAGACATAAGAAATTTTAATCAGGAAGAGCTTTTGAAGAAATTCAAAGGTTTGCAGTTTGAGTCGTATCGCGCGCGCCAGGTCTTAGAGTGGCTTTATAAACGCGATGTCGACGATTTTGCCATGATGAGTAATCTGCCCAGAGAACTCAAGGAGAAGCTGGGTTTGTATTTTTGTATTGAAAAATTGGCCGTTGAAGAGATTAAGACCTCTAGAGACATGACGCAAAAATTTCTTTTTAGGCTCAAAGACAATACGTTGATTGAAAGTGTTTCCATTCCTTTGAAAGCGCGGTTGACCGCCTGTCTTTCGACTCAGGTGGGCTGTAAATTCTCCTGCACTTTTTGTGCCAGCGGTTCCATGGGTTTCAAGAGAAATCTTGAGGCTTGTGAGATCATTGCACAGTTTCTTGCTATTAAGAAGAATGTGCCGCTTCATAAAGTGAACAATGTCGTTTTTATGGGCATTGGCGAGCCTTTGGACAATTATGAAAATTGTTTGCGCGCGATCCGTATTTTAAATGATCCGGGCTGCGCCAATCTGGGAATTCGGAAAATGACTATTTCTACTGCAGGTTTTGCTCCTGCGATTGAACGCCTGGCTAAAGAAGGGCTTCAGATCGAGCTTTCCGTGTCTTTGCACGCAGCGACGGACGAAAAACGAAGCGAGCTTTTGCCGATCAATAATCGGTTTCCTTTAAAGCCTTTATTTAAAGCCGTTGAGACCTACATGGCCCTGACAAAAAGAAAAGTGACTTTTGAATATATTCTTTTAGGCGGATTTAATTCAAGCGTTGAGGATGCTCAAAGCCTTATTCGTTTAGTGCGCGGGTTGAATGTCCGCATCAATCTTATCCCTTATAATCCGGGACCGGCTCGTGGCAGATATTTTTCTCCCACAAAGCTTGAGGTTTTGTTTTTTAAAAATTATCTGGCTCAAAAAGGCATTGATGTGTTTTTGAGAATGCCGAGAGGTGTAGATATCGCCGCGGCCTGCGGTCAATTGAAGTATCATGTGTTAAGAAAAGAGAAACAAAATAGGGAGGCTTAAAAAATGACGCCTAAAATATATTCGACTAAGATTAAGGTTCGTTATGCGGAAACAGATCAGATGGGGATCGTGTATTATGCCAATTATCTGATATGGTTTGAAGTGGCGCGTACGGAATATTTATTGAGCCAGGGGCTTGATTATCGAGATGTGGAAAAAGAGGGCCTTTTCATGGCGGTCGTTGAGGCTCATTGTGTCTATAAAGCACCGGCGCGTTATGGTGATGAGATTATTATTGAGGCGCAAGCTGTTGATGTTAAAAATACAAGCTTCAAATTTCAATATAAGATTACAAGAGGCTCTGACCGCGTTCTTTTAGCTGAAGGAACCACGGCGCACGTCTTGATTGATAAGTCTATGAAACCTAAAAAAATCCCTGAAAAAATTCGGAGTTTGTTAATTTTTTGATTCTTGAATGATTAAATCTAAACTTCCACTAAATTTAATCC
Source organism: Candidatus Omnitrophota bacterium (assembly GCA_020052645.1). Lineage (GTDB taxonomy): Bacteria > Omnitrophota > Gorgyraeia > Velamenicoccales > Velamenicoccaceae > JAGVOQ01. The sequence continues at coordinate 102,714 of JAGVOQ010000009.1, forward strand.
TCCGCAGAGATCCTAAGGGCTTAGCCCGTGGGATGAATGGTGTTGTGCATTTTCTGCTCAGGAGGAAGCCCCGGACTTTAGTCCGGGGAACTTCACTTTCTCTCCCTTTTCTATTTTCCATTTTCTATCTTTTATTTTTTATCACTGGCTGTGCGACACCTCAGGTTTTAGTTAAAGAGCAGGAAACCGGGCTTATGGATAGCGCTGAGGAAGCTTTGGTGGGCCGCAGCATGGCGGAGAACATTATAAAGAAAGGATGTCCTCCAGTCCCGGATGCTGCCCGGCAGCTATTTATCAACAGAATAGGCCAACGCATCGCGCAGGTTTGTGATCGCCGTGATATTGTTTATCATTTTATGATTTTAGACAGTCCTGACATGAACGCGTTCGCTTTACCTGGAGGGCATGTCTATGTGTATGACGGGCTGGTTAAAAAATTGAGCGAATCGGAACTTGCGGCGCTTCTGGCCCATGAGGTGGCTCATGTGACGATGAGGCATCCTTTGAAGAAGATGCAGGCTGTTTTAGGAGAAAATATTTTATTGGGTTTGGCTTTTGTTGGTTTGGGGCAAAAAGATCCGGTTTTTGATCAGGAAATTTCCAAGGTCAGTCCTGAAGTTTTCGTATTGCTTGGCCGCGGATACGATGTCGATGAGGAAGAAGCTGCGGATCGTCTGGCTTTGCGCTATTTAAGTCGTGCGAATTATGATCCTAACAATCTCGCGGTTGTTTTAAAAATTTTTAACTCTGGATCCAACCGTGTTTTTGAAACGGCGTCTTCACAAGCATGCATGGATGGACGCATTAAGAAAATTTCTAAGGAAATCAAAAGCGGCGTTATTTACCCCGTTAGAGAACGAAATTCTCTAACGGGGTTTACGAGGTGAGAGAGTAAAAAAACGGCACAGGGGAGTATTTTGAGTGGTATAATTGTCTAAAGCGTAAACATATCATAAAACAGGATGGTTTTATGGCTCCGGAAAAGAAAAAAAGCATTCTGATCGTCGATGATGAAAAAGACGTGGTGGATTCTTTATCCGGGTTTTTAAAAAGAACCGGTTATGAAGTGTATGGCGCTTTGACCGGCAGGGAAGGTTTGAAGATCGCCCGCGAGAAACTCCCCAGTCTCATCATTTTGGATCTGATGCTTCCTGATATTGATGGTTCGGATGTAGCGGTCCAGTTGTTAAATAATCCGACGACAAAAGAAATTCCTATCATATTCCTGACGGCTATTATTACGAAAGATGAACAGGAAATCTCCGGTGAATTTGTCGCTAATCGCTGCATTGTCGCAAAGCCCTGCAGTTCTGAAGAAATCTTAAGTCTCATCAAAAATTATATCGGGTACCCCACAACTTAAACTATGCGTCTCCAGGTTTTTCTTTCTCGCTCAGGCGTTTGTTCCCGTCGTCAGGCCATGATTTTTGTCCAGTCGGGATGTGTGGAAGTGAACGGTCGGGTGTGTTGTGAGCCGTCGACTGAGGTTGTCTCTGGTTGCGACAAAGTCGTTTTTCGCGGCCGCCCCATTGTTTTAAAAGAAAAGACTGTTATTTTGCTTCATAAGCCTTGCGGCGTGACATCGACCACAAAAGATAGATTTGCCGAAAAAACTGTTTTGGATTTATTGCCAAAAGAGTTCGGACACCTCTATTGTGTCGGAAGGCTCGACAAGGAGTCGACAGGGTTGCTTTTATTGACAAACGACGGTGATCTGGCCCTGCGTTTGACGCATCCTTCTTTTGAGACGCAGAAGACCTATCGCGTTGAATTGAATAAGGCGCTTGCATTGGAGGATGCTAGGCAGTTTGAGCGCGGCCTAATCTTAGAGGGTAAGAAAACAGCCCTCGCTAAAATCATTTTTAAAACCGGACGTTTGATTGATGTGGTTTTGCGCGAAGGCCGAAAGCGTCAAATACGGAAAATGTTTGCTTTGTTGCATTACCATGTGGTGACATTGTCGCGTATCCAGGAAGGGCCTTTGACACTGGGCGCTTTGAAAGAGGGCCAGTGGCGGTTTTTGACAAAAGAAGAAACAGAAGAACTCTATCAGGCAACAGGACTGATGGGGCATAAATTAAAATTTAAAACTCTAAACTCAAAATTCTAAACTCTAAACAAACTCAAATTTTAAAACCCAAAAACTAAATCATTTAATTTTTTTATTTTGAGTTTATTTTGGATTTAGAGTTTAGTGTTTAGGGTTTATATTTGTGACTTTGTGACATTCTGACTTTTTTGACTATGTTTTTTAAATTATGATTCCACAATTGGTTTTGTCGAACGATAAAGGCGATGTTTTTGTCCATCCGACGTTAAAGATGGCTGTTTTTAACGGCCGTGATTTTATTTTGCCTTGTTTGAACGCATTAATTCCTTTTCCAAAAGGGAGCTCTCTTTTTTTTATGCCAGGGCATGGGGCATTGGGGTTTAACCAAAGCACCAAGAGCTTCGTTTCGCTGGCGAGATTTGAGGGTAAGCCTGTTTTTCCGGTTGCCGCATTTGTCATTCCGGGTTTTACGCGGATTCATTTGCCTGCGGCAAAGAAAATAGACCTGAAACTTACGCTTCCTTTGTGGCCTTATACGGCCGTGGGTTGGAAAAAAGGAAATTTTTATGTTTCTGCGTACAGGATTGATCTCACTCGAAGGCAAAATCCGTCGCATTATACGGAAATAAAATTGCTTAAAAAAAACACCGCTTATATTTTAAAAGAATTTCCAAAGAACCGGTTATTTAAACATTTATCTTTTTGCGCGCTGACCTATAATTGTCGCAATGCCCAGAATTTATTCTTGGGACGATGGGAGGCGCCTTTGCCGGTGTCTCCTCATTGTAATGCCTCATGCCTCGGATGTTTGTCTCGTCAGGAAACCGATTGTGCGTTGGCGTCTCATGAGCGGATTTCATTTGTGCCTACGCCGCATGAAGTCGCTGAAGTCGCTGTTTTGCATCTGAAGAATGCGGATAAGCCCATCGTCAGTTTTGGACAGGGATGCGAAGGAGAACCGCTTCTGCAGCTTTCTGTTTTAAAGGAATCAATAGAAATCATAAGGATGAAGACACAAAGAGGAACGATTCATTTAAATACCAACGGATCGCATCCAGAGCATATGCGTGTGCTGGCGCGCGCGGGCTTGAATAGCGTGCGTATTAGCGTCAATAGTTTTAAAGAGGAGCATTATAGGGCCTATTTTCGACCGCGAGGTTATTCTTTGCCGGATGTTTTACGCGCTGCGGTTATTGCGAAAAAAAGTGGTCTTTTTGTTTCTCTTAATCTTTTGATTTTTCCGGGCTTGACGGATAGGCGCGATGAAGTTGCGCGGTTGGTCGGATTTTTAAGAAAAGGATGTGTCGATTTTCTTCAGATGCGCAATCTATGCATTGATCAGGATTTGTTGTTAAGCGCTATGCCGGTTTCAACGCATGAGCCTTTGGGGATCCTTGAAATGATCAGACTGGTTAAGAAAGAGTGCCCAGATGTCCGGCTGGGTTATTTTAACAGATCAAAGGAAGCATTTTATAAAAAAGCTTAAAGTCAGGGACTGAAAGGGCTTTTTAGGTATTGGATAAAAGCCATTGGTCAGGCCTCTTATCACATGGTATAATTTTTATATGAAAAGATTTATCTTGAGTATTTTTAAAAAATTGCGCTTAAACAGTTCTCTGCCCCAATCCTATAGAAAAAAGTCGAAAGCTGCTTTAGGATTTACCCCGTTAGAGAAAGCCATTGACTTTAGCCGGCGGTTTTTCAGCGATAAAGCTGACGGTGGTTTAAGACATCAGTCCGCGCAAACCGTTAGAAAACTTCGTTCTCTAACGGGGTTTATCCTTAATGAAATAATCATCGTTGTAACAATCCTCTCTATCCTTCTATTTTTCGGTATATTTTATTATTTCAGAGTTATTGCTAAAAGTGAAAATACAGAAGCCCTGGTGAACCTAAAAGCTATTCGGGTCGCGGAAGAGGTTAAAAAACAGGAGTCAGGCACTTATGTAAACGCGACGGATACGCAAGGCATCAATAGCGCGCTCTCAGTGATTCAGATAGAGGATAAGATTTTTAGATATAAAGTTGTTAATGCCACAGATGACGATTTTATTGCTGTTGCTGAACGCATTAAAGGAAGCCCTGGAAAAGACGCGCCCATTGAGATCGCTATGTACTCTGACGGAAGCGTCAGCTATTCGAAGAGTTCGAGTTCGGGTGGTTCTTCATATACAGGAGGCACAAGTTCCGGAGGCTCTGGCGGTGGCGGCGGTGGTGGTGGCGGTGGTGGCGGCGG